>JBGSNA010000263.1:0-67516 GCA_041739875.1 Pirellulaceae bacterium
AAAATGGCTTCAAAAACGTTTTTGCAGTTGCTCATCTTTCTCGCTTTTCTGGTCCAACTAACGCGGGTCGTCCACCTGACCACGCCGCAATCATCTGTTCGGTTTTGCAGACAGTCCTCTGCCCGCAGGTTCTGGCTTCAGGTTGGATTATTAACGTTTTGAGGCGATAGTCAAGAAAATCTTGTGGGGGTTTGGGTGTATCGGGCACGAATCGACCACACACACGACGCTCGGAGAAGAGAGATAGATTGCGACGGTGAAAACGACATGAATTGCGAGAGTCGCTAAAATGCTCACGAAGAACTGCGCAACGGGGCGGAAAGTCACGCAGCATGCCGAAAAAAGGACGACCCGGCACCAGAAGAACCCAATGCTGTCAATGGGGGCCGATTGTTTCCTCCTGGAGGTTTAGGTATCAAGCCCGAAGCAAGACTCCGTCAAGTTTCGAAAAAAACGACTGCCGACGACGCGAAATTTATTTCAATTTTTTTTGGCCTTAGGCTCAAAGCGACTGGAAATGTGGTTTCAAAACACGATTGAACTTCCCGCCGTGCGACGGGGTTATCATTTGGTGACTCAACGAATCCTTGATTCGATTCCTGAGCTTTCTCAAATCCAAGTGGGCTGGGTGCAAGTGTTCATCCAACACACGAGTGCCTCACTCACGATCAACGAAAACGCGGATCCAGACGTGCGGATCGACTTTGAAACGGCGATGAACCACGCTGTACCGGACGATCTGGACTATGTCCACACGCTTGAGGGCCCTGACGACATGCCCGCACACGTCAAAGCGTCCATGATGGGTGCAAGTGTCATGATCCCGATTGGCGACGGACGCTTGCGGCTTGGAACATGGCAAGGCATTTATCTCTGCGAGCATCGCGACCACGGCGGCCCACGCACCGTGGTGATCACGGTCATGGGTGAACGCGGCAGTCAGTGATTTTGGCAGTCAATGATTTTGGCAGTTAATGAGACCTGAGCTAAACAAGTCCTCGACAAGTCTCGACTAAACAACCGTTGCCAGAGGTCCGCTGTTTCCCGTTCGAGCCTGGCTCTTGAGCAGTGTTGCTACAAGAGCGGTCCAACCAGTTTGGTGGCTCGCGCCGAGTCCTTTGCCGTCATCGGCATTGAAGTACTCATAGAACAACACGAGGTCCCGCCAAGCGGGGTCGGTCGCGTAACGCGAATCGGTTCCATGCGCCGGGCGGACGCCTGACTTGTCGACTTCAAACAACGTGATGAGTCTTCGCTCGAGTTCATGCGCCACTTCGAGCAGCGTCATGCTGTTTCCTGAACCCGTGGGGCACTCGATACGAAACTCGTCGCCATAGAACGTGTAGTACCGTCTCAGAGCTTGGATCAACAAAAAGTTAGTCGGGAACCAAATGGGTCCTCGCCAATTACTGTTCCCGCCAAACATACCGCTGTCGCTCTCACCAGGCACGTAATTGACTTCGTGGCGTTGGCCGCCAAAGTCAAACACGAATGGTTTGTCGCGGTGGGCGGCCGAGAGACTGCGAATTCCAAACGGCGACAAGAACTCAGCCTCGTCGAGCATGACGGTGAGCAGTTTTCGGAATCGCTCTTCGTTTGGAATCGCAAGCAACCGCCGCGTCGGCGTCGTCGCACCGCCGTCACCACGCTCCATGTACGACATGTGTGTTCCCAAATCAGCACGATGCTCGAGGAACCAATTCATACGTCGCTTGAATCCGGGTAACTTATCAATGATCTTCTCTTCGAGTAGCACGCCTGTGATCAACGGGATGAGGCCGACCAGTGAACGCACGCGAATGGGGATCGATTTTCCGTCGAGAAACAGGTGGTCGTAGTAGAATCCGTCTTGCTCGTCCCACAAACCGCTGCCGTCCATCGAATTCATCGCTTCAGCGATCGCGACGTAGTGCTCAAAGAACTTGCTCGCCATGTCACCGTACGACATGTCGTCTTCGCCAAGTTCCATTGCCATACGCAACATCGACGCACAATAGAACGCCATCCACGCAGTCCCGTCGGCCTGTTCGAGGTGGCCAGCGGGCAACGGTTTGCTGCGATCGAAGACACCGATATTATCGAGCCCGAGAAAGCCGCCTGCAAATATGTTGTTGCCTCGAGGATCTTTACGATTCACCCACCACGTGAAGTTGATGAGCAGCTTTTGGAATGTGCGTGCAAGGAACGTCTTATCTCGTTTTTGGGGCGGGCCAGTTGCCTTATAGACTTGCCAACAACCCCATGCGTGAACCGGGGGATTCACATCACCAAGTTGCCATTCGTACGCAGGGATTTGGCCGCTCGGGTGCATGTACCACTCACGCAAGAACAGAATCATTTGCTCTTTGGCGAAATGCGTATCGATGTCCGCCATTGGAACCATATGAAACGCGAGATCCCAGGCTGCGTACCAAGGGTATTCCCATTTGTCCGGCATCGAGATCACATCGCGATTGAACAAATGCGGCCATTCGTGATTTCGACCCTTCTTTCGTGAATCGTTTGACTTTGGACCCGCCTCGTCGCCGTCGAGCCAAGTGGAAACGACGTAGTGATAGAACTGTTTCGTCCACAACAGCCCAGCATAAGCTTGCCGCATGATCAGTTGACGATCTTTTGACAACGAAGACGGAATTCGCTTTCCGTAAAACTCGTCGCATTCTTGTTTGCGTCTGTCGAAAGTTTCGTCGAATGATTTGCCAAAAGCTTGCGAGCGAAAGTTCTCGACTTTGCCGCTACACGTTTCCGTGGCAAACGGGTCAATCGCTTCAGTTAAACGCAAGCGAACGACTTTAGATTGCCCAGCAGGGATCATCACGAGGCCGTATGACGCGCACTTCGTGCCGCTTTGCTTTGGATTCACAGCACTCGTGTCGCCTTGCACGACAAAGTGATGAAAGGCATCTTTGAAGTAATCGGATTCGCTCGGCAAGCCCGGATGCAGTTTCTTATTCGTTTCATTGTCCGTGAACAACCATGGCCAAGCATCGTCCCCGTTCATCGAGTCGCAAGCAAACCAAAAACTCTTGAGTGATTCGTGGTACGTGACAACAGACTCACCTTTGAGTTTCATCGAAGGTCTGGCAGTACAGCCTTCGTCGGTACATTGCCAAGTCCACGTGTTGCGAAAGAACAACTGCGGCAACACATGAACCACTGCTGGTTGCGGCCCACGATTGGTGATCTTCAGCCGAATCAGCACGTCATTGGGCGAGCCTTTGGCGTACTCGATTTCGACGTCAAAGTAACGTGATTCTTCGAACGCACCGCTATCGACAAGCTCATACTCTGGCTCTAGCCGATTTCGCATGCGGCTGACGTTGGGCAGGTCTTCGTACGGGTATCGCTTTTGCGGATACTTGTACAACGCACGCATGTAGCTGTGCGTGGGAGAGCTATCCAAATAATAGTAGCACTCTTTGACGTCTTCGCCGTGGTTGCCCTCAGGTCCGGTGAGGCCAAACAGCCTCTCCTTCAAAATGGGATCTCGACCGTTCCAAAGCCCAACAGAAAAGCAAAGTCGGCATTCGCGATCGCTAATACCAAGCAAGCCGTCTTCACCCCAACGATACGCGCGGCTCCGGGCGTGATCATGCGGAAAATAGCTCCAAGTCGCGTCACCGCCCTCGCTGTAGTCCTCGCGAACGGTGCCCCATTGTCGTTCTGAGAGATAGGGTCCCCACCGATGCCAGTTTTCTTGACGTTTTTGGCTTTTGAGCAAGCGTTCGTCTTCGACAGTCATCGGTGATTCTTTCAGATCGACAGGGTGCGCGACTTAGATGCAAAGTAACTTCAGCTACTCCATTAGCTTTCCAAATGCCCCCCAAGTATACCGTTAGACGTTGTCGAGCAATTCGACGGCAGCAAACTTTTCACCTTCGAGCATTGAAAGACTGGCGCCGCCGCCGGTGCTGACGTGGCTGACTTGATCGGCAAAGCCGAGTTGCTCTACTGCCGCCGCACTATCACCGCCGCCGATAATGCTCATCCCGTTGCCGTCTGCAATCGCTTGTGCAACCGCGATTGTGCCAGCATCCATCGGTGGTTTTTCGAAGACGCCCATCGGTCCATTCCAGACAATCGTCTTGGCATTCTTGATGACTTCGGCATACAGCTTGGCGGTTTCGGGTCCAATATCGAGGCCTTCCATGTCGTCGGGAATTTCACCTGCGGCAACGATCTTCTTGTTGCAACCGGCGATGTTCCGGAAGTCGTCTCCGCAGTGTGTGTCGACGGGCAGGTGCAGTTTGCTGCCGCCCTGTTCGATGAGACGTTTTGCCAATTCAACTTTGTCGGGTTCGACGAGGCTTCCGCCGACCTTGCCGCCTTGCGCGAGCGAGAAGGTATAGGCCATCGCGCCTCCAATAAGGACTGCGTCACAAATGCCAAGCAGGTTCTCGATCACGTTGATTTTATCACTGACCTTGGCGCCGCCAAGGATCGCGACGAATGGTCGCTCGGGATTGCTGATCGCGTCGCTGAGGTACTCAATTTCTTTGGCGACAAGGTGACCGACGACGCGCGGCTTTCCTGCCATCGCTTCGGGAACTGCAACCATCGAGGCATCGCTGCGGTGGCACGTTCCGAATGCATCGTTACAGTAAATATCGCCCATTGAAGCGAGCTTAGCGGCGAACTCCGCGTCACCTTTTTGTTCGCCCTTGTTGAACCGCACGTTCTCAAGAACGACACAATCACCGTCGGCGAGCGAGGCAACTTTTGCTTGGGCGTCATCTCCCACGGTGTCCGAAGCAAATGCGACTGATTTGCCGAGCATTTCACCCAGACGGACTGCGGCTGGCTTGAGGCTGTACTTCGAGTCGTCGCCTTCGCCTTTGGGTCGGCCGAGGTGGCTCATCAAAACCAGTTTCCCACCGCGGTCGACGACACTCTGGATACTTGGAAGCGCCATCCGGATTCGACGGTCATCGGTAATCGTTCCGCTTTCGTCCAAAGGAACATTAAAGTCCACACGCATCAGGACGGTTTTGCCTTGTACGTCTACTGCGTCGATCGATTTTTTAACCATTTCTCATTCTCTTTGGGTGATGCAACGGGTTTCGGACTGCGATTATCGGGAATCAGCGACAAGCCGCAATCGGCCTGTATTTCGCCTTGATCTCGAATTTCGCCTCAAGCTCGTCGCCCGTCCGGCCGTGCCGATGACGGATCTTCTTGTCACCACGCGTGGAATGGGAAATGTCTCAACTCAGCCCCTGCTTTGAGCCGAACATCCACTACAAGCGTCTTGATCGGCACCGTGCTGGTTGGAGGTGATGCGCGTTATGTGAAGACGCGGGCAATCGGTGTTCGGGGGGACACGATGGCGGTTAGATCGAGTTGGGCGTCCAGATCCAGTGCTTTGGCACAGGGCATACTGGTCGTATCGCTGCTGTCGCTGCATACAGGAATCGCTGTACGTAAACACGTCACTTTGGCCGCCGAGCCGTTGGGCCATGCGCCAAGCAATGACGGTATCTCCCTTTTCGCATCAAGAGAGCAACGAGAAGAAGCCATCTCAGCCCTTCCGCTGGATCGTCTCACGCCCGAAGCTCGTCAACGAATTCAGAGCATCGTCCAGTCTCCCACGATCTATCGGCGGATGCCGACTCAGGCGATCGATTGCGACCGGGACATGTTTCTATTCCTCACTCGCAATCCCGAAGTACTCGTCGGGATGTGGGACTTGATGGATGTAACTCACGTCGCTACGCGTCGCACAGGACCGTTCCAACTCGAAGCGGAAGACGGCAGCGGCACAACGTGCAAAGTCGACTTGGTCTACGGCGATTCTACCACGCATGTCTTTGTCGCCGACGGCGGCTACGACGGGCGAATGGTCGCCAAACCGATCCAAGGCAAAGGCATCTTCTTACTGCGTAGCTCTTACGCCACGTCATCGTCCGGCGGAACCACGGTCGCCGGCACACTCGATTGTTTCGTGCAATTCGAGAGCCTCGGTGCTGACTTGGTGGCTCGAACACTCAGCGGCGTGATCGGCCGTTCCGCTGACAACAACTTTATCGAAACGGCTCGGTTCATTTCCCAAGTCTCGCAAGCCTCTGCGAGAAACCCAAGCTCTATGGTGGACGTCGCTGAACGAATCCCCCAAGTCTCTCCAGCGACACGCAAACAGTTCGTTGACACGATCGTAACCGTCAGCCGGCGCTCGCTGAATACGCCGCAAACAGCAAGCGTCCAAGTGCCAGACGATACGACTCGCTAGCGCGAGGCCGCTTCGTCGACACGGTACATTTCTCGCCAAGGCAGCTGAATCCCGCCGTCGATGGTGAGCGTGCTGCCGGTGACATAAGCACTGGCGGGGTCCGCTAAAAAAACCACGCCGCGGCCAATCTCTTCGCTTTGTCCTAGCCGGCCCCAAGGCAGCTTCTTGCCTTCTCGCTCAAGCGTCTCTTCACTGAAGAACTTGCGCTCGCCGGGAGTATCGATCCAGCCTGGATGAACGATATTGACTCGGATGCGATGGTGAGCCAATTCAACAGCTGCTGTTCGAGCCATTTGGTCAATCGCTGCTTTAGCCATATTGTATGCCATCGCACCAGGCATCGCCATGTGCGCATGCGGACTGCTGATCACCACAATGTTGCCGCCCTTGCCAGCCTCGCTCATTCGTTTGGCCGCAGCTCGCACAAGATAAAACGGCCCCCACATTGTCACATCGATTGTGCGGCGAAACTCTTTCATGTCCGATTCGAGCATCAGGTGTCGATCGCTGTACGCAGCGTTACTGACCACGATGTCGACACCACCCATGGCTGCGATCGATGCGTCGACGAGATGTTCCACGGCATCTTCGTCACCAAGATCTGCGGAAATCGCGTGTGCCTTGGCACCCAACTCCGAGCATCGTTGGCAAACCTCTTCGGCTTCCTCGGGGTGACTGCGATAGTTGACGACGACTTCCGCGCCCGCCCGAGCCAACTCGATCGCGATTCCGCGTCCGATTCCACGTGAAGCGCCTGTTACCAAAGCTCGTTGTCCGCTCAAAACACTCATGAAGAACTCTTTTATCGCACTCGTGGTTTACGATTTTTAGGGTGACGCGATCGTGAGGTACGGGATCACGTTCCGTATTTCAATTCCACAAAAGGTTAGCCTGCGGCGAGACTGCGGTCGATTCCGCGTCCCGACGGCCGGTCCGGTTCAGCCAACGGCATCGCGAGGAAGCAAAACAGGAATGACAGATTTCTTTCACGATTAAAGAAATCTTTCACATTGGTGCTTGCACTTACGCACCTGGTGCAATTAGTCTTTCACTCCAACAAACGAAATTCCTGTTTTTGAGGTGAAAGTGGCGACAGAAACCCGTCGAGACCGACTTCGCGAGCTGGTTCAAGCTCGGGGATTTGCGGCCCTTGGCGAGTTGGCGTCGTCACTTGAAGTCAGCGAATCGACGATTCGCAGGGATTTGGAGTTGCTCGAGTTGGCCGGAGAAGCTCGGCGAACGCATGGCGGCGTGTATTGGACGGGCGAGTCGGACACGATCCAGGTGTTTGAGTCGCGTAAGGATGACCAGTGGCCTGCCAAGCAAGCGATTGGAATCGCGGCCGCAGCCTGGATCGAAGATCACGACACGATTTTGCTCGACGGCGGAAGCACGACTTACGAATTGGCTCGGCAACTGATTTCGCGGCCGCTCCAAGTCGTCACGAACAGCTTGCCCGTGGCGCACTTATTGAGCACAAGCGATTCAATTGACTTGGTGATGATTGGCGGGTGCGTTCGCGGTCGAACGAGCGTCACGATCGGTCCGATGGCGGATTCGATGCTTGGCGGGATCAATGTTCGAAAAGCGTTTTTGTCAGTCGCTGGCATTAACGAACAGGGTTATTTCAACAGCGACATGATGCTCGTGGAGAGCGAAAAAGTCATGCTCGCGAGAGCTGACCAAGCCTTCGTGGTTGCCGATAGCAGCAAGTTTGGGCGAGCTAGCTTGTCGCGATTATGCGGATTGCAAGACGTGCATGGTGTGATCACGGATACTGGATTGGATTCCAAGTGGAAAGAGTGGCTGGAGTCGACTGGGGTCCAATTAGTCTTAGCTGCACCAGTTTATTGAAACGCGTTCGCAGAGCACTGCATCGCATAGACATTCGTTAGAAACCGTAACGGTTTACCAATACAATATGACATCACAAACAGTCGATCGCGATGCAATTGAATCGCTCGTTCGTCAAGCGATCCGTCAATCGCTCGGCGGAGTATCTGCACCGACAAGTCGCGCCAATCACCTGGGCTGGGTCGATGGCAAGCCGAACTTGCGAGTGAGTATCTCGGCGCGTCATTGCCATTTAACGGATGAGCACGTCGAGATCCTGTTCGGTCGAGGTGCGGTACTCGAGCCCGACAAAGGCTTGTACCAAGACGGCTTCTACGCTGCGAAACAGACCGTGATGGTGGTTGGGCCGCGTCGACGGATGCTGCCAAGCGTTCGAGTTCTCGGACCCACTCGCGGCGCCAGCCAAGTGGAATTGGCGCTAACCGATTCGATCTCCCTGGGTATCGACGCACCGATCCGTCACAGCGGCAAAATCGATGGCACCCCAGGCTGTGTCTTAGTTGGCCCCGCCGGATCCGTCCAGCTCGACCGGGGTGTGATCCGCGCCGCCCGCCACGTGCACATGAATTTCTTTGATTGTGAGCACTTCGGCGTCAAAGACGGCGACATGATGCAACTTGTCATCAAGAGCCCGGATTGTAGCGTTCGATTTGACGATGTGCTGGTTCGTGCGGACAAGGCTGCGAAGCTCGAAGTCCACATCGACACAGACGAAGGAAACGCGTGCAACCTCGACTCGGCGACCGAAGTTCGAATCGAAGCTGTCACACCGTGTGGCTGTAAAGACAAGCACAAGTAAAACGATCTCTCTTTTTGAGTCTCAACACTAACCCTCAACTCTCCACCCTTTTTTCAAGGCAGTATCTGAAATGGCAAAAACTAGTGAAGCACTCGGCATGATCGAAACCAAGGGGTTTATCGCCTTGGTCGAAGCGTCCGATGCAATGATGAAGGCCGCCAACGTGACGTTCCTGGGCTGGGACAAAATCGGCAGCGGTTTGGTAAGCGCATTCGTAACCGGCGATGTCGCAGCTGTGAAAGCAGCGACTGACGCAGGTGCAGCAGCCGCTGGTCGCGTCGGCGAAGTCGTTAGCGTGCAGGTGATCCCTCGCCCACACGATGACCTGAACAAGATCCTGAAGTTCGCTGGCACTCCCGCGAAGAAATAATCCCTTTTTCTTCGTAACTACTTCCCCTACAAAAATTTAGAATAAGAAATACATCCATGAACGACGCAATTGGTTTGATCGAAACAAAGGGTTTGTTGGCTTTGGTCGAAGCAACGGACGCAATGGCAAAGGCTGCTAACGTACAAATCGTCAAGCGAGTCGATATTGGCGGCGCTTACCAAACCACCGTTGTCAGCGGTGACGTTGGCAGCGTTCGCGCAGCCGTCGAAGCTGGTGCCGCCGCCGCCGCACAAGTTGGTGAATTGGTTGCAAGCCACGTGATCGCACGACCATCCGAAGGTTTGATCGCAGCTTTTTTGAACTAACGCCAGAGGATTCGGTATTTTCCGAATCAACTTTGGCGAATGAACGTTCCGGTTCGTTGCTTTTTCAATCCATTGCCCCTCAACCCTTCGGTAGTTCCGTGCTCGTACTTGTCGCGAATCTGGGATCGACCAGCTTCAAGTATCGCTTATTTGATATGAGCGATGAACGATGTTTGGCGCGCGGAGGTGTCGAACGTATCGGCGAGAGCGAAAGCCCTTGTTCGGTAGAGATCGGTGATTGGAAAGACGAACGGGTGATGTCGGTGCCGGATCACGGCGTCGCCGTTGCTGCCTGTTTCGAGCAATTGACGGACCCCGAGCATGGTGCGATCAAGGACGCGAGCGAAGTCCAGGCGATTGGATTCAAAGCGGTTCACGGTGGTCGGCTTTCAGGTGTGTTCATTGTCAATGATGATGTCCTCGATGCCATGGCGGAGATGAATGCGGCGGCTCCAGCCCACAATCCTCCCTACATCGCCGCAATGCGAAAACTGCGTGAACGTTTTCCGAACTTGCCACTCGTGGCCGCGTTCGAAACGAACTTTCACCAGACAATTCCAGCGGCGAGACGTGAGTATGCGATCCCTCGTGAATGGGCAAACGATTTGCACATTCGGAAATGGGGATTTCATGGCGCAAGCCATCGATTCATTGCCACACGTAGTGCGGAATTGCTTGGTCACAGCGACTTCAGAGTGATCTCTTGTCACCTCGGTGGAAGTAGCAGTCTGACGGCGATCCAAAGTGGAAAGAGCGTTGCCACAACGATGGGCATGACGCCCCAAACAGGATTGCCTCAAAACAATCGAGTGGGTGACTTCGACGCGTTTGCATTGCCACTCATCATCGAACGCACCGGGCTATCGCTCCAGGAGGTTCTCAAACAACTTGCAAGCCGCGGAGGTCTGCTTGGATTGAGCGGACGTAGCGGTGACATTCGCGATTTGGAAGCCGGAGCTGATTCAGGCGACGAGGGATGTCGACTTGCTTTGGATGTCTACGTCGAAGAAGTCCGTCGACACATTGGCGGATTGATCATGGCGATGGGCGGAGTCGATGCGATCGTGTTTACCGGCGGAATCGGCGAAAAAGGCAAACGTATCCGAAGCTCCGTCTGCAGTGGTTTGGAAGACCTTGGCATCGTGCTCAATATTCAAGCGAACGAATCAACCAACGGTGAAGGCTCGTTCCATGACGCGACAAGCCGAGTCCAATTGTGGGTGATCCCGACGAACGAAGAGATCGTTGTTGCAAGACAATGCGTCGATGTGCTTAGCAAGCCAGTTGAAGCACCTTTAACCATTTTACCTACGAAGTAGTTGTTGCCATGTTTGTCGCTCGCGTAATCGGATCGGTGGTCAGTACCCAAAAGGTACAGACGATGACCGGCCATAAGCTGCTTGTCGTCGAACCGTATCGACTCGAGGCCGAATCCCGATCTTCGCTCGTCTCGGCTGGTCGCACGTTCATCACCGTCGACACGCTCGGTGCGGGCGAAGGCGATTTTGTATTGATTTGCCAAGGCAGCAGCGCTCGACTGACTCCAGAAACCAAAGACTTGCCCATCGACGCTGTCGTCATCGGCATCGTTGATCGCGTCACGATCGAAAAACAGAGCGTCTACTCTCGCAGCGACGCATAACCATAAACCTCATCACGATTGAAGAGTTCACATAATGCAGTTCGATGAAAACTTGATTCGCAGCGTGGTTGCCCAAGTGTTGGCCGAAGTCGGGCCGATGCCACGGGCTAGCCACAGTGCTCCCGCCAAGCTCAATGGACACGCCTCGAGTTACACCGGTCGTTACGGAATCTTCACCGATGCCGACGAAGCGGTTGCCGCCGCTCGAGTTGCGTTTGAGCAGTTGCGTGAACGAAGCATCGAAGAACGACGCGGCATGATCAATATCATTCGCCGCATCTCGATCGACAATTGCGAAGAACTCGGTCGGATGGAGATGGAAGAGACCAAAATCGGTCGCCTCGAGCACAAAATCGAAAAGCTCAAGGCACTTGGCGAAATGTCCCCAGGTGTCGAGTTTCTTGAGACGAAAGCCTACAGTGGCGATCACGGTCTAGCGATTATCGAACGTGCTCCGTTCGGTGTGATCGGTGCCATCACCCCCGTCACTCACTCGCTGCCCACGATCACCGGCAACGCTGTCAGCATGATTGCTGGTGGAAACACTCTCGTAGTGAATCCGCATCCGTCGGGCAAGAAAGTGGCTGCGGAGGGCGTTCGCCGCTTCAACCAAGCGATTCACGCGAAGTATGGAATCGACAATCTTATCTGTGTCATCGCGGAACCTACCTTGGAAAGTGCTGAGGCTCTTTTTAAGAACCGCAATATCGCACTCATCTGCGTCACGGGCGGTCCGGCGGTCGCTCGCGCAGCACTCAACAGTGGCAAACGAGCCATTGTTGCTGGCCCAGGCAACCCGCCAGTCGTTGTCGATGAGACCGCTGACTTGGATCGCGCAGCTCGCTGCATCATCCAAGGCGGTGCGTACGACAACAATCTACTGTGTATCGCGGAGAAAGAAGTTTTCGTCGTCGAAAGTGTGTTCGATGCGATGATGGATGCCATGCGTCGTGCGGGTGCCGTCCAGTTGAACTCACAGCAAATTCAACAGCTCACGAGCAAAGCAATCGTTCAAGTCGGCGACGACAAGCACGATGCGGCATGCAAAGACTATATCGGCCAAGACGCGAGTTTTCTCGCGGCAGCCGCAGGCGTCAGCGTGCCGGCGAGTACGGAGCTCCTCTTTGGCGAAACCGACGAACATCATCCATTTGTCAGTGTCGAGCAAATGATGCCCTTCATTCCATTCGTCCGAGCCCGCGATGTCGACCACGCAATCGCAATGGCCAAGCAATACGAACACGGCTTCCGACACACGGCCATTATTCACTCTCGCAACGTCCACAACATGACCAAAATGGGTCGTGAAATGGACACGACGTTGTACGTCAAGAACGGCCCGTGCATGGCGTCACTCGGGCTTGGTGGTGAAGGCTATCTCTCGTTCTCGATCGCTGGTCCAACCGGCGAGGGCGTTACGACACCAACAACATTCACTCGCGAACGCCGATGCAGCATGATCGACGAGTTAAGAGTCGTTTAATGCAGATTGCTATCGTTCTCGGTTCAGCACGAGCCACCGTAAAGCACGTCAGTTTCGAGGGCCAAAAGCTCGCGGTGCTGCAACCGATTACCCAGGCTGGGAAAAACGACGGCCCACCGATCATGGCGGTCGACGCGATGGGATGCCGCAAAGGTGATCGTGTCATGATCACTAGTGACGGCACTTATGCTAGAGAAATCACGAAACACGAGAATACCCCCGCACGCTGGAGCGTGATGGGAATCTTGGATTAACCCGCAACGATTCCAACACACACAACGCATGTCTTCCAACCTGACTTCCAGCACTTCCGCAACGATTGATCCGGCGTACATCGCCGAGATCGTCCGGCTGGTGCTTGCGCGAGTCAGGGCTTCTGGAACACTGATCCAACCAACCAACCAGGCAACCAACCAAGCACCGATTGCTGAGGCCGTCAAGCTTGTCACGGTGGAAACCGTCGTGGCGAGTGCCGCATCGAATGATCGCATCATTCGCATCAATCGCAAGTCGATCGTGACCCCTGCGGCACGCGACGAAGCGAAGCAACTTGGCGTACGACTGGAGATCGGTGGTGCAAACAGCCACACCTCTTCGAAACCGGCGACAGATGTCTCCCTTGGAATGATCGATACGACCGATGCCTCGTGGGTCGAAAGCATCACGGCGGCGCTCTCGCGTCGTGGCATCGCCGTTTCTTCGAATTACTCTGCGATCCAGATCGTTTTGACGGACTGTCCCGCGGAACAAACACACCATTACTCATCGCTTGGAAAACATCGCGCCGCAATGCTCACGGAAATGAATCAAGTCGAGCGTTTCCATCGCGAGTTGTCTCCCGATGTGTGGGTCATCGACAAGACTCGTGTCGGCTTACCCACGATCGTGAATATTGTCGCGGTGATCGCACGTTTGGCAGGAGCCGCAGCATGATTTTTGCTCGAACCATCGGCACGGTGACGCTTTCACGATCACATCCGTCGCTTGGAGCGGCAACGCTTCGGCTGATCGAAACGGTGGACTCGATTGATCGTATCGAGACTCAACCGCTCGGTGGTGAAACGCAAGTGGCTTGGGACATTTGCGGTGCTGGAGACGGCGACTTAGTCGCGATCGCGGAGGGCCCAGAAGCTGCTCAGCCGTTTCGACCCAAAGTCGTTTGTGTTGACTCGACGATCGTTGCCTTAATTGACCATGTGGAATTGAAATAACGAAAACGGTGCCACAACGTTTGTTCACGCACCCTTCTTTAAGAACTGGAACATCAAATGCAGAACCTTCATAAGATCAAACAAGACATGTGCGACATCGGTCGTCGCATTTACAATCGCCAGTTTGCTGCGGCGAACGATGGCAACATCACCGTTCGCGTCAGCGAGAACGAAGTCCTCTGCACGCCAACGCTGCACTGCAAAGGTTTTCTCGTACCAGACGACATTTCGCTTGTCGACATGACGGGCAAGCAACTCTCAGGTCGCAAGAAGCGATCGAGCGAAGCTCTCTTGCACTTGGAAATCTATCGTCAACGCGAAGACATCAAGAGTGTCGTTCACTGTCACCCACCTCATGCGACGGCATTCGCGATCGCTCGTGAACCCATTCCGCAATGCATTTTGCCAGAAGTCGAAGTCTTCCTCGGTGACGTGCCGATCACCAAGTATGAAACGCCTGGCGGACAACAATTCGCTGACACCATCATTCCGTTTGTCCACAAGACCAACATTATGATCTTGGCCAATCACGGCACGGTCAGCTACGGCGAAACTGTCGAGCAGGCCTACTGGTGGACGGAGATCCTCGACTCGTATTGCCGCATGTTGATTCTTGCACGGCAACTCGGCCACGTTGCGTATTTGAGTCCTGAGAAGAGCCAAGAACTGCTTGAACTCAAGGACAAGTGGGGATACAAAGATCCTCGAAACACGAAGGAATTCGAAGACTGTGACATTTGTGCCAACGACATCTTCCGTGAGTCATGGGCTGATGCTGGCGTCGCTCGTCGCGCTTTTTCACCACCACCGCCGATCAAATTGCCCGCTGCGAGTAACGCCGCTGTAAGTAACGCCGCTGCGACGAAAGCACCCGCTGGAATTGACGAGGCCCAGCTTGTGAAGTTGATTACAGACGAAGTGATTCGTCAGCTTCAAAAGAACTAGGCCATTTGAACCACACTACGCTAAGACAGTAACAGCAACATGAAAGTTTCGATCATTGGTGGCGGCGGACTTGTCGGTTCGTGTGCCGGATACGCACTGCAGTGCGGCGGTATCGTTCGCGAAATCGCCTTGCTTGATTTAAACCAAGAAGCGGCGGTGGGCCACGCGCTCGACCTTCAACACGGGACGCCTAGCGTCGCCGATCAAGTGATCGTGGGTGGCGGTTATGAACACATCTCCACAAGCGACGTGATTTGCATCACTGCTGGTTTGCGTCGCAAGCCCGAAGAGTCGCGGTTGGATTTGATCAATCGCAATACGGATCTGTTTCTGCAAATCCTTGCTGACATCAAAGCCGCTGGCCCCAAGAAGTCCGCGATCGTACTCGTGGTCAGCAATCCTGTGGACATTTTGACTTATGTTGCGGCCGAGTCACTCGGCTTGCCTCATTCGCAAGTCATGGGCTTAGGGACTCAGCTCGATACGATTCGTTTTTGTTCGTTGATTGCTGAAGAGTTGAACGCTCCGCCGACACAAGTCAAGGCTCTGATTCTCGGTGAGCACGGCGACACGATGGTGCCTGTATGGAGCAGTGCGACGGTGGGTGGAGTGATGCTCGATAAGTATCCCGGATGGAATCCCACCCTGTCGACAGCATTGTTCACTCGGACTCGTGGAAGCGGTGCAGAGGTCATCAAACGCAAGGGCGGTGCGGGTTTCGCCGTTGGAATTGCGATTCGCGACGTGATCGAAGCGATCGCACTGGATCGTCGTTGCATCTTGCCGGTGAGCAGCGTGCAAACAGGTTGCTATGGCATTCGGGACGTGGCGCTTTCGGTACCCACCATCGTCGGTCGCGCAGGAGTTTTGGACCAAATGGAGATTGAACTCTGGCCAAAGGAAGTTCAAGGTCTGCGCACCAGCGGCGCCGCTCTGCGGAAAACCCTCGAAACTGTGTTGCAACGCATTGGCCGATAAGCCATTGCGAAAGCCTAGGCTGAGCGGCGGCGTGGACGAAGGCTCGTCAGGCTGTCGCTGATGGTACTTCCCGAAAGGGAACGACTTGATCGTGTCGAAGCCGAGCCGAGGCTCTCGCTTCGTAACGCACTTGCGACTTGCGATTGAAGTTCCGAACGGATCTTCGCGACGTCCGTTTTCTTATCGAGCCAGACTCGCAACTCGATCTGCTGCGTACTCTTGCCAGCACACACGAACGTTGTCTTCGGCTCGGGGCTCGTCATCACGCTTGGATTCCGAGACGCGATGCCAAGGAGCATCGCGCTAGCGTCACTGCCGCGAATCTCTTTGCTGAGCTCGACGTCGACGGTGAGCGGACACAACCGACCCGCGCCGGTCCAATTGGTGACGTCTTCGCTCATGAATTTGCGATTGGGGATGATCAGTTCGCGGCCTTCGTCGTCGACAAGAGCTGTTGTTCGAAGACGTTGAATCGCGATCCGGCCGGTTAGCTTACCGACCGTGACGAGGTCGCCTGGGCTCGCCGGCTTTTCCAACAGCACGAAGAGTCCGCCGATGAAGTTTCGGACCATGTCCTGCATTCCAAAGCCAAGGCCAATCACGAGCGCCACAACAAGCCACTGAATGGTTTCCCATCTCAACCCGATCCAACTTGCAGCGAATACGACACCGACTAAACAGAGCACGGCACGTCCCATCACCAGTAGCAAGTGATGCATCCCCTCGTCAGTGATCATGAAGTCGAGCAGCAACACGTCCAATACAAGAGGCAGCGTGCGAGCGATGTGAAAAGTGAAAAACAGCGTTGCAACGGCTAGTAAGAGATCAACCGCCGTGATGGGAGTGGCCGTTGGGACGAGTTTGGCAACTTCACTACCATCGAGGCTTGCCGTGTACTGTGTCGTCGTTTCGTGAACTGTCCATAAAGTCGGATTCGCAACGTTCAAGTTCGGAATAATGTCTGTCCAGAGAGACGCAATCGTGACAACAACGCCAAACGCAACAGCCCCCCGAGCTAAGAACGCCAAACGTTGCTGAAGAAGATCGTACTTTTGGCGACGCAGATAGCCGGCTCGGAGCTCCATTCCGTGGGATGCATCGTCATCGATGAGCTCGACCCGGCCATCCCCGTCGTCGGCCCAAACGATCCAAAGTTGCGAAGCAACCGTCTTGATCACGTTGACAACTAACCAAAGCAGTCCCATGACGAGGGCTGTGATGATCAATCGAGTTAACAAGACTTGCGACGTGTATCCGTAGCCCATTGCTGAGAGGACGGCCATCAGCAGTGGGAAGCTGACGCCGAACGCGTACCAAAGATGGCGAAACCGATACGCCCAACGTGTTCGGCTCGCCAAGAAGAGAGCCGGAACAAAGCCTTGTTTTGGACGAAGGGCCCGGTGAGCAACGACTGCGACCACTAACATCGCTAACAAGAATCCGATCCGCCCAAGTGATTCACGCCATCGCCCCTGATCCATTTGGCTGACGATCGAAACGCCCATGGCGAGAGGGACGAGTATCATCGCTAAGATTGAAAGTGTCTTGAATGCTCGCTCGCGTGATGGCAGCTTCCAATCCATGTGCTTGTCAACGATACCAAAGGGACGAGTCAGTTGTCGCGGAAGTTCAATGAGCCACAGGACCAGCGCAGCAGCATAGAACCCGGCCGATACGGAAAGCAGCGTTTCAGTCGTCGCTTGAGGATCGGCTAGCCATTGGCCGATCAAGAAGAAGCAGGCAGGAAAAATCAGAGAGAGGACGAACGTCAAGGCTGCGGCGGCGATTGTCCAACGCAGACCAAGTTGCTTGATTTGACGTTGTTTTCCAATTTGGGCAAGCGTCGCTTTTGCTTTCCAGCGAATAAGTCCTACGGCCAAGATCGAGAAGCACAGATAGAATCCATAAAGCGGACTCATCGATAGTTTCGTTCGCAAGTCACTGGTAAATTGTTGAGAGTGCCGTGCGTCGAACAATGATCCGAGACCGCTCCATGCCGTGCGAATATCCACGGCACCAAGCGGACTTCCCGAGCGAATCCATGTCACGTGTTTGTCGATCAAACCGCGGAATGCGGTGATCGTTGTGGCAGCGTCTGTCGTGGTCGTATCCAGTTCGTCCAAGCGTTTTTGATAGAGTCGATAGTCGTTGCTGAGTTGATCCACTAGATCGCGTCGCTCAGCAAGCATCTGGTAGATCTGCGGACGGTACTGTTGCGCTTCCAAGGAACCAGCGTACAGAGAATTGTTGATCCAAAGATCTGTTTCGCTTTCGAGATTGTCGAGTTGCGTCCGTTGGAGATCGAGTTCGAGTTGCTCTCGCTGTGCATTGCTCATCCGATCGTGAACATCACGGAGCGCGGCGAGCTGGACGTGGACTGGATCGAGTTGATCGCGACGGTGCCTCAGAAGCGCGCCAATCGTCGGCGTTAGCCCGTACTGGGCCAGTTTCGTGCGCACACTTTCATAATCTTCTCGAAGCGAAGTGAGCTTCTGGCGAGTCGTTTCGATTCGCGTGTTGACGTCGCGACGCGAGTTGCTGATCAGAGCCAAGTCATCAGCCAAGCCTGCGTTGTAGCGAGCGAGTTCGCCGACTAAAGGGTGTGAGTTGGATGCAATCGCTCGTGCTCGGTCGCCTAGTCGAAATGCGGATGATGCTTTGGAGTTCTCGACAGCCTCGTCAATCGCAGCGATTTGCGTATCAATAGCCTGAATCTGGCGACGTCCCGTAGCGAGCTCGGCCTCGAACAGGTCCGAGTGGTTTTCGTTGAAGTTCATTTGTCGTCGCATCAACTCGATTCGCGTTTGAAGCGCCTCTTTGCGAGTTTGACGCTGAAAATTGTCACACTTGGCTTTGATGTCCGTCAGTGACGCCGCAGCCGTCGATGACTGGAGTGATCGCAACTCGGATTCAGCTTCATTCAGCTGGCGTGACCATTGGTCACCCGCGTTGACGATCGCTTCGCCTCCATAGCGTGAAACCATCTCAGCGAAAGAGTCACGGGCACTATTCAGCTCACGCACCAATCGCTCGCGGTGTCCCAATAGATCGGTCATTGCATAACCTTCGGGGATGCGAACCGATGTTTGTGCTGGAGTCGCTAACAATCGCTGGAGTGAGTCAAGACGTGAAGGGGCCGAACGAATTTCTGCAGCGAGTTGCCCAGCTTTGTAGGAATCGCCGCGAGACTGTTGGATCCATTGCAGTGCTTTTTGGAGCGTCGATTGAGCGATCGACTTTTCGTCTGAGCTTAAGCTTGCCGAATTATTCACTTCTGTCGCAGCCGACTCGATATTTGCTTCGCTGACCGTGAGTGTGACGAGCGACTCGGCCACCGGTGTCAATAATGTCGTTCCCGTGTTGTTGGTGGATCCGGTGCTTTGAGCAAAGCTGGCTGGCGGCTGTGAGTAGGTTCCGGATTGCGTTCTGAACGTGTTGGATGTCGGAGTGGATACCGAGATGACTCGACTGTTACTGGTGTTGACGGGTTGGGTGGCTGTGCCTGTGTAACGAGACGTTGAACCCGTGTAGACCCGTGTTGCTGGTTGTGAGTTTGAGCTTGGATATGGAGTCGATGGATAGCTGGAACCCGAATAGACTTGTCCGAGAGCGGTGCCGCTTGATACGACGAACACGACAACCAGCATGAACGCTGTGATCGCGAGTGAAACAAGTTGTCTAAATCCGTGAAACATGATCGGAATCCGAAAAGTGCACATTGCGTGAAACAATAGCACTCCGATAGCGATCCGACGCCCACCACGTCAATGTTCAACTGGTTGTTCATCATGGAATTGAACAACCATTGTTTGCCGGGGGGTGGGCTCGCAGCACGCGATGGATGCAGGTGGATCGAGCGTGGAATCGCAAAAATCCAAAAATCTTTGCTCTTGACCTCAAGTCTGGCGATCCGCACAATCGCGGGTCGCTCGTGGAAGATCAGATCTGCCACGACATGGATGTGCGTTGAATCGAAATTTGCCTTCGCAAGCTGATTCTGAGTGACGGATCGCTAGACTTGATAGCGGTACTTCTGTCGCTTCCGGAATTCGCAGTTGCGGGTTGACCGATTCGTGAAGCGGTTTCTCTTACAGGGAGTTGTCGTTTGTCCCTTTCCATGGACTTCGACTTGAAAGAGCGCGTGCGCACTGCCGTTGACATCGTTGATGTTATCGGCAGCCAACTGGAGTTACGTCCACAGGGACGTAACTTTGTTGCCCGCTGTCCGTGGCACAACGATCGACGCCCGTCGATGACTGTCAACCAAGAACGCCAAACCTGGAAATGCTGGGTTTGTGACATTGGTGGCGATATTTTCAGTTACGTGATGCAGCGTGACGGACTCGATTTCCCCACCGCACTTCGGCAACTCGCTGAACAGGCTGGAATCCCGATCGAAGAAGCCCGGCGTGGTAAAGCTCCCCAGCCCGGAAGCCCCGACGACAAGGCAACGCTGTTCGCCGCACTCAAGCTCGTTGCAGACGCTTATGTTCACGAACTGGCCAAGGGCACAAGTGGTGATTGCAAGATCGCTCGCGAGTATCTTGCGGAGCGAGGGATCAGCGAAGAAAGTCGAGAGCGATTCCAAATCGGATTTTCTCCGGACAGCTGGAGCTACGCGGTCGACTTGCTCAAGCAGAACTCCTTTAGCGCCGAAGTCGCTGAAGCATCCGGCTTAGCCGTCAATAAACAGACCGGTCGCGGGCATTACGATCGATTCCGTGGTCGGCTGATGTTCCCGATTCACGACTTGCAAAATCGAGTAATCTCACTTGGCGGCCGGGTGATCCCCAAGATCGCAGCACGACTTGGCGAAGACGCTTCGGCGGGGGCCAAGTACATCAATGGCTCTGAGACTCTCGTGTTTCGCAAGTCGCACCAGCTTTATGGATTGCAGCTGGCTCGCGAAGGGATTCGGAAATCGGGCCAAGTCCTGGTGATGGAAGGTTACACGGATGTTGTCGCAGCGCGGCAAGCCGGCGTCGAACCAGTGGTCGCCGTGCTTGGGACAGCACTCGGTGAAGAGCACGTCAAGATTTTGAAGCGATTCGCTCAGCGAGTTGTCTTGGTGCTTGACGGCGACGAAGCCGGTCAACGACGAGCCGAAGAAGTGTTGGAGTTATTTATTCGAGCGGACGTCGATTTGCGAATCTTAACGCTACCGAACAACAATGATCCCGCTGAATATCTCGAAGAACATGGACTTGAATCCTTCAATCGTCTTGTGACCGATGCGCCCGATGCGTTGGATCACAAGTTCGCTGGATTAACCGAAGGTGTCGACATCACCCGTGACACGCACCGCGTCACCACGGCCATAGACACGATGCTTGGCTTGCTTGCCAAAGCGCCTCGCAGCAACGGACTCCGCACGGACCAATTAATCGTGCGTCTCGCAAGAACGTTCGGCATTGGCTCGGATCGACTTCAAGAGCGTCTCGAGTCATTGAGGAAAAAAGCCACGACAAAATTTAGTCGTCCCTCAACAATACAGGAGTCTCCGACGTCAACGCCGTCGTCCAAACAGGGTTCCATGCGAGCGCCGCAGCGAAGTATGGATCCAAACGACGCGTTCAATGAGATTGACGACGCTGGTTTTGATCCGAGCTTTGGTGATTCGTATTCGCCGCGTGGGCGCGTGCCGCAAAACCGCAACGCGATGCCTGAGCGATTGCCAGCGATCACAGGAATGGATCGCCAGTTGTTCGAAGCGCTGATTGAATCTCCTGAGCTTGCAGGTATGGCTGTCGAAGCAATTGATCCTGAGTGGCTTGATAGCATTACAGCAAAAATGTTGCTTTCTGCGTACCAAGATTTGGACTTAGCCGGTCGCGAACTCCATATCGATTCGTTATTATTGGCGATCGAGAATGAGTCGCTCAAGAACATTGTCGTCACGCTGCAAGAACGCGTTGCAGAGCGCGATGGCAAAACGGTGGTCGAACCATCACAACAATACACCGCGTTATTGACTCGATATCGCGAAAAAGAATGGTCCGTCGAAAAGACGCGACAAATCGCCAAGCTTCAATCCAGCACGATGGCTGAGGATGAAGAGTTGGCGTTGTTACAGGAAATTTTGGAAGCCGAAAGGACGCGACAAGGTGCCAAAACCTCGTCGTCATAGTTGGCTCGCTCCGCAGGTGGAGCGAAAAGGAATCTTTAACATGCAGTGAGTCAGGGAGGCTTGCGACACAAACTCACTCTTCGATCGATTCGCGACTTCGCCCGTAACGTCGTCAGCGATTTTGTAATGAAATGGACTTTCACACGACCCTTGGATAGCGTCATAGACGACGTGTCCACAATCGACATGAGGTTTGGAAATGCAATTGATGGATCAAGATCTCTCGCAATTAATCGCTCGTGGCAGCCAGAACGGATTTCTGACATACGACGAAGTCAACGCGTACCTTCCGGACGAGGACGTCAGTCCTGAAAAGCTCGATCGTTTGCTGCTCGCCTTGGAGCGACGCGGCATTCGGCTGATTGAATCATCGGGACCTAAGCCGATTCAGGCTGGCATGCGGTCTCCCGAGCCGCGAGTCTCGATGCGACGAGTTGACGATTCGGACTCCGGCAACGCGTTTGACGATGACGATCAAGACGATACGCCATTGGTTCCTTCAAGCGACATGCCCAAGGCAAGCGATGATCCGATTCGCATGTACTTGAGCCAGATGGCTGAGATTCCGTTGCTTTCACGCGAAGAAGAAATCTCACTCGCGAAGAAGATTGAAATCACACGAAAACAGTTCCGACGTATGTTGCTCGAGAGCGATTATGCGCTTCGTTCAACTGTCGACACGCTCCAGCGGGTTCATCAAGGCGAGTTGCCCTTCGATCGCACGATCAAAGTTTCGCTCACCGAGCGTTTGACCAAAGAACAAATCACTGCTCGGATGCCGCACAACTTGCGAACGCTCTCGATCTTGATTGATCAAAACAAGGACGATTTCGGTGCCCTGGTTCGCCGCAGCACCTCGCCACGTTTGAAAGCTGAGCTTCGTCGCCGTTTCATTCGTCGTCGTCGCAAAGCATTGCAGCTCGTTGAAGAACTATCGCTTCGCAGTCGCCGCGTAACACCGTTGCTTAAGCAACTCGAAGAGATTTCCGGTCGCATGAACTACATTCGCAATCGATTGAGCGAGTTAGGACACGACGCGATGAGTCGCGATGAAGCTGCGGATCTGCGTCAAGAATTGCGAGAGCTCATACTCGTGACCCAAGAGAGCCCAACCAGCTTGCGCAACCGGGTCGTGCGGGCACGTCGGTTCTTTGAAGAATACGAAGCCACCAAACGTCAACTGAGCAGCGGCAACTTGCGATTGGTCGTCTCGATCGCCAAAAAGTATCGCAACCGCGGTCTGTCGTTCTTGGATTTGATCCAAGAAGGCAACACCGGATTGATGCGCGCCGTTGACAAGTACGAGTATCGTCGCGGTTTCAAGTTCAGCACGTATGCGACATGGTGGATTCGTCAAGCGATCACGAGAGCGATTGCGGATCAAGCACGCACGATTCGCATTCCTGTGCATATGATTGATGTCCTCAGCAAACTTCGTCAGGCACAAAAACGTCTGACGCAAGAGTTGCGACGCGAGCCGACGTACGAAGAAATCGCTGAGTCAACCGAAGTGCCGATCGAAGAAGTTCGACGTGTGATGGACATCGGCCGACACCCCGTCAGCCTCGATCGGCCTGTCGGTGAAGGCGAGGACAGCAGTTTTGGCGAGTTCATCGAGGATACCAGCAACGAAAATCCGGTTCGCATGGCTGCAAGCGGCATGTTGCGAGGGAAAATTGACGAGTTGTTGCAGACGTTGACCTACCGTGAGCGAGAGATCATTCGGCTTCGATACGGGCTTGTCGACGGATATAGCTACACACTGGAAGAGTGCGGCCGAATATTCAAGGTCACACGGGAACGAGTCCGCCAAATCGAGGCCAAGGCCGTCGCGAAGCTGCAAAGCCCCTCGCGACGTGACCGTTTGGCTGCGTTTGTAAAGACGGCGGCTTGACGCTCGGCTGCCAGGGGTTGATGTTGAACGGTGTCGGCGGAGGGGATTCCCCCGCCGCAACCGATCTCATTCAGCATTCTCTCTACGGTTCCCTCGTCTATGTCACGCGAAACTACGGTCGAAATTAGCGCTGAGTTGCTTCGTACTCTGCATCGGATTCATCGCCAGCTAACCGATTTGCGAGGGCAGCTGGAGCGTTGTCCACGGCAAATCAAAGCGGGTGAAAACTTCGTCGCCAAAGCAGCCGCGGACGTGGATGCCGTGAAGGCACAGCAGAAAAAGACAAAGATGGCGGCCGACGACAAGCAACTTACGCTCAAAACTCGCGAGAATCGAGTCTTTGAGCTCAAGGCCAAATTGAATTCCGCAGCCAGCAATAAAGAATTTAGCCTGCTCAAAGAGCAGATCGCGGCAGACGAGCAAGCGAATTCCGTTTTGAGCGACGAGATTTTTGAAGTCCTGGAGAATTTAGATGTACTCGCGGGGAACCTGAAAGAAGCCAATGCCGAGTTAGCCAAGCAGGAATCCGATCATCAAATTCGTGTGGTCGAAGTTTCTGAAAAATCGACGTTGCTGAAATCCGAACTGGCGAGGGTTGAAGCGGAGCTGGCCGAAACCGAGAAGCGAATTCCGGCTTCGGTCAAAGCGGACTACCAGCGGGTTGTCGACGCCAAGGGCGAAGAGGGCCTGGCACCCATCGATGGGGACTCCTGTGGCGGTTGCTACCAAACACTAACGACCCAGGTCCGCGAATATTTGCAAATGTCCCAGCTTGTTCGATGTCCGAATTGTAATGCGTTTCTTTACTTACCCGAAAATCGACGTCCGTAACGCTGCTCCCAGCTGAAAAACCTGGAGTAAATGAGCGGATCGTCGAATTACCCTAAAAATATTTTTGACAATTCCAGCGGTCTTTTGGGAGCCCTTAAGCAGGCCGGTCGCTGTGAGGCGTTCTATTCGCACAACTTCGTTTTACTACGCAGTGTTTATGATTGTCGTTGGCATTGTCGGCTCACCCGCGGGCGGTAAATCTACCGTTGCAGCAATCTTAGCGGAGCTTGGAGGCGCCTGGGTCAATGCCGATCTGGTCGCACGCGAAGTACTCTATGAAGAACAAGTCCAGTCGCAATTGATCCGTCATTTCGGGGCTGAGATCGCAGATGAGGGCGGACGAATCGACCGCAGTCGACTGGCCGGAAAAGTTTTCGGGGATGACGATTTGAGTCGATCGCTACTAACATATCTGGAGTCGGTGATTCACCCGCGAACGCGTGCCGTCATCACGACTCAGTTGAGGCAACTTTTTGCGATGGATCCTGTGGGCAGCGTCGTCCTCTTGGATATTCCACTGTTGTTCGAGTCAAAGTGGGATCGATACTGTGACGAGATCGTTTGCGTTGATTGCTCCGAGGCAATTCGGCAAGAACGAGTTCTTGCGAGAGGCTGGGACGCCGGCGAACTCCGACGTCGTGAAAAGAACCAATGGCCAATCGCGGAAAAAAAACGGTTAAGCACCTACACGATCAACAACGACGCTGGGCTTGGTGAGTTGCAAACCCACGTTGCGAGTTGGTACTCACAATTAATCAACGCTTCCACATTGACCTCTTCGAAATTTTCTCCCGATCATTCCAACTGTTGAAATTTGTTTTGGTTTCTGAGTCTCATGAATTCGCGTCGAAATGCGAGCGAACACTAAGCACTGTCTCCCCTCCCGTTTACTCTTCCCAATCCAAAATCTCCTTCTCTTCCAAAGCCGCTGATCAATAAGCGGGCCACTGTTATGCAACCCAATCGGCCATTTCGTTCGCGGGACAACAACGGATCCGACGGTCCAAACCGCACCAACGGTCCGCGCGAGTACCGCGACTACCGTCAAAACCAAAACCGGCCTCGGCATCCGGACAAGGCCGTCGACGATCGTATTCGCGAGCTTGATGCGGAGCGAGACCCGTTATCGCTACCTGAAGAGATCGTCAGCGAGGCGAACAAGGCGGGGCAACGTGTTGGCATTCCGACGGGGACTGCCGACGGTCCTCAGCTCAACATCGCACAGCTCCAGCAAACGTCGTACGAAGACTTAGTCGCGATGGCGACCGAAGAAGGCATCGATGAGATCACTGGGCTCACCAAGCAAGAACTGATCTTTCGAGTGCTCAAAGCGCGTATGCGAGCGAACGGCTTGATGTACGGCGAAGGCACGCTTGAAATCTTGCCAGACGGCTTCGGTTTCTTGCGCAGTGCCGAGTATCACTACCTTTCTTGCCCGGATGACATTTACGTTTCACCCAGCCAAATTCGTCGTTTCGGTTTGTTGACTGGAAGCCATGTGGCTGGGCAAATTCGTCCGCCCAAAGAAAACGAGCGATATTTCGCCTTGTTGAGAATTGAAGCGATCAATCGCCATGATCCGATGCAGCGTCAACAGCAAGTGCCGTTTGATGAGTTGACCCCGTTGCATCCGAACAAGCGAATCATGATGGAGCATAGCGCCAGCGAGTTGAGCACTCGTGTTGTCGATATGCTCACGCCGATTGGTTTCGGTCAACGCGGATTAATCGTCAGCCCACCGCGTGCTGGTAAAACGGTGCTGATGCAACAACTCGCTCGCGCCGTGCTCAAGAACTATCCGGAGTCGTACGTCTTTGTGCTATTGATTGACGAGCGGCCCGAAGAAGTGACCGACATGGAACGCGAAGTCCGCGGGCCACAATGCGAAGTCATTAGCAGCACCTTTGACGAGCCAGCCCAGCGACATATTCAGGTTGCCCAAATGGTGATCGAGAAGGCCAAGCGGATGGTCGAGTCAGGCGTCGACGTTGTGATCTTTCTTGACTCGATTACTCGTTTGGCCCGAGCCCACAACAGTGACGGTGAAACGACTGGCAAGTTACTTTCCGGTGGTATCGATTCCGGTGCACTCCAGAAACCCAAGGCGTTATTCGGGTCCGCTCGCAAGGTCGAGGAAGGAGGTTCCCTCACGATCCTCGCCACGGCGCTCGTTGAGACAGGCAGCCGGATGGACGATATCATCTTTGAAGAGTTCAAAGGCACGGGCAATTTGGAAATCGTTCTGGATCGCGCACTTGTCGATCGCCGTATTTGGCCCGCTATCGATATCAGCCGCAGCGGAACACGTCGCGAAGAAATGCTTTTGGACCCGGAAGAGTTTCGCCGCGTTTCCATGGTTCGGCGCGCTCTGAGTGAATTGTCTCCCGCCGAAGCCATGGAGAATCTTCTGAAGCAACTCAGCAAAACTCAGAACAATGTCGAATTTCTCATGGGGCTAAAAAATGTCGACTGAAACCACTGGTATTGATGGCAAGCTTCCGATGGGTCGCATCGCGATCGTCGCAAGCCGCTACAACCCGAGTATCTGCAACTCGCTCGTCGAAGGTGCATTGAGTACCCTCGCCGAAGCGGGTTTTTCTGGGGAGAACGTTCCCGTGATTCGCGTTCCAGGCGCGTGGGAATTGACCCTCGGAGTTCGTCAAATGCTCGACGAGCATGATGTCATTGCTGCGATTGCTCTCGGAGCGGTGATCCGCGGCGAGACCTCGCATGATGAGCACATCAACCGGGCCGTCAGTCTGTCGCTGATGCAGATGGGCGTCGATGCTGGCCGACCGATCGGATTTGGCTTGTTGACTTGCAATACACTGGAACAGGCGATCAATCGCAGCGGCGGAACGGTCGGCAACAAGGGTGTTGAAGCCGCCGAGGCAGTCCTTGAAATGCTGCGATTGAGCGAGAAAATTCGACACCGCGGCGATCCACTTGGTTTTCGATCGTAGTCGAACTTGGTGGTTCGCCTGGTTATTCAGTGTCGAGTGCCCTGTCGGCGCTTTTGCGTTTCCAGCGTAAACTCCGCGCTGCATTTTTACATTGATCTTTCTTTTAACTGTTTAGAACTATGTCCACTCGCCGTCGAGCCCGCGAGATCGTGCTGCAACTGTTGTACGAAGCGGACATCAATCCGAGTCGAGACGCAGAGTCCGCTCGCGCTTTCATTCGTTCACGACTTCAAGGCCGCAAGGCATTGACCGACTTTGCAAATGCTTTGCTCGTTGGGACGCTCGAGCAACGTCGCGAGATCGACAAGCACCTGACCAAATTGGCGGCACATTGGACGCTGTCACGCATGCCGGTCACGGATCGCAATGTACTGAGGCTTGGCGCGTACGAGATTCTTTTCAGCGAGACTCCCGGACAGGTCGCAGTCAACGAAGCAATAATGTTGGCCAAGCGTTACGGCGACAAGAACAGCGTCCGATTCGTCAACGGCGTGTTAGATCGTCTTTACAAAGAGCAATCGGCCAAGACTTAGGTTTTGCTCGCACAGATTCGGCCCCTCAACGCTCGTGCGAATGCAATAGACGATCGGTATCGGGTTGGGTGATCCGCCCGACGATATCACGCAGGATGACTTGCTCCAGTGCGGTGTCACGCCCGAGCGGGATCCAGCCTAATGTTTGGGGCGTGTCGGTTTCATCGTCCTGTTTGCGAATGATCGTGCCGTCATGTCGCGTTGATCCACCAATCGAGTTCTCTGTGGCGTAGAGGCTGCGATCGGTGTCTTCCAAGTCTTTCTGTACCACGACTTCGATTTGGTACGCGGCGAGGTTTGGACGCACTGTCACGATGGCTCGACGGCGAATCGATTGCAGTGTGCTTTGCAAACGTTCGAAACCTGGAGTACTGTCTTTTCGCCACGGTTCAAAAATGGATGAACCCACTTGATAAGTCGTCTCAAGGCGGCCGTCGAGAATGAGACCATCGCGATTTTGCACAGGCTGTTCGCGGGCAATGCGAAAGTAGTCATCGACTGCATCGACGACCTGGGACCAAACGAAGGTGTCTTCGGCCGGTGGAAGCTCCAACGGATTGGGCACGTAGGTTGTTGGAACAGAATTACTCAATCGATATTTGAGCTGGCCGCAACCGGCAAGCGAGAGCGTCACCGCAAGCACGATCGTTATCGCAAGCAGCGCCCACGACATCCTTAGGCTCGGATGGAACGAGTTGGCGTTTGTGTGCGAGCGCCACGGTCGTTGCGGTGTCAGACGATTCAACGGAGCGTCGTGGTCGTATTGCTAGGTGTGGAATTTATCGCGGCTTGAGTCGGCAACGGCTTCGCACCGGGGATGTCCTGAGGAAACAGCGACCACACGGGCACGCGGTCGCGCATGGATTCCATCAACGCCTCTTGCGACTTGGTGATTTTTTCTTGTCGAAGTTTCGCACGAATTTCGTCTTGGACGTTGGCGAGTGTTGTCAGTCCAGCTTCGTCTCGCTCGAGAACGCGAATGATGTGAAAACCATCAGCATCTTCGATGATGTCGCTCATTTTGTTGGTGGGCAGCGAAAAGATTTGTTCGTCGAGTGTTACCGAAGCCAACGAACCCTGCTCAGTCCATTCATGCAAACCGCCTTTGTTGGCGAAAGGCTCTTGGCTTTTCAGCTTGGCCACAGCTTGCATGTTGCCGCCAAAGTAGGCTTCCCGACCCATTTCAGTGATCGCTTGGCTTGCAGTTTCGCGAGATGGGAATTTTGAAAACAAAGCGGTTAGCTGTTCCCAGCGTGCTCGGGCTTTGTGAAAGTAGTCGTCTTTGTGCGTTTCGTAATACTCGTTGATTTCAGCGATCGTGACGTTGGGGTCTTTCTCGACTTTGCTGCGGATGTACAAGTGACCAAGCATGGCATCAACAAATTCTCGCTGGCGCGCTTGGAGCGAGCTAGATTTTTCGCGAAGTAGTCGATCTAACTCGGTGAGATCCTCGACTTTGTATTGCTTCTTCAGCTCTGGAACTTCGGAATCGAAGAACATCTGGCGAGCTTTGTTTTGCATCATGGTGTCGGCATCTCGTCGCTTCTCAGCGGACTGCGTGGCGACTTGGTCGAGCAGGAAGAGTTCCCGCATCATCTTGTTCTGGATGGCTTGGGCGAGTGAACCGCGGGTCAGGTTGACACGAGCATAAAACAGCTGGTCTTCAGGAACTTTTTGCCCGCTCTTGGCGAGTACTTCTGCAATTCTTGATTCGACCTTCGGTGACAGCTCTCCAAACAGAATCGGCGATTGGCCAACCACGGCGATGATCGCTGCCGGATCCGTTGGCAATTGCTCCGACGCAGCCTGGTCGATTTGATCCCGCGTGGGTATTTCTGAACGCACCTCGTGCCCAAAAGTGAGGGCCGACAGAACGAGCAACATGACTTGGTAATAACGGCGCGGCATGCCTTGCCCTACAACCTTTTTAGAGTTTGGAAAAAACCAACCCGCTTGTAGTCAGATGCTGGTTTTTGAATCAAGGCCAAGCTGGCGCATTGCCTTTGATCTTGGCTTTGCCAGCGGATACAATAGATAGGTCGTTTCAAACGACCCCCGCCCCAAATGTACTGAACATGCGAATTCACCCCCCGTATGTGAAGGTCCCCTGCCTCCTCGCTCGCTTTTGCTGAGCGGTGTTGTTCGTTCGCGACAGTGTTTTGCTGTCCGACGTGGAAGTTGCCATCTCTCATGAAATATCACCATTGCTCGAAGTGCCGAAAGAAAGTGTGCCGAAAGAAAGCGGCATCCACCGCTTGTTGGATGGTGTTTGCTTGCTTTCTCACGCTGGCTGGAACACTTGGTGTCGCCGCAGAAACGATTTCTGTTGCTGCGGGAGCGACAAAGTCAGAAGAAGAGTTGATTCTTGACCGTGGGGCTGTGATTTACAGCGAGTCGTGCGCTGCGTGTCACGGGGACAAGGGGCAAGGAGTCGAAGATGCGTATCCAAGTTCCTTGGTGGGTGATTCAACGATCGGAGAGCTTGCTGATTTGATTTCTGACACGATGCCTGAGGAAGATCCCGAAAGTTGTGTTAGCGAAGATGCTGCGGCGGTTGCCGCCTACGTACACCACGCTTTTTACAGCGAAGCGGCGCAGATCCGTAACCGTCCACCGCGAGTTTCTCTCGCACGTCTAACGGCTGAACAACTTCGCCAGAGTCTCTCGGATCTTTATACCAGACTGGATGGGGTGTCCAACGGAGACCAGGAACACGGATTGTCCGCGATCTACTTCAAAGGTGCGGGTTGGAAGAATGAAAACAAGGCAATCGAGCGCAAGGATCCGGTCATCGACTTCGACTTTGGGATGGACGGTCCCGGTGAGGGAATCGAAGGCAACGATTTTTATGTGCATTGGTCCGGTGGGATCCTTGCTCCGCTGAGTGGGCGTTACGAGTTGGTGATTCATAGTTCCAGCGCGTTCAAAATTTCCTTTGGTGATGACAGTCGTGAATTCATCAACAATAACGTCCAGTCCGGCGATCAAACCGAGTTCCGCAAAACCGTTTACTTAACCGGCGGACGAATCTACCCGGTCAAAATAGAACTGATTCAACGGAAGCGAAAGAACGACCAGCCTCCTGCGTCCATGCGGCTCGCATGGGTACCACCGCACGGCACCGAACATACCATTCCGAGTGACAATTTGTTGTCGGGTTGGAATCCCCCTGCATTCGCGTTGCAAACGAAGTTACCGGCCGACGATCGCAGTTACGGTTACGAACGTGGCACGGCCATTAATCGGGACTGGGACGAGTCGACGACGGCCGCAGCACTCGAATTTGCTGACATCGCAATCGATGAAATGTGGCCACGTTATCAACGCAAGCATCGAAAAGAGGCCGATGAGAATCGCGAGAAGCTGAAATCGTTCTTGGAAGACATTGTTCAAGTCGCGTTTCGAGGTGAGCTCGATGAGTCAACACGTGCGATCTATATCGACGAACAAGTCAACGCAACGCCAGACGACAGTGAAGCCATCAAGCGAGTCTTGCTACTTTCACTCAAGTCCCCTCGGTTCCTTTATCCGCAACTGGACGGTGACCAATCTTCATCCCACCAAGTGTCGAACCGGTTGGCGCTGACACTTTTTGATTCGCTCCCATCGGACAAGTGGCTCATCGATCGTGCTCGCGGCGGACATCTGAAGGACGAGGAACAGATTCGCCAAACAGCGACTCAGATGATCTCGGATCCGCGCGTTCGTACGAAGACGCTCGCGATGTTGCATGAGTGGCTGAATATTTCGCACATGGCCGACATCAGCAAAGATGCTGAGACGTTTCCTGGGTTTGAACCAGCGCTCGTGAATGATCTGAGGTTGTCGCTTGACAGGTTCTTGGAAGAAGTGGTGTGGAGCGACGCGAGTGATTTTCGGCAACTCTTGCAAGCGGACTGGGTAATTACAACCGACCGACTCGCGGAGTTCTACGGCGACTCGTGGAAGCCTCTGGATGGCGAGACTGGGATTCTTAAACATAGCGTCAACGATCCATCGCATCGCCACGGAGTCTTGACGCATCCGCTCTTGATGAGTGGATTTTCTTACCACCAGACGACTTCACCGATTCACCGTGGCGTGTTCTTGATTCGAAATATGCTCGGTCGAACGCTGCGTCCACCCAATGCAGCCTTCTCGCCATTGAGTCCTGATCTGCATCCAGACCTCACTACTCGTGAACGCGTTTCGCTTCAAACGAGCCCTGAGAGTTGCCAGGTTTGTCACACGAAGATTAATGGCCTCGGCTTCACGCTTGAAAATTTTGATGCAGTCGGGCGGTTTCGAGATACGGAACGAAATAAGCCGATTGATGCTTCTGGCGTCTACCTCTCAAGATTGGGTGAAGAAGTTTCATTCGAAAATGCTGCGGAATTGGTCGATTATCTTGTTCGAAGCGATGATTGCCATCGCGCATTTGTCGATCGTGCGTTCAAGCACTTCGTAAAGCAGCCGATCGCTGCCTACGGAGCCGACCGATTAGATCAACTTACCCAAAAGTTCAAAGACTCAGGCTATAATGTACGTGGTCTACTAGTCGAGATCGCGGTCATTGCGGCCACCCCACACCAATCTCATTCGAGCGAAGATACTTAATCGAAACTTGGTTTCGGCACATCAACGGATATCGTGGACATCATGCACAACTTATTTTCTCGACGTGAATTTCTCGCCAAACTTGGTGTGAGTGCTGCAGCAGCAAACTTAGTCCTGAACCTTCCGAGTCTCGGATGGGCAGCGGAGTCTCGTCGAAAGAAACGATTGGTGTTCGTTTTCAGTCCAAACGGAGTCATCCCAGATCATTTCTGGCCCGACGAGGCTGGTGCGTTGGGAGATTTCAAGCGAATCTTGCAACCGCTCGATCCATTCAAAGCTCAAACACTGACGTTGCATGGCGTGTGCAATAAGATCAAAGGCGACGGCGATGGGCACATGCGAGGCATTGGTTGCCTGCTCACAGGCATCGAGCTTTTTCCGGGTGACATTCAGGGCGGATCGGACACTCCAGCCGGTTGGTCCCAAGGCATTTCGATTGACCAGTACTTGAAGAACAAGCTTCAGGAGAACCCTGAGTCTCAGACTCGCTTTGGTTCGCTTGAATTTGGGCTCATGGTTCCCGATCGAGCTGATACATGGACGAGATTGTCGTACGCGGGACCGAACCAACCGGTGGCGCCAATCGACGACCCGTATCAAATGTTCAATAAACTGTACGGGCAAACCAAGAATCGCGAATTGCTGGCAAGCGTTTTGGATGAGCTGAGCGACGACTTTCGCAAAGTCGAAAGCATGATCAGCGCCGAAGACCGACGCATGCTTGAAGAGCACGTGTCGATGGTTCGCCAAGTCGAAATAGAATTGAAGAACGAACTCAAGCGATCCAAGGAACAAGCCGACGTCGGCCACGCCGTGCCGGATATGCCCGCGAACGTTGAAGACAAAAACGACAACATGCCTGAGATCAGCCGCATGCAGATTGAGCTATTGGTGAATAGTTTCGCAGCCGACTTCACCCGGATCGCGACTTATCAAATCACCAACAGTGTCGGCAGCGCGAAGATGAAGTGGCTCGACATTGATGAAGGACACCATGAACTGTCACACGAGCCCGATACGAATGAAGGTGCATACGAGAAGCTGATCAAGATCAATACGTGGTACTGTGAACAAGTTGCCCTTTTGGCCAAGCGTTTAAGCGAAACACCGGAACCAGGTGGCGAAGGTTCGTTGTTGGATAATACAACGATCGTTTGGACCAACGAACTCGGAAAAGGCAATTCGCATACTCGCAACGATATCCCCTTCGTGCTTGTTGGCGGCGGCCTGGGCTTCGAGACCGGTCGCGCCATGAAGTTTGATAACGTGGCGCACAATCGATTGCTCATGTCCCTCGCTGAGGCCATGGATCACCCTCAAGCAAGCTTCGGGAACCCTGACTACTGCGGCGATGGATCACTCACGGGGTTGTCGGGCTAGCCCCCGCTAGCGAGAAATCACTCTATCGACGATGCGAATACCGGCGGTGACGGCTAGACTTTAGTAGCGCTCGGCTTGATTTGAAGCGAGCGATTAACTTGTCCGACCTGCTATTCACGGTAATCCGTCTAGATGTTGTCACGGCTATTGATTGCATTTTTTGCAAGTTTGCTTTTGGCTGCCCAATCGAGCGCAGCAGTAGTCAATGTGTTGGTTGTTGATCGCCAGAAAGGTTCCGGGAATGAGGCGTTTGTATCCGGTGGTCGGTACTCAAATGCATTTACTGACCTTACAGATCCGAATAGGTTTGGAATCGCAGGTACTGTTGGATACAGCCTCAATTTCTTGGATAGTATTTCGTCTCTTACGTCATCAACTCAATTGGATGGCGTTGGGCTTATCTTGTTTGCTCACACGCATAATGCAGGTACCTCGGCGTCTGAAGTTGCCTTAGCAAAGAACTTTGTCACCAATGGTGGCAGTTTGCTGTCACTTGGTTTTGCAAATGTGTCCGACGACAATTTCAATAGTTTTTCGTCTGCCTTCGCGGCAAGGACAACAACACGATCCGGAGGATTGTCGAATAGCGCGGTGCCCACTTACCTGACTCCGGCAAGCAGTCACGCTGTACTGAGTACACCAGGAGCACCAGCGACACCATTTGGTCTGTCGTCATCCATTCTAAACTCTGATGCAAATGTATATCTCATTGGGTCGACGTTACCTGCAACTGATCAGTCGATGGATGCTGTATCGTCGATAAGCTTTACGACCGCAGGCAGCTCAATTACGCGTCAGGACGGGCTCTATGGATCGCTCGGCGCAGGCCGATTCTTGCTCGTCGGAAGTGCAAATGCATTTGGTACTGGGGGGACATACGACAGTACGTTACTAGCGAGTAAGTACAACCACGACGGTAACCAAGCTTACTTCCTCAATTCCGTTGCCTGGCTTACGGAAGGTTCGACTACGGCCGTTCCCGAGCCTTCATCGCTTACGGTTCTATCGCTTGGATTGGTGTCAGCTGGCTGGTTGCGTTTAACTCGTCGTCGCAAGAATTTGCTGGGCTAGCACCATTGCTTCGGCAGCGGTGCTGATCTCCCCGTCAAGCTGAGCATTGCGAACTCGCTCGAGGATCGTGCGGAAGATCGGGCCTGTTGGTATACCTGACCGCTGCAAATCGTTGCCTGTTAGCAGTGGAGGCGGATCAAGTTTTTCGCGGGACCAGCTCGTTGCTTCCACGCTACGCTGGATCCCAAGATCGGAACTCTGGTCCGCAACGACACAAACTTGGGCAGTTCGAAGGGCAATGTCGCGATCGCGGTCGATAAGCATAGGTTGGAGTTGCGACCATTTCAGTTTGTCTGCGATAGCGAGTTGCCGCCAATGTTGAAGCGAGAATGCGATCTGCCGCTGTTCATCGTTGGCAAGCTTCCATCGATTGGCGATTGCGCCGAGCGACTTCGCCGAGTCAGTGTCGTTGGTGAGCACAAGCGCGAGTGCGACGCAGAACCGGTCGTGCGAGTTGATGGTGTGTTCGATTGAGTTGACGTTGTCTAGCAATCGTCGTACGCGGCTTTGATCAACGTTATCCCATTCGGGCAATACGAATTTCGATAAGCCGCTGTCGTGAAGATGCGATAAACCGTCTGCCGCTCGCGGGGCAATCATGACGCGGCGCATCTCAGCGCCAATCCGTTCGCCGCTGACTGCGTGGATGTCGGTGGCATGCTCACGAATGGCTTCCAGCGTCTCGGTCTCGATGGTGATATCGAGCGTGGTCGCAAATCGGACGGCTCTCAGCATCCGCAATTTGTCTTCGCCGAATCGGGCCGTTGCGCTGCCGATGGTTCGTAAGACACCCGCAGCCAAATCCGCTTCTCCCCCGACAAAGTCGATGACACGGTGTTCAATAGGATCGTAGAACAAACCGTTGATGGTAAAGTCGCGTCGCAGAGCGTCCTGTTCTGCGGAGCCAAAATGCACGCTGTCGGGGCGTCGTCCGTCGCTGTATTGGCCGTCGCTACGGAATGTTGCGACTTCAGTGGGCGTTACAGGGGCTTCGTTTAACGCGTCGCTACGCGGAGGCAAGACACCAATGACGCCGAACGAAGCTCCAAAAGAGAGTGTCCTTCCGCGGCCGAAACATTCACGCACCGCTTCGGGCGCCGCGTTCGTTGCCACGTCATAGTCCTTTGGCACTCGGCTCAACAGCGCATCGCGAACACAACCGCCTGCTAAGTACGCAACAAACCCACGCTCACGCAGTTGGCTAATGATGCGAATCGCTTCACCTGCCGCTCCGCCCTCTAGCAATTGTCGGTCGAATTTGGCAAGGGACATGGCGGCGTACTCGTGGATGATTCGCTAGCTGGTGTAATCATTGTTCGGTCTCGACTAACGTGCCGCCAATCATCTCAATGACGTGAAGGTAAAGGAGATAGAACACTGGGATGAGCAATAGAACCAAGACAGTCGCTAACATCAATCCGAAGGCGAGGCTCGCGGCCATCGGAATAAGGAGTTGAGCTTGAAACGATTTCTCCATAATCAGCGGTAGAAGTCCCGCGATCGTGGTGAGGCTCGTGAGCATGATTGGACGGAAGCGGCGCTCACCAGCTTCGAGTATCGCTTCACGCGAAGGCACGCCAGCGCGTATGCGAGAGTTGATAAAGTCGATCAGGACGATCGAGTCATTGACAACGACCCCAGCAAGTGCGACTAAGCCGAACATGCTAAATAGTGTCAGCGGCAAACCTAGGATAGCGTGTCCCCACACGGCACCGATCATTCCGAACGGAATCACGGCAAGAATCAATAGAGGCTGCATGTAGCTTCGGAATTGGAGCACGAGGAGCACAAACATACAAAGAATCGCGATGGCGAAGCCCACGATGAGGCTGCCGACGGACTCGTTACTCTGTTCTCGCTGGCCTTCCCATCGCAGTTTCAAATTTGGGTACTTGGCTGTTAACTGAGGTACGAAATCTCGCTGCAAGTCACCGATGATCAAATCCGCATTCGCAGTCGTCTCGTCCACATCAGCAGAAACGGTGATGCTACGCAGTTGGTCCACGCGATTGATCTCGGAGAATCCTCGCTTGGATTCGATTTCAGCCAGTTCTGTGATTGGTCGTTCGACACCGCTCGCGGTTCGCACGCGAATCTCGCGGAAGTCAACGAGGCTTCGTCGTTCCTCAGGCGGATAGCGGACCATCAACTTCACTTCGTGGCGTCCTCGTTGAAGCCGCATGACTTCGGCGCCAAAGTAAGTGTTACGCACGGTTTCGCCGAGTTCCGATGGCGTCACGCCTGTGGCAAGCGCGTCGTCCTTGACTTTAAATTGGTACTCCCATTTTCCTGGCGTGTTGTCGTCGGAGACGTCATAGACACCAGAAAACTGATTCAGTCGTGTCTTGATGGCTTCGGTTGCTGCAAGAAGTTGATCGACGTGCTCACTCGCGGCAAGCAGTTTGAACTCGATTGCTTTACCACCTGGGCCTACCGCAACACTTCCGTAGGTGATTTTTTCAACGCCAGGAAAATCGCCAGCCTTCTCTCGCCAAAGTGCCAGTACACGGTCGCTATGAATGTCACGGATGGTCGTGTCATAAAGCTCAACAAAGATCTGGCCGACGTGAGATCCCGAACCGCCACGTCCCGCCATCGGGCCGCCCATGTTCGTGATTCCGCCGACTTCGCGATAGGTTAAACGCACCGGGCCGACGAGTTTCTCGGTTCCCTTGGGATAAATTTCGTCAATCGGAGTTCCTGTCGCTGCGCTTCGTTCTTCCGCGACTTCGCGACTGACTTCTCGAATCGCTTCTTCCATGCGACGGGTGACTCGGTCCGTTTCCATTGCTGGTGTGCCGTCAGGAAACGTGATCGTTGCTTGCAGATTATTGCTGTCTGTTTTCGGGAAGAGTATTGTCGTAACGATTCCACCACGAACCATGCCGATCGTGACAAGAAACAATGTGACCGCCGTTGCGATTGGAATGAGTGGATGGTTCAAGGCAAACCGAAGTGCTGGCATGTAAACACTTCGACAGAACCATTCCATTCCGCGGGTCGCATGGTCGCTCAGCCAAAACAGAAGCAATCCGAATGGACGCAACGGATACGTCAAGACAGAGATGACTCGAAAGAACCCGCTGTGTTGGTGTGCCAAGTGACATGGTAACACGAACGTGCTTTCCCACAGCGAGATGACCAACATTGCGATCACTGCGAACGGAATCACTGCCATGAACTTGCCCATCACACCAGAGACAAAGAACATCGGCGCAAAGGCGATAACTGTGGTGGTGACAGAAGCGGAGACGCTCGGAAGCACCTCGCTCGCACCGTCAATAGCGGCGTCATGTAGCGACTTGCCCATTTGACGGTGCGCATAGATGTTCTCTCCAATCACGATCGCGTCATCGACAACGATCCCCAGCGCAATCAAGAACGAGAACAGACTCAACATGTTGAGAGTTTGGTTGCCCCAAGCAAGCGCTGCTCCCGCACCAAGGATTGAAATTGGAATACCCAATGCGACCCAGAATGCGAGTCGTGGTTCGAGGAACAACGCCAGGACCAGGAATACAAGCAACAGCCCTTGAGCTCCGTTTCGGAGTAACAACGCAAGGCGATCGCGAACGTCCGTACTCGTGTCACCCCATAGGACAAGTCGATAACCATCAGGCATCGTGGCGTCAGCCGCATACGCTCGCACGTCATCGACAAGAGCTAGCAAGTCTTCGCTCTTGGTGCGTTCGACGCTGACCACCATCGCCGGTTCGCCATTGATTTCGCTCGCACTCGTGACGTCTTCGAATTCGTCGCGGACCGTGCCTAGGTCGTCAACCGTGAGCACGACGCCTCCTTCCTGGGTCACTAGCGGCAATTTCGCGATCTCGACACCGACGCGGCCTTTGTTTTTTGCTCGAAGCAGGATCTCTTGGCCTTCGGATTTCAGTTGTCCGCCGGGCAATTCAATGTTGCGAGCTCGCAGGATCCCGGCGACGCGTTCAAGGGACAATCCATAACTACGAAGCGTCGATTCAGGAATTTCCACGTCGATCTGGTAAGGACGCGAGCCCATGATGTTTGCCGATGAGATCGAGGGGATGGCTAACAGCTCATCGCGAACTTTTTCGGTCACTTCACGCAATTGAAGTTCCGCATCCTCGCCACCGATGTTGGGGCCCACGATGCCGACTCGGATCGCCGCTTCGCGAAACGTGATTTGTTGAACTTGTGGATCTTCGGCAAGCACCGGAAAGCTGGGAATGCGGTTGACCTCGCGATCGATTTCCGACATCACCTTTTGGACATCTTTGATGTCGGTACGAAGTTCCGCCAAGACATAGCCGAAACCTTCCTGGGCAATGGAAGTGACTTTTTTGATACCATCGATCGAACGAATCGCTTCTTCGATCTTTTGACAAATCGCTTCCTCGGTATCGTTCGGCGTCGCACCCGGATAGGGAACCGAGACCATCACCACTTCGAGCTCAAATGCCGGGAATGTTTCTCGTTGCATTCGCAAAAGCGACACGCCACCGATTAACATCAGCGCGAGCATCAACACGTTCATTCCGGGAGCGTTGCCGATCGCCATCGTGATCAATCGTTTCATCGACTTATCTCCGTTGTGCCAATCGTTATTGACGGGAGAGATTTGGCAACGGTCTCCGCTATCTCGTTACTCGGAGCTCGCGCAGGAACCATCTCGGCGTCGACGTTACCAAGTGGTGAAACAACGACAAACGAATTCGCTGTGATCGTGCCATCACGAACTTCACAAACCCATTGTCGCGGTCTGTCATTGCTCGACTCGTCAAACTCCTCCGGCTGGATTTCACGCTCCGAAGAAAGGTCCAGCGTATCAACGGGGATGATGCCGCTACGAACCAGGACGTTTCCAGCAACCCATGCGGCCGGATCAAATGCATTGACATTGACCGGCGGAATCGTGGCCGTTGTCGTTGTCGCAGCGGGGTTTTCGAGCACTGAATCCTCGGACGCTGTCTTGTCGAGCGCCGAATCACTCGGCTCAAACTGCCAAACGCGATTGCCTGGCTTGAGCGCTCGAGCCGGAATGACAACCAGCGGAGTTTTGGGTTGAATGAGCAATTTGATGCGTACGAACATTCCGCGAACAAGCGCAGTCGCACCGGCTGTTTTACGAAGTTCCCCTTTTTCGTCGCGGTAGTGTTGTGGATCATCAACGACAACGCGAACAGGGACCGTCCGCGTTTGTGGGTCTAGGCCGATACCGTCATAACTCAGCAGTCTTCCATTCCAGCGAAACACAACGCCATCGCGACCCGAGACTGAGTATTCGATGACGGCGGGAGTTTCCGGCAGGTCATATCCGCGTGTTTCTTCGCTGTTCTTGGTGGAAGGTTGGTCGAGGATCCAATGCAGTTGGTCCATTCGCAAGTTCGTGGCGACTTCGACTTTGCTTGTGTCCTCGAGAGTCACTAGGGTGCTACCGCGAGCAACGAACGTATTCATTTCAGCATCTTCGTTAACGATCACTCCATCGATCGGCGAGCTGATTTCGCATCGCTTTAGGTTGATTTCTGCGGACTTGAGCTGAGTCGCTGCGAGTCGTTCGGAGGCTTCGAGTCGGACTCGTTTTTTCTTCAACAAATCGAGTTGGTTTTCAAAGTTCAGTTTTTGTTGTTGAGCCGCCAACACGCTGCGACTTGCTTTATCGATGTCGCCTTGGCTTGCAAAACCGCTTGGTAATGATTTTTGGCGAGTGAGTTCTCGTTGTTGAAGTTGAATGTCTTGATCGGCTAGATCGATTTGTCGGTTCGTGTTGACTTCTTCCTGATCGAGCTCTCGCAGGGATTGGTATTCCTGTTCCTTCAGACGTGTAAGCCGTTCGACTTCGAGTTCGTAGTCCGTCGGATCGATCCGCATCAACAGCTGGTCTTTCTTGACGTAGCTTCCCGCTTCACATTCGGGAGCTTTAAATATTATTTGCCCAGCCACTTCGGTTGCGATGCGAACCTCGCGGAACGGTACAACGGTACCGTCGACGCGGAGATGCAGCTGGGCACCGGTGGCCTCCAACGATAACACCCGTTGGACATTTACGGCGGGAAGGGACTTCAAACGGCCGGCGACTGACAGGTCAGCCGCAGGACGCTGTTTCGGTTCCACTTTGCCGAGTGCAACAATTGCGAAAAAACCACAAGCGATCAGCGAGATGGGAATCAGTACGTTGAAAACCAGGAACTTTCCAATATTGAACGGTCGAGCAGCCAGCGAACTCGGTTCGTGACGATCGTTCTTTGGAGCTGGGTCGGACGTGTACGGATTACTCGTCACGTCACGCGATGCTTCGGAGATTTCTGTGGAGTCCGCCACATCGTCAGATGCTGGTGAAGGAGGCATGCGAATTTATTCAGGCAACGTATTGAAGGGTGTAAGGTTCGATGGATTCACGCGTAGTGCGTGTTTGTATTGAAGACCGCGACCTGATTCGGCTGCGGCGAGCATGATGCCGGTAACGTGTCGGCTGAGTGAATCGATGTCGTAATGCTTTTGACGCGAAGGCTCGGGCACGAGAATCTGGATCACGCCGCTTCCAATTCGATAGTAAACGCATTGGCCGACAACGCTAAACGCAAACTGTTCCAACTCGTGCTCGGACACTTCCACGGTCACGAGTCGACGAAACGTCTCGACAAGGCGAACGAAGAGTGGACGAAATGATTCTTGAACGAGTTCAGCGAAGATAGCCGTCGGTTGCATCATCTCCCGCATCATCAATTGCGATTCCCAGCCGCTTGAATCGCCAGCGAATATTCGCGATAGCAACGTGCGAATCACCGAGTGCAACAATTCGGCTGCGTCGGTTTTGCTTTCACCCGGAGTTGGGAAAAGCCGTTCTTTGCGTTCATGAACTTGGCGAATGACTTCGCGGTAGAGACCCATCTTGTCACCAAAGTAGTATCCGACCGAGGCAACATTGACGTTCGCTTCACCACAAATCTCACGAACCGTCGCACGATCAAACCCGGAGCGAGCAAAGACGGGACCCGCCGCAGCCAAAATGCGGCTACGCGCATCCTCACCACCGGGCGACTCGGCGGTCACCGCTACGTTGGAATCGGACGAATTTTGATCTGGTGAACTCATTTAAACATCTGTTTTAAACAGGCGTTTGAATGGTTTCAAGGCGGATCTCGATTTTTTTATTGAAGCTGCGTCGTTGACCTCGAGTTAAAAGAGTGGCTGGCTGCCCTTAACGATTGGGCTGTGATCGTGCATAATTCGCAGTTTTTCCCGCTTTGCAGCTGCTCTGGGACCTGGGACGCATGTTTGACGAAAAGATTGGCACCACTGGGGTCACTTTTGACGACGTTTTGTTGCTGCCGCGATACAGCGAGGCGGTTCCGAGTGAAGTCGACGTGAGCACTCGGCTGACGGAGCGAATTCGTCTGCAAATCCCGTTGGTTTCAAGCCCAATGGATACGGTCACCGAGGCCGAAATGGCGATCGCGCTGGCAAAAGAGGGCGGTTTGGGCATCGTTCACAAGAATATGTCTGCCGCCCGCCAAACGGAGGAAGTCCTCAAGGTGAAACGTTCGGCAAATGGAATCATTGTCGATCCAGTGACGCTGTTGCCCGAGGAGCGAGTCGGTCGGGCCGCAGAGTTGATGGACCAGGCCAACGTGTCCGGCATCCCGATTGTTCGCAGTGACGGAACCCTTGCTGGCATTCTGACTCGACGCGACCTGAGATTCCTAGAGGACCCAGACCTCCCTATTTCCGATGTGATGACCCACGAAAATTTGGTCACAGCCGTGGGGAATGTAACGCTTGAGGAAGCTGAGAGGATTTTAACGGCAAAAAGAGTCGAGAAACTCTTGCTGGTTGACGAAGATAGGAAACTAACGGGACTTATTACGATTCGCGACATCGACATGATGAAGCGTTTTCCAAGAGCCTGTAAGGATCCGCAGGGCCGGCTTCGCGTCGGAGCGGCGATTGGCGTGGGCGATTTCGAGCGCGCCGAGAGTCTGGTTCGCCAAGGCGTCGACTTATTGGTCGTCGATTCGGCTCACGGACACAGCCGCAACGTGATCGAGACGGTTCGAGAGATCAAGAAACAACGTGGTTGGAACATTGATGTGGTTGCGGGGAACGTCGCAACGGGAGACGGAGCCAAAGATTTAATCGATGCAGGTGCTGACGCGATCAAAGTTGGCATCGGCCCTGGTTCGATCTGCACGACGCGAGTGATCAGCGGCGTGGGGGTTCCTCAGATTACGGCGATTTTAGAAGCAGCGAAAGTTGCTGAGCAGAGAAACATACCAGTCATCGCGGACGGCGGGATTCGCTTCAGCGGTGACATAACGAAAGCGATAGCGGCCGGAGCGAGCACGGTGATGATTGGCAGCCTCTTTGCGGGGCTGACCGAGAGCCCGGGCAAAATGATCTTGTACCAAGGACGCACCTTCAAGGCGTACCGGGGGATGGGATCGATGGGTGCGATGGTCGATGGAAGTAGCGATCGGTATCGACAAAAAGGGACTGTGGCTGGAAAGCTCGTTCCCGAAGGAGTTGAAGGCCGAGTGCCCTTCAAGGGACTCCTCAGTGATTACGTCTACCAATTGGTCGGCGGGCTGAGGTCCGGGATGGGTTATGTCGGAACACGGACGATAGAAGAACTGAGGCGTGACTCGAAATTCATTCGAGTCTCCGCAGCCACGGTGAGGGAGAACCATCCGCATGATATTGCGATCACTCAAGAAGCGCCAAACTACAGCCCTGACGTTAACGCAGGCGAAACGAACTAGCCTCGCGCTACTCGTCGCCGTCTCGTTATCGGCGCCGGCAATCGCTCAGTCCCCACAGTACGGGACTTCGAACCATCCAGTCACGTCCCAGACCGACGTCTCGTATCAAGCCTTGCGACCGGTGCCTAAGACCGGTTCGCAAATGTCACCGGCGACATCGCCCGTTGCACACGACCCGCAGCATGACGGATGGAACTTGCAGTGGCGAAAGAGTTCGCAACTTCAACCGGCCGTTGCGATCGCTCCGGCGACTTCTGCTGCTCCGGCGATTCTTGCTGCTCCGGCGACCGAACGAACTCGGCACGCTGTATCGCAGTCTGGAGTTTTTAACGAACCGCCACAAACGATTGGCCAAGCCGGTGGTGTCGTCACCACTTCATCATCGACGGTTCAACAAGTCAGCTCGCTTCGCCCGGTCGATCGCAACATTGATCTAGCTGAAGCACCCGTTGCGAGAACCGCATGGGCGCAGCCTCAGTTCGGTTTGCCAGAGAACGCGCCGATTCCCGCAGAAGAACCGGATGCGTTCCAAGTGCCTGTACCACAAGCCGACGACTTCTTTAGCAATCCGTTTGGCGACGACGCCACGCCCGCAGAATTGCCTGCACCAACGCCCCCAGCCAAGCAAGCCGCACCGGCATTGAAGGCAGATTCGCGATCGATGGATGATCTCCGCAACGATCTTCGTCGTGAGCTGAATGAAAAGCCAGGTATGCAAGGCGACTCGTCGTTGAACCCACCCGCGAAGAAGCCACAAACGCCTTCAACGGACGATGGGCCATCGCTACGTGAGATGCTCCAGCGTGAGCGACCCGACAATCGAGGCGATGCGGATACAAACTCGCCTTCGGACCGCGAGGGCCTATTCGATAATCCGTTTCCCAAACCCGATGCAAAATCCAAATCCGCAGATGAAGTGGACCGAAGCGAGGACGCATACAAGCCAGGCACTCCATTTGGAAGCGAAGAGGATAACCTAAAACGCCGATCAGGCTTGACTTGCGAAGAGTTCCGTCAGCGGATCGCGGATCAATCCATTCGTGACGTTTCGTTGGACATCAGTCCTCCGTTTCGCCCGGACGTGATTGCCGAAGACGAGTACCAAAAGCTCAAGCGAAAATTCGATGAGAAACAAGAGACTCGTCAATGGCGTTCGATCGCCGGGCTGCCACTTGCTTCAGGTCGATTGGTGGATCTTGCGTACGAGAAGGCGGTTGTTCGAACGGAGTATGGTTCGACGGAAGAGCTACCGATCAACCGACTCAGTGAAGCTGACTTGGCATACATCGCGGACAATTGGGGTTTGCCGTCGGAGTGCTTGATCGAGCAAGTCGCGTACGCACCACGAACGTGGACAAAGACGACGATGACTTGGAAGGCATCAAACCTTTGCCACAAGCCGCTGTATTTCGAAGAAGTGAACCTGGAACGCTACGGACATACGGCTGGACCGTTCTTGCAGCCTGTGGTTTCGTCAGCTCACTTCTTTGCGAACATTGCCGTGATGCCGTACAAGATGGGGATTCATCCGCCGAGCGAGTGCCAATACGCATTGGGTTACTATCGCCCTGGGAATTGTGCTCCGTGGATTGTGCCGCCGATACCATTGTCGCTGCGTGGTGGATTGACCCAAGCGGCAGCGATGACTGGAGCTTTTTGGTTGATCCCTTAAGTTTGTCATGGCGATACAGTTTACGGATGCATTTTAGCGACATCGTGCATGCATTCACGTACACTGGGCGAGTGCGATTCGCTCCGTGGCGGTCGCGAATTCGAGTCCCCAGTCGGTGAAATGATTTGTCGCTTTCAGACGATTTTGATGAACCGGATCCGGACGTTGTGAATGCTCGGGATGACGACGTTCGTTCGCGTCCCGAGCGAGTGTGGAGTTCGTTCGCGATTGTCGCATTGTCGTTGTTCTCCATCTTGTTCTTTAGCATGGTGATGCGCGGCGTGACGGTTTGGGCCCTCGGCACACAACCGTTTAGCATGCGCCAATTTTTGGATGACGAAGCGCTCAAGGACGCGTTCAAATCGCGTTTTGGATTGTTCCTCATGGTGGTCGTGCCACAGCTCGGTTTGGTCTTGCCATCGCTGGTGGCTGCTGTGCTGTCTCCTGTTGCCTTTCGTGAGCGACTCAGTCTTGTGCGTGGACGTTGGCCGCTATGGGCATGGATTGCGGCTGCAGCAGCGACACCGGTCGTGGGTCTGATTTCAACGATCGTCATGGGATTGTTCATGCAGGAGAGTGAGTCGCTCAAGGAAATGAGCGACATCTTTCGTGCGCACGGCAAAGGTGGTTTCTTGGTGCCGCTTGCGCTCATGATTGGAGCAACTCCAGCGATCTGTGAAGAAATTTTATTCCGCGGCTATGTGCAAACGCGTTTGTCGAGATCACTGCGACCAAGCATTGGCATCGCATTCGCAAGTGTGTTGTTTGCGGCATTCCACATGGATTATGTTCACGCCCTGGGAGTGCTGCCGTTGGGCTTGTACTTGGGCTGGATCACATGGCAATCCGGATCGTTGTTTCCAGCAATGATGGGCCATTTTGTGAACAACGCATTGAGCGTGGTGCTCATGACTGTTGCGGGTGACATTGACCCAGACGCTGCCTATGTCCCGCTTCCAGCGGTGTTTGCCGTGCTCATCGTTTTTGGTTGTGGCATGCTCGGGGCCGCTGGAGTTGTTGTCGTCCGAGTGCTGTATGGACCACCGTGCGATCCGCGAGCGTCGACTGGCTAAGCCAAAGTGCGACCGACTAAACCAGAATGTCGTGGACCACGTTGCCATGGACATCGGTTAGACGGAAGTCGCGTCCAGCGTAACGGTAGGTCAACCGAGTGTGGTCGAATCCGAGCGTATGCAGGATCGTGGCATGTAAATCATGCACGTGCACTCGATTCTCAGCGATCTTCAGCCCGACTTCGTCGGTCGCACCGTACGTCATTCCACCGCGGACGCCGCCGCCCGCTAACCACACGGTGAATCCATCGTTGTGGTGATCGCGTCCAGGGTTCGCTGTGACGGGGAGCTGCACGGTCGGTGTGCGACCGATCTCACCGCCCCAGATCACCAGGGTGTCATCAAGCATTCCACGTTGATCCAAGTCTTGGAGCAGAGCGGCAATGGGTTGGTCCGCTTCCTTGCACAGCCGGCGGTGATTGGTTTGGATCGATGCGTGCGAGTCCCAAGGTTGGCCCGCACCATGATAAACCTGGACATAACGTACACCTCGCTCACTCAATCGCCGTGCGATCATTAATTGTCGGCCCTGGAGCGAATTGCCATATAACGTGTGGATATGTTCGGGCTCGTGCGACGTATCAAACGCATCGCTAGCTTCGTCCTGCATCCGGAAGGCCAGTTCCAGCGTTTGGATGCGAGTATTGAGTTGTGGATCGTCAGCCCGAGTTCGTAAGTGCATTCGATTGAGACGTTGAATCAATTGCATTTGCCGCCGTTGCTGATCCGCGAGCAGGTACTGGTTCTCGATATTCGCGATCAATTGGTCGGCTTGCTCGTATTGAGTGTCGACGTGCGTGCCTTGATAAATCCCTGGCAAGAAGGCACTGCGCCAATTCGAAGTTGCCGCCGTGGGCAAGCCACCCGGGCACATGACCACGTAACCAGGAAGGCTTTGGTTTTCCGTGCCCAGTCCGTAAAGCGTCCACGCACCGACGCTCGGTCGCGGGCGCACGTTGTCTCCGCAATTCATCATCATCAGTCCCGGTTCATGGTTGGGGACTTCCGTGAACATCGAGCGGATGACGCAGAGCTTGTCGACATGTTGGGCGACATGGGGGAAAAGTTCACTTACCTCGGTACCACATTGACCGTGCTTGGCGAATTTGAAGGGCGAAGCGTGTGCGACTCCGCCGAGCCGACGATCGCTTTTCAGTTCTTCGGACAGCGTCTTGCCGTGGAACTTTTCGAGCGCTGGCTTTGGATCGAATGTGTCGACTTGGCTTGGGCCTCCGTTTGCAAAGATATGAATGACACGTTTTGCCGTACCGGGGAAGTGCGGTTGTTTTGGCGAGAGCGATGATCCGCCGATAGGTGCGGTATCACTTTCATCGGACGTGGCCTCACCCGCCTCCGAATCTCGCAACACGCCAGCGAGCGCGAGCATCCCCAGTCCCATGCCGCTATGAGTCAGCATTCTTCGGCGATCGATAGATTGCAAATGATTTGACATGTCGGCTGCTTAGTCCAAATATAAAAATTCGTTCGTGAGTAACAATGCTTGAGCCAGCTGTGCCAGCGGCGAAAGCGGTGGCGGTAAGGGGCCGTGGAACTCGCTCTTGGAATCCCATGTTTGGCCGCTCAAGCCGCCTTCGATGCCCGTGACGATCACATCCCATGTGTAGGTGTCGGCGCTCGGCGACTTGCCAGGAGAAACGACAAAGTCGATGACGACTCCCGCTTTCACGTTGAGAATCGGTATCTCGGTTTCCACTTCACTTCGCACGACCGTCCACGACTTGAACCATTCGCCTGAGCAAATGGTCGCAAGCACACCATCGCTCTTTTCACGCGTATGAATCACGGTGCCGTCGATTTTCACCGTTCCCGAAGTAGGAGCGAACCAGCGACGAACCGTACCGAGGGACTCCTTGGATCCAGGATGACCACCGGAGGAAGTTTGCTGGAGAAACTTGAGCGTTGGATCAGGGAATGTGGCGCTGCCTTGGTAAGCTTGACCAGTCCAGTGCGGGAACAGAGGCAGTTCGTAATCTGAATGCCCCATACGCTCGATCGGTCCGTATCCATACTGCCAAGCCGACTCGTTGTCGCCGTCACCAGGCCGTGCTTGAGCAAGGAAGTCGCTAGCAACGTTCAGTTCCGCTGGTCTTGCGGAGCGTTGAAAGATGCAGCGATAAAGCGATTGGACCTTGTTTGGCTCGTCGCTCTCTTCACAGGCGTCAGCAAGCGTTTGAGCTTGGGCTGCGACAAACGGATGGTTCATTGTGAACAACGCTTGTTGCGGGATCGTTGTTTCAGCTCGTGAGGCAGCGGAGGCTGTCGGAGATGCGAAGTCAAACGTTCGCAGCATCGGATCCATTTCAACGCGATCGATGTACGCATACAGCGACCTTCGCATCGTCATCGGTTCCTCACTCAATCGCACCGATCGGCCACCGACAGTCGTATCGAGAGATCCAGCAACCACGAGCATTGAGTCTCGCATTGATTCAAAATCGAGACGACGGCGATTCTGACGCCACAGTAAGCGATTCTCCGGATCCGCGTTCGAAGCGATTTCATTGGGGTTGCTGGCTTGTTGATAGGTTTGGCTCATAACGATGGTTTTATGCAGCCACTTCAACGATTGGCCGTGAGCAAGGAATTCGCTGCTGAGCCAATCGAGTAATTCCGGGTGACTTGGCGGATCACTTCTCAGCCCGAAATCATCGAGCGATTCGGCTAGTCCGCGACCGAAATACTTTGCCCACACGCGATTCACAAGGACACGCGATGTGAGCGGGTTCGAACGATCTGTGATCGCTTCGGCTAATTCGCGACGGCCGCTTCCATCACGAAACGGTTTTCGTTCCTTGCCGCTGAGCAGCGAGAGAAACTGTCGCGGCACGACATCGCCGCGACGCTGTGCTTCACCTCGGAGCATCACGAATGGAGAGATGGGTTTCTTCAGATCGACGAGGGCCATAGCGCGTGGTGGAGATCCTGGGTGCGCGGACTCGACCTCGCCGATCTCCTTTTGAAGATCGCCGAGGATCTTTCGTCCTTTGCCAAGCAGACGAAATGCTGTGGCAACGTCTTCCACGTCGAGGTCAAACCATCCGCCCTTCCCAAACAATCGCAAGCGAAGCGGTTCATATTTCGCCTCGGGTGTACCCGCCGCAAACGATGTCGCTTCTGGGTTGGCGACCTTGTAGGCGTCCCAGGCTACGAGCGATTCAGTGAATAGTTTTGAATAGCTCGCCACCAGATCGCCGCGGCGTTTCGGTTGATCCTGCTCAAGTCTCATACGAACAAGCGGATCGATCGTTTCATCTTGGGACCATTCACTGATCCACTTTTTACAATTCTCTCTATAGCTGGCTTCGTTCGCCGATAAGCCGATTGCCCATGGTTTGAGAACCGGGTCATGGATGTCGGAATTCGTTTGCAGACGTTTTGCAAGTGACTTGTCCAGCGGCATCATTGCGATTTCGTTAACTTTTAGCTTGCTGACCAAACCGCGGATTTCCGCTTTCTTTTCAAGGCTCATTTGAGTGAAGCCATCGAGATACAAAGGCAGTCGTTCGCACAAATCGTCGATCGCTTCTTGGCGAAGTTCGACTTTATAGTTTTGCAGTTGCCGTTCTTTTTCCTCGCGATGGCTTTCGTAGTCAGCCAACAGTTTTGGGTCGATGGATCCCGTATGGATTTTCGGAAAGGACTCTGGGATTTGAGTGCTCGCGAACACTCCGTAGAGCGAGTAGTAGTCTTCGATCGGAACGGGGTCGTACTTGTGGTCATGGCAACGAGCGCAGCTGACAGTGATTCCCATCAGCCCACGGCAAACGACATCGATCTGGTCTGCGGCTATTTCCAAACGATCATTGCGAAAACGAGGTCCAACCGTCAGCAAGCCGAGCGCAGCCAACTCCGGGGCTGTCTTGCTTTCGTAATAAAAGTCAGCGGCGATCTGTTCTCGCAAAAATTCGTCGTAGGGTTTGTCTGTATTGAGGCTTGCGATGACGTAGTCGCGATACGTGTACGCGAACGGATATCGCACGTCCGCTTGGGCTTGCCAATCTTGTGTATCGGCATAGCGAGCCAGATCGAGCCAGTAACGCGCCCAGCGTTCGCCGTACTTCTCCGATGCCAATAGCTCATCGACGAGTTCTTCGATGATCATTTGAGTCGATCGCTTATCATTCAGGAAAGCGGACACACGTTCCATGCTTGGCGGCAATCCCACCAAATCAAAGTGGATGCGTCGAATGAGTGTCCTGCGGTCGGCTGGATTACTGGGCGATAAGTTGCTTTGGCGAAGGCGATCGATAATGAAAGCGTCGATTGGACCGCTCGCTTGATCCTCAAGCGACGCATCCACCAACGGTGGCGAAGGATGCGTGATGCTCTGGAACGCCCAGTGTGTTTCTGCGGCAGTGCGGATCGCCTGTTGGTCACCCAGTGCTATCGTGGGCGGTGTCTCATCTGCGGTCCACGGCAACCCGAGCTGAACCCACTTCTTGAGCACTTCGATTTGCTCCTCATGGAGCGGTTCATCAGGCGGCATTCGCTCCAATTCGCCATCGCCGCGAACAGCTTTTAGAATCGCGCTGGCGTCGATGTCATGTTCGACAGCGGCAGGCCCGGTAATGCCACCGCTCAGAATTGCGGATCGCGAATCGAGCCTCAATCCTGACTCTTGCAAACCCGCGGAGTGGCATTCGTAGCAATTTGCAATTAACAGCGGTCGCACTTCCGCTTCAAAAAATTGTTCATCAGCGGACGGTGAATCCGCAGTTGCGTTTGTCTCGCTGACCAAGATTCCAGCCGTCATCATGAGGGCAAAGATCATAGCCATCGGATTTTGCATAACAGCAACTCGGGAAAGAAACGAATGGGTCGAAAACACGTGGAGCGATCTGTGGGAAAGTTAGCGGACGCAGTGTTGGCGGCGTCGACAGGCTATCGGTCGCTGGTGGGGTGTTTCATTATATACGGTGATCCAGGTTCAACTAAAGGCGATTTGCATTATGTTGACCGGATTACCAGCCTCTATCCGAGTGAGTGTGACGTTCGTGGATTCCAACACACTGTTTGAACAATGCCGGCAAGCTGCACGACTTGATCCTGAAGCACCGATGCATCCCGACTCATTGATTGGCATGTTCCAGGCATTTCGCCCCGATGGGATCGGTTTGGACGATGCGTTCAGTGGGCTGCCGATTGCGGGTGATTTATTCCGCCGACTCGAGCGATTGTATCGCGACAGTGGCGAGGATCGGCGGCCCCAAGGAGGACGCGACGCGTACTTTGTCGTTCGGTGCCCCAGCCCGATCGATCCCGTCGTGGCTGAATCCACAGCTCGCCAATGGATTGAGAACCTTGCTGAGTTTGCGGGCGCAGTTTCATGCCGCGAGGCGAGTGCTGTTCTGTCGCGAGAAATTCATATCCGGGTGCTCGAAGGTATCGCCCCCAAACACCCGAAGAATGATGCGGAAAAGAGTGTGCTGCTCAAGACGTTTGCGACGGTCGTTCCCGAGATGACCAAGCGATTTGTTGATGAATCAAAAGCTGAGGACGTACCCGATCTGCTGGAATTGCTGCGACCAGCCTATTACTTTATCGCGTGTGACGCCGCGCTTCGAGATTATTTGATGTGGCCAATGTACCAGCGTTTTGCGGATCAAATTAACGCGATGCCCCCAGATCCATTTTTACCCTACTACGACTTGTGGCGCCACGGAATCAAGTATCGGATCTTCTCTGAAGACCAGATTGATCTCTATTTGCCACGTCATGACACGTCCCGCCACGACGGACGAGCATGAGCCAGTTAAGATAGCGGTTCTCGCCCACCTATCTTTTTCTGTCGAAGTGAACCTCCCAATGAACTCAACGAGCTTTACTCGTTCGCTGGTACGAGCGAACGCAATTCTTGGTGTCACGCTGGCATGCCTTTGTGCTGCGGACGCTGCCTTTGCTCAACAACCAGCCTTTGCTCAACAACCAGCCTTGGCTCAACAAACAGCCTTCGCCGAGAAAACAACGCCCCGCGATTCGAAGCCGAACGTGGTCTTCATCTTCGCTGACGACCAGACATTTGCCTCCATTCGTGAGCTAGGCAACGCGGATATCGAAACGCCGAATCTCGATCGACTTGCGCGGCGCGGGACCACGTTCACACACGCTTTCAATATGGGTTCCTGGAGCGGCGCTGTCTGTGTCGCAAGTCGCACGATGCTCAACAGCGGTCGCTTCGTTTGGGACGCCAATGCAATCTATGACAAGTCCGAACAAGAACGTCGTGAAGGGCGTTGGTGGAGCGAGTACATGAAGGCGGCTGGGTATCGCACCTATATGACTGGAAAGTGGCACTGCAAAGCAAACGCGGAAGCAGCATTTGATGTCGCTCGCGACATTCGGCCAGGAATGCCCAAGGACACGCCCGAGGGATACAACCGACCGGCCGAGGATGGAAGCGATTCGTGGTCGCCATCGGATCCAAAGTTTGGTGGGTTCTGGGAAGGCGGAATTCACTGGAGCGAAGTTGTCGCAAATCACGCGAACGATTTTCTCGGCGAAGCGAGTCAGCGAAGTGAACCGTTCTTTATGTACCTCGCCTTCAATGCCCCGCACGATCCACGTCAATCGCCTGAGCGCTACGTGGCAAAGTATCCGATCGACACCGTGAAGGTCCCCGCGAGCTTTCTGCCGAAGTATCCATACGCGGAGCAAATCGGCTGTGGCAAGTCGCTGCGTGATGAGAAGTTGGCGCCATTCCCTCGCACTGAGCTCTCGATTCAAGTGCATCGCCAAGAATACTATGCGATCATCACGCACATGGATGAAATGATCGGTCGCATTCTCGATGCGGTGGAAGCGACGGGCAAGGCTGACAACACCTGGATTTTCTTTACTGCCGACCATGGGCTCAGTGTCGGGCATCATGGCTTGGTGGGTAAGCAAAATATGTACGATGACAGTGTCCGCGTGCCGTTGATCGTCGCGGGGCCAGGCGTCAAAGCCAACGAGCGAAATAGCCAACCCGTGTACTTGCAAGACATCATGCCGACAACGCTTGACCTGGCCGGCGTCGAGCCGGCTGAGCATGTTCAGTTTCATTCGCTGTTGCCACTGCTCGATGGCGCCAAGTCATCGTATGACACAATTTACGGTGCCTATCTTGAGAAGCAACGTAGCATTCGTACGGATACTCACAAACTCATCGTGTATCCAGACGCGAAAGTACTGCGTTTGTTCGATTTGAATTTGGACCCGCTCGAAATGCACGATCTGGCAAACGATCCGACCATGAAGCCGACACTCGTATCGCTGTTCGAAAAGCTGGTCAACAAGCAAGCCGAAGTTCATGACTCGCTTGATTTGGGCAGCTTGCGCCCATCATTGCCGGCGTTTTGAGATGCGGCACCCGTTTTGGTGGTGCGGGCGAACTGATCTGCGGTGGATTGCGTACCGCACGGAGTTGATCCTATGAAACCGCTCTATCTTTTTGATCGCTGGCGATACAATGGACGCGATCGGGTCACTCCTTCACCTCACACACGAAAGCCGAAACGATGAATTGGACGCTCCGTATTTCGACGCTATTGCTAGCGATGGCAGTGCCTGTTGCGTTTACTGGTTGCACAAAGACTGAGTCGCCCACCACGTCATCGATCGGTATGCCACCCGAACTCGATGAAGAAGAACTTGCACACGCACACCCCGAGACATTTGAAGAGGCACTCGAACAATTGGTCGCGTTCAAGTCCCAAATTCAAACGGCGTTTGAGGCCGGTACGCCTGATGACGCACACGATGCACTCCATGAGATCGGGCATGTGCTCGGCGAGTTGCCTGAATTGGCGACGAAAGTGACCGATGACGCGGACAAGAAAAAAGCGGTTGCAGATGCGGCGGACAAGTTGTTTGATGCTTACGAAAAACTTGACAAGTCCATGCACGGTGGCGACGAAGTGAAGTACGAGTCGATCAAAGAAGACGTGGATTCTGCGATCACAGCCTTGAGCGGAATCCAGCAGTGAGTCGCATCCCGGTCGTCTATCAAGCCGTTGCTGTCGCCACGCTAACACTCGCTGTGCTGGTAGGTTGCGATACTGTCGCAACAAAAACGCCAGAACTCTCTCCGGAGATGCTGAGTCAGCGTGACGCGCTAACCTTGGACGTAATGCCCGATGGCAAGCTGAGTCTCGCCGAAGCCGCCGAAAAGTGGTCGCTAGGCGAGGCGAATGGCGAAGTCGTCTTAACTGGCCGGATCTTCGCCGAAGATCAAGAGCCGTGGGAGCCGAACCAAGCAAGCTTTCTGATGTCGGTGCTGCCTGAAAAAGGCCACGATGACCCTGAGCATGCGGACAATTGTCCATTCTGTAAACGCAAGGCCGCCATGGCACCAAAAGCCGTGATTCAATTTGTTGACGCTAGCGGTGTCGTGCTGCCATACGGAGCACAGCAACTCTTTGGGCTGAAGAAGAACGACATGGTCACTGTTCGCGGGACGATCAAGTCATTTGACTTGAATCTGTTCATCGTCCACGCGAACGGACTTTATCACGATCATTCAGGCGACTAGCCGACGCACCACATTTCGCGAAACCAGTCCAAACGAACGGCTCGCGTCGCAGTGTAGCTAGCGTCAGGATCGAATTTGTTGTTCTTCAGGAATAAAAGGAAGCCTGCTGTGGGGACCTCCGCGTGCTGAGACACGACGTCCACGAACTCGCTTCCTGGTTTCCAGTCATAGAGCAATTTCGAATCACGTTCGAACCAGCTGTCCAAGTACTCGGCATTCGTGGAGCTTGTCACGACGAAGTCGCATTTCTTTTTGCAAAGAAACAACAGTAGCTTCGCTGCCAGTTCTCGAGTAGCGGCTAGTTCGTCGCCGCACGAGGCAGCGGCGACGTTCCAGATTGTGACAAAGCCGTCCGAATCGGACTCAGGAGCAGTAATCTTAATTTTTTCGGCAATGGGTTCTGACTCACCGGTCGACAATTGCGTCTCCTTGAAAGATCGCGTTAACTGAACATCACTACGTTTTATTGCCCGCTGAGCGTTCGCTCAGGATTTTGCGGCGAATTTGATACGACCGCGAGCTGATACCCTGCGGTCGATTCATGTAGCGGACAAGCGGCATTTTAACGTTGAGGACATCGTGTCCACACAGGACTCCGAACGGCTAACCGCGTAAGCCGAGATCCCATTAGACTCTTTTTAGAGATTCTTTGCCAGTGTATGTCCGGAACCCACCGAGCTGGGTAGTTGCAGCAACCGCTCGGATTCCTTCAGTACGAATTCGATATCTGTGAACGGCTCGTGGCCAATGTCTTGCCAACGAACTCGTCCTTCCGAATCAATCAGAAACGTGCCGTGCAATGGCGATTTCTCAAAATCGTCGATACAGCGAAACGCTTTGAACGCAACCTGATCGGAATCGGAATGCAACGAAATGCCAATGGGCTTGTCATAGCCTTCGACGCCAATGCGAAGATCTTCGACCGTCTCGGTGCTAATGCCCACAACCTCGATCCCAAGCTTTTTGAACCCATCCAGGTGGGGTGAAAACGCCGCCAGTTGCTCGACGCAATGCAAGCATCCAAAACCTAGATAGAAAATGACAATCTTGGGCCGACCTTCCAAGGACTCCGAGCCAAACGTTCGGTTAGCGGCTGTGAGTACGCTCCAGGCTGGCATTTCATAGGGGGTCCATTGCTTTGACCCCAACGAGTCCAACGGCGGACGCGAGCCAAGGTCACTGGCAGGACTCGCAGGTTGGCGCCAATCCGCGGCCAGCTTGAGTTCTTCCGCGATAGGTGCCAATCGTTTCATCAGAGGCGTATCCAGGTCTGCTGTTCCCGCAAGTGAACGCAATTTGTTGAACTCTGTTTTCGCCGCCTGCTTGTCGTTGGTTTTCCAGAGCAACTCAATTAGTTCTGCTTGGGGTCGTACTTGCCCAGGAGCATCTTTCGCTACTTTACGAATCGCTTCGAGAGCTTTCTTGTTTTCGCCCACGGCGCTCAACCACGCTGCCTTCAACACGCCATCGACCTTGCCCGCTAGAGCGATATGCTTTTCAAACTGCTTCGCGTCTTGCTTACGCACCGCGCCGGCTGAGGCACCGAGCGCAATTGTCTCCCGCAGCTTTTCGATTTTTTCACGCTGTTTTTTTACGTCAAGTTTTGGCGCATCGGAATCGGGTTCGCCTTTTGGGTCCAGTGGCTTGGAACCACTGGCTTGGACCAGTTCGCGTTGCAGGTCAAGTTGCTCCAGCCGCAATTCGCGATGCAGCTCACCTGCTCGTGATGTCTTGCCTGTCAGTTGAAGTGCCACGTTCAACCAGCCCTGACGACGTACGCGATCATTGAAGTCGTTTGACGGGGGCAACATTGATCCGTCACATGCCTCGATGAGCTCGTTCCACATTTCGTTTTGCGTGTAGGTGTCGATTAATCGCTCGCGTCCGTATTTCGCACTGCCGCCTTTGCTGAGTGAGTTGTACTTGGGATGTTGTGGAAGCGAGATCAGGTTATTGGACTGGGAAACGGCATCCTGGACCCGACCGAGAAACAATAAATTTCGAACCAGCCATTCGTTGTTGTGTGCAAAGTTGTGGATTTGGTCGGGCAGCACGCGGTCACGCATCATGTGTGCATGATCCACTCTTGCGGATGCCTCCTGTTGCCAAGCCGCATCCGCGTAGCGATGAAGTCTTGAGTAGATGTGTCCAGGCATGTGCCACATGTGCGCGACGCCTGGAAGAGAGGGACCGCACTGCGCCGCAGACGCGAGTGCGTTTTCTGGGCGTCGATTGTCCCACAGGTGGATGCGATAGTGATGCGCCGGATGATCTGGCCGCGCCGTGAATACTCGATCGAGCAATCCATCAACGGCATAGTGGCTGGTCACCGGCAAGCTGTTTCGCGACGCAATCCAAATCTGCAGTGCCGTGAAAGCGATCGCATCGACATCTTCAGGCGACTTATCGATAATTCGCTCAAGGTCCTTGATGTAGTTCTCTTCTCGCTCGCGGCGTTTCATTTTCTTCGCATCGTCCGTGAGCGTTTTGTTTTCCTCAATCGACTTGCCCTCGCGCAAGTACTTTGCAAGTCCCTTGATGTACGCTTTCTCGCGATCGCTCGCCTTGGCAATGTGCTTTTCCGCTTCAGCGATCAGCCCGAGCGCTCGCTCCGAATTGTTGGTGTTGGCCAATGCCATGCCCCAATATGCGATCGCTAATTCAGGCTGCAGCATCGCTGCTTGTCGAAACGAACGCTCCGCTTCGAAGTACCAGAAGCCATGCAACTGGGCGACTCCCTGGTCGATGAACTGCTGGGTGGCCGCGTCGTCTGCGCTTGAAGCAAAACGTGTACTTCCCATGCCTTGCATTTGATAGGCAGCTTGACGCGGCCCTTCATTGAATGCTTCTCCATGGGTGCTGTGCCCGGCAACGGAATCGTCGTGAACCGTCTCGCCATCGGACGCATGATTGGACGGATCATCTGCGATTGCGAAAGCACAAATGATGAACAGGTGAAACAACAGCCAAAAACGTGTCATGGTCGACAACCGGTGGCGAGCGAGGTGGGGTGGTGGGCAGGAAAAATAGCGGGCCAAATTCGTCGTGCAGTCGCCAAGCGAGCGCTTTTTTCATCGGCCGGTCGCAACCCAGTATAATCATATCCGAAACGGGCCGGATCGAATTGCTAAAAATGGGCGGAACATGCACCATCGATTCCATCGGTCACTATGCGAACGCTGTCCAAACGGGAAATCGGCGCGGCATTCTGCAAAAAGCCGCCGTTTGTTGCTGGTCATCCAATCTCGCTCCACGTATCAACGTTTACGTTCGTATTGAAAGTCCAGCGTGCCTGAGGCGAGTGTGATGTCCTTGATTGAGGACAACAGATTCTCGCGGTTGGTCTGCAGCGGTGTGAGCTTCAATTCTTCAGACAATGCGTAGACCGTGATGTGGTATCTCTTAAGTCCCGGACCTTTGGAGCACATCGCGTCGTACTCGATTCGACCTTTGTCGTTGACTCCGACAATCCCGATCCCGCGACTGTTTTTTGGAAGCTCCGAGACGCTCGCGGGAATGTTGTAGAGCAGCCAATATGATTTCACGTCACCAGGACCGGGGAGGTGCCAGACGTTGATGGCAAAGCACTTGGTGTTCTTCGGAACGCTACTCCACTGGATCGGTGGCGATGCGCTCTCGCCGTCGCAAGTGAATTCCGAGGACAGGTTCCCGGCCGCGTCGAGCGCCGAACTTGTGACGGTTAGCTTGACTGGAGCATGCACGACCGACGCTGTTGTGGGCTGGTTGCGGGTCGTTCCTGCTGGGTGAGGCGCATCCGCTGGATGAGGCGGTGAACGCAGTTGGTTTGGTTTGCCGCGTCGTTCCTGTTCTCGCGGCACGTAACTTTCTGAGCGTATTCGACCTGTCGGATCAGTCCACGTGAACTGAATCGGCCCATTGGCTGCGATCACGTAGTTGATGGACGCGTTGCGTCCTTGGATGTTGTATGTGAGTGAGTAATGATTCGGTTCAACTTCTCGGAAGCCTGTGATTCTCGCATTGCGCAACGGTTTTCCCGCTGGTCGTAGCGGTTCGGCCCGAGGTTGGGGATCCACTTGCCCGTCACGCTCAGTGACTTGGCCGTAGAAGCCGCCATTTAAGTACGGGTATGTTTTGGACGCATGGTAGTGGTAGTTACCGCTGGCATCTTGGTGTCCATTCATTGCATCCAAAGCAGTGACTGGCGAGCCATCAGGTTCCTCGTAACCGTAAATGGGATAGCCATCCAGCGCATACGCGATAGGCAAACCCTTGCCGATGGTTTTCTCTAAGTGCACCGGTGCAATGTGATAGTGGTAGTCATCGGCGCGGCCGCAATGACCACCAAACTCGTCCAGTTCGCCGATGAGGAATGCGTCTTCACCTCGATTGTTCAGCGGGTTGAAAATCGGGACGCCATTCACAGCCAAAGCGATCGCGCCACGCAAGAATCGATTCTTCGTCATCAGCGGCGTTTTGGCGGGAACAGGATTCAGCGGGATTTGCCAGGCATTATTTCCGGTGTAGGACTGAGGCAAGGGGATCTGTTGCTGCCAATTCGTGATCCCCACCATTTTTGAATGCGAGGGAAACCCGTTCGATTCGACGTAGAAGTAAAGATCGTCCCAACGAGTCGTGATCGCGTCTGTGGCAACGAAGGCACGAAACGCATTCGCAATCTTGGGTTGCTCATCGCGTTCATGGCCTTCGTGAGCCTGGCCTTCGTGAGCCTGGGCAAATACAGTCACGCTCAAGGAGAGTATGAAGGCGATACCAGGAACCCACCGCGATGTCGGAATTCGTGCCACGTGTCGTGTCCTAAGATATTAGGTATCGATCTTGTCTCGTCAGAGTTTACCAGAAGAGTCACTTTCTTTCGCGTTGTTACGAGTGCTTTTCTTCTCTTGTTTTCTCGGAGACGTCACGTTCTGAGTTTTATAAACACTCTCGTCCGGAAGTAATGAAGCCAGCGACTCGATTGGTTCAGCGAACTTTGGGTCACTGGCGAGGTTGGTCCACTCATGCGGGTCCGCTTTTCGATCGTAGAGTTCAACGGTGCCGTCGTGGTAACGGATGAAGTGCCACTGAGAACTGGTGGCGGAGTAATTGCCTTGATCGAATGTCGTGAGCACAACGCGATCGGAGGCTTGTTTCGGATTTTTGAGTTGTGGCATAAGCGAGTGGCCAGAAAGCCCGGCGAGCGGCGAAAGCTGGCACAGGTCAATCATGGTTGGATAGAGATCGAGCAGGCTCGCGGGCACGTCGCAACTCTCGCCGATGGAGAATGAGTCGGCGGATGCATTTCGAGCAGGCACGATCATCATCGGAACGCGAGTCGAACGCTGCCATCCCGTCCATTTGCCCCAATGTTCTTTTTCTCCGAGGTGCCATCCATGGTCGCTCCAGAGGATAACGATCGTATTGTCGGCATGTGGGCTCGCGTCGAGAGCATCGAGCATCTTGCCAATTTGTGCATCCACAAACGAGACACAAGCCAGATACGATCGTACCGCCATCGGCCATTGGTTGTACTTGAGCACCGTGGCGTGTGAACCTGCTGTCACGGCCTCGATCGCTTGCGTTCTCCCGATGGGGCTCAGATCATCGAGATCGTCGGCCTTCACGACCGGCAACATGATGTCGATCCCTTCGTACATGTCGAAGTACTTCTTAGGAGCAAACAGCGGAATGTGCGGTCGATAGAACCCGGTCGCGATGAAGAATGGTTGGTCGTGCTGCCGGGCAAGATGCTTCGCGGTCCAGTCAGCGATCTGGCCATCGCCCATGTCAAGATCGTCAATCGCCAAACTGCCCCAATCGAACGACTCGCCTTTGGTCTCCGTTGGCTCGCGATCGCTCGGCATACGATTGAGTGGCAAAACCACTTCGCGGCCTTTAAGTTCAGTGACGTGGCGTGGGTTACTTGTACTTTTTGTGTGGACTTCGTCGGTCGTGTAATTGACTTGCTTGGGCGTGAATGGGCTCCATCGACACTCCGGAAAGAAGTCTTCATCGAACAAGTTGTCGGATGTTTGATGAAGCAATTTACCGCATCCGAATGTCCTGTACCCAGCGGATTTGAAGTGCTGGGGGATGAGCACCAGATCCGGTTGCATTTTGCGAATATTGGTTTGGTCATTAGCGAGCACGCCAGTTTCGAATGGGTGTCGACCGCTGAATACGGCGGCTCGCGAAGGATTGCATAATGGCGCCGCACAGTGTGTGTTCGTGAACACGACGCCACGCTTGGCGAGTCGATCGATATTCGGTGTCTTGACTTGCGGATGACCACCGAGACAGCCGACCCAGTCGTTGAGATCGTCGATGGCAATGAATAGGACATTCGGTTTCGAAGCTGGTTCGGCCGCGCCGGCGAATGGACTGGCGAACGACACCAGCAAAAACGCGGTGGCAAGAGTGATGCGAAGCATGGTGAAGAACTTAGTTGCCTGAATTGGGTTCGGAGCCAGACCTAAGCCGCCAAGCGACGTCGATCGTGGATATACTTTCGGGAGATGTCATTCGCAATTCTACCTACTCCAGCTCACGCAATGCTCCAGTCTCGTTTTGGTTTCGCTACCCTTCTCGCTGTCGCCACCTTTCTCGCTTCGTGGTATTGTTCGACGGCCGTTGCTGAAGATTGGGTGCGTTGGCGTGGGCCAAACTTGGACGGTATCTCGCAAGAGACGAATTGGAAGTCGGATTGGCCGCAATCAGGGCCAAAAATTCTGTGGACTTGCGAAGTTGGGACTGGCTTTTCCTCCGTCGTTGTGCAGGGCGAACGAGCCTACACGATAGGGCATGTTGATGAGAACGATGTTGTTTATTGCCTTGACGTCCACGACGGGAAAACGATTTGGAAGCATGAGTACGCAGCACCGCTGGACGATAGAGACTTCGAGGGTGGACCAACGTCAACACCGGCGATTGATGGTGACCGACTTTATGTGCTCAGCCGGGCTGGCGATTTATGTTGCTTGGATACTTTGACGGGGTCAGCTCACTGGCAAATCCAGATTGCGGATGCGGCTGACGTTCGAGTTCCGGGTTGGGGATTTTCGGCGCCGCCGCTGGTTGTCGGTGACAAGTTGGTGCTCAACGTGGGTGAATCGGGCGCAGTTCTCAACAAGCATGATGGCAAAATTCTTTGGTCCTCGGCTGACAAAGAATGTGGTTACGCCAGTCCAGTCCTGATACCCGGTGCCGTCAAACCTACTGTCGTCTTTGCCTCGGCGCGTGCGTTCATCGGTGTGGATCTGGAGACCGGAGAGCAACTCTGGTCCGAACGGTGGCTGACCAGTTTCAATTGCAATGCAGCGGACCCGATCATTCACAAGGCAAAGATGTTCGTGAGTGCTGGATACAACCGAGGCTCCGCATTATTTGAGTTCCAAAACGAAAAGCCGCAACTCGTTTGGAAGTCGAAAGAGATGCAAAATCAGCTGCACAGCTCGTTGCTTTATAAGGAGCATCTTTACGGCATCGATGGAGACATGGACATGGGTGCTCGCTTGAAATGCATGGAATGGTCGACAGGCAAAGTGGTCTGGTCGGTTGAGGATCTTCGTCCCGGGGGCCTGTCCATCGCAGGCGGAAAGTTGCTCGTGTTAAGAGAAACTGGAGAGCTGTTGGTCGCTCCCGCCGCCCCCGATGGATTTTCGCCGATCGCACGCGGGCAAGTACTGCAAAGTAAGTGCTGGACCGTGCCCGTTCTCGCCAATGGTCGAGTGTATTGCCGCAGTATCCAGGGGCAAGTCGCATGTGTTGATTGTCGAGAGTAAGATGATTGGGCATTTCCAAGGATTTGCTTCTCGCTATTTCATGCATCCCCACGAGATCAACCATGTCCGTTAACCGTCGTACGTTTCTCGCAACTACAGCGGCTGCCTCCGCAATCGTTGCTTCGCCGAGCGTTCATGCAGCTTCGAAAGATAAAAAATTTCGCACGGCGCTAATTGGCTCGGGCTGGTGGGGAATGAATATTCTGCGTGAAGCATTGGCGGCTGGCCAAACCAAAGTCGTTGCCCTATGCGATGTGGATCGCGATAAGCTCGAACTTGCTGGCGAAGAAGTCACGGATTTGTGTGGCGACGAACCGAATACATATACTGATTTTCGAGAATTGTTCGACAAAGAGGATATCGAAATCGCGGTCATCGCCACGCCTGATCATTGGCACGCTCTCAATACATTGGCGGCGATTGAGAAGGGTGCTCACGTCTTTATCGAGAAGCCAACAGGGCACACGATCGGCGAGAGCCAAGCGATTCTTGCGGCCGCGCGTGCAGCTGACCGAGTTGTTCAAGTCGGTTTGCATCGGCGTATCGGTCCGCATCACGTTGCGGGGATAAAGTTTCTCAAGGACGGTGGTGCCGGCGATATCGGCCTAGTGAAAATGTTTGTGCATAGCCGTGGTGGTGAGGAAACGCCGACAAAGAACAGTCCGCCTCCCGAAAACTTGGATTGGGACATGTACTGTGGTCCGGCGCCGCTGCGTCCATTCAATCGCAAGATTCATCCAGGCGGATTCCGCAACTATCTCGATTTTGCGAACGGTACACTTGGGGATTGGGGAGTGCATTGGTTGGACCAAATGCTGTGGTGGTGTGACCAGCAATCGCCTCGAAGCGTGTACTCCACGGGCGGTCGTCCCATACGTGGTGAAGCTATTTTGAATGACGAAGAACAAACGAGTGATACGCCGGATTGCCAAGTTGCAACGTACGAGTTCGACGACTTCACTGCGATCTGGGAACATCGACGCTTCGCCGGCGACGGGCCTGAGAAACCGAGTATCGGATGTTGCTTTTATGGTACGAAAGGGACCTTTCATATGGGATGGCGTGACGGTTGGACGTTCTATCCCGACGATTCGAAGAAGTCCGCGATTCACCAAGACTCTGAACTACAGGAGCCTGATGGGCACAACTTGCAATTGCTGTGGGCCGACTTCCTGTCAGCGATCGAATCAGGACGTCGGCCGGTGGCAGACATCGAAATCGGCCACCAAGCAACAACACTCAGTCTGCTAGGCATGTTGTCGCTGAAACTCGGGCGAAGTGTTCGATGGGACGGCGAAGCTGGGCGAATTATCGGCGACGATGCAGCCAACCGCTTGCTCGTGCGTGAGTACCGCGCACCGTGGACTTATCCAACAATCAGTTAGGCTACGATTAGAGTGTCATCGACAATCACAGCAATCAAAGTGCCATCCAATCAATTTATCATCAATGAAAATACAAATGAAACCCCAATCGATTACTGTCGCCTTGGTCGTACTGGCACTTAGCGTTTTTACCGACGCCACAGCCGCTCCACCGAATGTCGTCATGATTCTTGCGGACGATTTGGGGTTTTCGGATCTGGGCTGCTACGGAAGCGAGATCGAGACGCCGAACTTGGACACGCTCGCGGGGAATGGGCTTCGCTTTACCCAGTTCTATAACACGGCTCGATGTTGGCCCACACGCGGTGCGTTGATGTCCGGGTACTATGCCAAGCAAATTCATCGTGACGCACTCCCCAACGTTGCTGGCGGTGGACAAGGCATTCGCCAGGCTTGGGCCAAGCTGTTGCCAGAGTATTTGAGACCAGCTGGTTATCGAAGCTACCACAGCGGTAAGTGGCACATCGACGGAAAAGTCCTTGACTCTGGTTTTGATCGCTCGCTCGACATGCGAAACCAAGGGAATTTCTTCACGTCCAAAGGTAACTCAATCGATGACGTTCCGGTGGAGGTGCCTGAGGACGAGTCCGGTTACTACGCAACGATCGCGACCGCGAACCACGCGATTGAGTGCTTGAAAGACCATGCGGCGAATCACGCAGAGAAACCTTTCTTTCACTATATCCCATTCATCGCTCCGCACTTTCCTTTACATGCGTTGCCCGAGGATATTGCTAAGTACCAAGACAAATACTTGGACGGATGGGACGCAATGCGTGCAGCTCGTTATGCCCGTCAGAAAAAAATGGGCATCACGAACACAAGTTTGTCAGCTCTGGAGCGCGAAGTGGGGCCACCTTATGACTTTCCCGAGTCACTTGAAATTCTTGGTTCGGATGAAGTCAACCATCCGGTTCCCTGGAGTGAGCTGACTGAATCACAACAGCGATTCCAAGCGACGAAGATGGCGATCCACGCGGCGATGGTCGACCGCATGGACCAGGAAATCGGACGTATCATTGCACAGCTCAAGGCGATGGGCGTGTTCGACGATACGTTGATCATGTTTGCATCGGACAATGGTGCCAGTGCCGAAATCATGGTGCGAAATGGAGGCCACGAGCCGAATGCACCTCCCGGAAGTGCTGCGAGCTATTTGTGTCTTGGCCCTGGGTTCTCCAGTGCCTGTAATACGCCGCATCGACGTCACAAGACTTGGGTTCATGAAGGCGGAATCAGCACCCCATTGATCGCCCATTGGCCCAATGGCATTGCCGCTAAGAACGAGCTGCGTCACACGCCCGGTCACGTTATCGACATCGCTCCCACTGTGCTCGAACTTGCAGGTGTGAGTAAGCCAACACAACTTGATGGCGAGCCGATTCCAAAGGCACCCGGTACGAGTCTGTTACCAGCGTTCGCAAGCGATGTAACGATCGAGCACAACAGCCTTTGGTGGATGCATGATGGCCACCGCGCGGTGCGCGTCGGCGATTGGAAGCTGGTTGCCGCAAAGGGCGACTTGTGGGAACTTTATGACCTGAAAACCGATCGCGCCGAGCAACACAATCTCGCATCGCAAATTCCTGAGAAAGCCAAAGAGCTTGAAACGGTTTGGATGACACAGGCCAACGAGTTCACGGAGCTTGCCAAGCAAACGCTCCCAGATCAACCGAAATCTCGAGCGGGAAAAGCGAAAGCAAAACGCGAGAAGTAAACGCTTGCCAGAGTTTTTGTTGATGATTTTTTAAAATGTCCGTTGCTTGTTTCTTACCAAGAGTGTTGAACTATGAATCGTGTTTTCTTTGCTTTACTTGTTGTCGCAAGCTGTGTGAGCGTGAAGTCCAACGCATGTGCCTCCGACAAGCTCAATGCGCTGATTATGGATGGCCAAAATAACCACACGATGTGGCCCAAGACGACGGTCATGATGAAGGAGTATCTCGAGGACTCGGGACGGTTCACGGTCGATGTCGTGCGAACTCAATTCACTTGGAAGGGTGGCAAGCTGTTGGAGGAATTTCCGCTCGGTGATGGAAAGACGTATGAGGATTTGCCAGAGCCGAAGACGGACCCAAACTTCAAGCCGAAGTTCTCAGGCTATGACGTGGTGATTAGTAACTTTGGTTTTAATGCGGCTCAGTGGCCTGAGGAAACCAAATCCGCGTTTGAAGCGTATGTCGGTGGCGGTGGAGGGCTTGTGATCGTTCATGCCGCCGACAATTCGTTTGGTGACTGGACGGAGTACAACAAGATGATTGGACTGGGCGGTTGGGGTGGCCGAACGGAAAAGTCTGGGCCCTATGTGTATCTCGACGCCGAAGGCAAAACGGTTCGTGATGAGTCGAAGGGCAACGGCGGCAATCACGGACCCCAGCACGAGTATCAAATCGTCGTGCGCGAACCGGATCATCCAATCACCAAAGGTTTGCCCCGATCTTGGATGCATACCAACGACGAGCTCTACCAGCAGCTACGAGGGCCAGCCGACAATATGACGATATTGGCGACCGCATATGCCGATCCAAAGTACAAAGGTACGGATCGTCATGAGCCGATGTTGATGACGATCAACTACAAGCAAGGCCGTGTCTTTCACACGCCCATGGGACACCACGACGTGGCCATGCAGTGCGTCGGCTTTATCACCACTCTCATTCGCGGTGCCGAATGGGCGGCAACGGGTAGCGTGACACAAACCGAAGTGCCATCGGATTTCCCCACCTCCGACGCATCAAGCCAGCGTGAGTTCGCTGTTTCGACACGTTAGGATCAATGTCCATATCCGACCGAAAAGCCGGCCGGTTAAATGGACCGTTTCGTTTTCCTTGGCTTCTAAACTTCATTGTTTCCCCTCCATGGTTCGACTTTCGCGCATTTTGGGAGCCAGTGACAGCAGGACTTCCAGGGGGGTGATTGGTTTCTCAACAGCCGGAGGCAAATCCCCTTCTGGAGAAAATAGAAATTCGTAATTCCTCGACTGAATCGCACGGCCAACGCGCACATTGGGCGAAATAGGCAGCTTGCGTAGCGATTGCGCTTTTTGGGTTTCTGGACGATGATTTCGGGACGCTAGATTTGCTTCCCCTTGTTACCTGAAAGTCATTCGACCATGGCCGCCGAACTCCA
>JBGSNA010000355.1:0-9826 GCA_041739875.1 Pirellulaceae bacterium
GAAGATGACATGATCGAAAGTGCTGGTCGCGTCTTTGTCACCGAGCAACTTTGCGAACTCATCAAAGGCAGCGATCTCCAGCGTACATGAACCGGAAAACTGTTCCTCCATGCTGGCGACCGCCGTGTCGGGCAACACGCCACGATACGGTCCAACCATTCGTTCGCGATACTCGCGGGCGGCTTCTTCGGGGTCGATGTTCATGGCGAACAGGTTCGGTACAGACTCGATCGCCGTCGGATCATTCGTCAGCGTCGTGCCAAGGACTTCGTCGAGGTTCGATGCCGGGTCGGTCGAAACCAACAGGACGCGCAAACCGCGATCGGCCAACTGAACTGCGGTCGCACAAGCCATTGACGTTTTGCCGACGCCACCTTTTCCCGTAAAGAACAGGTTTCGCGTCGGCACTTTGAGGAATTGCATCGTGGGTCTCCGTAGAGTGGAAAATTTATTGAATTAGCAGCAGCCGGTCTCGCCGCCGCAACATCCGCCGCCTTCGGCCATCGGAAGTCCGGCTTTCGGTTTCATGGTCGTGCCCGTCCACATCGCCAAGTTCTCTCGCGATGGATACTCGCTACGGCTTACGACGCGGTCGTCCACAAGCACCAAAGGTAGACATTCGACGCCTTCATCGGCGAGCATCTTTTGCACGGTCGCATTCTTAGCGAACTCAGCGGGGTCTTGAGCCAAGTTGAAACGTACGACCTCGTGGCCTTGTTCTTTGAGCCAATCGAGATCAGCGGAAAACTTCGGCAACACGGGATCAACCTGCGGCCCGCAAGCGCCGGTCGAGCAACACATGGCTTTGTCGTAGATTTGAACTTTGGTCATCGCTTTTTCTCGGTCAATGAGAGTTTCAGTAGTTGGTGGTAACGGCGGTTTGCAGGGCAAGTTTCGCCAGACAGAGTGCGTAACAGCTTTCAAACTCGGGACACTGTTGGCAGTCGTCCCATTGCCCAATATCTGTCTGGGTGTTCGGTCGGGCACGCATCATCCCTGGTGGAGCGTCGATGCGTACTGAAAAGACTTTTCCGGCTTGTTCGCCTACGCCGATCTGCTTGGGAAAGATTGTTCCGAAGCACTCTTTGTGTTTGATCGCATTCATCTCACTCGCTCCTTATCAAATGTGACTGGGTGTTTTTTCATGGTCGGCATCGGTGGTTTCAGCAGGAAACCAACTTTTCGTCTTGAGGCAAAACTTGACCAAGCCCAGCATCAAGGGAACTTCGATCAACACGCCCACGACGGTCGCGAGAGCCGCACCGGAGGACAATCCGTACAACATGGTCGCAGTCGCGATTGCCACTTCAAAGTGATTCGACGCACCGATCATCGCCGTCGGAGCGGCAGATTCGTAGGTGAAGCCCATGGCTTTGCTAATCCCGTACCCAAGAGCAAAAATCACCAAGGTTTGAATCGTCAACGGAATCGCGATCCACAGAATCGTGAGCGGGTTTTCAACGATCGTTTCACCCTTGAATGAAAACAACAGCACTAGCGTCGCCAGGAGGGCAGTGATCGTGACGGGCGTCAGGTAATGCAAGAACTTGTCGCGAAACCAATCTTCGCCCTTCGTCGCGATCAACCATTTGCGTGATAGGTAACCGGCTACCAACGGCAACGCGACGTAGACGCCGATCGACAACAACAACGCTTGCCAAGGAACGGGAAGCTGGCCGACTCCGAGCAGGAACCCACCCAGGACTCCGTAGAGTACAAGCATTGTCAGCGAGTTAATCGCGACCATCACGAGCGTGTGTCCGTCGTTACCCTTCGCCAAGAATCCCCAAACCAAGACCATCGCCGTGCAAGGTGCAATGCCGAGCAAAATGCATCCGGCCAGGTAGCTTCGCCACAGTGGAACTTGCAGCATCTTCACGCCTTCAACCAGCACCACTTCACCGGCACCATAGGTTGCTCCGACCTCAAGATCGCTGCCCAAGGGAGCTTTCACATAGTCAACGGCATCGGGACCGATAAAGCCCAGGAACCGCGTTCCCAGGACGAAACTTGCGATCGCGTCCATCGTGAACGGCTTGATGGCCCAGTTGATGAACAGCGTCAAACCAACAGGCCGAATCGACTTGCCAGCTTTCACCACTTCGCCGAAGTCGATCTTGACCATGATAGGGTACATCATGAAGAACAGGCAGATGGCGATCGGGATTGAAATCACCGGAGCATCGTTCACATAGATCGCCATTCCATCCAGCGACTTTGCAATTCCGGGAGCAACTTTGCCCAACGCAATGCCCGCAACGATGCAAAGCCCCACCCAGACGGTCAGGTAACGCTCAAAGAAGCCGATCCCCGGTTTGTCAGTCGAGCACGTTTCGGGTTGATTCATTTCCGTGTGTTCCATTGAGTGAATGCCTATCGTCTATCGCCGCTAAACGATAGTCGCGAGCAAAAAAAACGGTCACAATCCAGCTACGAACGATTTGAGTTGTTCGAGACGCTTCGGGTTGATGCAGTAACAAACCTTCGGGCCATCGACTTCGCCCTGGATCAGCCCCGACTCTTTCAGGATTTTCAAATGCTGCGAAACGGTCGATTGAGCAAGCGGCAGACAATCCACAATCTCGCCGCAAACGCAGGCTTCGCGACCGATCAGCAACCGCACGATCTGCACGCGGGCCGGATGGGCTATCGCCCACGCGAGCTTGGCAAAGTCGTCCGCTGTGGGATCAGCTTTGAGCTTCACCGGCATCGAATCGCAGGGTTTCTTAGTGGATCGCTTTGCCATAGGGTTCCTTTATCGCTTATCTACGATTAACGATATCGGCAGTTTCGTCGATCGTCAACCAGAGAAATTGATTCGCTCACATCCGAATTGGCTGATTTCGCCGAGCGGTCGGTCAAACCTGGTTGGGAATGCCGATGGATTTCTTTTCGTTGCTTCGGCAGAGCGAAGCTAGGGCTAGCTGCGGAATACGAAGTACACCGCGCCGAGCAGGCACAGCCCCGCCCACAGGAAGTCGAGCTTCATGGGTTCACGCATGTAAAGGACCGCGAACGGAACGAACACGGAGAGCGTGATAACTTCCTGCAGGATCTTCAGTTGACCGAGCGATAGTTCGCTGTATCCGATTCGGTTTGCGGGCACCTGAATCAGATACTCGAAAAACGCGATGCCCCAACTGATCAAGACCGCGATCAACCACGGCCTGTGATTCAGCTCTTTGAGATGCGCGTACCAAGCAAACGTCATGAAGACGTTCGACAAAACCAACAAACAAACCGTTTTCCAGATTACGATCGACATTCTTGCTTCCTGTTTGCAACACCGCCTATCAAGTGACGGTGCTTTGAACGAACCATTGGCTTGATGATCGAAGCCGGACCGAATTTCCATAAGCTGCCATCAGGAAAACGTTTGCTCGGGTGTTCGCTCAGGCTGGAAGCATTCGCTTTTTGCAATTGACGCGTTTTTTCACGATTGGCAGGGCATAGAGGATGACGCCGGTGACGCCCAGAAACAGGATCGCCATCCTTAATGACAACCACCGGACGACCAACTGCTGCCAATTCATTTTTCGGGCTCCAGCGACGGGAAAACTGCTTCCACCGTCGTCCCTTGGTCGGGAGTCGAGTCGATGGTGACTTCGCCGCCGTGCCGGCGCACCAGTTCCGCGACGAGGCTGAGTCCCAGCCCCGAACCGTTTTCGGTTTCGCCGCCGAGCGTCCGCACTTGGTCGACGCGGTAGAACCGATCCCAAACGAAAGGCAAGTCGGTGGGGTGAATTCCAACGCCCGTGTCGGCAACGGACAGCCGCGTCATCGCACCATCCGGCTTCACGACCACGCGGACCGATCCGCCGCGCGTGTTGTAGCGAATCGCGTTGGATAGCAAGTTGAACACAATTTGCAGCAAGCTCGTTCGATGGCCCGCAATCGGCGACGCGACCAAGTCAGTTTCAATGTGAATCTCGCGATCCCGCGCCGGCGATGCGATCATCTGCACCGCGTCGCTGACGATCATCGCCAGATCGACCGGCTCGAATGCCATCTCGCCTCCGCGAAACTCGGCTTGCGAGATCGCGAGCAGATCGTTGACGAGTCGCTTCATGTGCGCAGCCGTATCGCGACAAGTCGTCAAGGCGTCGCGATAGTCACTCGACGAGCGTTCCTTTGACAAACTGAATTCCGATTGCGAAAGGATGATGGCCACGGGCGTGCGAAGTTCGTGAGCCGCATCGGCGGTGAACTGCTGTTGCCGGTCAAACGCCGCCTTCAGTTCGGTGAGCATTCCGTTGAAGGACACCGCCAATTGATCCATCTCCCGCGTCGGCTGCGGAATCGGCAATCGTTCTTCGAGACGCTCGTGCGTGATCGAATTGGCGGTATTGGTGAAAGCAATAATCGGCTGTGCGATTCGCTTCGCCAACCACCACGCGATCGCACCGGCCAGTCCGATCCCGAGCAATCCGATCAACACCAATCGCACCGCCAATCGGACCAGCGAATCGAATTCTTTCGCCAGCGGGCGACCAATCATCAATTGTCCTCCATCATCGGTCGAGACAAACAGTTGCAAATGCCGACCGAACCGTTCCGTTCTGAATCGTTGTGGGCCGCGACTGTTCGGCGGACGATCACTCATCATGGTTCCGTCCGGCACGTCGCCATCGCGTGCGACTTCACTTTCATCGCTTCCCCATAAAACCCAGTACGCTTGATCGCGAGGCGCTTTTCCAAAACGATGAAAGAACGAATCAGGTAGGGTCAGTTCCACCGGCGAGACATCATTTCGCAGGTCCTGCACAAGCAGCTCGGCGGCACCGAGCAACTCGCCTTCAGCTTGTCGATAGGTCGCGTGGTACGACATCACGAACATCACGGCCGCGAACCCAGCAATCGTGATTGCGGCGAGCGATGCATGAGAGACAAACAGCAGTCGCGACAACGATACGATTCGCTTCGCGGGTGCTTCATTCGTTGATGACATAACCGAATCCTCGCTTCGTTTCGATCAATTCGGCACCCAGCTTTTTTCGTAAATAAGAAACGTAAACCTCCAGCACGTTGGAATTGGACTCGTCATTCTCATCAGACAGATGATCGACCAATTCGTCACGACTGATCACTCGCCCGCGATGGGTCACCAGATACTCCAGCAGCATGAATTCTTTCGCGGTCAATGCGATCGCCTCTCCATCACGTTGCACCGCCTTGGAACGTAGGTCGATGACAATGTCGCCAAGCTCCACGGTCGTTTGAGCTTGCCCGGCGGAACGACGAATCAGTGCCCGCAGCCGCGCGAGCAGCTCGTTCTGCTCGAACGGCTTGGGCAAATAATCATCGGCCCCAAGATCCAATCCGCGAACCCGATCGGGTACCGCGTCGCGAGCCGAAAGAATCAGCACCGGCGTCTTGTGCCGAACCCGCAACCGCTCGAGCAGTTCCAAACCCGAAAGTTTGGGCAACATCAGATCGAGCACGATCGCGTCGTAGGGCCAAGTTAGTGCTTTTGCCAAACCCTCGTTGCCGTCTGCCGACGTGTCGACGGCATACCCGGCTTCTTCGAGAATGCCGCGCAGCAGTCGCAACAAGTCCGGCTGATCTTCGACAACGAGTATTCGCATGATGAACGATCCCTACCTCGACAGAATCAACGCGCGGATCTCACGTAGCTCACGCATGATCTCATCATGGTGACGCTTTCCGTCGTCGCCTTTCGGTCCTTTCTCGTGCTTCTTGCCATTCTCATTTTTCTTGGGCTTGTGTCCGCCTTTCTCATCGTGCGGCTTGGGCTCAGGACGCTCGACCGTGATGGTGCTATCGCCAGCCTTGATTTCCTTTGCGTGCAAGTGGACATCGCCATGCGGCGTTTCATGGCGATCGCCTACCACAGTCACGTGATCGCCCTTGGCAACTTTGGCCTGCACGTCATCGCCCATGTGGGGAGGAAACTTCACTTCGGTTTTCGCGTCATCGTTGAGAATGAATCCATCGACGTCGCCACCCTTGTTGACGTGAAAGTCAGCAATCGCACCGGTGACAGACATCGTTTCATGAGCTTGATGCTCAGGTCCACGGTGTTCAGGGCCGTGCGGCTTGGGTGGTGATGGAAGATGAGCGATTGCTCGACCATTGCATTCCAACGTGACGATTTCCAACATCTCGCGACCATCCTTGAGCGTCTTGTCACGCCCTAACGCTCGCACCTCGTCACCCTCGGAAACGAACTCAATAACCGTCTTGCCGATGTGCGGTGGAAAATGAACAAGTTTCTCGCCGGCGAGTTCGAGTCCATCCACGTCGTCATGGTCATTTCGCAAGTAGCTGACGACCTTTCCGACAACAATTTTCAATTCCGTCGCCGCAGGCGGTCCAGGCTTATCGTCTGGCGGTGCCGCGGTGGAGGTTTGCGGATGCAACAGCAATGCTCCTGCAACGAGCCCGGCGGCGACGAGGCCGATGGAAGCCAAAGATCGTAACTTCGATGCCATGTTCTTCATTTCTGAATCTCCTTGTTTCATCACAGTCGATTGCTACCCACCGAGGGTTTGCATCTTCTCTCGCTGTGATATTCCAAGGATACGCGACGAACCTTAACGCTAGATGAGTCCATCGGACACAGGTCGTCGCTGCCGAAATTTTTCCCGGACACTTCGCAGTCTCCCTATGTTGATCCCTGCATTCAATACGACCGCTGACTTTCGTCGGTCGGTTTTTTGGCAGATGATACGTTCATCCTGAATCACCTACGTTCCGCAGCTTTCGCGGAAAGCAACCAAAATGACGAAAGAACATCACGACAACTTGAACGACCGAGCGGCCATCACCCGAATCTACAGCGAAGTAACTCGCGCCGCCCTGCTCGGGCTTGTGGTCAATCTGTCGCTTGCCATCGTGAAGCTTGTCGGCGGCATTGTCGGGAACTCTTTTGCGCTGATCGCCGATGCCATCAATTCCATAGGGGATCTCGTGACGACCGTCGTGGTGCTGATCGCCCTCCGCGTGGCTCAACGGCCCGCCGACGCCGAGCATCCTTATGGCCACACTCGGGCCGAGGGAATCGCCGCTACGAACGTCGCTCTTATTGTCGTTATCTCCGCGGTGTTCGTGGGCTGGGAAGCAATCCAGCGAGTTACGGTTCAGCACGAAATTCCGCCCGTCTGGACACTTTGGATCGCCGGTGCCAACTTGCTCATTAAAGAAGGGCTGTACCGCTACAAGATGAAGGTTGGCCGGCGTACGGGATCGTCGGCGATCATCGCCAATGCTTGGGATCACCGCAGCGATGCCCTCTGCTCTCTCGCCGTCCTGATCGGTCTGGGCACCATTCGCTTGGGAGGGCGCGGGTACATTTGGGCTGATGAAGTCGCCTCGTTCGTCGTCGTTGCCGCAATCATCTGGTCGGGAGTGCAACTGTTCCGCTCCAGTGCCAGCGATCTGATGGACGTGCAAGCCGATTCCGAATGGGTCGATTCGATACGGTCGGTCGCTGCCTCGGTGGATGGAGTGGAGGACGTCGAAACGCTTTGGGTGCGAAAGTCAGGCTTGGAGTTCTTCGCAGACATTCACATCGAGGTCGATCAAGACCTTTCGGTTGCCGCAGGCCATCGCATCGGACATCAGGTCAAGGATCGGTTACTCGATAGCTTTCCGAATCTGCGTGATGTTCTCGTCCACCTCGAACCGTTTCCTCACACACATGACTCCATCGCCAACAACGGCTGATTGAGATGATCGCACGATCCAGCAGAATTCACTCGATTGGCAAAGAACCGCTATAGCCAGCTTTTTGGATCGACGCGAGGACATCTTCTTTTGGGAATAGGCAGCAGCTTTCGCTTCCAACGAGAGCCTCGGCTTTCTGATAATCCACTTTTACCGCCAATACACCGGGCGTTGACTTGATCGCATCAGCAACGAGCGCCGAGCATCCTTCGCAAGTCATGCCTTCGATTTTGATAATCGTTTGTGTCATCTGTTCTGTGATCGTGGTCGTGTCGTTCCGATTGAAGAAGATCCCGACGTAGCTCGGGAAGAACAGGAATGCGATTGCGACCGCAGTCACGACCCACAGCATTACTTTGTTGACTGTCAACATGCTCAGGGTTGATCTCGCGGCGGGAGCGCAACAAGCGTCACCACTGCTGGCCTCTGTGACGCAGCAATCCGAACCCGATGATTTAGGACGATAGGTAAAGTAAAACGCGGCCCCGAGAAACCCGACTGTGATGACCATGAAGTACGGACGGTACTCTTCCAATGTTGATGCGATCCCTGCCCCAGAAACACCAACAGCTAACAGCACGAGCGGCAACCAACAACAGGCTGAAGCCATGATTGCCGAAACGAGTGTCCCGACCTTGGCAATGGTTTCGCCCTTGTGACGTGATGGCTTTGCGGTCAGTGAGGGAGTTTCGGTCTTCAAATCGCTCATGTCTAATTCAACCTGAGCAATCTTGATGCCCTTCCCCACGCTTCCCAAGCAGCACGAGCCGGAAGGATTCTCCGTCTCGCATCGGCATCCGGGGTCTTTCATCTTGGCCCGTATATCTGCCAGGGCTTCAGTGCTACCAGATCGTCGAAGCTCTTCTTTGATGCTCGATACCGAATGTTTGAAACAGTAGCAGAGCGGTCGCTCGCCGCTTGTCTCTTTGACGCCAATCGAAACTTTGAGTTGCGATTTCGTGAACGCCATGTCGCCTTCTTCCGAAAAATACACCACGTCACAGTCGGTGGAATCGCAAAACCGCCAGCCAGTGTCTCCCTGAACTGAAACGCAGCCTTCACCGTTTGGGGCACAGCAGGATTGGTCATCCGTCTTGAATTGCTGGGCAAACTCATCACAGAGCAGCGCCCCAAGGGTAACCGTAGTCACTCGTTTCGCTTTGTCGTTGCAGACGGGGCAATGCAACCGTTTTTCGGTCGGCAGTTTCGTTTGCGTCATCTTCGTACCTTGCTTTCGGTCGCGATCGCTTCTTGTCAATTCACTGTTCTTCACCTATTATCGACCTTGCACCTTAGTGTAAGGTCAAGTCGGATCAAGAATTTTTTCCGTCATCCGCCCCGCTGATACTTTTTCCGCGTGAAAGAATGCAGAATTACGGAGGTTCTCGATGGATGTACGCTACACGATCAGCCAACTGGCCAAGGCCGCCGGGATTCCAGGGACAACCGTTCGCTATTACGAGCGAATCCGATTGGTCGTGCCAGAGACAAGAAGCACAGGAAATTACCGGCTCTACGGTGATGAGTCTCTCAAGAAACTAATGTTCATTCGTGCCGCCCAGGCAATTGGCTTCACCCTGGAAGACATCAAGTCGCTCTTGTCTACCGAGAGTGGAAGGACGCCAACTTGCGGCAGTGTGCAGAAACTCATCGAGGAACGACTAACCGACATTGAAGACAAACTCGCGGATTTGCGGCACGTTCGTAAAGTGCTGAAGTCTGCATTGGAAGTATGTCAGCAACAGAAGAATACGGACTGCTGCCACGTCGTGACTGAGCTTCGAGCGAAGTAGGTTGGATGGGTCAGACTCAAGTCGTTCGTCAGGTGTTGCACCAAGAAAAGGCTTCCGGATTAGTTGAGCAGGCGAACTCCTGCTAGCAAAAGGGCGTCTTCTCGTTTAACCAGCAATTGTGTTGAGTCTCACAGACACGTCAGGCTGCGCATGCGACTCTTGGGCGGAACAAGCGTTCCGATGGCCATTGAATAACGAATGGCGAAACGGAAACCATTCTTTTCAGTTGCTTTAATGAATGAACGGAGACTCCCAATGAGAAAACCCTTTATCTTTTACATCATGATCGCGTTGGCCACTGGTGCCTTCTCGATGCTGTCCATGAACCGATGTTCGGCTGGGCCAAA
>JBGSNA010000004.1:0-42935 GCA_041739875.1 Pirellulaceae bacterium
TGTCGTTCGTTTTGTTTACCGATTGTGCCGTTCGTGAGTGACGTCGGCGGTGGGTGATGAAGGTAAGCCTCGCGTGATCAATAAGTAGGACAGGCTGCCAGCCTGTTCCTGGGTGAAATGACAGGCTGGCAGCCTGTCCTATGTGCAAATTCGCCAGTTATTGTTCACGCGATCCTAAGTAAGGCCGGTGGCTAGCGCCAAAGCCGCTCATGTTGGGAAGGGTAAGCGATGAGTGAGCATCGCAACTTTGATACTACACGAACGTGTCACCCCACGGTCCGGTGATGGCGAAGGTGATGCCTGGAGTTTGGATGTTGATGAACAACCATTTTCCATCGGGGCTGAAGGTTGCTCCGGTCCATTCTTTGGTACGGAAGTCACCTGAGAACTGGTTGCGTTCACCCTTGAGCATGACGTTGTTCTCAGCGAACTTGGCAAGTCGGCCGTCCTGGGTCAAAGCAAAGACGCGTTGCGGAAATTCGTTCGCGCCATAATCGTTGTCTTCGCAGAGCAGCAATCCACCCCGAGGACTGACGCAGAGATTGTCAGGCATATTCAACACAGGCTTGTCGGGTGATTCGAACAACAGAGAGACCGTGTCGGCCTTAGGATCGTATTGCCAGATCTGGCCGGCTTCCTTTGCACCGCCGCTTGTTGCATCAAAGTAGATCAGTCCGTTGCCGTACCAGCATCCTTCGAGTCGCGAGAAAGTCGAGCCGCCCAGTTTCTTGCCTTGCGTAAAGACACCCAGCTCATTTGGTTTCGCGAGTCCGGGAGTGTGAGCGAGCATTGGATCGGGGATAGTGTGCCACTTGACGTCAAAGGTGCTGCCGTTCTTGAAGCCACCTCGCAAGTCGGGTTGTCCGACGATCTCAGCGATTTGCAAGGTACCGCCCGCCGCCAACTTCCCGGGCTGGTTCGGCAGAAATCGATAGAAGCCGGACGTGTCACGGTCTTCGGTTTCGTAAACGATGCCGGTTTCGCGGTCGATCGCAACCGCCTCATGGACGAAACGCCCCATGGCGGTGAGCGGCTCGGGTTTTCCGTTTCCGTCTGCGGGGACTTCAAAGATCCAACCGTGCTCTTGTTGGAAATCTCGCGGTGCATCTTGTTTGTAGGGATCGATCGAATGCGGGCCGAGAACCGTTTCTTCGCACGTCAACCATGTTCCCCAGGGCGTCACGCCTCCGGCACAGTTGCGTGAAGTTCCAGACATGCTAATGCGACTGTCGAGCCATTCACCGTTGGCGGCATCAAAACGCAGCGTCGTGCAACCGCCTTTCGCCATGGTGTCGTAGGGCGTACCACCACTGATCGGCAAGCAAGGTCCGTCGTCGCTCTCTTCGTGGTTGCGACAGATCGAAACGATATCGCCGTCGGCGCGAATCACAGCCATACCATCGTGGAAGCCTGGCGTTGTTGTTCCATCGGTCATTGCGTCGCCAGTCCATCCGAACGAGCGATAGCGAAAACCTTGAGGCAATCGCAATAAAGGTAACCCGGTGACTTCGTCTGTCACGGGAACGAGCGTTTCGCGTTGCGAGGCGATTTCGCCATAAGCAAATCGCTGGCCAAGGGCAGAAAACGCGGCGCTGATTCCAAATGCTGAGACTGCGGAAAAACTGTCGCTGAGAAATTGACGACGACTAGGTTGTGCCATGTTGAATTGCAGGTTCGTTGCGGACCCGGGGGTTAAATGTGGACGTGAAAACGGAGCATATCCGCAAAATGCAACGGCGCTAACGAGCCCTTTCACTACAAATTACGAGCGGGCGAAGAGGGCGTGGGAACGGCGGGAGCCTCATGCTCGCGTGGATTCGGCGAGAGGCTCACGCGCCGGGCGAGCAACCTTAGAATCGCGTCGTAACGTCTTGGTCTCGCCGGTCTGAGCGAACGATGTCGCTCAGTTGGCTGAAGAACCAATCGTTGCCTTTGTTGCCGTCGGAATCGTCTTCGGCACCGTCCGCTTGGATCGCGGCGGTCAGGTCATCAATCAGACTTGCGATGCGATCGGCAGCGGATGCGTTCGAGTTTGACCAACGAGCGAGTAGCGTATCGGAACTCAGTGAGACGACGTCGGAAATCAGCAAGTCATCGCCGTCGCCTCCTTCGAGTCGATCGGCACCCCAGCTTCCGACGAGCACGTCTGAGCCAGCTTGTCCATGCAGTCGGTCGTCGCCCGCGCCGCCATCGAGGTAATCGTTACCTTTGCCGCCACGAAGCTTGTCGTTCCCAGCTCCACCGAAAAGACGAACGGGAAGGGTGAGCCGCACGTCGGTCGTCAAGCTGTCGTCGCCATCACCACCATACACATCAATACGGCTGATGTTTTCATACACCATTTTCGTCCAATCGGATTCGTTGGTGCTTTGCCGGACTTCGACGGCGTTTGGACGCAAGCGGTCTTCGTTCAAGCGAATGAAATCGTTGATGCCTGTTCCGCCAATGACGAGAATCGAACGCCCCGGTTGGTCTGGATCGGGGATCAATCGGTTTGCCACGACGGTAACGGTGCCGGTTGCGGTTCCTTCGCCGTTGGCATCATCAAGGCCAGTGACGTTGACTGTGTAAGTGCCTGAGGCGGGCGGAATGAACTCAAAGCTGTCGCCGGCACCGAGTGCGACGACGGTTCCGCTTGCGTCGAGAACTTCCCACAACATTCGCTGGGTCGCACCCAACGGCAAGTCGGTGATTGAAGCGGTCATTCGAGTCGGCTGGCCGGTGACAGCGTCGGCGCTGCCGCTGACCGAGACAGCACGCGGGGTCTTGGGCTCGGGCGTGTCGGGTTCGCCGGTTCCCTGATCGACGGGTGGCGTTGAGGTTCCGCCACCAATCCAACCGGCAGGCGTTGCAGCCCCAGCGGCGGCGTCGAGCAACAGTTGTTCGATCGTTGATGTCATGGTTGCGAAACGACGGGCGCCGAGTGTCTCGCCCAAGTCCAGGTTCGCGTAGTCGCCGCCATCGTCGCGTACTTGATTCGTTCCAGTGCCACCGCGAAGGATGTCGCGTCCGTTCCCGCCGAGCAACGTATCATTGCCCGCCATACCATCGATGTGGTCGTCACCGACGCTTCCCAGTAAGACATCGTCACCGTTGCCGCCGTCGATGGTATCGCCACGGAGTTCGATGTTGACTTTTGCAAGCGCGGGCGTGTCCAAGAACTCTCGCATGGCATCATCGAGATAGGCAATCACGTATGCCGAACGTCGAAGTGACACGTATTGAGTCGCGTCGTTAATCATCAACGGTGAGACGAGTGATGCATTGTCGCCGAGCACGATATCGTTACCGTCGTTGGCGTTGATGGTATCGTCGCCGATTCGCCAAAACCCGTCGATCGAGTTGTGGCGTGTTGCGGGCGACATCGCGTCCGTCGTGGATGCGGCGAGCGAGACCCGGCCGACGTGTCGCTCGAAGCTCGAAACGGCCTCGAGCCGATCACGAGTGACGATTTGGTCCAACAACAATTCGACGTGTCGATCGAGATCGCGAGTTTCCAACGCAGTCGTCGGGGTTGCCAGCACCAGCGGCGTCGCGATGATGCCTTTGTCGCCAGCCACCATGTCGTTGCCAATCCCAGCGTCGATGGTGTCGTTGTCAAGTTCGCGATCGAACGACGGTACGACGGAGATCTTGCTGAGTGGCGCGCGTTGCTTTAACTCCTCAGAAATCTGGAGCGAGCGAGCGGCACGCCGATTGGTAAGTGCGTTTGCTTCCGCAGTCTGCTGGAAACGTAGGGTCGCTTCGAGCGCCAGGAGGGTTTCGGCGGTCAGTCCGGGAGCGAGTATCGAATCGGGCAAGTCCGCAGGCGTTCCAGTGACCACGGGTGCCACGATGAGAGCATCGCCACCGACGAGCGTGTCATCACCGTCGTTGCCGTTGATGGTGTCCTCCCCGATCACAAGCTTGCGATATTCAGTATACCTGACTGTGGTCGCGGTCGTACTTGGACTGGCAAGAAGCAAGTCGATCACACCCAGCTCCGCCGTCGCAATGAGCTGCATCGCGTCATCGGCAAGCGTTGCGATACCCGCGAGGTGGGACTGGAGATGCGAAGCGTTGTCGGCTGTCGTTCCGGTTCCAGGTACCGCGTGAATCGAAGGCAGTTCATAGACGCCGTCATCACCGACGATGGTGTCATTGCCATTTCCGCCGCTGAGGATATCGCTCGCGAGACGAATCGTGTGCTGAGTGTTTGCCGCGTTCTCGATCTCAAAGCGAACGGCGTCTCGATCCAATGCGAGCCCTTCCAAGGCGTACATCGCGCCAGTCACCGCAGCTTTCGCACGGTCGATCGCATCGGTGATGGATGCAATCCCCGTTTCCAGTTCACTGGAGACAAGCATCTTGTCGCCAAACAGCAAGTCGTCTCCGTCGTCACCAAATACGGTATCGTTGCCATCCAGTACGCTTGTGTGCCCAAGGAATTGAGGCGTTACCGAGATGGTTGCAATGAGTCGCGTATCGTCGCCAGTGACGAGCGCGTCATCGTTCGCAATGGTCGCAAGTTGCGTATTGACGTTGGTGACGCGATCCCAACGTGGTCGCTCAGCCACCAAGTCGCCTGGTTTCGCTACCATTTCGGGCACGATGACTTGGCCAAAGCCAGGCAGCACCAAATCGATTCCTGAGAGAAGGCTCGCGCCAGCGTTAACACCGATAAAGCGAATTGAGTCGATCATTTGCGGCAGGTCCGTTTCCATTGGAGCCGTATTGATTCCGTGATCGCCGATCAGCGTGTCGTCAGCGGCACCACCTCGGATCGTGTCGTCGCCACGTTGACCGAGGATCACATCGTTGTCATCGCCACCATCGATCGTATCGTCGTCGGCATCCACAAGATCGATCAAGATCGCTACTGATTGCGATTGGCCACTGTCGGGATTGATGCTCTTGGCACCCGAGGGCAATTCAACGTTCGCAAACACGACTCGGTCTGCGTTGAGCAAGCGGTCCGCCAAGTCAGTTGGTGGAGTCCCCAGGCCGGTCGGATCCATTGGAATGATATCGTTGACTTGGCCGATTTCCTCCGTGATGAGATCACGATGCCATGTTCCATCGCTGTTCAATTGTGGTGTGCCATCGGTGTTGAAGTCACGGAGGATCTGGCCAGCATCCGCGAGGATGAAGTCTTGTCCGGCATCACCGAAGAGATTGTCGCTTCCGAGTCCACCGATGATCTCGTCGCTGTCATTGCCGCCGCGAATCTCATCGTTACCACGTTGACCGCGAAGGATGTCTTGTCCGGCACCGCCCTGGATCAAGTCATTTCCGCCCACGAGATCGCGATCATCGAACGGCTGGACCTCACGAATGACCATGGAATCAAACGGTGCAAGGTAGTTTTGCCACGTACCGAGTTGTGTGCTCAAAAGGGTTCTCGTGATGATCCCGTTGTCGCCGAGGATCACGTCGGCATCGTCACCACCGTCGATCGTGTCGTCGCCATCGGCACCGAATGGAACGTTGTGTCCACCGACGAGATCGTCTTGGCCGGCACCGCCACGAATCGTGTCATTTCCTTGACCACCGAAGATAAAGTCATCGCCATCGTTGCCATCGATGATATCATCGGCACCACCGTCTAGTGCTCCGGTGAAGCGGCTGATCACTCGCTTGTCGACAGCCCGTCGGAAGTCGACTTCGGCATGGTCACCGAACAGAATATCGTGACCGAGGCCACCGATAAGCGTGTCGGAGCCGGTACCGCCGATGATGATGTCGTTGTCGGATTCGCCATCGATCACGTCCGCACCGCCGATAGTCGGCGCCGTGGTGATGATTTGGTCAAGAGTCAAGAGGTCGGCGTCGAGTGTGTAGTCGATGCGACCATTGTCGCCGAGCAGCGTGTCGAGACCTGTGCCACCGAACATCGTATCGTTTGCGGCGCCGCCTAGGGCGACGTCATCGCCGGCGCCAGCGTGGATGACATCGTTTCCGCCGATCGCAGCAGCCGTGGTCTCGATGAAAATCAACCCACCGAATGCGTTGAAGGTTGCTTGTCCGTTATCGCCGAGAATCACATCGCGTGCGTCACCACCGGTGATGCTGTCATCGCCCGCACCACCGATCAAAACGTTCGAAGCGTTCCCCGCCGTGATGACATCGTCGCCACCTTGATTGGGATCTTTGGTTTGAACACTGGCAATGAGTCCGGTGACGGGATCAAAGTTCGCGACACCTTCATCGCCAAGGATGAGATCCGATAAGGCATCAGAACCGGCCAGTAGCTGATCCCCGCCAGCTCCACCGAGAATGATTTTTCGCCCGGCGCCTGCGGTGATGTAGTCGGTGCTTCCGTCTTGATAGGCGATCGATTCTGCGACTTGCAGCACGCCGCGACCGTCACCACTGGCAACGCCACCGGTATGGAAGAACGTCAGTCGTCCGTTGTCACCGACGAGAATATCGTCACCGGATTCTGGGGTCAGCGGATTCGCACTGCGGTCGTAATTGATGTAATCTGTGCCGAAACCGCCGAAGATGCGGTCGTTGCCATTGTCGCCGGTGATCAAGTCGCTGCCGCCAACGTTGGTCGCTTCGCTGGCCGCCACAGCCACTCCGCGTCCGGTCAACAGAAGCAGCGCGTACTTCGCTGGCGTATCGTCGCTCAAATCCGCGGGCGTCCCGTTGTCGTCATCGAGAACGACTTTGGCCATCGTGAGGCTTCCATGATCGCCGAAGATCAAGTCGTCGCCTTCGTTGCCGAACAAGTCATCATCACTGCCGGTGATTGAGTCATAGTTGACGGTGAAGTCGCTTGTCGTTCCGATCGCGGTTTTCTCGTCCGCGGTCAGCACCACGGGCGTATGTACGATCGTCAGGATGCGTGCCGCCAAGTCCATGCGAGTCGAAAGGTCGGCATTCAAGCCGGAGTCGCCCAAAATCGTATCGTTACCATCGTTCCCGTTGATGACGTCATTGCCACCACCGCCAAACAGCAGATCGTCGCCTGAGCCTCCGTTGATCGTGTCATTACCCAAGCCACTGTACACGGTCACGCCGAAGGTCGATGTGATGTTGAAGACATCGTTGCCGAAGTGGTCATAGGCGATCGCGTTGCCGGTACCCACTCCGGCTTGGCCGGAGTAGCGAATGCCGCTTTGGAACGTATCCCCGAGCAATATCAACGGAGCATCGACGTTGTTCTCGATTTCCAAGTCACCGTCAACGCCACCACTGGTGACATTGAATGTATCACCGCCCATAACGCCAGGAGCGACTTCTGTGTTTCCGCCACCGTGGATCACTGTCACCGTACCAGGAGCGGTGCCGAGGATATTGATGATGTCGTTGCCCCTTCCCATCAACACTTCGACAAATTCCAAATCGTAATAGTTGATGCCAGCAAGGATCGTGATGTTGTTGTTGAAATCGTCAGTGTAGGTAACGTTCGTGGTGCCCATGTTGATGCCTGACAGATTCGTTGGGGTTACGGTCAGTGCAGACTCAGGGGTGATCGAAGCTTCGGTGTTGCTTGCGTCGTTGAACACCACGAGCGTGTCCGTTTGAACCGATTCGTTGGTGAAGTCGTTCAGCGGATCTGGGGCCGCAGGAGTCTCGGTTGGAAGCATCACCGCGATCACAAGGTCGCGTGATTCGCCTGAGACACCACCGCGCACCACGATCGGGCCCTGGAACATGGACGTTTGATGAGGCGAAGCCGTGAACGTTTTCGTTGGCTGGGTCGAGCTCGCCGAGAAACTCGGGTTGGCTTTGACAATCACCGCTTGCGGTATCATCCAGTTCGCGGTGGTGAACACCAATGCCGGCGGATTCGACTTGTCAAAGAATGTCCCGCCACCATCAACACTCACGAGCGTTTGCCCATCCGTGTAGACAGGCACCGAAACCGTCGCCGTCGGTGCTTTGGTCAGTCGCAATGTGTACGAATCAGTGCTGTTCGCATCATTACGATTCACGTTCGTTGAGCCGTCGGTTTCGATAACCAATGCAGACGCGGTATCATCGTCCAGCACCGTCACGTTGATGCTCGTTTCGTATCCGGTATTCACGGTGTCAAACGCGAGATCCAAACTGGCAAGCGTGAGCGTAATCGAGCGGCTCATGAAGTCTTCGGGGAGCGCGTCATCCACCGCCGAGACGGTCACTGTTTGGGGCACGTTCCAGTTCACCGAAGTGAACGTCAGAGTCGTCGCTCCAGTTGTGATTTGTCCGTCATGGTCGAGCGTGACTAGGACATCCGCGGTTGGTTGGCTCGTCAATTGGACGGTGTAACTATCGGAGAACCCATGAAGTCCTTCGAGGACTTCCGTCGTGTCACTAGATTCACGAATGATCAATCCACCCTTGTCATCATCGTACAACGTGACGCGAATATCGCTGATCGGGAAGGATTGCAGACGCTGCGTGCGAGCCATGACGTCCGTGTCGACGCTGGTGGTCGTGGTGATAAGCGTGTGATTGATCGTCGCGAGCAGCTGGCCTTCTTCGACATTGTCGCTTGCTCCTCGCACGCGAATCGTTCTTGGATCGCTCCACATCGCGTCACTCGAGGCATCAAACACGAGCACAACGCTGGGATGCCAAGTCACGCCGTTGTCGATGGAAACTTCGATCGAGCGGGCTGGGTTGTTCTCATCACCAAGCGTCTTGGACGATGCGGCTGCCGAAACAGTCATGTAAGCTTTTGTACCGTCGTACTGGGATCGATCAACGGCCATCGCGAGTGTGTAAGTGTCATAGGCGCCCAACAGTTCGTTGTCGGCGTCGTTCGCTCCAGACGTCTTGCCAGCATCGAATACGCTCGCAACGTCTTCGATGACTGCGGTGGATCCGTTGGATTGTGTCAGCGTAACGATGCCAGCGGCCCCGGCTTCGATGCCGCCACTGATCGTTACACCAACGCCGGGAATCGCAGCGTTATCGAACGTGCTGTCGGCGCTGATGGATCCGTGATTCAACACGGATGAGGTGCCTTCGGTTCCGCCACTGACGATGGTTTGTGTGACGTCGCCACCGATGCTGATGAAGTCACTGCCCAATCCACCGATGATGGTGTAGACCACACTCGCAGCGGTACTGAGAATGAAGAACGAATCATTACCTTCGAGCCCGTCAATCTCGATCGCTTCTTCGACTCCATCAATTACGACACTGAGTCCAGCGCCGTAGATTCCGTTGGCGGTGATGACGAACGAGTCATCCGCCTCGCTTCCAACGGCAACGACTCGGTCTTGGCCATCGCCACCGTTGATGCTCACGGGTGCGTTGATGTTGTACTCGACGACGTCATCGCCATCGCCACCTTCGACGACCGCCTCCGCTTCGATAATGAATGCACGAACCAAGAACGTATCGTTACCGGCTTCGCCTTCCATCCGCAACGTCGCTTTATTGCTGTAAACCGTAAACGTGTCGCTGCCATCGCCCCCGTAAATCACCATCGGTTTGGAGATGCCGTATGACAGATTGCCGCGTGTGATCGCCGAGGTCGCGATCTCATCGCCCAGTTGGACTCCGCTGAAGTATTGATCTGGGGTATTGGGATTGTTGTCGTGGTCCGTCGCCGTGCCCGTCGGGTTTGGATCGGCGCCGAACACTTGCCCAATTTGGAACGAGTCCTGGCCTTCGCCACCATCGAGTGTGGTCGCAACCGCGTTGTCGTCGACGAAGAACCGGTCGTTACCGGCATACGCGTTGATTCTCAAACGACCGTTGATGCTCTCGTCGTAGTCCACTCGCTCGTATTCGCTCGTGATTTCGCCCGCCAAGTCCGTTCTCAGCAGCGCGAGGAAGTACTGACGCACGAGGAACGTATCACTCTCACTCGTTCCGTGGACTGTTAACACATCAGCCCCGTCGTTTGGATTGCCAGTATCCGTGACACTGACACGCTCCGTGCCTATTTGATCGAGCACTAGATCGATCGCGTCCGTTCCACCACGCATATCGATGTAGTACCGGCCTGCGGAAAGATTCTTAAGCCAGACGAAGTCTTCGTCGCTTTGGCCAAAAATGTAAACTTCGGGAGCGTCGATGTTGTGTCGAATATCAACGGTGGTTCCGAGGTTTGCGTCGGCATTTCCAAAGTCGCCTTCGATGGTCACCGTTGTTGTGGCGGAGACGTTCGCGTTCTCAGCGATCTCGATGTTATCGCCGACGAACAACAGGATCTCTCCATCGCCATTCACCAGCGTCGATGAGCCGTCAAGGATGAGCGATTCAGTTCCCGCCAGTGTGTCTGGCAGGGTCAAGCGAATGAGTCCCGTATCCGTGGAGTTCACCATACCGATCACGATACTGTCACTCGTCTCGGTGATATCAATCGTGTTGGGTGCGATCGCAGTGAGTCGACCAGCGGGATCATCGTCGTTCGTGTTGGTGTCCACTTCCAAGTCGTTGGTGGGTGCTCCAATCGTGCCACTTGTTTGACCATGACCGGCGTGAAGAACAATACTGCGTCCGACGACATCCGCAATTTGGTCATTCTCTGCATCCAGCAAACTGGCCACACCAAATAGGGTCACATCGCCAATGCTGCTTTCAACTCGCGAGAGCAACAAATCACCGAAGGTTTCAGCGATCCAGATCGCCAGATCAGCGTCGGCGGTGAGCGATCCGATCCCGCCAGTCGACGTGTCGATCTCGAGCGGATTGCCAGCGGTGCCGATTGTCGAGCGATTTCCGGCTGTGGAAGTTGCATCGATGATGAGCGTACGGGTCTCGATGTTTGCGAGTCCATCGGGCTCGCTATCCGAGGTTGTCTCGCGTCCGTCGAGTACATCATCCGTCGTGGTGAGTGTTGTCGTGGCATCCGTCGCAATCAATCGCCCGATGGTCAAGGCACCCGTGACGTCAATGTCCACGAGTGAGCCGAGCGCTGTGAGATTGTCGAGCACGAGCGATAGGTCGCTTCGCAAGAAAACGCCATCGCCGGAAGTAACATCGAGCGGCCCATTCACTCTCAAATCGATCGAATTGCTTGCAGTGCCGACACTGCCGGTGCTCGCAACCAGGGTTGCCGTCGGAGCAAACAAATTCCATTCGTCAGACGATGTGGGGTCTCCGCCATCAAGAATCGATCCGGACGCGGTGAGGACGATTGCTGTACCGGCTTCGAGTTTGCCAATCAGCAAATCGCCATTTGTGACTTCGACATCAATCGTGTCTCCAGCGTACGCACGCGAGACATAGAGGTCGCTGAACGATCGCAGCATACCGTTGACGGTTTGGTCGGTGTCGCCTTGGATCACCGTGAAGTCGCCTGCGGAAGAACCGCTCAACGAGCCGTTTGTGCCGACAAGAACGCGAAGTGCGGTATCTGTCACAGAGCCTCGAACGACTTGGCCATCAAGATTCACGTCGCCCATCGCGATGATGGCGGCATCACCCGATGCCGTGTCAAGCAATTCACCGGTCGACGCTAGGCGGACTCCACCACTTGTGATCACTGACTCGACTCGCAAGTCATCGGTCGCATGGATCGCGACATCCCCTTCGGCCGTGACGATCAATTCGCCAGTGCTTGTGATTTGGATATTGACATCGTCCACGATTTGGATCGTGAGACGCCCGAGAGCTGTCGTGTCCGCCACGAGCTGTCCCGTGCTCAGGACTGCGGTGAGTTCATCGCCTGCGAGAGTCCCCGGAGGATCGAGTGTGTCGACTGTTTTGTGGTCTGTCGTGATCTTCGACCAACGACTCGCGTTGGAGTAGTCCTCGGTTGCGAAGGTGACGGTCGGATCCGTGCCGAGATACTCGTACCAGCCGTAGCTTACTAAATCGAATTCGACGAGCACGGACTCGCCAGTCGCAATGGTGAGAGGGCCAGTGTCATTGGTGGTGTTGAAGTCAGGCTCGACGCGTTGCCAAGTGTTCGTGTCGGCAAAGTCAGCGGCTTGGAAGTCGTACGCTGGGTCATTTGCCCCGAGATAACGATACGTGACGTACCGCAACCCGATGACGTCTTGGACGGTGGAGTCTGCAAGAAACGCCTTTTCGTCTTCGGTGAGCCCATCAAAACCAGTCTCCATGACAAGCGTCTGGATACCCGAGATTGATCCAACGCGACCAGTCGGCGGGTTTACATTATCGTCCGTGTCGCCGACTGTGAGCGTGATTCCGGCAGCGAGAATATTGAGTGTTTCGTTGCCACCAGCTCCTGGATCGACACTGCCGAGACCCTCGGTTTCGGGGAACAAGTAGCGACGCAGCGTTCCAGAGATTGGATTGGCGAGCTCGGTTGCTTCACGCACTCGTCCAGCGATCCGGGCGTTCTTCTCGCCTTGAGTGAACGCGAAGATGTAGTCCGGATTGTACGGATTGTCGGTGAGCAGCGCCGCCAGTCCCATCGTGTCGTCGGCAATGTCTTTTGCATCGCTCGTGTAGGCGAATCGTTCAAATCGTGTATTCGCGGCGAGGAAATCGACGCCTTGAACGAGATCGAGTGCGCGACCGTTGGGATCAATCGCCGCATCAAAACGACTTGTGGAAAGCTTGAGCTCCGACGCGCTCACTCGAACGATGTAGTACGTGAAATTATCACTCAGTCCGATTTGGTCGCCATCCAAACGAACTTCCGCACCGCTCAGTAAATTGTGTGCAACGGTGGTCGTGATCGTGTCAGTCACGAAATTGATTGACGATGCAACCAACGTCGTCGTTGGCGTCGCCAAGGGAACTGAATTGCGAACGTTTCGCCAATAGTCGTGATACTTGACTGTCGCGATATTCTCATCGTTGATGATCGCCAACTCGGCGGATGCTTGAGCCTCGGCGCCATAAATCGCGAGCTTCGTATTCAGCGCTGTGATTTCTTGCTCCGTCGGAGCGACGCGGACTTCGGCGATACCGTCGACAATATCACCGTTGACCGTGGTCAAGTAAACTTGGCCGGTCAACGAGCGTACGGCGATACCGTCAAAGCCAGTCTCCGCGTCGTTTTGTGTGCTGCTGTAGTAGGTTGGTGACGTCAGAACGAGATCGCCACTTACTTCAACGATATAAATGTCACCGCTGGCATAAGCAGCCAGCCCGCCGACGTTGCCGATATTGCTGTCGACACGGATTGGCAAGTCGCTCGTACCGATGCTTCCACGCTTTGTGCGAAGGTTGACCTGTTCACCACGAACGAGCGAGTTCGCGTTGAGAGCAACGATGCCTTCGGCGGCATTGATGAACACGTCACCATCCGCATCAATGAAATCGATCGTGATTACACCGTCGCTTGACGTTGTCGTCCCCGTACCGTCGGCAAGCATTGCATATGGCTGGAAAATGTGCGCCATATCGGGGTCGGAACTGTTGCCAAAGAACGAAGCGAACGCCGCGAACATGGCGAATTGCGTGGAAGCGACTTGCGTCACCGCCGGCGTGATGCCGTCGATTCGCACTGTACCACCAGCGGTAATCTTGATCGGTTCGTTACCAGTTTCAACATTCACGTCGACGTTACCGCCAACGACAATCTCGGGGCTGACGCCATAGAAGCCAACCGTGCTCGCGCCGAGAACACTTCCGAGCGTCGATGTAAACGTTACGATGCTGCCTTCGGGAACATCGACGTCACCTTGAAGCACGATATCGCGAGCGCTCTTGATGTCGATGTTGGATGCTGTGCTCCCGCCAACGAATCCAATCTCGATCGGATAGTCGGCGCGAAGTGTGTGCGTGTAGTAGTCCGTTAGACCGGTGGTTGTGGTCACTTTCGTATGACGCGTTTTCTTTCTCAACCATCCACCACCGGTCGACCAACGCTCAGTCTCTTGGCCTTGGTTAATGAAGTCGCTGTTCACGAGGTTCGATGCGTTCGGGTTCGCTGGCGCGGAGGTCGGAACCCAGGACGCGGCGCCATAGTTTTGTGCGGAGAGGTTGATATCGACAGTCGTCGCACCGTTGTATTGATAGTAGGCACCGATGGTTCCGCCGGCATTGTGGCCAGCGACGACTCGAACAATGTCGCCGGGATCGATGTCCACTGTCCCGTCGATCGCTTGCGAATACTCGATGGTGTAGGACTTTGCGTCGGCATAGACCAACGGATCGCTTGGCGTGAGACGCACGAGGGCTTCGGATTCAAGCAGCGGCTGAGCGTCGCGAAAGTTCGTCGTTTCCCAGCGGAAGCTACTGTCGGTGACAAGCAAATCGCCAAACGCGTTATCACCGAAAAGATTGAAGCTCTTTTTCTCAAACTTTCGAACCACGATACGAGTTTTCTCTTGGCCTTCGACCCAGACGTATTGCAAGTCACCGTTGCCAGCGACATCGGAGTACTGGTCGAGGACTCCTGGATAGTACGACGTTGTGGACGCGTTGGTCATCACGGCTGGTGCGGCGAGAACGTACGTAATCCCGGACACTTCGCCACGTGTCGTCGCAGTCGCTGAGGGCGCCGTGCCGGTATAGTTTTCTTCCGTGATTCCGTTCGCATCGCGTCGAAAGACGGTTTTAGTCAGCATGGAGGAATCAATCAGAATGATTTCGCCGACACGGTTCGTCGTCGTGTCCACTTCGCTGAGGATGAGCTTGTATTGGCTTTGGTTGTCAATGTCGACGTTGGCGTAACCATACGCGGAGACAAGCCGGCCATTTCCGGTCGAGAACAACTCGCCAGCAAGCGTGATGCGTCCGCCAGTCGGGTTGATGGGGTTGATGACAATCGCACCTTGCGCCGCATCAAAGTAGCCGTTCACAGGAATGGGCGTTGCACCAGCGGTCGTGCCAAAATTGATTCCCGTCAGCGGTGTGCCGTTGGATTTGAGCAACGAAGACGTCGTGGAGCTTTGTTGGAAATTCGCACCGACGTTGACGGTGATGGTATCGACGCCGCTTTGGATCAGTCCATTGACGTTTAAGTAACGTGCTGTCACGGTGATCGCACCCTGGGCAACGATCGTGGATTCATCCTGATCAATGGATGCCTGGAGCGATAAATTGCTGGCGGCAATGGGAAAACGGAACGTATGACCGAAGATGTTGATCGTACGGTACTGGGGCACGGTAACGGAGTTTGCATCCGCGAAGACGCGAGTGACGGTATTGCCCGGCACATTGAATACGCTTGCGCGAAGCGGTTGATAATTGATGTATTGGCGTGGGTCTCGGTTCGTGTGCAACCAATCTTGTGTGTTGAGATTGAAGTCGCGACCGGAATTGATCATCACACTGCTTCCGCGAACATCGCCACTGACGTTGATACTGCCCGCAGGATTGCTGATCGTCACGACTCCGTTTTCATTGATGACGTCACCGAGCATGTACAAGTCTTGCGGAGCGCTGCTTGGGTTTGATGTCAATCCATATTGTGCGAATTGACTTGGCGGAAGTGGGCTGTTGGTGATCGAGATCACGCCCGTGCCGAAACCGTCGCCAGTGACTTCGGTTACACCCAACGGGATTTGCCAGTTGACGAAGATGTTGCCTGGGGTGAGTTGAGTCAGCTCGTCTTCGATGACGACGACGCGACGGTTGTCTTTGACGATGGCGTCCGCAACGATCGGGATGAACGGAGTATTGTTAGCGATCGTGATGCTCGACCCAGATCTTGCAACGATCTGGCCAGCACGCGTGTTGGTACGGCTTTCGATGAATACGCTGCCGGGAGCTGCGTAGACGTCGGGCATATCGATGAACATCGCGTCGAGTTCTTGGCGAATGACGGTGATTTGGACCGTTACGCCGTTCTGGATCGTATCGACGGTTTCAATCAGTCCAAGATCAGCGAGCGTTCGGTCGATCTGTTCAAGTTGGACTTGGTATCGTGCCAAGGCCTCTGGGTTGTTCGAATGCGACGCCATGTAGGCGAGCGTCTCTTCACGCTGGGCAACGAGCAGGTTCCCGACGTTACGATACGACAACGTCGGACTCGCAATGTCTGGGTTTTTGATCATGTAGAACTTGCCGCTTAAGTCGGCGGCGAAGTTCTTGCCAATGTCGCTGTCATAGATCCCAATGTCAGCCGCATCATAAGCGCTTTGCCCAATCGGTGGCGCGGATGGCGCGTAACCGTCGGGGTTGGCGAGGTACGCAACAACTTCGTTCGTTTGGTACGTCGTGAGTAACGCCCATCGTGACGTGTCGGAGTAGTCTTGGGTGTCCAAGACGAGTTCATCGGAATCAACGACATCCGGAACGAAACGATAGTACGATCCCGGTGTTCCGCCAGAGATCGCGTTCGTGACAGCTATCACCACCGTACCGGTCGAGACGCCAAGTTTGACGGAGTCAAGGTTCAACGGCGAGAAGTGGTATGCAATCTCGGGATCAAGCGTCAGCCCTTTTTCCTCAGCCCAAGTGTAGTCGGCAGCCGTGAATAGCCCCGGGTCCTGTTCAGTCCCGGCAAGTGTGGGATCGGCAAGAGCCAACCGTGCGGGCGCGAGCGCGTCGATCACTGTGCTTCGAACGGCGAGCACCGACTTGTTATACAAACCCGCCGTGACCTCCGATCCTGATGCGACGTTGACGTTCGACGTCGGGTTGATATCCACGTTGCTGCCGACGCTGTAACCATACGGAACTGCGGACAACGACATGACCATGCCGTCCGTCGTCGCCATCACCGGGATATCGAGACTTCGCTCAGCGATCAAGTTGACGTCCTTGAAGCCTTCGACGACTGAGTTGCCAGCGACGTTGACTGTGTTGTTCCAAGTAACGTTTGCGTCCGGCGTTCCGACTGAAATCGACGGACCGAGTGAGACCGTTGTCAGCTCGATGTTGCTGCTGTTGTCGATTAGGTTCGGGACTTGGAAGCTATCGCGGCCTGCTTGCAGACGTACTTCTCCGCCGCGAATATGGGCTCCGGACAAGTTGATCGTGTTGCCAATCGTGGAGTTTGCGTTTGCGTCAGCACCGCCGGCGACGTTGGCTCCTGCGGCAAACAGATTGCTGCTCGGACGCAGTGCGCTGTCGGTTTGCGTCGCCAGAATCACATCACCGCTGCGATTGATCAACGAAGCGCCCGTCACATGAATGGCGGCGTCGGTGTACGACGTCAGATTGCTGATTCCGGTTGTCACACCAAACCCAGAAACGGACTCGATCCGCACGACATCGTACGCTCGAACTCGTGTCTTTGCATCGATCTTTAGAATGCCTGGGTTGGCGTTGTCGCCACCGTTGACGTCAATCAGCGCGCCGGGTTGTATCTCCACGGCTGCTGTTAAGTGATCACTCGATGTGCCGATATCCGTACCGCTTGTGAGCACGGTGACACTCGCTAGACCTGCCGAGCCGCTTCGCAAGTTCGAGCTGCCGACGTCACCGTCCTTTTCGACATCGTTGTTCGCACCAATGATGACATTCGTTGCGAACACTTGTGCTCCGCCCGCAATCTCGACGCGTGCATCGCCGGTGAGCGTGTTGCTCGTCCCACCGCCCGCTCCGGTCCCGAGTCCGACGGAATAGGCGTCGGCGGAGGAATCCGCAGCCTGGGTGTTCGCGGAAACGATGCCGACGGCGCCGGAATTGACGATGGCGTTGGTTCCGATTCTTGCGAGTGTTTCCTGGTCGCTTGTCACAGACGAATCCGCCGCGCTCACACTGACAACGCCACCGCCCGCCGCGATCGTCTTTGCGAGCAGATCATCGAACGTTTGGGCTTGGATGGAAACGCGACCTGCATGAACGATGGACTGATCGCCGATCTGCGCAGTGACTTCTTTGGTGTTGGCTCCGCGGCCTTGAGAAATATCCGCCGTCATCGCCCCCACAGCGATCGCACCGAAGGCACCACCGTTGGCGATTGCGCGAGCAAAATTATTGGCCGTTGCTGAGATGGTCAGTAACTCAGTTGCGTCGAGCATCGAACCATCTGCGGTCGCCTTCACCGAGGTCGAGATCTCCGCGTCCGAATTGTTTCCTTGCACGCCAACGAACGACGCCGAGACACCGACGGAAGTCGTTTTTTCAATCCTGGCGTCGCTGTTTGCAACGATCGTGATCTCGTTGCTAGCAAGACTTGAGTTCGTTACCGCCGAGTTGATGGTGCTCGAGATCGTGTTCTCGACGAGCGCGACTCCGAGTGCCGCACCGAGACTGATCGCGACCGTCACTCCCGCAGCGTCGGCATTGAGTTTCGCGTCTTCGTCGGCGTTGACTTCCACGAGACCGACGACAGTGACTTTGATGCCGCCGCTAATCGCAGCAGAAACCACGTTGTCGATGACGTTCGTCAAATGTAATCCACCACCACTTGCGGTGAACCCGCCCGCCGAGACGGATGCGGAGACTCCCGTGACTTCGTCCACATGAGCTTTTTCAACATCCGCAAGCACGTGAAGATCACTGCCGGAGATAATCGCGTGGCTCGAGTCTCCGACGATCCAAGCTTGCACATCGTTGCTAATCGTGTTGTCGATGAGCGTCACGTTGACGGTAACGGCAGCGGGAGCCGCAGCGAGCGCGGCGCCGTAGGCTTCAGCCTTTTCGATGGTTGTGTTCGCGATCGCCTTCACGTCGATGTCGTTTCCAGCAACAAGACGAGAGTCTTCCACCCAAGCATGTGTGTCGCTCGCTAGGGTGGAACTGCTCGTGGCACCGCTCCCAGCCGCCGCACCACCGATGCCAGCTGCGATTGCGACGCTTCCGGCTGCGGAGGTTGTGCTCAGTGTCTCGGTTGAATTGGCGAGCGTTTGTACGTCAGTATTCGCGACCACCGTGGAGTCGATGATGGATGCGTACACGCCGCTGCGGTCGGCGCCCGTCGCGTCTTTGTCGCCAATTCGGTTCTCAGCGATCGAGACACCGATTGATCCAGCACCCGCGAAACTGCCACCCGCGATGGCTGCGGAGATCGCGGCAACGGTCGAATCGATATCGGCTTCGTTTGTTGAAGTGACGATCACGGACGCGAGCGCGATTCCCGCGAGCGTATCGAGACTGTCATAGACATAGAGTCCGTCGGCGGTAACGTTGCTCGAATCGATGGACGAGGTGACTCGGTTTCCGATCACGTTGCGAGCTTTAGCACCAGCACCCGAGAACGCGCCCGAAGCACCTCCGCTGAACGCGAGCGAGATCGCCGCAGCCGCTGAGAAGGATGTGACTGTTGCGTCTTCGCTTGAGCTGACCGATACATTGCCACCTCGCTCGTTCGTGATGCCTGGAACATCGATAACTTGCGACGTTGGATTTCCATTCTCGTCGACACCATCGATCGTAATTTGTTGTATCGATAGATCCGCGAGCCCCGTCGTGACGATGCCGCTACTCACGCCGTTGATCGAAGCATCAACAGCATTGTTGATCGAGTTCTCAGCGATCGACACACCGATTGCAATGCCAAGAGCACCTGCGGACGCAAAGGCTGCGGCAACCGAAACGGCTGCGGCTTCTGAATCGATCGTCGAGGTGTCGTCGGCAACGACATTGACGGCTTGTGTATGGATCGTGGGGACTGTTGTTCCCGTGAAATTAACCAGCGCATCGTTCTCAAGGTCACGAATGTAACTGCCGTTCACGCCAAGATACGGCACGACGGTTGGAGCTTGTCCGTTGCCGTTGATTTGAGCAGCGACGTCCATCGCGATTCGGTTCGTAACGCCAAGGCCAGCACCCGCCAAACCGACGGCACCAGCACCTGCTCCCGCGATCGCCACGCTTGCTGAGAGCACACGTGCATCGATCGAACTGTCGGCGATTGCACTGACGTCGAGAGCTCCAGCAGCTATGATCGAAGAATCTTGAACGATCGCATGAGTCTCGGCACGATCGAGACTCACATCGACGCGCTTCCACTTCGATGGATCGTTGAAGTCGATGTGCAAGATCCAATTCTCCGCATTGGCGTTACCGGCATCCGGATCACTCAGCGAGGCGGCGCCCAAGAACTCGTAGATGTCGCCGGCTCCAGGCCCCTCAGTGATTTGAACTTTATCGCCTGACGCAATCACGATGCTGCGTGGCGACGCGGTTGTAAAGTCCGGCGTCACGGATGGATTGTTGTTGTATCCGATCAAATTTCGAGCCAATGAAACGCCGATCGCAGCGCCGACGGCACCGCTTCCGCCACCTGCGAGCGCGACCGCGATCGCAGCCACGGTGGAATCGATCGTCGCATCGCTTGACGCTGTGACAAGGACGTCGCCGCTTGCATTGAGTGTCGAGTTCGAAATTGTCGCCAGCGTATCGGAGGTGATCTGGTTGGTGGCTTCGGCTCCGGCACCAGCGATCGCGCCGCCACCACTACCGGCGAATCCAGCTGCGACGCTTGCGGCGAACGCGAGCGAACCAATCGAACCCGTCGACGTCGCGAGCACGTTGACCGCGTTGACTGCCCGCGCACGGAAATCGAAGGTCTCGTCGTGTTCCGGAACTGTTTCTGTTTCGGGTACGGAGACAGTCGCCGATGAGATCTGTTGAAGCGATGCTGTGTCGATCATCGCGACGGTTTGCGTATCGATCTTGTTCTGTGCCAAGCCCACGCCGACCGCGACCGCGACACCGACATTCCCAGCCACCGAGATCCCGAGCGACGCGGCACCGGCGAGTGAGCGAATCGCCGCATTGTCTTGCGCAGCAACTGTGACGTCATGGGCGGCGAACGTTCCCGACGAAATGTTCTTGAGCGAAGCAGTGGCATCAGCTGCGATCTTGTTAACGGCTTGGGCTCCCGCACCACTGAGCGCCAACGCATTGTTTGATCCGCCGCTGATCGCCACCGAAGCAGCAAACACGACGGTACCAATGTGTTCGCCGCTTGTGGCGTTGATACCGATATCACCGACTGCGTCAATCGACGTGTTATCGATCAACGCCGTCGCGGAAGCTGCATTACGGTTTCCGTCGGCGTCGAATCCGATAAAGTTGTGGGCTACGGATGCACCGATCGCAGCTCCCACGGCGTTTGAGCCCGAGATCGCAGCCGCGAGGGCTGCGGCAACGACGGTCGAAGAGATTGCCGCCGTGTTGCTGGCGGCTGCGTCAACGTCGCCCGTTGTCACAATTGAGCTGCTTCGGATCGTTGCGTTGACTTTGTTCGTTACCACATTCTCAGTAAACGCGCCACCTCCAGCGATCGAGAGCGCAGAGCCGCTTCCACCGCCGAGTGACAAACTTGCCGCGACCGCCATTGCCGAGATTGATGTATCGAAGACGACTAAGTTTCCGCCTTGTTGCCGAATCGCATAGGTCTTGCCGCTGAGTTCATCAGCAAACAACCAAGACCCCTCAGCGATCTTGGCTAGTTTGACGCTACGTTCGTATCCGGTCGGCAACGACTCGCCATCGTTGTCGAGGATTTGTTGATAGAGACGTCCGAGAATCGCGTTGTCATCGCTTTGGTCGAGGTTGTACTCGTTGCCTACGGTGGCGGAATCGTCGGAGTCTTCGGTTGATGCGTCATCCAGCTGTGCTGCGGTGACCCCATAGATCCCGGTTGGAGCAAGGGTCAGCTTCTCGGCGCCGTATGCTTGGGCGATCACCTCCACGTCACTCGCACCAGTGACGGTGCTGTCGGTGACCAGAGCGATAACGTTGTTGTCGATCTCGTTGAACGCGATTGAAACGCCGACAGCGATCGCGGCACCATTGCCAGTGCCCCCGGCGAGCGAAGCTGCGGCTCCGATCGCGTTGGTGCGGATCGCGGACTCGTCGGTCGCATTTACCGCCACGCGATCACCAGCATTCAACGTGCTTGTCGAGGTTACCGAAGCTTCAACGTGCATCGTGATCGTGTTTCGACCCCCAGCACCCACGGCGGCGACGCCCACGGTTGTCCCTTGCGACCCAGCGGCGATCGCCTTCGCTCCGGCAATCGTCAACGCGTCGATCACCACATGGTCTTGCGCCGAAATAATGATCTCGTCGCCAGCCGTCAAGTCGCTGTCGATCACTTGAGCGGCAATCTCGCTGCCAGTTCCTTTGCCGATCGTGTTGATTGCAACAGCGGCCCCGAATGCACCCGAGAGACTTCCTGTGCTGCTGGCTTGAGGTCCTTTGACGCCCAAGGCGAATCCGCCAGCGTCGCTGATGATTTCTGACGTATCGTCGGCATTCAAACGAATCGCACCCGCCGCGTTGACGTTTGATTGTTCCACGATGGCGTTCGTCGATCCGTCGATCGTGTTGAAGCCAACTGTGCCAGCGAGGCCGAACGAGCCCGAGCCGGCGGAGAATCCGACTGCTTGAATGACCGGATTGCTCGTACTAGCGACCACAACATCGCCGCTGCCCGTCGTCGTCACGCTACTGTTGGTGATCGACGCATGATTGGTGGTAGTGAGTTCGTTGATCCCGACACCAGCTCCGATACCGATTCCCCGGCCAATCGTGATACCGACGCCGCCGCCAATTGCGAGAATCTCTTGATCGTCGAATGCCGAGACGTCAACATCGCCTCTAGCAGTCACGGTGGCATTGTCGATCGACGAGTCAATGACGGTATCGACGGTGTTCCAAGAGAACGAGCCTGCGACACTTCCGCCAAAGTTCTTGTCACCGCGTGCAGCAGTCGAAGTTTTCGCGATGGCCAACCCAGAACTGAAGGCATACAAATCACCGGTTCGCTCGGCATGAACTGTCACGTCGCCTGCGTCAGTTACCGTAGCATGATCCAAGGTGGCCGTCGTTGTCGTCTCGATGATGTTTCGTGCAAAGGAACCGGCGATACCGATGGCGGTGTTATCCGCACTCACGAGCGAAGCCGCACCGGACGCGGCAACGATGTAGGTTGTATCCGCGGAGTCAACCGTCAAGTCCCCGCCAGTCATCTCGATCGTTCCATTGGTATCGAGAATGGCACGCGTTTCGTGGCTGATCTCGTTCCACATCGCGTCGCCAGCGATCCCGACGCCTGATCGTTTGGCCGTGTCGCCAGGGCCCACGCCACCACCGCTTCCGGCGGCTGGAGTTGCCTCACTCGCCACACCCTCTTTCTTTGTGTTCGAAGTCGACACGCCAGCGATCCCGATCGTGTACAGGTAACCGCTCGTGGACGCATCAACATTGACGTCATGCGCCGTGACGCTTGATGTCTTGGTCGGATGAATGTCATCAACGAAATCGGGTCGATCACCGAGAATCGCAAGCGTGACTCGATCACCGTGAACGATCCCGACGGAGACACCGACGCCCGCCGTCTTGGCTCGTTGCACGCCGCCAACAAAACTGATGTTCTTCTGTGTCGAATCAGCGACAATATCCAAATTGCCAGTTTGAATCGAAACGCCGTCTTGGACGTGAGCAATCGTGGTGCTGTTTTGTTCCAGATAATCCAGTGCACCGGAGAGCCCAAAGCCTCCAGATTTTCCGGATTGTGCCGACGCCGTAAACAAAAAGAAGTCTTCTTCAGCACGCACGCTGAGCTGTTCGTCATCTCCGGTGCGCACCATGGCACCACGTCGAATGACGGCTTCGGTATGGTTCTCGATGCCAGTGATCACGAACGAGCCACCGATGCCAGCTTTCCCCGCTTCGTTTGCTTTGAGCAATCGCTGGGCGGATTCCTTGGGTCCATCCGGTTCGATGGGCCCTGCACCTTGGACGATCCGCATCTTGATCTCGGCGTCCACCGAAACCGTTTGATCGTTGGTCTGTAACGCAAGCTTTTGATTCACCTGGGCATCCTCACCGATGACGGCTGTGGATGTCGTGTGATAATCGGACATCACGAGAGCGCCGGTGATTGCTGTTCTCGCCGCCGCGTCGTCTGATTTACTCGATTTGTCTTCTGAGACAACCGCTGTGCTCGCACCGCCATTAATGATGTGAATCGATCCGAACAAAGTCTCCAGAAGTTCACGCGATGTCTCGGCAAACTCGCGATCGCCTTGAAGTGTCTTGATAAAATTGTCGAGCGTGAGATCGCCGAGGAAGAACGGATACTTCACGTACGAGCTGATCGTCGTATCGAAGCTCGCGTCGATCTTCGCGTTGCTGCTGATCGACGTATTCGCGGTGTTCGTGTAATCACCGAGCGAGATGGCGACGCCGCCAGCAAACTTGGCATTTAGCTTTCCATTCTTGTCCTTGCCAGGCGTCGATTCAACGGTGCCTGTCGCCCGGGTGCTGATCTTGTTCACGATCTCGGAAGTTACTGCGAGACTCGCAGCCGACTCGATGACGGCCGTCGAGCCGACTGTCGTTGTGACCGCATGGTTGACATCGTTGACCGAGACACCGGCGCTAGCATCAAAGGTGCTGCTCGCATCGTTGCCCTTGGTCTTGGATTTCTTGTTCGTACCGAGACTGCCAACCAATCGTTGTGCCGCCGAACTGACATTTGCCTTTGCACGTTCCTTGAAGTTTCGAGCATTCGGCTCGTCACCGACTTCGGCCGCACCGATGGAGATATTCTTGGACTGTAGCGTGCTTGCAATCACCACGCCTTGAGCCATGCGAACACTGCCGAAGCGATGCTCGGTGTCGTCATTGTTCGATGCATGAATCGTCATCGGCACGGCGTCGATTGCACTCTCGACCGACTCACTCAATCGAATCGTATTCGCGTCGATCACAACGACATAGTACGAATCGCCATCGGAAAGCCCGCCGATCGGCTGATCCGGCATCGAGATCGTTCGCGGAAACGACAACGCATGGCTGCCACCGATCGCCGCAGCTGTTAAATCAACGTCGTTATCCGCCATCGTTTGCAAACGAATGTGGTCATCATCGGCGACAACCACTTTGTACTCCGTTCCCGTTGTCAAACCGCCGATATTCTGGGTCGCACCGTCGCTGAGATAGCGAACGACATCGCCATTGCTGAAGCCGTGATTGACGATCCGGAGGCTGTCACCGAGAGGGTTGTTGCCGGGATTATGATCCGAAATATCGACCGTGGCCTGGTCCGTCGGATTGAACGTCACTAAACCGCTCGGGTTCGGCCCCGTCAATCGAGTCGGCGTCAGTGTCAACGTCCGATCGACTGTGACTGAGTCGTCTGGATCAAGCACCTCGATCCCGTGCGTCACTCCGGCAACGGCGCCCGCGCCGAGATTGATCGCAGCTAGTGGAGCATTGCCCTCCGGCGTCACCAGGCGCAACCCGATGCGATTGCCGCTGAGTTCCACCACTTCGTACGTCGTGTTTCGCGTCAATCCACCAATCGAAGTTGTTCCCAAGTCGTGCGTGTAGCGAACTTTGTCACCATCCGCGAGATCGTGACCGGGAAGGAACAACGAGTCGTCGAGTAAGTTCGCATCACCGGGAACGACTGAGAACGAGTGCAATCCCAACGTTGCTGTCGCGGGCCGAGTCAACTGGACCAGTGTCGCTGCGCCCGCAAGCGGATCCGTGCTACTGAGGCTGAACTTGTTCGCGTCGACTAGATCGACAACGACGTAGTAGTCAGATCCAGTGGTCAACCCACCCACGGAAATTGCGGTGTCGTTGTCGTACTTGACTCGGGTCCCCGTTACCAAGCCGTTGCCAGGAACCAGCAACGTGTCGGTGGCTTCGTCGATCACAAAATCAGTTCGCGTCGCATCAAACTCAATCGACGTCGTCGTGGATGTGAAGGATTGATATTCGTTGTCAAAGTAGACGCCCGAAAGATCTCGCGGCGTTCCGCTAAGAGCATCACTGCGAGAGTTGGCGATTTGGATGTAGTGATCATCGACGCGAATCGCAAAATAGTTGCCGCTGTCTGCGAGCCCGACTGACGGTGAACCTGGTGTATTCGCAGTCCCCGTGGAGCGACCCGCGAAATATTGAATCGGTTCGCCGGTGAACAACCCGTGATTGGGAACCGAAATCGTGTCGCTCGCGAGATCCACAATCTTTGGAACAAAACTATGGTTGACGCCTGAGCCAAGCGAGGACAGATTGACTCGCGTGCGAGTGCTAAAGTTCGCCAACGAACTCGCGAGCGAGATACTGCCGTCATTGTTCTGAAGTACATAATAGGTGGCGTTGTGGGTCAATCCGCCGATTGCGCTGCTTGCGGCACCGACGACATAGTTGACTTGCGTGCCATCGACGAGGCTTCCCAGATCGACGTCATAGATCACGTCGTTCGCGGGATCGACCGTGGTGATACCTGATTCCGTGACGAGCGACGGATTGATCGTCAACGTACTGCCAGGTGCCCACATTACCGACTTGCTGAGGGTCTGCTCTGTGTGAACGGACGAATCCGTGCGATAAACGACTTCATCGCCAGTTTGCCAGCCGTGATTGGGTATCGAGATCTCGTCACGTGACGCATTGACGGCGGATTGCGGTGTGAAGTTCTTGACCGGTGCGCTGAAACGAAGCACATGGTCGCCACCCACACCGGCGGAAGTCAAATTCACCGTCGCAGTAGGCTGGGCGACTGGAGCGAGCGTGAATGTCCGCGCGGAACCGCTTCCCGCAATACCTTTGATGACGTATGTCTCACCACCGACCAAACCACCGATCGCTTGAGACTCGACATCGGAGTCATCACTCGCGGTCAAGTAGATGACTTCAGTTCCATTGGTGAGCTCAGCCAAGTTAGGAAAGTCGGCAGTCGTGACCGAGATCGTGTCGGTCGACAAATTCACATCACTCACGGAGTCAAACGCACCGTATCGGAAACTCTCGAACGATTGAGTCGGTGTGCCAACAGGGTTGAGCGCAGTGAGGTTCAAGTCGATCGCTCGCTCCCGCACGACTTGAAAATGGCTTGAGTCAATCACGACAACGAATAGCCGGTCACCGTCGACTAGATCGTCAAAGGGAGACGCGGTGCCGCCATCTCGTGTCGCGGTGTAGACAATCTCGTCGCCAGTTTCCAAACCATGGTTGGCGAGTGTGACGATCTTGGTTGGCGTCGTGTAGGAACTTGCTGACAACGGTGCAGCCGCGATCGCACCCGCCGCTGTGATCTTGCCATCAACAATGGTTTCGATTGTTGCATCGTCAAAGGCGAGAGCAAGAGCGAGGGCAATTCCTCCGACGGATTCTGTGGTGACCTCGGACTCAGCTTCGTTCTCGATCTCGCCGCCCGCGCGTACGCTGACGTTTCCGCCAGTCGATTCAATCACGGTGCCTTCGGAGATCGTTGTGCGGCTGAGTGTGTCCGAGATCGTGAGCCCGAATGCGGCTCCGAAGGTTGACTTGGCGTTTTCCGATGTCCCTTGCACATGCGTTTTGCTCTGCAACGATGCCGTTGTACCGATCTCCGATTCGATCGTGATGTTTCCGCTCGCGGTGACATTCGTCGTACCGAGAAGTTGTGTTTCGGCGTGCGTGGTCGCGACACTGACCCCAGCGCTCACCGGCGAGCCAGACCCGTCTTCGCGATTGGCGATCGCATTCGTGGTCGCGTCAGTCACGGCTTTTGCGACGATCGAGACGTCACCGGAGCTGGCGGTGATTTGCGTATTTGTCAGCAGGATATCGCTGGTGCTTTCGCGAATCATGACTGCCAAGGGAATCGATGGCCCCCACTTGCCGTACGCGTATTGCATCGCATCGTTGCTGAATCCCGAGGCATACTCCGGCACGACGTCGTCGAGGTTTTGGTCTTCGGCTGTCGCGTGGATCGTCACGCTATCCCCGGTGATCGTCGCTGAGCCGATCGTGATGTCCACGTCTTTCTTGCCGATGCCGAACGGACGCACGGGGCTTAACAAGGATGAAACACGCTCCGCAACGATGCTCACGTTACCGGACGCATTCAAAGCGACGTTGTTACCGATCGTGATCTGGCGATCGCCCGTAAAAAAGTCCGCGATATCGATGGGCAGGTTCGCGCCAACCGTCAACCCGATTTCACTGCCGACACTATAAAGCGATATATCATCCGCTGTTATCGAGACGTTCGGATTGATCGTGATGATCTCTGCGACGATCGAAACATCCGCCCCAGCGGGCAGTGTGAAGCTGTTTTGGATCGTGACGTTGTCGTTGAACAGTCCGCCGTCAACGGAGAGCGAACTGATCGACGCGAGCGGATAGACACCGTCACCGGTCGCTGCTCCCGACACCGTCAAGTTCGTGGCGTCGGCGGTAAGCACGATCGTGTCACCGGCTATCGCGGAACCTTCGACAATGACTGCGGCAAGAAGTTGCCGCGATTCGAGTGTCTCCATCGCCGAACGTCGACTGCGCACTCGGCTTCGAGAATACTTCTTGCGATCCTGCTTCTTGGATGACGCCTTGCCACTGCTGCGCAGTTGCTCTAGCAGAGAAATGATTCTCATCGCGAAATACCCCAAGTCCATTCGGGTCCAAGTTTCGCCAGCCTTCACGACTAGCGTTTATCGCTCGAGGCCAGAATCGTTGAAAATCCAATTGACTCCAGCTCACGAAAAACGATAAATCCAGTAAATAGTCCATTTCATGAAACCCGACCAGAGAGTTTCACAGCAAAAAGACACGAACGCAAAAAAAGTTTCACAACATTTCACGCTTGCATCGGCAAGCCGCATTGGCTAGTCGCTCCCACATGAACAACCGCGAAGCCCTCGAAATGCTTGCGATCAGCCACTCGAGCCGAGACCAGCACGTTGCGATCGTCGGTGGCGGCACGGCTGGATGGATGGCTGCGGCGACACTTCGTCGGCGACTGGGATGCAACGTGACCTTGATCGAGTCAACGAACGCTCCCGGTGTAGGCGTTGGTGAAGCGACGATACCAGCCATGATTGATTGGCTGGAAAACATGGGAATCGACGAAGCCGAGTTTCTGCGTCGTACCGGCGGAACGTACAAGCTCGCCATTCGATTCGATCACTGGGTCACACCCAAACACAGGTACTGGCATCCGTTTGGAACTTGCGGAGCCAATGTTGATGGCGTGGATCTCGTTCATTATTGGAAGCGGGGTGTCGACTCGGGCATGCTCGACCCCAATGCACAGTACACCGACTACAGTCTCCAGCGATTACTTTGTGAACACAGCCGAGCACCGCGCTCACTAGAAAGCGACGCAAGGCTCGAGAATTATGCCTTCCATCTCGATGCCGGACGGCTTGCTGATTTCATCCGCGAACTCGCAATCGAAGAAGGCGTCACGCACCGCATGGGCGACGTGACAGGTGCCAAGCTTGGCGAACTCGGCGAGATTCAACAAGTCAACGTCGCCAATCAACCGCCAATGGTTGCAGACTTGTATCTCGATTGCAGCGGTTTTGCGAGCGTGCTCATCGAACGCGCGCTACACGTCGACTGGATCGATTGGTCCGACTCACTGCTTTGTGACCGAGCCGTTGTGGTGCGAGTCGCCAAGACGGAAGACGACGTTTCGCCCGACCACGTTTGTCCGTACACGATCAGCACAGGACTTGACGCCGGCTGGGCATGGCAGATCCCACTTCGCGACAACGTCGGTGCGGGGTACGTCTATAGCTCGCAACACACGACGGCGGATAAGGCCCGAAGCGAACTGCTGCGACACCTGAGTCTTGACGACGACGCACCAACGCGAGAGTTATCGATGCGAGTCGGCTATCGCCAAGAGAGCTGGCGTCACAATTGTGTCTCGCTCGGACTCGCTTCTGGATTTGTGGAGCCACTCGAGTCCACTGGGATCTTTCTCGTGCAACGGGCACTCGACGAACTAGTCGACTGTCTTCCACGCGTTCCAGGCGACGAAGCACGCCGCGAAGTTTTCAACTCACGAATGCGAGTTGCGTACGAAGAAGTTCGCGACTTTGTGTTGCTCCATTACGTCGTTTCTCGCCGCGACGACACGACGTTTTGGCGAGCCGCTCGCAGCGTCAAACGACCCGCGTCTCTGGCCAATACCATGCACCGTTATACCGAGCTTGGCGAAGTGACGTTGCCCCAACGCGATCCGGTATTTGCCGAAGCGAATCACCATTTCATCATGGCTGGCGCCGACCGATATCCGGCGACACACAACCGTCTACAAACAGACTCGCTCGACTCGCGCGACGTGGTTCGTTTACTCAACCACGTTCAACATCGAAACTCGCTCGCCGCCCAGCGGTTATCACACCACCGTGACCTGCTACGGCATATCCACAATCCGCTCCCTCTCTCTTGTTTCGCTTGAAGACAAGACCAACCTCTCTTGAAAGCGTCGACTTCGATGAAGCAATTAGAACCCCAAAACTCTTGTTGGCGATTGGCCATCGCTCTCATGGTGTTCATTCATGTCATCACAGACGCTGCAACACAGCCTGGCGCCGTTTTTGCTCAAACACCCGAGGTCATTGACCTTGAGCCATTCTTGGGCAAAGGCTTGGCGTCGCAAACTTTCACGACTCCGGCCGCCACAACGACGAACCCGAACTCAACTCCCACCGGTTATGCGCCGAAGACTGACGCGAGCGTTGGGATCAATCAAGTACAGTACACCGAAGCCCCTTCCGACGAAGTGGATATCTGGACCCAAGTCTCCGAATTGCGAACGCGGTTGCAGGTCCAAGAATCCGAACTCGCGAGTCTTCGCAAATCAACCTCATCGCACGTTGTTCATGCACGTTCCGGCAGCCTCCTGAACTGGTTCGCGACCTACGAAAGCGTCCTTGTCGCGCCCATGCAAGACAACTCGACTGGCCTCATCGTGGAAACAGATTCTGGCTATTCACATCTCGGATTCCCTTGGGAAATGGAGTACAGCCCCCGGATTCAATTTGGAAGCGAAGCAGCTCGAGACAGTCTCGGATGGCGTGTCAGGTTCTGGGAGTTCAAACACAATCAATCATTCGACGCAAACGACGCCAATGGATTGATTCCGACTGGAAGAGAGGGGACCGTCGGGTATCTCAGCGAGTTTGGCGACGTCACCACGGGTCTCGGGTTCATACAAGAAGGCACCTTTCGCAGCTCCATTCGCACGGATGTGATCGACGTCGAGTTCCAGCGCAATATTACTGCTCCGTTGGACCTTTACGCAGGCATGAGGTACGCCAAAGTTGCACAAGGCTATGCCGCTTCGACGGACCAAGGGATCACCAATGCTCACTCAGAGTTTCGTGGCGTCGGACCGACAGTTGCACTTCGTCTGACACAGATTTTACCGTACGAGAAGCTGTCCCTGTTCGCCAATCTCCGAGGCTCCATGCTGTTCGGAAGCAAGTCATTCTCCGTTGTCGATGACGCAAACAACATCACTCAATCAATTGGCGAGATTGAATTGCGATCCGGGGCCGATAGTGCCGATACCCTCGCGGGTAACGCAGAAATGCAACTCGGTATGCGGTACGCTCCAGCCGAATATTTCAACATCAGTGTTGCAATCGAATCGATGTATTTCGCAAACGTGGGTGGCCCCAATCCGACAGCGGCATTTACTGGACCCGACGGCGGAATCAACGGTGACGGACCCATGGACGATGGTCTTGGTTTCCTCGGCCTCACGGTCGGCACCGAGCTTCGCTGGTAAATTCAACGTGAACCGTTCCTTAACGCGCCAGTAGCTGTTCGAGTTGCGGTGCGTGCTCGCGGATCGTCTTTTGCAATCGAGCCGAGTGCACGTCATCGAGTTGAATCGCGAGTGAGTTCAATCGATCACTCGTCATTTGGGACACGATCTCCGGTCGCTGTAAAATCGCCTCGATCATGTAGCTCCAAAACTCGTCAACCGTTTTCTTGGTGCATTCATCCATAGCGAATCGTCTCAGCTTGCTGAACGATGGTGGATCATAGATCGTCGGGTCACGAGTCAGACTCAAAAAGCGCACAAGCAGATCGTGCCGCTCCGTTCGATTCGACAACTCTTGGATGTAGGCGAGCATCGTGTCGATGCGAGCGGGGGCGGAATAATAGTCCGTGAACTCGCGTTGCACGAACAGCCGACGAAGCAACCGATTACGATTCTCGTCACTCGCTTCCTGGGCAATCGCCAAGTCAACGATCGATAGCTTGCTGAGACGGCTGAGCTCCTCAAGTACACCGCTCAACGTCAACCATTTGGAAACGGTTTCGTGCCTCGCTTGCATGAACCCATCGTTGTTCATTGCCTCGATCCACTCGCCCAATTCATCACGCTCGATCAATCCGATCATGATTGGCGTGCTCTCGATCGAACGTGCGTAGATGACATGCCGTGTTCCACGTTCGGTCGAACGTTTGGCGAGAGATCGAAGCGGCCCCAAATCGCCTTCTGCGACAAGGATCGAAAGCACCTGCATTCGCGACTCCATCGTGCCACTTCGGTATTGACGCAATAACTTCGCAACGTGTGGCGGTATGTCGGGAGTAATTCCAAACTCAAAATCCGCCAAGATCTGAATCGATCGCTGGCGTGCTTCGAGGTTATCGCTTTCGACGAGCTTCAATAGCAACGGACGAACTTGCTCGCCGAAGCCCCACAGGTCTCGTGTCGCGCGCTCGCGAATCGCAAAGCTCGAGCTGTTCAATTCCTCGATTGCCAGTTGAATCGCTTGGGCCGTATCCGCTTCCGCTACGCTTGGCTCGGACGAAGCGACGGGCAAAATCGTCAAAACAACGATCGCCAAAACGTGAATCAATCGACGTGAATTGGCCCAACCACCACGCGGGGCGCGTGAAACCATCGGCACGAAATTTTGGAATGGTGTGATCACTTGGAACGACTGGGCTCGACTGGTGCGTTTGAGTTTGCGGACCACATCATAACTCCGGCGAGTCAGAATGGGGGCGCCGTGAAGGGGCTTGAGGTGGACGATTGTAGCGGTTCAGAGATTTTGGTTGTTACGGAGGCGTCGTAGGTGCAAAACTCAGTAAAATCCGGCAAAACACGGTGCGAGAATCTGGGTCAACCTCAGAGATCATGCTGCGCCCCGGTGCCGGGTCATGCCGATAACTGTGAATAGTTGAACAGGTATCTGAGCCTGTAATCCAGCCGGCAAACCAGCCTGCTATCTGAGCCATCCGTGAAACTGTTTGTCCGGTCGCCCAAGTTATGACGTCAAAATCTCGCCGCGATATCCTCAAGTCGACAGCTTCCGCCGTGATCGCCGGTGCAGCGGGGTCTGCTAGCGCCGACTTTGCCCCCGTGCGTTCATTGCCCGTGATCACGACACGGACGAAGTCGAGCGCGAGCGACTACAAAAAGCGAGCGATGGCGGACTATGCCGCGAACATGCAGCCATTCGGCGGTTCGCTTGCCCAGCATGGTCGGGCGTTGCTCAACCAATCTCCTCGCGGCACCGCGCCGTGGGATTTTGATGTGGTCATCATCGGTTCTGGATACGGCGCGTCGATCTGTGCCGCTCGGCTGGCGATGAGGAGGCAACCCCATACGAGAATCGCCGTTATCGAACGGGGTCGCGAATGGATCCCAGGAACGTTTGGCGACACGCTTCGACAAGTCACACGCGAGTCTCGGTACACGCTGCTTGGTCCCAACAAGATGACGGTCGACAACCCGACCGGTCTCATCAACGCGATGCAGAACGATGAAGTCAACGTGTTGTCGGGAAGTGGTCTCGGTGGCTCGTCACTGATCAATGCCAACGTCGCCATTCGGCCAGATCGTGAATGCTTTGAACAACCGCAGTGGCCTGTTGCACTGCGTGACCCGAGTGTACTGAATGAGTACTACAACCGCGCAGCATGGGAACTCGGAGCGGAAGTCGAGGCGATCGACGCGAGTCCCAAAGCGCATTCTCAACGCATGGCGAGTCAGCGACTCGCGTCCGGTGGCGCACACTTTGAACCAGCTTCGGTGACAGTGACTCGCGGCAAGAACAGTGACGATCCAATCGTCAATCGTCAAGGCATTCGCCAACGAGCCTGTATTGATTGCGGTGACTGCACCAACGGATGTAACATCGGTGCAAAAAACACACTTGCAATGAATTACTTGCCGCTCGCTCGACGTCACGGCGCCGAGATGTACACGCATACGGAAATTGTTCGTATCGAAAAGGTCGACGGCTACTACCGTGTCCACTTCAAAAACTATCAAACCAATCGCGACGGCGACACCGTTGCTTGCGAAGGCAGCATTACGACTCGCCTCGTCATCGTCGTTGCGGGAAGCATCGGAAGCAACGAAATCCTATTGCGAAGCTGTGGGTGCGGAATGAACCTTTCGGATCGCATCGGTCACCAATGGACCATGAACGGCGACGCAGTTGGATTTGTTCGCAAGAGCCAGTATCTCACGAATATTGCTGCGTTTAGCGCCTACCAGCACGAGGGTTGTGTCGTTGGCCCAACCATTCAAACGAACATCACCTATCCGATGCGTCCGGAATTGCATCAACGTGTCCTCGTCCAAGACGGCAGCGTGACGCGGGCGTATGCGAATATCCTTGGTTTACTGATGCGAGACATGGACTTTGACCAGACACTCGTGATGCTCGGGATGGGCCACGATGGTTCGGCGGGGCGAGTTGTGCTTGGGAAAGATGGACTCGGAAGCGTCAAATGGCCGGGGCTCAAGGACAGCCCCTATCGAACGCTGATTCGCAACGAGTTTGCCAGGATCGCTGAGGCGCACGGCGGCGAGTACAAGTACTTGAAGATCTTTGGCGACAACTTCATCACCGTTCACCCGCTCGGCGGATGCGCCATGGCCGATGACCCTCGTTACGGCGTCGTGGATGACGGTGGCCGAGTGTTTGATCCGACGGGTGGCGTCTCGATCGATCCACGCACGGGCATCGAATCGGCACCCATTCACAGCGGTTTTTATGTCGCGGACGGCTCGATCATCCCGACCGCCATCGCCTGTAACCCGTTGCTCACGATCTCCGCTCTCGCCGAACGGATCGCAGATGGAATCGTCGGCGACGCAGCTCATCGTGATCTGTTCGCATAGCTGTCTGTGATCACGGTCGACTAGATTATGCTGAGGACGGATTCGTTCGTGACGACGCGTTTTGAACTCGGAGCCGATGTTCGGTCGCAACGTCAAATATTCAATTGCCTCGCAACACACCATGCTTTTCAACTCAATCGATTTTCTGGTGTTCTTTTGCGGCGTGGCGGCCATTTATCCGTTTTTGTATCGACGCCCGAAACCTCGCAATGCCGTACTGCTTGTCGCAAGCTATGTCTTCTACGGATGGTGGGATCCAAGATTCCTAGCACTGCTGGCGCTGTCGACCGTCATCGATTTCACGATCGCGCAATTGCTCGACGCGACCAAGGACGAACGACGCAGACTCTATCTGGTGACAACGTCAATCGTGCTGAACCTCAGTATTCTGGGATACTTCAAGTACGCGAACTTCTTTCTTGATTCGACAGTTCGCGTTCTCGATCATTTCGGCGTCCAGGCCGATTTTGCCACCCTCAATATTATTTTACCGCTGGGTATTTCGTTCTATACGTTCCAAACACTTAGTTACACCTTGGACGTTTACCGGCATCGCCTTGCACCGACAACAAGTCTGCTGGATTTCGCTCTCTATGTGTCGTTTTTTCCCCAGATGGTCGCGGGACCGATCGAGCGGGCGAACTCATTGTTGCCCCAGATTTCATTGCCCGTCACCTACAAGTCAACTGATTTCTCAGTTGCGATCTGGTTGATTCTGTTTGGCTATTTCAAAAAGGTGTTTGTCGCCGACAATTTGGGCGCTTCCATCGATCCAATTTTTGCATCGCATGCGCAATTCACGCTGGCGGACTCGCTGCTTGCTGTCGTCGCGTTCTCGGTCCAGATCTACGGTGACTTTTCCGGATATTCTGATATCGCGAGAGGAGTCGCTCGTCTGCTCGGATTCCATTTAATGGTGAATTTTCGTTGTCCGTACTTTGCTTGCTCGCCAAGTGAGTTTTGGCAACGATGGCATATCTCGCTCTCCACTTGGCTGAGAGACTACCTTTACATCCCGCTAGGAGGCAATCGTGGGAGCGACCTGTTCACGGCCCGCAATTTGATGCTAACGATGCTGCTAGGCGGATTGTGGCACGGCGCCTCGATTAAGTTCGTCGTCTGGGGTGCACTTCACGGCACGTTGCTGATACTCGAACGACGCGGTGTCGTGTTCAAATGGGCTGGAACGCTTGTGATGATACTCATCGGCTGGTTGATTTTTCGCGCTCCGTCGTTGACGGTTGCCTACTCGATGTTGGTGGACACCGAATGGAACTGGACCGGTCACACCACTCGTCTCGCACTGAAGATCGTATTCTATGCAAGCCCGCTGCTCGCTATGGATTTATGGATGGAGCGAAATGGTGACCTTCTGGTGGCAACGAAGTTGACCTGGTGGTGCCAGACGCTGCTTTATTCAGCTTTCGTTGCCGCGATCGTTATACTTGGTTTTGATGGCGCGTCGGAATTCATCTACTTTCAGTTTTGAGCACTTCAATTGTGAACGACGTTACCCGCATTCCTGTTGAAATTGAACCAGATACATGTGTGTCCCCTTGGTGGGCGCCAGCGACGATTGCCGTTGTCGTGATGGTGCTCGCGAACTTTGCATTCATGGGACTTGGTGTCCGCCACACGACCCGAAACGAAGAGCGTGTGCTGCGAGGCAAATGGGCGTTGGCCACACAACCCAACCCTACCTTTGACTGGCTCATTGTTGGTGATTCGTCGGGAACGCTTGGTGTTGACCCGTCAGTGGTATCGACACGGCTCTCGGGGACCTCGGTCAACCTTTGTACGTTCGGCAGCATGGGTGTTGTGGGCGACCTATGGATCGTCGAACAGTATCTGAAGCATCACCCACCACCACGAGGTGTGATCGTGGTCCATGCCGCCGACGTGTGGACTGGGAAACACAACGATGCGTTCTTCCAGTATGCAGCCGCGATTCCGGAGAGCACTCCACAATTATTGCGTCGTGTGCTATTCAGCGGTGCGCGACCGAGTGAATTGTATGTTTTGTTGCGATACCGTGATTTCTTTCCAATCACCATGCTGAAAGACAAATTTCGAGATGGTCTTGGAGGGTCAAGCGATACCGACGGCAGCACATCGTCGGAATTGAATTTGCCGCCGGATGGAACGATTCGCTTGCACGCGACCCAGGCAAATCCCCAACATGTTGTGGAAGAAGTTCCCAGCTATCTGGCACGCATCAGCGAAGCGACACCATTGGATTGGCACAATCGATTGGCATTGAATCGACTCATTGATCTGGCTCGCGACAACCGTTTTTCCCTGTTCATTGCAAATGGACCGATTGCAAAACAAGTGCGTGACGCACCAAACTTCGACGAACACCTACATGGGATTTCGAGCGAACTAGCGACACTCGCAAGTCGCGAACGTCGCTCAACCTGCGTGCTATCCAACTGGTTTGCTTTTCCACCGGAGCAAATGGAGAACTGCAACCACGTCGTTGGACCAGCGGTGGATGCGTATACCGAAATGCTCACCACTGAAATCCTAAACTCCAGCCTCTTCAATCATTCGGAAAGTCGAAACGGGGAGGCTGGTAATCCGGCCCCGTTGTAAAGATTGCACACTGGATTCGCTGCCCAGGCATAACGAACACCGACTGGCGCATCGACTGAGTCACTCGTCACGACAACCTCGTCATCATCGATTCGAGCATTGGCGACATGCCACACGCCGTCTTTGCCACACAGTTCAAATCCGAGCAGTTCACCATCTTTTGCAACCAAGCCGGCGTCCGTGTGCGAGAACGACACGTTCATTTTTTCGCCACTGACTTCGTGCGAAGCTGGCAGCGGACCACTTGTCGCCACGCTCTTTCCGTAGACGGTTCCCAGCGCCCACATCGATAATCGCTTACCAACGGCCTGCTTGTTCTTAGGATGAATGTCTTTCGCGTCACCAACGTCTGTCGTGATCGCCATGCCGGTCTTCGGCAACTTGAGCGTCTCGAGCATTTGCTGGCGAACTTCCATCCAGCCTTGGCCGTCGCGATCAAAATTCGGAAGCTGGACCCACGCGACCGGAAACTCATCGTTCCAACGACTGCGCCAATCAGTCACCAACAGCGAAAGCTGAGCACCATACAGATTCGCTTTGTCTCGCGAGTTCGCTTCGCCTTGATACCACAACACACCACGAATCGCATACGGAATCAGCGGCGAGATCTTGCCGTTAAACAATCCGCCTGGGCCACCTTTTCGGTTGCGATCATCGACCGTCGATCGAGGCTTTGTTGGAACCTTCTTACCAGCTTTTTTTGCTGAGCGAACTTGCTCTTGCCAACGCTTCAAATCATCCTCGTGTTTCGTCTTGGCCGCCGCCAAGTCAAACTTGCTATAGGCCTGTGCGGCCGCTTCCACGTCGGCCTTCAATGCGGGTTCAGCCAATTGGGCGTCGCCGGCAATCCACGATTCGATCGGAGTGCCACCGACAGACGAATTGATCAAACCGACGGGGACACCCAACTCGCGATGCAGTTCCCGACCACAGAAATAGAGAGTCGCCGAGAACCCGCCAACGGTGTCGGGTGTGCAAACTTCCCACGTCCCCGTACTGTCGATTTGAGCAGTTGGGCTGGCGGTGGACGCTTCACGAAAATGTCGCAGCGTCGGCAGATTCGCGGCAGCCTTCTCTTTCTCTAAATCCAAACTCCTGGCCACCGTCATGGCCATGTTCGATTGGCCTGATCCCAGCCACACTTCACCAACAAGTACGTCCTGGATTTCGGTGATCTTGCCGTCGAGGAACGCGACCATTGATTGAGGGTTCGCGTCCGCTTTCAATGGATCCAAGACAACTGACCACTTGCCGTCGTCACCGGCTACCGCCGTCTTCGTTTGGCCTGCGAAAGTAACGGCTACGGTGTCACCGGTTCCCGCCCATCCCCACACCGGAACCCGCTTGTCACGTTGTAAGACCATGTGGTCGGAGAAGATATTTGCGAACTTGACTTCGCCCGCAGACAAACCCGTTGGGACAATCGCGACAAGAATTGCGGTAAGTGCAATGTTCCGCAACAACGAAAAAGCGTTCGGCATGGTGGGCTCCGATTGACAGTGGGCGGTGAGAACTGAGTTGAATGCCGACTATGTTGACTCACGGCCATCCCAATAACAACCTCCCCACCAAAGTCAGTGAATAACGGGAGGGTGAGGCTCCTGTCGAACCAACTGCGTGGCTCAGCTGCTTGGCTCTCCCTTTGCTGCCTCGCCCCTCGGTTACTTCACTGGCCTACGGGACTTCTTCCCATTCCTCTTCTTCAGAAACGTCGTCGTATTGTGCCTCTCGTTCGTATTCTTCGTCCGCGTCTTCGCGCACTTTCCCCGCTTTGCTTTCGGTTGTCTCTGGCGGCAGCCCCTGCATCGTTTGCCACTTGTCCATCGTCAGCAGCACATCACGCGCTTGGCTTCCGTTGTAATCGCCGACAATACCATCCTCAGCCATATAGTCGATCAATCTCGCGGCGCGGCCGTAACCGATGCCGAGACAACGTTGCAATAGCGACACGCTTCCGCGACCTTCACGCACAACCACTTCGATGGCACTGTCGTACAACTCATCACGCTTCTTGATGTTGTCGATTGGCTTGGCACCTTCATTGGCCGCTTCGTCCGTGACCTTCAAGTTCATCAACTCGCCCACAAAGTTCTGTTCAACGCGGCTGCAGTGATCGACGACACGATCAATCTCTTCGTCCGAAAGGTACGTTCCCTGGCCGCGAATCAGCGTGCTCGTGCCTGGCCAAAGGAAGAGCATGTCCCCGTTACCGAGCAGTTTATCGGCACCGTTCTCGTCGAGCACAACGCGGCTGTCCGTCTTACTCGCCACTTGGAAACTTAATCGTGCAGGCAAATTGCTCTTGATCAAGCCCGTGATGACGTCGACCGTCGGTTTTTGCGTCGCGAGAATCAAGTGGATACCCACAGCACGACTTTTCTGCGCCAAACGTATGATGTGCGTCTCCACATCTTTGCCCGCCGTCATCATCAAGTCGGCCATTTCGTCAGCCACAATGACGATGAACGGCAGCTTGTCGGGGACGCCTTGGGCACCGTCGGCTTCATCCACTTCGAGTCGACGCAGCACTTCTTCGCGACCGAGGTCGTTAAAGCTATTGATGTGTCGGACGCCGACTTTCGCGAGCAGCGCGTATCGCTCTTCCATCTTCTCGACAGCCCAAGCGAGAATCGCTTCCGCTTTTTTCATGTCAACGATGACCGGGTGCATCAAGTGCGGTAAGCGACCGTAGCCACTCAACTCAACCATCTTCGGATCAATCATCAGCATCCGGACTTCGTCGGGCCGGCACGTCATCAGCATGCTGGAGATAATCGTGTTCAAACAAACTGATTTACCTGTACCCGTTCGACCGGCGATCAACAGGTGAGGCATCTTGGCCAAGTCGACGACCATCGGATTTCCGCTGACGTCTTTGCCAAGGAAGACGGGGATGTTCATCTTCTTGGTGCGGCCTTCCGACTCTTCGATCACGTCACGCAACCGTACGACTTGGCGAGTTTCGTTCGGAATTTCGATGCCGACAGTGTTTTTGCCGGGGATCGGCGCGACGATCCGGACGCTCGGTACGCGTAACGCAATCGCCAAGTCGTCTGAAAGACCCGTGATCTTTGACAGCCGCAAGCCGGCTTCCAGTTCGATTTCGTACTGTGCGATGACTGGCCCCGTCTCGATTTCCACCACAGCAATATTGAAACCAAAACTCTTGAACGTCTCGACGAGAATCTTGGCCTTGCGACGGACTTCGATCAGTTGCTCTTCATAGCAAATGTCGTCGCTCGCTTCGAGAAGCTCAATACTCGGTAGCGTATAATCTTCGCTGCCGTCTGGAGCGTCTTCACGCACACTCGCGTACAGCTCTTGCCTCGCGTCCTGCTTCTTCGGCATCTTGATCTTCGGCGACGGCAATTCGTGGTCTTGATCGGCGCGGAGCGATAGCGTCTCGTCGTTGACTTCGAGCTCACGCGTGACAGACTCGTCCGCCTCTTCGTACTCGTCGTCGAAGTCCTCATCGTAATCTTCTTCAGCTGCTTCACCGGGCTCCGGCACCATGGTGAGCGGATCGAACGTATCGTCGATCGGTGACTTTCCACTGAGCGAGCCCAATCCCTTCGCGACGGCGGCGCCGGCAAGACCAAGAGCACCCACCGCAGCCGCTTTTTTCGCGAGGTCAGCGATAGGATTCGCGATAGGATTTGCGAGGGCTTCGGTCTCCGCAGCGGCTGGCTCGGGTTTCGCCGATTCAACATCCGACGAAGGTCGACGGTTACGTGGCAGCTTGATGTTCATGCCTGGCATGAGATCCGCATCCGGATGCAACACCGGCTGGGGCTTGCTCCCAGGTTTCGGCAACAGCGGATCAGTCGCGTCACCCTCGATGTTGATGCCTTCCTCGAGGTCTGTGAACGGATGGCGACGACGACGCAGTGTGAATGGAACGGCTTGCACCGCTCGATTGAAGCCACTGCGAGATACTTTGGCGCTGCCATTGAAAATCACACGACCGGCGTAGAGCAACGCGTAGTCGGTGGTGAGCAACAACCCGATCGTCAGTACCGTCATCGTCAAGATCCACGAACCTGCGGGCGCGAAATGCTCGTGCATGAACGTGCTCGTCATCGCGCCCAAATAACCACCGCTACCAACCACCGGTAACGTCGGCGATTGGATCGGTAACATCGCGGCCGCAGTCGACGCGCCGAGAATCACGATCGTTCCGCCGAGAGAACGCAGGACGGGAGCGTTCAATCGACCACGAATCAATAACGCCGTCGCAACGCCTCCGGACGCACCGATCACCAGCGCCGCAGCCAATCCGACGGAATCAAAAAGAGCAGATGAAGCTAAGGCTCCCCAATAGCCGCATGCGTTCGTGACCGACGGATTCGTCGGATACACATTCGGGTTAGCGGAATAGAACTTGTTGATGGGCCACACCGGGGTTTCGATCGGGTCAGCCGGATCGCGCGTGATGACTGAAACGGTCATCAGGATTGTAACGGCGACGAGCGCAATCGCAGCCACATCGCGAACAACGTTCGGCTGACGCGGTTGCTCGAGCACAGGTTCGGTGTTGAGTCGCTGCATCGCACCGGAAATAGGCTGGGAGTGATGAATTGGAGGCACACGCTTTTGCGATCAAGTCTTGCAACGGCGCACATCTACAAGTCTCGACGCTTCCACCTACCCGACTCGATGTGAAACAGTCGCGTCGCTATTTGATGCACAACTAGGACAGCCTCATCCTCCATCACGGCTCGTGAAAGCATCACGGCTCATGAAAGACTCGATAGGGCTTCCAGAACCCCACTTCCCTGCGAACGATACCACGCAAGTTACCGGCATCATCGACAAAAATCGCTTCGTCGGTCTCAATCGCTTTGCCGCTTAGATCCCGAACTTCCGTTGATTCCGGAACAAACAAACCGTTCCGCAAACGATGAACGTCGTGCGAATCGACCTGTAATCGCGGCAGAAAATTGACGCCATCGATCAATGGTCGCAAGTGCGGCAACAACGGGCCTGGTCGAATCTCCGCGACCGTCAACGCTTCCTCGATACCAAACGATCCGATCGAAGTCCTGACCAAACGGCTCATCACCGCTTTCGTGCCAACGGCTGCGGCCAAGTCCACCACGAGCGAGCGTATGTACGTTCCACTTCCACACACAACATCCAGTTCAACATCACGACCGTTCAGCGAAACGACTTCGAGCGAATGAATCGTCACCATGCGAGTTGGCATGTCGACGACTTTGCCTTTGCGAACGAGGTCATAGGCGCGTTTGCCATCGATCTTCACCGCCGAGTGAGCTGGCGGACGCTGTTCGATCGTACCCACCATCCCCTTCGCTGCGTCACGAAGCGCTTCGAGCGAGGGGATTGGTAATTCAGGATGCTCGGTCGGCGCAACTTCCAAATCCCCAGACAACGTTGACGCACCCAATCGCATTGTCGCGAGGTAGCGTTTTGAATGTTCTTGGACATAAGGCGTCAACCGACTGGCAATCCCAACGCCGATCACGAGTACGCCTTCAGCCAGCGGATCGAGTGTCCCGGCGTGGCCAACTTTGACGCTTTTCAGCCCAAATTCAGCGCGAACACGACCGTAAACGATATTCACCAAATCCCGGGACGTCATCCCAATGGGCTTGTTACAACACAGAAAGCCAAACAAATTCTTGATCCATTTCAAACGGCACAACGTTGCTCTTGTTCGCCATACCTTTGACGAAACACCAACGCCGCGCCAATGACCCCACCGAACCAAGCCAACGCCAAATCTTTT
>JBGSNA010000015.1:0-7322 GCA_041739875.1 Pirellulaceae bacterium
CTGAAGTCGTGCGACGACTGCGGCGATTCTTTTTGTAAAACCTGTCTCTTTGAAGGAACCTGCGATGATTGCATCACCAAGCAAAACGAAACGAATGATGATGAAGAAGCAACGAGCGAACCACCGCAGCCTGCGGTTCACCCCGTACGCGATGGCAAAGTTGCTGCACCTGCGTGATGTCGGTCCCACCGAAGTCGGCGGATTCGGTATCTCCAACGCGGAAGACTTGTTGCTCGTCGAGGACATCCAACTCGTCGAGCAAGTCTGCACGGTCGTCTCCGTCGAGTTCGATGACGACAGTGTTGCCGATTTCTTCGACCAACAAGTCGATGCCGGACGGCAACCGGAACAGTTCGCGAGAATCTGGATTCACACGCATCCAGGTGCGTCGCCGTTCCCGAGTGGCACCGACGAAGAAACGTTCAAGCGTTGCTTTGGAGGCGTTGACTGGGCGGTGATGCACATCATCGCCGAGGAAGGCAACACCTACACTCGAGCACGTTTCAACGTCGGCCCCGGAACTGAGCGACGTTTGCGATCGCGTGTTGAGTTTTCGCAAGAGTTCCCTGCCTCCGACCATGAAGAGTGGTTCATGGAGTACTGCGACAACGTGACAGTTTACGATCCCTTCACATCGAGTCGCGAATTGACCGATGCCGATTACGAAGCGGATTGGTGGGAGCAAGCACCTTCGGCGTCTGATCGTTGGAGTGACAGGTTACTGGAGGCGGGCCGGTGAATCCCGACTCAAACCGCTTCGAGCGACAAAGCCAACTGGTCCCGATCGATCGTTTGGCTGACATGACCGCAACCGTGATCGGCGTTGGTGCGATTGGACGTCAAGTCGCGATTCAACTCGCGTCCATCGGCGCACCGCGAATTCAATTGATCGACTTCGATAGCGTTGACCTCTCCAACACGACGACCCAAGGCTATCGAAAGCACGAGATTGGGTGGGCAAAGCCATTCGCGTGTGGCGCCGCCGTCAGCGAAATCGACTCGACGATCGAAGTCATTAGAGTGGTGGATCGATTCCGGCCGCGCCAAGAGATCGGCAACGTGGTGTTTTGCTGCGTTGACTCCATCGCGGCGCGTTCAGCGATTTGGAAATCCGTCCGAGGTCGAGCAGCTTTCTGGGCCGATGGTCGCATGTTGGGAGAAGTGCTTCGAGTTCTCGCTGTCACTGACGGCGCCTCCGCAACACATTACGCTTCGACACTCTTCACCGCGTCCGAAGCTCAGCAAGGAACCTGTACTTCAAGAAGTACAGTCTACGCGGCCAGCATCGCGGCGGGCCTCATGGTCCACCACTTCACGCGCTGGCTACGCGATATCCCGACGGACGCCGACACGAGCATTAACTTGTTGTCTGGCGAATGGACGGTACGCGACACTCCCTAACGAACCGAATAGGGCACGAGCTTTCACCAAGGCACCCAGCCCCGACTCGTTTTCGTTAGGAGGTCAAATGGAAGGATTAGCAGGATGGCTCATTTTTGGCTACGTCGCATGGTGGTTTTACAAAACTGGGAAACGCACCGGCAGTCGCAAAGGCTACAATGTCGGCCGCAGCCGAAGCAAACGTAATCACCATTACCGTCGATGATCACCAAAACGTCGTGGCCGCCCTTCGGGGCGGTCGCGGCGTTCCTTTTTTTAGCTATCAGAATCAAATTCAAACGACTACCGTCGTAGCAAAACCCGAGATTCCGCAAAGTAACGATCCATCGAAATGGTTTCTATTCTGCTTCAGAGGGGTCTTCTAGCAGTCGAGACGCAACTACTTTTTGCAGCTCAGTCAAAATCTCTGGATAGGAAGCGGCCAAGTACCGGACGATGGGCGCATTGTCGAGTAACGATTTGAGGTACCCAACCGCGATGACCAAGTTTAAGACATTTTTTCCGTGATCTTCGTCAATCTTCCTGAAGTCTTTTGAAAGCGCATCCATTTCACGTTCCATGCGGGCCATGTCGATCGACGAGAGCCCATTACTTTCGCGGGAAGCTTCCTTGTCGACTAGTTGTTCGTTTGCTGTCGCTGCGACGAGGCATTTGGAATAGCTGTCAGAGAAATTGTTGGTCGCAGACATCAGTTCCGCCATCTCGATTTGTCTCATCGGTTGGACCTTCCGCATCTGTACGAAGGTTGCTGCGGTAGGCCTCTTTCCCTTCAGCAGCTCAACCGCTTCTGAACAGATTCCAGCCAACAGGTCGCGTTTCTTGCGAATCGAAGCGACGTCGATGTCGAGAACTTCAGCAATCCGTGCCTCAGACACGCCACTCTTCACCGCTTTCATAATCATGAAATGCTCTTGGATTGCGGACAGGCGATTTACTTTGTGATTGTAGGTGAACGCTTCGTCATCCAGAGCGATGAGACATTTGACGCTCTCGATTCCCAGCTCCGTCAGCACTTCATACCGAACATTTCCGTCGAGCAGCATGAACTTTCCCGCTTCACCTTTATGCGGATGCACGACGAGCGGTTCGATCAATCCGACTTGTCGAATCGAAGTGCCAATTTGTCGATATTTCACTGTCGACTTTGCGCTCTTTGCGATTTTCCGCATCGGCAGGATGTCAGTCAAACGAATCTCGCGGACAACACTCTCACACGCCAGTTGAACTTTCGATTTCATGACAAACCCCTTTGACTGCTCAGTTCTGACGCAAGATACGCGGGCATCGTGTCCAATTCTTCGGAACGAAGTAGCTCGACGAACCTCTTGTCTTCGGTCAATTGACGAATCGCCGATACGACGAATAGCAACCGCGTCTCGCAGAGCTTTGACTTCTGAACCACAATGCGTTGCTTTTGTGTTTCAGCTTGATAGGTTTGCAATAGTTGTTTGCCCGACACCGCCGACTTCGTGCGTTTTGGTCCCCCTCGAAGAGACTTGCCATCTGTCTGGCGTTTTTCGATCAGGCGACGTGCAGCCAACAGCCTTTTTCCTCGCAAATCGTTTGATTCGTAAGCTTCTGTCAAAGCACGTTGAATGTCGTGGTCGTCCGCCACCGCAATCGTCACCGCCACACTGACTGGAATTTGACCGCGTTCAACCGCCATGACGAGACGCTCTTCGCCGCGTTCAATTAGCTTCAGGATGCCGCGAACATAGGAGACATTGAGATCTGTCTTCTTGGCGATTTCAGCGAAAGTGTAACCTTGTTCTTTGAGATCTCCTATCTTGTGAAGCATCTGCAAACACGACGGATTGCGCCGCGCGAGATTCTCGACGAGACTCATCAGCAGAAGTTTTTCTTCCGACACGTCGATCACGATTGCAGGGATGTCGCTTTCTCCAAGCTCTTCGAAAGCTTCGTATCGTCCCTGTCCACACACCAACAAGTACTCGCCACTCGAAAATGGCTTTGGCGTCACCGTAATTGGCTTCTTCAAGCCAATGCTGGCAATGCTATTGACAATTTGTTTATACTTCTTTTTTCCGCGATCGCGTGGGTTCACGACGGTGATCTTGTCGAGTGGAATCATCACGATTTGCTTTTCTTCTGAACCACTCACGCTGCCACCTCAATCTTTCGACGCTCAGACAACGACGCAAAATAGTCAAGGCTGTCGAATTGGTAAGTGTCCAGATAAACGCCATTGGATTCACACAGGAGCAAACGCGGCGTTTGAATGTCCATGATTGGTAACAGGTAATAGTCGGTGACGTTCTCGTTCGTCTCATCCATACGAACAAGAATCGTTATATCGGGCGCCACCTTCCGTTCGACGTTGATCATCCATCGAAGCGACCCGCTCTTCGTTTGTCGGCATCGAGACAAAACCATTGAAGCACTGTATTCGCCATTGATCAGCAACAGGTCGGTGTCAATATCCTGAGTGACCGAGGCTCCGGCGGCTCCCAGTCTCGCTATCACGTCGCCGATCAGGTCCGGGTACATTTCCCGAAGCTTCTGATTAATCTCGAGGAATTCGTAGTCGCGATCCGGTTGGTAGCCAGCCAGTCGATAAGCTCTGATCAAACTGCCAAACCGATTTCGGTAGGTTGAAGAGGTTGGCGTATTATCAGCAGCATCGATCAAGCTGGCCGATAGCGTTGGACTCTGTTCCATTAGCAAGCGAAGGCAGGTGATCATTTCTTCATCGCTGTAGCACTTCGCTCGTTCGCGAATGATACCCTGAGCGGTGTAAAACAATTCCTGGCTTACCACAGCCTCAAACGCACTGTCTTTCCGAACCCAGATTTCTGGTTCATTGCAGACACGCCGCTGCTTCAATTTGAACGAAGTCCGGTTGTAGACATTGTTGCCGATGTACTTTTCATTCGTCAGCAATTGACGGACTGTTCCCCGATTCCATGGTCGTCCGAGGTCAGTTGTCGTCCCCTCAGCATTAAGCTGGTCTGCGATTTGGCGTTCCCGATGACCATCGACCACAAACATTTTGTAGACGCGATTCACAGTCTCGATTTCTTGTTCCGGACCTTTGACCAAGATGACACGGTCGGTTTGCAGACTTTTGCATTCGCCACGAGCCAGTTTAGTCTTCGGTTCGCCAGACTGGTCGATCAGCATGCGACGCAGACCGAAGCCTGCTGGTCCACCTTGTCGGTAGCCGAGTTCTATTAGTCGGCATTGACCCTGAAATACTTTGGTTGACAGCTCGCGACTGTACTCGCCTGCCATCGCCCGCTTGACGCTTTTAATGATCGTGGACGTCGGCCCGCCATCATTCTCGAATTGCTCAGCGCAATAGTGCACCGATATGCCTGCACGTTTGCACAAGTATTCGTAGTAAGCGCTTTCGTCGGCATCTTGAAACCGTCCCCAGCGACTCACGTCGTAAACCAGGATAGCTGCGTAGTCGGCTGCTCCATTTTGCACGTCAGCGATAAGTTTCTGAAGTGACTTTCGCCCCGAAACGCTGAGTCCGCTTTTGCCTTCGTCGGCGTATGTCTTCACGATCTCAAAGTTTCGCTTGGTTGCATACGCCTGAATGATGTCATCTTGGTTTGCCGTCGAGTACTGCTGATGCTCCGTTGACATCCGAACGTATTGAGCAGCACGGATTGGTTTGATTTCGGTTTTGTCTTTGTCTTGGTGCATCGCTTTGGATCTCCTCGTCGGTGCCAAATTGGGGTGGATGGGTCGCGTAGGCGAAATTGACACCGTGAGTATGAAGAGCACCTGTTTGATCGCAGTTTGATTTTGGTTTGATCTGCGTTTGATTCGAAAATAATGCTCAAACGAGGATCAAACGGTAGTGGCCTGGGTTGGTGCCATCGATCTTGTTGGCCAAGTCCCGCATTCCTTCGCGAGCGAGAAGATCACGAACTCGTTTTGCAACTCCCCTGATGCTCGAATGTTCCCGTTCGTCGCCCCAGACGTCATTGAGCAACACGCGGTACGAGATGAATTGATTCGGCGAACGAGAGATGCGTTCAAAGAAACGAAACAACAGATTGTTGCCAAAAAAGCAGCGTTTTCCGTTCCAAACCACAGAATGGCTCGAGGTTTCAATCAATTGATTTGGGTAGCGAATAGCGATCGGGAGCGTGCGTGAGAACGGATCCCTCGGATCTGCTTCCAGCTCTTCCGTCAACAAGCGAATGGCCGTTTCGAATTGAGCGACGGCTGCTGCGTGGGTGGAGGCCAGTGTAGCGAGAGCTTCACGAATGGCCTGCCTTCGATCCGTTTGCATAACATTGACTCCCGGATTTTCGTGAAATGAAAAAACGAGATTCCCGTCAGAATTTTGAACTCGCCATGATTCAGACTAGTTCGCAGTTAGCAACATCGATGAACCCACTTCGACCATGAAGTTGCCGTTCATTGCTCGCGAGCGAGTAAAACCAGAATGCAACTGCCATCGTCGATGACGTTGATGCCGGCTTCGCGTGCAGTTTCGCTGGCTTGCTCGTCTTCGGCTCCGGGTTGCATCCAGATGTGTTTCACCCCGGCCGCGATTGCTTCGGCGACGACTTTACGCGTGACTTCCGGTGGCGTGATGATCGAGAGGGCTTCGGGAACGAGCGGTAAGTCGGCGATCGACGGGTACGCTTGGTGGCCTTCGATCTCGCCCTGAGCTGGATTGAGCGGGTACGTCTGGCGGCCAGAAGCGAGCAGTGCGCGGAAGACTTTGTTGCCGTATTTGTACTGGCGGTTGGATGCGCCGGCGACGGCGTAAGTTTTCGCGGCGAGGAAGTTTTCGATTGATTTCATTGTGGTGAGTATTACTTAGTTTTCTTTGCGTTTGGTGAAATAGAATCGCGGTCTCGCGCATTCCTAATTTTGTGAACGCGAGATTTTATGCGAACCATCGTGACGCGACAGCGTCTATCTACCTGAACTACAAGTCACATTCACAGACGAGCGAGTAGCGAGCTTTCTGATGTTATCAAGAACCCAATCCAGTCGACTCGAACAGATACACGAAGGCAATCTCTTCGGCGCCCCTGTCCATAGTGACAGTCCGTTGAATACAGATAATGCCCCGGCGTATCCGCGTCTGATGTGACACTCGCTTTCAAAAGCGAACGACTTCTTCATGAAGGCTCGGTGTCACGCAGACATCGAGCCTTTTTTCGTGTCCGCATTGAACGGACAACCCCAACAACGAACCCAATTTGGGCTGGTAGCTGAGACGGTCTAGCGGCGGCCTGAAGAACCGCAGACGAGGATTCGAGCGCCTCCCGGCCCACTGACAAGGAAGATATGCGCCTACGGCAACCGCCGCGGCGATTGAACCAACAGAACATCGGATACAGGTGCAGATGGAAGCACGCCTGGTTTGGGACCAGGAGGGTCTCGGTTCGACTCCGAGGTGTCCGACTTTATCACGACAACATGGTAGTCGAGGGCTGGTCGCCCAGATCCGCCTGATACGCGGGTCGCGCTGAGTTCGATCCTCGGGGCTACCACTTACGACAACGATATGAAAGGAAAACCAACATGCTGCCTGCACAGCGATTGAAACGCATAGCCGCGACTGAACATCGGGGCTGTGGTGTAACTGGCAGCATGACGGACTTTTAATCCGTTCGGTGAGGGTTCAACTCCCTTCGGCCCCATTGGCTACGCATCGGCGTGTAGCTCAGGGGTGAGAGCGGCGTCCTTATAAGGCGACGGTCGCGGGTTCAATTCCCGCCACGCCGACTGACGTGGCGTAGGCTTCCAGCCTGCGAATTACAAACAACGGCAAGCTGGAAGCTTACCCCACTAAAACGACACATGGGATTGTGGCAGACAAGGTAATGCATCGGACTCTTAATCCGAGCGATGTGAGTTCGATTCTCACCGATCCCACTTGAGACATTTTTAAAAAAGCACTGATGGTCTAACGGGAATCGACCGAC
>JBGSNA010000023.1:0-4568 GCA_041739875.1 Pirellulaceae bacterium
CATCGCCCGATCGTTGCGTATTAGCAACTCATCCTGAAGAACCAACTCCAAGAACTCGCGATGCGTCAAGCCACTCGTTGCCGCTTCATGCAAGCGGATCTCCAGCGATGAACCCAGCCCCGAGAGACGTAGCTTCGTCAGTATTGATAGCATCTGCAAGAGCATAGACTTTCCACAAGAAAGGTAGCCCAGTGTTGCTTTGCAAATGCCCTGGGAACTCGATGGGCTTACCCCTTGAACCAAATGGAATACCGCACCGTGGTCTGGTCTACCAGACCATAGTTGACATTGAAGGTCTTACCGGTGCTTGCTTCCGCCCTGATTGTAAACGGTCCGTGTTGAGTTTCCTTCGATTCGGTGATGGATCGATTCAACCAATAGACGACAAAAACGAAGGAAACCGCAACGAGGAAAAAGATAACGAGGAATGTCTTCATTGGTATTCGTCTTGTGATGACTCGGCGATGCAAGCCCTGAGCGACAGTGTTCCGCTAGGATGATAAAACGCTCGACCGATTAGAAAAAGCTTACCACTGGAGTCTGACAAGTACGGCCAGCAAGAAGAAAGCATAAGGAACCGGTAGTATTCCAGCGCCACAGGCGAACCAGCCTCGCTCGAGGCTGAGCAGCGCTATTGACGAAACCAGCGACAGCATTTGTACGATGACGACGGAGGAAATTGACCATCTTATCTGATAGATTTTTGTTGGGTTAGCGTTGGCGGCACCAGCGAGAAACATGACGATGACAACAAGTGAGCAGAGCAAGCCAACGAGCATGGAAGTTATTGCGAGAATGGTCGTCAGCATGTTTCTGTGAGTTTTCAAGGTGCGTCGATCGCTGCAGGTGCTTACTTGTTGATACCTGGCTACTCGCTCGGATCAAACCCGATCTCTTGCACAACTTGGCTTCGACCTTGAGCTTTCTGATGGGCACAGGTATCGGCCTCCATCTGTGTGTGCGGGATGGGATAGGCATTTTTGCGTAACGTAACCGTGCGTTCAAACATCGCCAAGATAGGTTCGCGATCTTCGGCGACTGCGTCTTTGCCCCCTAGCGAAGCAATCGCAGCGATATACATGTCGGCCATGGCAAGCTGTCCGTAAACGTCGCGGTCGACCGCGCGAATCAACTACTCCGCTCCGTCAAAGTAACCCGCGATCGTTAGCGGCATCGCGTCAGCGACTGCGTACTCGAGCTTTTCACGAAGTTTTTAACGATAGATTTCGTTGGCACCTCGAGGCATTGGACGTTTTGTTCGGTCAGAATTCGGATCGATTGCTTTGTGTTTCACCAGTGCTTGAAACACGCCCTCATTTTACTTCATACCCGACTGATCGGAAGACTCGAATGCAAGCTCGCGGAAATCGTCCTTCCTTGGGCTGGATGCTCTTGCAATATTTGATCGTTTTCTTGATCTGCGTTGTTTTTCCCGGTGGCGTTACCTTGATGGCTCCGGCGACTTGGATCAACTTTGAACGCATAGGCGATAGGGTAAGTTGCACGAGTCGGACATGCGTGTTTTTCATCATACCGTTTAAGATTCAGCATGTAGATCAAGTGACTGAAGTCGGACATCGAGAGCGTGCGGGCCGAACTGAACAAAAGCGTGAATTCGGCCGGACGACCAAAAATAAAGTCCATGTAGATGGGGAAGGGTTCCTGCAGATTCATGGCGTTGGTGATCAAATAGCGGAGGTGAGTGTTTCGCCCGCTAGCCTTGAAAGTGTTGTCGGTAAGTCCAATCATTTCCTGACCTCGACCGAGGAAAAATCCACGACGATCTTCGCCATCGCGAATTGGAAATTTGGTGGCCTCATGGGTGGCATCCTAACGTTGTTCACACTTTTGTATGTCGTTGGCTACACGTTGGGAGCTTTTAAATGGATTCTCATCGGCCTGAAAAGGACCTTCACGATCCTTGGAAATCCATAACATGGACTTGTGCCGGTGTAATTTTGCGATCTTAGCAATCATCGTAGCAGTCGTCGGCTGCAGCGGTAACAAGGGCCAACCATCAGGCGACCGTGTCGAGGTAAGTGTGCAATCATCAAGTTCGAGAGAAACAGAACTCGGTCCTCGAAATGAATATGGTTTTGCCAAGATCACGATTCACGAACGAGACCATTACCAAGAAGGGATTGTTGACACGCAAGGCAACGAAGTGTTGCAACCGAGTTCGAGTACCCTTGTGATCGACATTTCTGGCCAGCTTTCCTTGGTGCAGATGGGACGCAAGTTTTTGTTTGTCCCTTTGAATCAAGGATTTGTTTCCTCTGCCGATCTCGACAGCGTCGAGGGCTTTCAATATGCCGAGCCTTACCAATGTGGATTCGCTTTGGTCAGTGCCAACGATACTCGCTTCTATATTGACGCCAGTTTTGAAAAAGCGTTCAACGCGGATTTCGAATTCGCAGAGTCCTTTCATCATGATCGAGCATTAGTCAAGGATGAGGGGCGTTACCGAATCATCGACACTCACGGGGAGACGGTTGCAGATTTGAACTACGACCAAGTCAACTCGCAAAGTCCATGGTGTTGGCAAGTGACCAAGATTGAGGGAGAAGAGTATCGAAGCGGCTTTGTAGACTTAAACGGGAATCTGATCGGGGAGCTAATCTACGACTACGTGGGCTACTACGATCCTGCGGTCAAACGAATCCCTGTTGTCAGAAATGAACGTCATGGATTCCTTGACGAACATGCAAAAGTCGTAATCCCCGTGATGTACGACTATGCAGAAGCGTTTGACCGGGGGAAAGCTAAAGTTACACACAATGGCCGATCGTTTTTTATCGATCCTAACGGTATGGAGGTTCCCGAGTAGTGCAAATAAAAAGTGATGCCTTTTGGTCGGTTGAGTTAGGAGTTGGCATGGGACCACTGGTTCTCGGGACCGCATATGAGCCCCTGCTCGAAGTATTGCGAAAACATCGCATTGATGTGGATCGACTGACGCTAGACCGATCAGGCAAAGTCCCGTTAACAGAAATCGGTATTCAATTGATTTTTTCGCAAGCCAACCCTCGGACGCTTATCAGGATCGATGCTTCCGATGAACGCCTTCGATTTGGCTCACTCGTTGTGATTGGAAAGCGAGCACATGAGATCGTTGGGCTGTTCAAGGTTCCGCGCAAAGAAACGCTTTGGCACAGCATCGAAACCGAGGACGAAATATCGGATTTTGTTTCCAATGGTAAAACAACGTTGCAAAGTCACGAGCTGCTAGCTCGAGGAACGATATGGATCACTGGGCTTGGACTAGGTCTCATTCTTCGCGATGGACTAGTGGCGACGGTCCATTTGTGTGATCCCGCTCAATCCCCTCGTTCCGGCAGAGGACCATGGACCAAGGAGCAGCAGTTGTTATCCGAAGTGCGCGAACTGCCCGCCGCCTCGTTGAGTCCCATCAAACGCAATCGCAAGTCAATCTTGAGCGTGCCGCTTCATCTAATGCTCATCGCTTCGATAGGCGTTTTAATTTGGTGGGCGATTCAACTGCAACGACGATGGGACGCGGCGATTGACGTACCGGCAGTAGTCGTCGCGTTGGATCTGCCCCCACCCAATGTTCTGCCAAGCACTGTTATAGTGAGTTTCAACGACGCAGGTGGTAAAGAGCGTCGCAAAACACTGGGCCACATGCAGTTCTTGTCGACACCCAAACTGGGCGACGAATTGAATGTTCGATTTTTGCCCGAGTCACCCGACCAGGTCCTGGGCCCAGTTGCTTTTCGGGATGTGGGGTTTGATACGGCATTCCCCTATGGAATTGGAATACTTGCAATCTATTCCATTCTGCAATTGGCGGTTTTAGGGATCTCGCAGTTTCAACGTAAACGCAACCAGAATTGACTACCTGGCGACAACCCGTGTCCACAGACCTGCTAGGGAAGCTTTACACGATTCTTTCGAAGCCAAACAGAGTCTAAACGCTCGCTTCAAAGCATCAACTTGGCAGCGTTCCAGTACTCCCCGGCCGATCTGAAACTGAGCTATCAGCGGATGCATCGACTTCGGATTCGGGGGACATGAATTATGGCGTTGGTAAGACGTACCGGTCACATCGAATCGTTCATCGAACGCGAGGTCTTGTAGTACACGCCCGACGCTTGTTTGCAACCTACGTCGGTGTTGATGACCGATGTTAGGACCTCAGCCCGCAAATCTGCCTGGGGGGCACTTTGAAAGTGTCATCAATATGACCGCGTGGAGGAGTCACTTCCAGACCCGACTGCAGCTGCCATTCGTGCACAAGGTCGAATCCGTCATTTCGCACAAGTCTTCGTGCGTAATGACACGCCCACCTGTGCGCGCTGACCAATTCATGGTTGCATCACTTTGATTTCTGTCGATCGTTATTTTTTGAGAACGGTGAGCTGCTTTGGTGTCCATGTATTGCACGTACCGACCCAATTTAACTACGGCGCAATATGCGGTCGGAGGATGCAACTCCTTACTTGAAGAAAACCTCGAAATTCGCATCAGTTTCACTCACCGTATGCAATTTAGGAGTTGCCCTTTTGCCTCCCAAGTCGGTCCCTTCTTACAGAGTTAGTGAGCACGCG
>JBGSNA010000038.1:0-5314 GCA_041739875.1 Pirellulaceae bacterium
GAAGATTTTGGTAGCGACCAAGCCGCCCAGCTCCGCACAATTGCACCCTACTTGCCATCACGCGAAGCCTACGAAGCAGCAATCGCGAACTCGGTTTCAGTCTCGCATCTCGACTACGACTGGGGTTTGAACGATCAGGCATCCGCTCGAACAGCCCGTCGCTAATATGCGGCAATGCCTCCACGAGCTTTGCGCCTTTGCTTGAGCCCTTCCGGAGGCTGAAAAACCTCACGCAAAGGCGTGAAGACGCAAAGGTGTTGAGCGGCGTTTGTTAGATCTCCGGCGAACCAACGTTCCGCCAAACTTACACTTCATTTGGTCAAGGATGACCTCGATGATTTGCATCAGGAAGAAAGACAATACACTTCGCGCTGTCTGGGTAGTGATCGCCATCGCTGCTTGGTTCGCTCGTGACCCGTTGCATCTGGTCGTTTCCAATGCAGCCGAATCTCATCTGTTGATCCGACTGGCGGTTTATAGCTGCGTCTATGTCATCATGGCCGGACTTGCGATCCCTGGCGCGGTGCTGCTGACGGTTCTAGCCGGTCCCTTTTTCGGACTTGGACCGGGAACCATCGTCGCCAGTTTCGCGAGCACAGCCGGAGCCACGATCGCTTTCTCTGCAAGTCGCCGTTATATGTTTTGTAATGTGCAGCATCATCAAAACGATGAGTGCCAGTCGATATGTCCAGGACCTGGGAAATGGTGGCTTGGGAACTCGGGGCTCGGGAAATGGGAACTACTACTCCTGCGGCTAACACCGGTGATGCCGTTCTTTGCCGTCAACGTGCTGGCAGGACGTTCTCGATTGTCAATCAAGCAGTTTTGGCTGATTAGCCAGGTCGGGATGTTGCCTGCAACCTATCTGCTCGTTCGCGTGGGCACGCTGGTTCCCGAAGCGGGACAAGTATCGCGAACGGGCATGCTGGCTGCCCTGTGGCCGCTTCTGTTATTAGGAATCTCCGCATGGTTTCTACGACTCTTCGTGGTGAACGGGCGATCGTCCGAGCGTATGACTGCACACCGATTTGCCGACACCGTTGTGCAATATTCCCTTCGTGCGAGCAGGCTGTTGATGCCCGTGCTTGCAATGGTTGTGTTCGCACCAGGTTGTGTGGCTCAAAAACCCAACGCGTCGCTCGCTGCGATCTACAACCCGCTGGCCCAGCGGCCTGACTATGAACGCAATCCCGTGATCGTGATTCCAGGAGTGTTGGGGTCGCGACTGGTCGATGATGAGACCGGCAAGACCGTTTGGGGAAAGTACGACAAAATTCGTTTTCGACGGCGGCAATCGGACGATCTTCCAGCCGTATCGCTGCCAATGCGCCAAGGTGTTCCGCTTTCACAATTGCGAGATCGCGTTCGCAGCGACGGGACTCTGGCTTACTTGGAACTGAGTGTGTTCGGGATTCCGGTCGAGCTACAAGCCTACAACCAGATACTTCAAACCCTCGGCGTGGGTGGGTATCGCGATTCGTCACACCCCAGGGCAGATGAATTCAATTACGGAGAAGAGCACTTCACCTGTTTCCAATTCGACTACGACTGGCGGCGCGACGTCGCAGAGAACGCAGCGTTGCTTGACAAATTCATTGCCGAAAAACGAGAGTACATTCGCAGCGAGTACGCAAGCCGGTACGGAATCACAGACGCGGAAATCAAATTCGACATTGTAGCGCATTCACTCGGCGGACTGCTCTCACGATATTACTTGCGATACGGTTCACAGCAGTTGCCAGACGACGGTTCACTCCCTGCGTTGGATTGGGCGGGCGCGGCTAGCGTTGAACGACTCGTCATGATTGGAACGCCCAATGCGGGCTCGGTATTCGCGATTCGGGACTTGGTCAACGGGCATCAGCTCTCGCGAGTGCTTCCCTATTATCCACCAGCGGCGTTGGGGACGATGCCGTCGCTCTACCAGATGCTGCCGCGTCCTCGGCATCAGACGCTCGTCGATGCCAAAAATCCAGGTCAAGCGTTTGATTTTTACAATTCAGAGTTGTGGCGACAAATGAAGTGGGGATTGGCCGATCCAGACCAAGACTCCGTGTTGCAAGAGTTGTTGCCGGATGTTGCGGAGCGTGAAGCACGCGAGTGCATTGCCCTGGATCATCAGCGCAAGTGCTTGCTCAAAGCCAAACAACTGCATCAAGCACTCGACATTCCGGCAGCGCCGCCACCTGGAGTCACATTGCATCTGTACGCTGGCGACGCGATTGAAACGCCAGCCGTGATGTCCGTCGACACTGAAACCGGGAAGTTGGAAGTCGCTAAAAATGCGCCCGGTGACGACACGACCACCCGGCACAGCGCCCTGATGAGCGATCAGCCCGTCGAAGTCGTCTCGACACGACCAGCTTCACCGATCCACTGGACCAGCGTCATGTTCCTGCACACCAGCCACCGCAAACTAACCGCCGACCCCGTATTTACCGACAACGTGTTGGCGTTGTTACTGCAATCACCCCGCAATAGGCAATCGCTGGTTCGTGAGCCATTTCACAGACAGCAATTGGAATGGATTCCATAATCTGCCAGCTAGCGTGATCGCCCATTGAAAAAATTCTGGCTACGCCGCTCTCAAAATCAATCTATCCGTACAGGGAGGTACGATGTCTGCGAACGCATTGAAATCGGACCGTAAGAAGACAACCTATTTTGCCACGGTGCCGCCGCAGGAAATCCTGCCGATCGTTAATGGCCGTTACGAGTCCAGCGTGAAAGGCATCTTCGTCATTGGCGATGTCACAGGGTTGCCACTGGTCAAGGTGGCGGCGAATCAGGGCGCTAGCGTCATCGCGAAGATGAAATTCGATGACGGTTCCGCGTCAGATGATGGTCGGCTTGACCTTGTCATCATCGGTGCGGGGCCTGCGGGATTGTCTGCCGCGATGGAAGCGCAAGAGCGGGGGCTCAAGTACGTCGTTCTGGAGCGCAACAAAGTTGCCAGCACGGTCCGCAGCTTTCCGCCCGGTAAGAAAGTCTATGCCGAACCGCAGTTCGTGCGCAATGAAAGCAAACTCGAGTTCGACGAAGACTTGGACAAGGACGAGTTTCTCGCACGCGTCAATCGCTTGGTTGCCGAGAAGAAGTTGCACATCAAGGAAGACACGGAAGTTGACCGCGTACGAAAAGTTGGCGAGCGGCGGTTCGAGGTCGAGACGAAATCGGGGAAATCGTTTCCGACACAGCAAGTGCTGGTCGCAGTTGGTCGGCAAGGACAAGCACGATCACTTGAATGCCCCGGTGCTGACAACGCTCAAAAAGTTACCTACCGGCTCCATACGCCCGAGGATTACCACGACGCTAACATCATGATCGTTGGCGGCGGGAACTCCGCGATCGAAGCAGCCCTGCTGCTGATGCCACACAATCGGGTCACACTTTCGTATCGCGGCGATGATCTGTTTCGTGCCAAAGAAGAGAACCGCCAGTTGATTGAACAGGCCGAACGTGACGGTCGGCTCAACGTTCTTTACAAGAGCAATCTCAAAGCGGTACGCGACCACGAACTCGATATTGACGTCGATGGGCAACTACACACCCTGGCAAACGATCATGTCATCGTCCAAATCGGAACGCTTCCGCCCGTCGATTTCTTGATGGACATGGGGCTAGAGCTTGACGGTGTTTGGACGGCCAAGCGACTCGCGTTATCGGTCGTCGGATTGCTCGTCGGCGTTTTCGTCTACTTCTACTCAAAGAACTTTGTGCTTCACCCCGATGCAGCGGGCGAGGGCAAATTGTTGCTGCCAGGACTGGAGTCGCTCATAGGGTCGACACAACTGGGATTCGCCGCGTTTCTGGTGGGGATGGTCCTGCCAATCGCTTGGCTCAGTCTGCTGGCGTTGAAACTCATCAACGGAAACATGCAAGCGCGTGGGCATGCCGCGTTACTCCCCATGCCGCACTCCTCCTTCATGCTGATCGTTGGTGGTTTGCTCTATGCCGGTTCACTGATTGCACCGAGCGTCCTCACACTCGATCCATCGGCGGCAGGTGATGGCCCCTATTTCGTGCCAGGCTTTGCTTGGTTGTACCACGTTGTCCCGAAGTACTTCAGCAATGCGTATGGGTTCTATTATCTGCTCTACTTCTCGGCGATCGCTGGATTCGGTTTGTACTGGGCGATCAAGACGAATCATCGACTGGTCTGGCGCCGCAATCTGACGATCATCGCCACGCAGTGGACCTTGTGGTGGGGAATCCCGACCTTCCTCGCCGTGTTCATTGGTCGCAATCCGTGGACGCCGCTGCTGACTCGATCGCTGAATGCCTGGCCATTGAACATGGGCGCATTCAACGTCGATCCAGCGGTTGGCCCTGGCGATCCCGCTTGGTGGCATACGGTCGCGGTCGTAGGTGTGGTTTGGGCTGCCGTGCTGACCTTCATCGTGATTCCACTGGTAACGATTCGCTGGGGGAAGATTTACTGTTCGTACATTTGCTCGTGCGGAGCGCTCGCGGAAACGGTCGGCAATGGCTTTCGTCATCGAGGGCCAAAGGGTGATACACCGCGCAAGATGGAGCGCATGGGTTTCGTCTTTATCGCGTTGGCAACCGTTGCAACGATCGCCGATCTGTACGGGTTTCAAGGGCCGCTTGGTCAATACAACTTGTGGGCCGGAACGGCATTAGCCGGCGCGGTCGCAATCGGCCTGTATCCGTTCCTGGGACAGCGAGTGTGGTGCCGAATGTGGTGCCCGCTGGCGTTTTGGATGAACTTTTGGGGCCGCTGGTCGCAGTTCAAAATCACTCCCGAAAAAGGCAAGTGCATCGACTGTAACGTTTGCAATCAGTACTGCCAAATGGGCATCGACATCAAATCGAGTGCGTTGAAAGGCGAGCCGATCACTTTGAAAGATTCGCCCTGCGTTGGCTGCAATGAGTGCATTGTCCGCTGCCCAATGGAGATTCTGCATCTCGGCGACTTGCCCATCGCGAGACAGAAAGCATCACCATCGCTTCCCATCGTCGATCCACCATTAGCAAAACCTCGCAAACGCGAAGTAGCCTGACGGCGCAAAGCCACAACACACAGAAGCTAATTGCAGGAACAAATCCGATGAATAAAAAAAGCGTTTCCTATTACGGTCCCTTCTTCTGGTTGGCGATCGTTTCGTTCTCAGTCCCGATCGTCGTCGCCGCTAAGGCATTCCACGAAGTGCAGTTGACGACCAAGCCGACGCCGCATCCAGATGCATCGGGAGTCGACCATGCATTGTGGGACTACTTACTCAAGACGCACGTGGAGAACGGGTTGGTCGACTACGACGGCATCGCTCGCGATCACATTTTCCGCACCTAC
>JBGSNA010000058.1:0-9307 GCA_041739875.1 Pirellulaceae bacterium
GCCTTTCTGTTGGAGACGCCAAGGATGGCGGAGCTGAGTTCCTCATCTCATTGCCAAGGACTTCCAAGTGACGCGTCAACTAAGAATCGCAATTGCCGACGATGAAGAGGACATTCGACAGTATTTTCGCAGGATATTGCCGCGTCTTGGGTATCAACTCGTCGGTGAAGCCAAAAACGGGCGAGAGCTTGTGGAACTTTGTCGTACGACCGAACCCGACCTGATCATCACCGACGTGATGATGCCGGAAATGACTGGGCTGGAGGCGGCTATGGAACTCAGCAAGCTGCAGCCCGTTCCGATCATCGTCCTGTCGGCACATGAAAGGCCTAACGGCGAAGACGTCGAGTTCATCTTTGATTACCTGCAAAAGCCAGTCAGCATCGCCGATTTAAAGGCGGCGATCGAAAGAGCGTGCCCCGCCGTCTGAATTTGTTGCACCACATGTTTTCGCTGCCCACATGTGGGCAACCGCGTGCGCAGTGGTGCGCATCAGAGGCCTTTGCTGTTCCATAACTCGATGGCTGGTTCGTCACTGCTTTCGTGCTGGTAAGACAACACGCTTATCGAAGCAGTATCGAGGACGAAGTGCTGGCCGTTATGAACTGGCAACCCAATCCAGCGCACTCCAAGGACACGCCCAAAGTGGCTGTGTGAAAACAGAAACACGTTTCCATTCAATTGCTTGAGTCGCTTGATCAGTCGGTCGGCGCGGTCCGAGATTTGTTCCGGCATCTCGCCGTTTGGGCAACCATCGCGAAATATATTCCAATCAGGTCGCTGCTTGTCGACATCGACATGCGTTTGCCCTTCATAGTCGCCATTGTCCCACTCGATCAGATCAGGCTCCGTCTCGGCTTGTTCGCTGCAACCAGCCAGCTCGCAAGTCTGGCGAGCTCGCTTGAGTGGACTGACTAGTACATGGTCAATCGTGATCGAACGAATCCGCTCACCAAGTCGCCGGGCCTCTCGTTCGCCATCAGCGGTCAGAGGAAGATCAGCACGACCAGTGTGCTGTCCCGACTTGGACCACTCGGTCTCGCCGTGTCGCATGAAATAAAGTCGTAGGGTCATTGTTCGTTCCTGTTGTCTTCCAAGCAAGCGACGATCGCTTCGACGACCCGCTTGGTTTGCTGTGGGTCTTTGACTTGGATCGATACCACGCCAGCCTCTTTTGCTGGGTAGTCGTTTCCGCCTGAAAATAGTGCATCGCCAACGAAGATCATTTCGTTGATTTGGACACCAAGAATGTCGCGAAGTTTTCGGATGCCATACGCTTTGTCGATGCCTTTCTTGGTGACGTCGATGGACGTGGTGCCTCCGAGACGGATCGAGAACTCTGGCAGTAACTCATCCAGTTTCACCTTCATTTGTTTTCGTTTCGCAAAGTCAGCGTCCCAATGTTCTTTCGCATCGATCGGTGCACGTTGCCCCAGTGCGGAAAACGTCACTTGACTGCCACGATCTTCGATGACGTCGCCCCAGACTCTGTCGACCTTGAACCCCGAAGCCTCGCTGACTTGTTCGAGTGAATGAACAATCTTGTCTCGCTCGGACGTCGTGAAGTCTTCGGAGTAGCGCTTTGTCCACGCCGCGTCATATTCGTAGAACTTCGTTCCGCACGTTGGCAACAACGTCAATTTCTTCAGGTGATCACTGCTGTCTAAATTAGCCAGCACCTGTTTCTCGAATTGAGGCCAGTTTGCTCCGGAAATAACGGCCACACGTGCCACTCGCAAAAGACCGGTCAGTAACCCTGCCATCTCTTGATCGATCGGCGACTTACTTGCTGCGAGTGTGCCGTCCAAATCGAATACGATCAATTTCTTCATCGCAGGACGGTACCTTCCATCTCTGGAGAGTATTCGCCACGCCGCGCGGCTCGATTGCATTGAGCGCGGTGCAGCAGCGTTGATTGAGCAGCCGCCACGTTGGCATCCTGGCCAGCCCAAACTTCCAACGCTGGTTGCTGTATCGCGCGAGCAAATGAGAACGCGAGCGCCCAGGGTACTCGCGAACTGGAGCAAACGTTCATCGCGTTCAGACGGGCCGAAGCGAGTTCCGCCGATTGACCGCCTGATAAAAATGCGATGCCTGGGACTGCGGCGGGAACCGTTCTCATCAAACACTGGACGGTCGCTTCTGCCACTTCGTCGACGGATACCTCATCGAGACTCTCGAGTCCTGGCAATACCATGTTCGGCTTCAGAATCATGCCTTCCAGCAGTACACGTTGCTTCGATAGCTGATCGAAGACGATTCGCAAAACCTTCTCAGTCGCTTCGTTGCACTGCCTTAGATCATGGTCGCCGTTCATCAAGACTTCGGGTTCGACAATCGGCACCAATCCAGCTTCCTGGCAAATCGCCGCATACCGTGCGAGCGTATGAGCGTTCGCTTCGATGCAACCGTAGCTGGGAATTCCATCGCCGATCGTGATGACCGCACGCCACTTGGCAAAGCGAGCTCCCATCTGTGCGTAAACTGCCAACCGTTCTCGCAATCCGTCTAATCCTTCGGTGATCTTTTCACCGGGATGCCCAGCCAAGTCTTTGGTGCCCGCGTCCACTTTGATACCAGGAATGATGCCGGCTGCGGTGAGAGCTTTGGCAAACTGAGTGCCGTCAGTCAAACGTTGTCGAATCGTCTCGTCGTACAGGATCGCGCCACTGATGCAATCACTGAGACCCCGAGTCGTGACGATCATGTCGCGATAGGCACGACGACGCTCTTCCGTTTGCGGTATGCCTTGTGCCGCAAATCGTTTGTTGCAAGTCGGATTGCTTTCGTCCATCGCCAACAGTCCTTTGCCGTCGGCGACCATCGCGTTTGCGGTTTCAATCAGTTGTTTCGTTGTCATGGATTGCGATTCCTAAAGGGGCAAAAAGATGGCTGGGCAAGGAAATGTGCTGCAGATCGGGAGATGCCACCGCAGTCCTATCAATCTTTTGTCGCTTCCAACGGCGGCAGGTCAGGGCTGTGGCTGCGGTGATCGTGCAGTCGTCCGAGGGTGATGTCGATCAAACGGTGCAACTTGTCTGCGGCACCGTCGACGGCTTGGTCCACGGTTGCGGCATGATGCGTCACCGCGATCGGCTTGCGGCCTTCGAGTCGGGCTTCCAACACGCAGCGCATGTCTTCATTACCGCCTTTCTTGTCGCTATTCTCATCGCTCAGTTGGACTTCCACTCGCGTGATGTGATCGCTGAATCGCTTGAGGGCGTTCTCCACGGTACTAGTGACCTGAGTGGTCAGTGACTCGTGACATTCGATGTTCGCGTCGTATTCAATTGAATCTTCATACTGTGTTCCTTTGTGGTAGTGATTGGTTTAGTAACGGTAGGTGGCAGCCAGTCCCGTGCGTCCCGGCATTTGCTCGGCCGGAATGACCAGGACTTGGCCGCCTGTCTTTTCGACAAGTTCGCCAAGATCATCGAGCAAGTCGTCGCCTTGTGGATTGCGCTGTGAGTTGCTCAGATCGGAAACTTCGACTTGACCTGTCGCGTCATCGATTCGCCCTGCGATCTGGCGATCGGCTTCGATTAGCAACGTTGCCACTCGGCCAGCGGTTGCCGCTTGAGTCACCTGCGCCAAGTCGTTGTTGCCAAGCCCATCGGATTGGGCTTGTTCGTATTGCTCGCTCAGTTCAGCCAACCGCGCCTGGTACTGCGGCTCGACAACTTTCCAAGCACGTTCCCGCAGTTCTTTGATTGGCAGGGCGTCGGGATTGATCGTGAGTCCCTCCGCGATCAAAAATGGATTTTGACTGACCCGGCGGAAGAGATCATGATGCTGCGGCAACGCTGCCAGGATCAGCGGCAGCCCTGATGGACGCGAGTGGTGCTCGAGTACCGCGTGGTCAACCGCGCGAAAAAACTTCTCCGCATCACGGTCCACTTCCTCTTTTTTTCCGCCATGGCTGTGGTGCATGGCCTGGTGACCATGACCGACACCACCGTACGAAGCGACCGTCTGGTATGGCTCCGTCAGTTCACTCCCCAGCGCCTCGGTGATCGTCCGCGGGACGCCTGGCGCCGGATCAATCTCGTCGAGTGCATCGCGGTTCCCTTGAAAAAGTTGGATCTTTTGCAGGCTCAAACCCAAGATCTGGTAGTCACCAACCGATTGCAGTAACCGTCGCAGCGGCTTGGTATGAAAGCTGTCAGCCACGACGGCCAATTCGGCCACCGGTCGCTGAAGCTGGAACACTCGAAACAGTCCTGGACTGGCCAGCACCGCCAATCCCTCTTGCGATTGGTTCCAGAAGGGAGCATCGTCTGCAAGGGCCTGAAACGGCTCCATCAAGACCTGACTATCAATGCTCGGAAAGTTCTGCCGGAGCGAACTTTCCAACGCTTTCACAAGATTACGAAATCGGATCGGATCCTGTTGCTTCTCGGGTATGCTTCGGTGAGTCGGCTGGTACAGCGACAGACACGGCGTCTGTTGGGCTGATGCCAGCTCCGCCAATGATTCGATGGTAAGCAAGTTACTATTCTGGGTCATCTTTTTGCCTTGTGTTTCAATGGGATGAGAAAATCAAAAATCGCAGTTCACAACTCCGTTACGTGTTGTTAAGCGACGCCCGCGTCTCCATCGATTGGGCGTGATCGACCGACATGTTCGCGTCCAACTCGTAGCCCTGCGTATCACCTATGCATAAGACGTGCCGCGCATCGAGCACCTCACGCACAAACGCCACACGCTTGTCGATTCTCATGCGGTCATGCGAGGAGTCGAGGGAACGTTCAGCCAACTCTGCAATCCATTGAACTTGTTCGCCGATCGCTCGTCGCCGGTTTGGGCAGGTCGTTAGATTTGCGATTGTTTCAAGGGCACCGAGCACGCGCGACATGATGGCGACGTCGCCTTTGGCACTGCTGCGAATTTGGTCGAACGATTCGGACAACAGGCTTTCGAAGCTTGGACCTTTTGCGATGACGCGAAGTTCTCCTTCCTCATAGCGACGCGAACTAGGAATTTGCCGCTGAGCTATCCGTGCCATGATCGCCGTCAAATAGTCGATGCACATGACGGCGGTCGTTGTGTCGTTGATGCCGGGGGAGAGGGCTTTCAGTGCGATATCGACGATCTGTCGGATTCCGAAAGCCGCGTCCTGATCCAGTGTGCGGTGGCAACTGATATTGAACGTCGCCTGCAGTTCGTCGATCGTCGCTTCATCCGCCGGCTCTTCTTGAGCGAGTGAAGCCAGGGTGGTGTTCTGGACAACGAACTCGCCAATGCCATGATCCATCCACACGATGGTCTTTCTATTGCGTGCCAAAGCAATGATCGCTTTGCTATTTACATGTTGGAAATAGCCACTCTCGCTGGCCAAGACGGTTTGCCACGTGCGCTCGGACGGCGGGCAAATCGGCTGTTCATCGTCATCACTCGCACTTTGTCCAAGTTCATTCGGAAACAATCGATCCACCGCGGCGATTGTTTCCTCGGCGACCGCCGCGAGGATGCTTGAGGCCTGAATCGAAGAAGCGATGTGGTGAATGAAAAAGATCAATGCAACAACGCCACCGAGTGCGAGAACGAACCCGAAGGAAACTGCCAGATTCGGAACAAATGCGCCGTCATCACCGCTGCGAATGGTACGCAACACAATCAGGCAGTAAGTGAAAATGCCGGCGAAGATCCCCAACACGACCTGAGTGACACGGCTGCGAATGAAGTTCCGTAGGATGCGTGAAGTGTATTGGCTCGAAGCCGTCGCCAGCACCATCAAGACCATCGAGAATGTTACACCTACGACGGTCATCATCGAGCCAGCAATGGTGGACATCATGCCTCGGGCGCCTTCGGCCCCAGCCCCAAACAGTCGCGGCCACTGCGCCATCCATCGGTCGCTCTCGGCGGAGTCAGCCTCGATTAGAATAGCCGCCAACGCGATGCTGGCGATGACAATCATCGAAGGCATGAACCAGAAGCTCGACCGCAGATCACTCCAAAATTGCCGGAACCTATTCATGCTGCTGATCTCTTCTGAAGGCCGCTAATTCTTTGCCTTAGGATCCGTTCGGAAATAACTTCGGCATATTGATTTTGGACTTCACCCTACCTCTGGGAGGGTCGGCCCGCTTCGGGCCGGGGAGGGCGAGTGCTGAATTGATACTCGGCCCTCCCGTCGCTTCGCTCGACCCTACCAGAGGGAGGGTAAAATCTGGAAACTGTTTCCGAACGCTTCCTTAACATTTTCCTGCCCACTTCCAATCGCGAATCTCTGGCATGTCGAGTCCATGTTTGCGGATATACACGTAGTGTTCTTGCAGCTTGTCGATGAGTTGTTGTTTCAATCGAGCTCCCGCATCGCCGGTTTGCGGCAAGCGGTCGATGGTGTCCATCACCAGGTGAAAACGATCGAGATCATTCAGCACGGTCATGTCGAAGGTCGTCGTGATCGTGCCCTCTTCCTTGTAGCCGCGCACGTGCATGTTGTCGTGATTGTTGCGCCGGTACGTCAGCTCATGAATCAACTTCGGGTAACCATGAAAGGCAAAGATGATCGGCTTGTCGCAAGTGAACAGTGCATCAAAGGCCTCATCACTCAGCCCATGTGGATGTTCGGATGTCGGTTGCAACTTCATTAGGTCAACGACATTCACAACGCGAACTTTCAAGTCTGGCAAGTGTTCGCGAAGGATCGACACCGCCGCCAGGGTCTCAAGCGTCGGCACGTCACCGCAGCAGGCCATGACGACATCTGGCTCGGCGTCGCCGTCGTTGCTTGCCCAATCCCATTTGCCGATGCCCGCCGTGCAGTGTTTGACCGCGTCCTCCATCGATAACCACTGGGGCGCCTTGTATTTCCCGGCAATCACGACATTGACGTAGTCGCGACTCCGCAGGCAGTGATCCCAAACGGACAGCAAACAATTCGCGTCAGGCGGCAGATAGACACGTACCACCGATGCCTTCTTGTTCACAACATGGTCGATGAAACCTGGGTCTTGATGCGTGAAACCGTTGTGAGCTTGCTGCCACACGTGCGAGGCGAGCAAATAGTTCAGCGACGCGATCTTTTCTCGCCACGGAATTCCCGCCGTGACTTTCAGCCATTTCGCATGCTGGTTGAACATCGAATCAATGACGTGAATGAACGCTTCATAGCTGTTGAAGAGTCCGTGTCTTCCCGTCAGCAGATAACCCTCCAACCAACCTTCGCATTGATGCTCGCTGAGCATTTCCATGACCCGGCCGCTACTGTCCAGAAACTCGTCATTGTCTTGCGTGCGAGCTTCCCATTGTCGATCTGTGACTTCAAAGACAGCGTTCAGGCGATTCGATAGAGTTTCATCCGGCCCGAAGATGCGAAAGTTGCGTTGCTTGCGATTGAGTTTGACGACGTCGCGAAAGAACTCACCCAGCACGTGTGTGTCAGCGGCTTGAACCGCACCAGGAGAAGGCACCTCGACCGCATGTTTCCTGAAGTCCGGCATGATCAGATCCTTCAGCAGCAATCCGCCATTGGTGTGTGGATTGGCTCCCATCCGACGCTCACCAACCGGAGCCAGTTCAGCAAGTTCTTCAATCAATCGACCCTGCTCATCGAACAGTTCTTCCGGTCGGTAGCTCTTCATCCATGCTTCGAGCTGTTCAAGATGTCCCGGGTGATCATCGTCGATGTGCAGTGGAACTTGATGCGCCCGGAAGGTGCCTTCGACTTGCAAGCCATCAACGTATTTTGGCCCAGTCCAACCTTTGGGCGAATTGAGCACGATCATCGGCCATTGTGGTCGGGATTCGTCGTTGTTCTCGCGTGCATTGGATTGAATGTCGCGAATCTCTTCGACCACCTTGTTCATCACATGCGCCATCCGCTCGTGCATCGTCTCGGGATCGTTGCCTTCAACAAAGTACGGCTTCCACCCACAACCCTTGAGAAACTGTTTCAATTCCTTATGCGTGATGCGGGCAAAGATCGTTGGATTCGCGATCTTGTATCCGTTCAAATGCAAGATCGGCAGCACGACGCCATCGGTGATCGGGTTCAGAAATTTGTTCGAGTGCCAAGACGTCGCAAGCGGCCCCGTCTCCGCTTCGCCGTCTCCAACCACACAAGCCGCGATCAAATCTGGATTGTCGAATACCGCACCGAAAGCATGACTGAGCGAGTAGCCCAGTTCGCCACCTTCGTGAATCGAACCCGGACATTCAGGCGACACGTGGCTGGGGATGCCGCCAGGAAATGAAAACTGTTTGAACAGCTTTTTCAGTCCGGCTTCATCCTGTGTGATCTCTGGGTAGACTTCGCTGTAGGTCCCTTCGAGATAGGTGTTGCCAACGATCGCAGGCCCTCCATGCCCGGGTCCGGAGATGTAAAACATGTTCAGATCGAACTCTTGAATCACACGATTCAAATGCACATAGATAAAGTTCTGGCCCGGCGTCGTCCCCCAGTGGCCGAGCAGCGTTGGCTTGACATGTGCTCGCTCCAGCGGTTGCTTCAGAAGCGGGTTGTCGTACAAATAGATCTGGCCGACTGACAAGTAGTTCGCCGCTCGCCAGTAGGCGTCCATCTTGTGCAGCAGTTCGGGTGTGATTTTTCGTTCTTCTTGCAGCGTAGCCATGGTTAGGCTCCTTAATTTTGATGCTCTTGACAAGTTCTATAACGGTTTGTCGGTTGATCGGTTGAGATACTCATCGCTGCCACCGGATCAGATCGAGTTCCAATGGAACACTGACGCTGTCATGGTTCGGGACGATGCGTGGTGTGAAGTCAGCGGCTGGGCGTGTTGCTCGGACGGATACGCGATAAGTCGCCCAATGCGACTCTGTTTCATCGGGCGTTTCTGTTCGAGACATCGCTTGTCGAACGGACGCTTCGTCGGCAACTGCGTTAGCGTAGATCTCCACTCGCACAGAATTCGGGACCAGCCCATCGAGGAACACATCGACTTCAAAAACATGCTCTTCGTCTGTGGACTCAACACGCACGTCGCCGAACTTCAGGGAGGACCACTTTTCACGAAGTGAATCTTCCCAGTGGACGATGTTGGTTCCCACGGTGCCGCCGAGTGCCGATCGGTTGCGGTAGTCGAGTGCCGCCGGTAGGTAGTGCTGTTCGGTATATTCACGCACAGAGCGGACAGCCGAGAACTGTGGCGCCAATTGTGACATGCTGGCTCGCATACGTGAGAGCCATCGAGCTGGGATGCCTTGTTCGTTGCGGTCGTAAAACTCGGGGACGACCTCGTTTTCGAGCAGGCTATAGAGCTGTTCGGCTTCGACGGCATCCCAGGCTGGATCGTCGCCATGTTCTTGGCCATCGCCGATCGCCCAGCCAACTTCGGGCGTA
>JBGSNA010000085.1:0-7618 GCA_041739875.1 Pirellulaceae bacterium
CTTCCCGAAGTTACGAGCGATTCACTAATGCTTATCTCGCCAGTTTTCGAATACGAATACTTCGGAACGAGACGTCGCCGATGACTGACTGAAGCAACAAAAAGTTGCTTTGGTGGTTGCCGATCGAATCTTTCCCAGAAAACTTGGAGTCTCGTATCAAGGTGCGAAACGATTCACTCGCTGTGTCATATTCCAAGACTTTGCGTTGATTCAACCAGTGCTCAGTCTTGGTCCCCAGACAAACAATGCGTGTCGTATTCCATTGTCCAGGCGGATTCATCAGATCTTCCGATGGCGCGATCAAACCGTATAACGATCCAGTTTGGTTTTGAGGCGGATAGATCGTTGGGTTCGATTTGTGGTCGGCAATTTGGTACTCGTTCCCGGCAGATACGGCTTGGTCGAAATCATTGCGATAGTAAATGCCGCTGTTCGCGCCCGCTCCGATTTTCCATACGGCTTCAAGTTCAAAATCCGTATACTGGTCCTTGGAGATCGCGTTCTCGCGACCACCGTTGGCAACAAGCAAATCGTCTTGAACGCGAAACGACCCCAACGTCGACCACGCTGTCGTATCGCGACCGCTGAACAGATCCTCCCACGCTGAAGTCGGCAAAACGGAACTCGGCAACGCTGCGCCAGCGGATGGTGACAAGGGTTGAGTCGTCGTTGGACTCGATGGCGCCGCCTGAAGCCAGAAATTCCGATTCGATTCTGAAGCTCGCAAGGGTTGAGTCGGAGCTGGACTCGATGGCGCCACCGCTGCTGCGATCGCTTGACCACTGGGTGGGCGAGGCTGTGGGTTCTCAGCAATCTCGACTGTGGACCCCTCAGGAATCTCAATCCGAGTCTCGGTACCATCACCATGCCGAATGATCACGACGATCGTGGCGATGACGAGTAGCGGAAGTGATGCTGCGGCCAGCCACCAAATGCGTCGCCGCGACTCTTGTCTCGATGGCTTGGCTCGAGGAGCGGACTTCCCCGACTTAGCGACTGTGGGAATCTGAGGCGATGTTTTGATTTGGAACGAAGCGACGGACTGTGAGGCTGTGTCGATCAACGATTGATCGAGTTTGATCGTGACGGGCGAGGTGGCGGATTCTAGTTTGCTTTTGTCAGTCGCGGAAAGCGGCGAACCGATGTTGCCGATGGCGTTGGAGTGCTTGCGCAAATCGCTGAGTGAATGGATCACTTCATCCATCGATTGAAAGCGATCGTCAGGTGATTTCGCGATCATCCGTTGCAGCCAAACGTCGACTTCACTGGCAACGTCTGGACGAACTTCGCTCAAAACTCGAAGGGGGGCGTTTTGGTGCGCGACCAGTTTCTGGACCATGGAATCGCCAGGATAAAGTGACTCCGCTGTGAGCAGATACCAGAACGTTGAACCGAGCGAGTAGATGTCGGCTCGCGCATCCGCTTCTCGCGTATTCAGCGCTTGTTCGGGGGCCATGTAGTCGACCGTGCCCATGATGTGGCCGCTCTGGGTAAGCTGGTCATCAAGGTTCGGCTTGTCGCCCTGGATGCGTGCTAACCCGAGATCCAATACGCGTACAACGCCATCGCGTCCAAGCAAAAGGTTCGCCGGCTTGATGTCACGATGGATCACGTTTTTTGCGTGGGCGTACGCCAGCCCCTTGGCGGCTTGTTCGATATAGTCGATCGCTTTGGCAATCGGTAATCGGCCTTCTTCTCGCACTTGCGCCGACAAGTCTTTGCCGTCAACGAATTGCATCACCAAGAAATGCGTTCCGCCATGTTCGTCCGCATCATACGCCGCCACGATGTTCGGATGATCGAGTTTTGCTGCTGCGCGAACTTCGCGCTGAAACCGCTGGATCGATGAAGACGACTTAACGATCGACGGCGGCAAGACTTTGACGGCAACGAGGCGATCCATGCGACGGTGCAGCGCCTTGAACACCATCCCCATTCCGCCCTGGCCGATCTTTTCCAGAATCAGATAATTCCCCAAGGTCAACGTCGCCCCGTTGCCGTTGTAGAGCTGCTGTGCCTGGTACACCGTCACCTTTTTCTGTCGAACCAAGTTCATCGCAAACGCCCGCGCCGCCTCCTTGGAGGCACTCGACCCGACGGTATCTTGAGCGTGACTCAACTCCGATTGTGAAAGCAATCCGATTTCCGACGCCTGGCGGCAAAACTCTTCGAGCGAGACAGGCATGGATCGGATTCTCTTCACGGTTTCGACACTTGATTGCTTTTAGCTCTGCACTAGCCGCCAGTCAATCATAATGTGTGTACGGCGATTCATGCCTATGCGATGCTTGAAATCTGCTGGTCGGGTGCAATGCTCCGTTCAAAGCGTCAATCGACCACAGTGTTCTTACGATCAGCAAATTCGATCTTCAACCCGAGCGATTCATCGTCACCAGCGAGATCACTTTGAAAGTCTACGCTTTGCCGTGGAACGGCATCAGAGCTGTATCCATTGCGATTGCCGATGCATAACGCGCGGTCACTTCGGGTTGCATGGCTTTCTGGATGACTTCGATGAGCGATTCAGGGATCTTCATTGCGGCGAGTTCAGTCGGCGAGAACTTGACTCCCATTGCGGCCATCGGCGGGTGCTTGCCGACGAGCAATCGATACAGGCACGCTCCGGTGGCAAAGATGTCGGCTGGCGGGCCAGCGGTCTTGGAGCTCTTGAGTTGCTCGGGGGCCATGTACGCAATCGTTCCTCGTAGTGACACGTCATCCGTCATCGCGCTGAATCCGGCATGCTCGTAACATTTCGCCAAGCCGAAATCAGCAAGCTTGACTTGTAACCGATGCGCCTCGCGATAGGCGAGAATGTTCCCTGGCTTGATGTCGCGATGGACAAATTTCTTCTCATGAGCGTAAGCGAGTGCTTGTAAGATTCGCGACGCGACCCAACAAGACGTCTTGATTCTCGTTGCAAGCGGTTGGTCATCGATCAACTTCATTAGATCAATAGTTTTGATTAGCTCCATCACGAGGAACGGTTGCTGGTTATGAAAGCCGAATTCTAAACAACGAACGATTCGCGGATGGCTGAGTTGCGACAGGATCGATGCTTCGCGGGCGAACAATTGAACAAGCTTTTCCGAGGCAACGATCGACGTACGAATCAGCTTCACCGCGACTTCTTGGCCCGACCCTCGATGTTTGGCGTGATACACCGTCGCCATTCCGCCCTCACCGAGCTCCTTCAACAATTCATAGGAGCCAACATTCAGTGGAAATGATTCTCGGTTGGCGTGGGCCTTGGACAGTGCCGGTGCGAGCGTCGCAGTCAATTCGACGGTCGATGGTGTTCTATTCGCCGTCGGCGTCGCCGCTGGCCTAGCAACCGGAGTTGCGATATTCGGTTCAGCTGAGCCCGTGCCAACTGAGCCCGTGCCAACCGAACCCGTGCCGTCCACCAACGGCTGGGCCAGTGGTTCGTTCGCGGGCATTACCTTGGGCGTGAAGCCACCGGCGAAGGGCAAGTCTTGAACCAGCTCAAAAACGATCTCCGTTTCTCCGACGCCAAATTGGTCACCACTACTCAGCGTCGCGTGAATCACGCGGACGCCATTGACCCGAATTCCGTTACTCGACGAATTGTCGACCAGTTCGGCATACGGTGGGCGAATGACAAGCCGCATGTGCTCACGCGAGAACGCTTTCTCCTGCGGCAGACGCAGTTGCGAAGGTGCTTGGCGGCCGATCGTGAGAGCTGTTTCTCCGACAAAAATCCATGACATGCCAGCATGCGGTCCGCTCACGACGCGCAGTCTCACCTGGGCCGACGAAGCCGGTGTTACGAGTTCGATTTGAATTGTTTCGTCGCTCATGCCACTCAAAACTTTGCATCTGGGAATAGACAAAGTATAGCGATGGTCCGCGTTGCCTGGGCGGATCAACTGGAGCATAAACCGTTCGAAAAAGTCGGCTGTAGCGTTACGCTGGCTGTAGCGTTACCACGATCACCAGTCAACGAAAAACGGCTAGCGAAACTGAGTTCGCTAGCCGTCGTTGTTTCGAATGTTGTTCAATCAGTTCACGTTTGGCATGACCCAGACGCTGAGGGTTTACCTGAGGGTCTGAAGCCGGATGCCTGGTGACTGATTAATACATGTCGTGGTCGCCGCCGGTGCCGGCAGCAGCTTTGCCCTTCTTGGGCTTCTCGGCGATGAGAGCATCGCTGGTGAGAAGCAACGTCGAAACGCTGGCTGCGTTGGCGAGAGCCGTGCGTGTGACCTTGGTTGGGTCGATAACGCCGGACTTGACCAAGTCTTCGTACGTGTCAGTCAACGCGTTGTAGCCTTCGTTGCCCTTCATCGCCAAAACTTTCTCGCAGACAATGCCGCCGTCTTGGCCCGCGTTTTCGCTGATCATGGTCAGCGGAGCGCGGCACGCACGAAGGACGATCTTGTAACCGATGAGTTGGTCTTCGGTGAGCGATTCCGATGGCTTGACGCTGCCGCTTGCACGAAGAAGTGCAACGCCACCGCCAGGAAGGATGCCTTCTTCGACTGCAGCACGGGTAGCGTGCAATGCATCTTCGACGCGAGCCTTCTTTTCCTTCATTTCGCTCTCGGTCGCTGCACCGACGTTGACCTTGGCCACGCCGCCAGCCAACTTCGCAAGACGCTCTTCGAGCTTCTCACGATCGTAGTCGCTGCTGCAGTTTTCGATTTCACGACGGATTTGGTCGATACGGCCCTTGATGTCCGCGCTCTTTCCAGCACCTTCGATAATGGTCGTGTTGTCCTTGTCGACAATGACCTTCTTCGCACGACCGAGCGACGACAACTCGAGGCTGTCGAGCTTCATGCCGAGGGCTTCGAAAACAGCCGTTCCACCAGTCAGAATCGCGATGTCTTCCATCATGGCCTTGCGACGATCGCCATAGCCAGGAGCCTTCACTGCACAGCAAGTGAACGTGCCACGAAGGCGGTTGATCACGAGAGTCGCAAGAGCTTCGCCGTCCACGTCTTCAGCGATGATCAACAAAGGCTTGCCCTGTTGAACAACCTTCTCGAGGATTGGCACCATGTCTTTGATGTTGCTGATCTTCTTCTCAAACACGAGCACATAGCAGTCCTCGAGGACGGCTTCCATGCTTCCAGCGTCAGAGACGAAGTAAGGCGACAGGTAGCCACGATCGAACTGCATGCCTTCGACCCACTCTTGTTCAGTGTGGAGGCTCTTGCCTTCGTCGACAGTGATCACACCGTCCTTGCCAACCTTCTCCATCGCGTCAGCAAGCAGGTTGCCGATTTCGCGATCGTTGTTCGCAGCGATCGAAGCAACGTTTGCCATCGCTGTCTTGTCTTTGACCTTCACAGCCATCGACTTGAGCTTCTCGGTAAGATCGGCAACGGCTGCCTCGATCCCAGTCTTCAACTGGATCGGGTTCACGCCAGCGACAACGGCTTTAATGCCTTCGTTGAAAATCGCTTCCGCGAGAACGGTTGCAGTCGTCGTTCCGTCACCAGCAACGTCGCTGGTCTTGCTCGCGACTTCGCGAACCATTCGAGCGCCCATGTTTTCATAGACGTCTTCGAGATCAATTTCCTTGGCAACCGTGACGCCGTCTTTAGTGACGGTTGGGCTACCGAAGGACTTCTGCAAAATCACGTTGCGGCCCTTAGGACCGAGGGTGACTTTGACGCAACGTGCCAGCTTTGAAACACCGCGGCGAATCGCTTCGCGGGCTTCCTGGTCAAACGCAATCATCTTGGCCATAGGATTCAGATTCCAGTTAACAGTGGTCAGTTTTCAGTAAGAAGCGGAAGGGAGCGAACGAACTAGCCAATGATGGCAGTCACGTCGTCTTCGCGCATGAGCAGATATTCGACGTCGTCGATCTCGACCGTTTCGCCAGCCCACGATGTGAACAACACGAGGTCACCGACAGTCAACTGGCTCTTCGAGCGAGTGCCATCGTCGAGCAGCTTGCCGGTGCCGATTGCCATGACTTCGCCCTTGGTCGGCTTTTCCTTGGCTGCGTCGGGTAGGTAAATACCGCCTTCGGTCTTTTGGGAGCCTTCAGCTCGCTTGATCACGATTCGGTCGCCGATCGGCTGCAAACGCACGCCGGTCTGTTTCTTGGTGGCAGTCGCCATCTCCGTGACACCTTCTCAAAATGAGGGTTAAAAATTGGTTCAGCAGGTTGCTTTTGTGGGGTTGCCGACCAATCGAGCATCAGGGGTGACAGTTTCAGTCACGATGCACCGATGGCAGCATTGGTTGATCCGAATGCTGTTGAAAGCAATCCGCGTGCCATGCGTGCAAGAATAGCTGCAACCCATTTTCCGCAAACGACTTACGGCTACGTCGCGGATCTGGAAGGAAAGGATCAGCGCAAGATTGGCAGTGACGCAGGACTCATTCGGAAACGACTTCCAGATTCCAACCTCCCAGCGGGCATTGGAATCTGAACAAGTGAACGAGCCCTAGTACGCGAGGCAGCGTAGACGGTTACCAAATCCAACGGGCACCGACGAATCCACCGTGGAAACTGCTTTGGTTATTCACATTGCCTTGGTAAGCCGTCGTTAATTCGCCTCCCATCAGAATTGCCCAGTCCAATTGAAGACCGAGGGATAGCCAATCTGTTCCGGTCTCGGCACTCTGGACCAACAAGGGGCCCGTTGCTGCCAGGGACGTGCCCGCGATCATCGTCGTCGCTTGGCGAGTTTCGTCCAAGAACTCATGCAGCCAACCGAGGCGTACTTGGGATGTTGCGGGACCGATTGAAGTTGCCGCAGTTTTGGAGAACGAGAACCCAGTCATGCTGCGGAGCGACTCGCTGCTCATCGCATTCACGTTGACTGCGAATGGCGAATCACTAATTTCGGAGAACGAGTCCGTTTCGACTCGTGCGCCTTGCAGGGAAACGAAGGTTAGAAAAATCGAGTCTTGCGTGTACCGAACGGTACCGGCTTCGACGAGACCGAATTGATTCGTACCATCAAAATTGCTGTTTGCAAACGTGCCAGACAATCCTGTCATGTTGCGTCGCCCCTCATGATTTGCGAACCCTCCACCGCCGGTGGCCATGGCGTACACGGAATCACCTGCGTATTGCACAGCACCACCAAAACTATAGGCATCGCTTTGGACGCTCTGGTCGTTTTGGAATACTTTGGTCGTGGACGACGACAGATGCGTATAGCCGTGAAATGCAAGGCCGTTGAGGCTCGTCCACCCCGTGCCCAATTCAACGCCACCAATTTCTTGGCGATAACCACTCGTCAGACAAGCATCGTCATCAACGTTGCCGGAAATTCCGTATCCTCGAACCCAGGGCGACCAAGTCTCAGGCTGAGTTAGCGAGTCATATTGGAGAACAATCCGGTCGCGAATGGAAAGCAAGTTGTTCTGGAGGTGGTTGATCTCGCTATCGACTAGCGAAGGATAGACAACAGCCGAAACCTGATTGATCGCACTGTTCAATTCCGTGGTGGAACCATTTCTCAATTCACCTAAGAATAATAACTGGTTAGCATCGCGTGAACAATAAATGGTGACTTCATAGGCTGGTTGTGTAGTTCCATTTTGGCAAAGCTTCATCGTAGATGATTTTCAATTCAGATTTCATTGCTTCACTGAGCTTCTGACCGATTTGGTAGGCTCGACGGAT
>JBGSNA010000278.1:0-39471 GCA_041739875.1 Pirellulaceae bacterium
AGCGAGAAACACAAAAGTAGCCGCAGCGAGCTGATCAAATTGATTTCTGTGGCGACGGAACAGCTTGCTCCGCAGATGGAAAAGCTCGAATTGGAACACAGCAAGTTTCGCAGCGAGGCGCCGCTTGCGTGGAATTCCGAGGGCGAGGCAATCAATCCGCACCGCGAACAGCAACTATTTTTGATTAAGAAAAAGAGCGAATTGATCGAGCAACTTCGATCCAAGTCGATCTTGCTTGCCGCCGTTGAATCCATTGCCAACGAATCCAAGGACCCGATCGTCGCGTTAGGCGTGATCGGTCAATTACTTGGTGTCACGATCACGGTTCCCAATGACCTAGAAATGCGGGCGAATCTGCGTGAGGGAGACGCCGAGTTGGCCCAACTCGAATTGGATCAACGGCTTGTGCCCTTAACAATCGAACGTAACAAATTTGCTGCGGAGTTTGGCGATAGCCATCCGACGGTCAAAGCGCTGGATGCCGAGCTTTCGGTGATGACGAGTGAGTTGAAGCGATTGGTGAGAGAGCAATCCATGCGAATTGGAGAGCTCATGGCGGAAGGTCGAAAGGGCGGAATTGATCCGTCTGCCAGGGCCGCAGAGGCGGTCAAGAATGTCATGCTTGCCGCGAAAGCTGAAGAATCGTTGTTGCGGCAACAAGTCGGTGAACTGGAGAGCCAGATCGAGAACGAGAAGCTGGCTGCAATCGAATTGGCACGTTACGAACAGGATAACGTAGCGATGCTTCGGAGCATCGACCGGACTCGTGAGCTGATGGACCAACTCGAAGAGCAAATGGCACGTGTGAGTTTGACTGAGGAAGAAGGCGGTGTCCGTGTCATCGAGCTCACGGCGCCCACGAACGCCTACTTGGTCGGCCCCAATTTTGTAAAGATGTTGGGCATTGGCACATTCTTGGGGCTCGCACTTGGTGCCGGCTTGGCGCTATTACTTGAAAAGAACGCGAATACGTTCCGTGATCCGGACGAAATCTCTAGGCATCTCGGAGTTCCAGTGCTCACGCACATTCCATTCTTCAAAGGTCGCAGCAGGAAGTCCAAGAAGGATGAGGACGACGCGTACAAGGATTTGGATCCGTATTTGGCCGCGATCCATTCGCCATCATCGGTTGCCGCGGAAGCAATTCGAACATGCCGCACCTCGATCTTCTTTGAGTGTGCTGGCCCAGGGGGCAAGGTCATCCAAGTCACGAGCCCGTTGCCGGGCGACGGAAAGAGCACGATCGCTGGAAATCTCGCCTGTTCCATCGCTCAAAGTGGGAAACGCGTTCTTGCGATAGATTGTGACTTGCGACGCCCCCAACTTACGGACAACTTTTCACTGCGAAACAAGCCGGGTTTGACGGATGTGCTTAATGGGGAGTGCGAACCCTTGGATGTATGCCATGAAACGCCGCTAGCAACGTTACAAGTCATGCCTTCCGGCGCGGTGCCTACGAATCCAGCCGAAGCGTTGACTCTTCCGGAGATGGGCGAATTACTTGAGCTGCTTCGCGACCAATACGATTTTATTGTTGTCGACACACCGCCACTGTTGGTGGTGACCGATGCGAGTATCACAGCGAGCCTAGTGGACGCCGTCGTGATGGCGATTCGTATTCGCCGCAAGAGCAAACCAAATTGTGCCGAAGCCCTCTCGATTCTGCGAGCGGTTGGCGCTCGAGTCATCGGATTGGTCATCAATAACTCCGATGAAGCCGCCGCGAGTGATGGATACAAAGGTTACGGTTACTATCGCTATGGTCGATATACAAACCGATACAATCGCAACAAACGCAATCAAGTCGCTGGACAAACTTCCGACAATGGCAAACGAGTTTCGTCTGTGCATGTGAAGGGGCGTGGGACCACTGGTTTCCAAAAATTGCCTCAGCGGTCGCCACTGAATGGGTCGAACGTTCACGGGTCAAACATCAATGGTTCAAGCAATGGCCATACGACGTCCGTGGTGGACAATTCGCTTGACGCGTGAACCTTGTCGCGGAAGTAATGAACTTGCCGGCTCGTCAAAAACATAGATAATCCCTGCGTCGTTCTTTGTTTCCATCGTTGATGACGCCTCTCTTTGTTTTCCATGCCCGCCGGAGAAGTTTCCCTGATCTCCGGCGAGTTTCGCTAGGAATCAGCCCGGAAGCGCTAGGCAGCGGCCCGGAAACGCTAGGCATCAGCCCGGAAACACGGCCCTGAGAGATGCGGCGCAGGTTTTGAACCTGTCAAAGCAGGAGGCCATCTTGCCCCTTCAACGCGAGGCCTTTAAATGACCAAGTGCGTTTGAATGGATTCCAAGCGACGAGGGTGTCAATCTGGGTCATTGGCACCGGTGGCCGTGTGGTCCGCGGTATCTTGGGTCGATGCAGTCAAAAACGCCGTAAAACCTTATGCCGGAAAGCCATAACGTCTGTCGCTGCGATAGTAGTTACAATGATCTCGTCGCGTAGGTGCCGAAACGACATGCCGACATTTCGGTTGGAGCGTCCATCCTTTGCGAACACACATTCGTTGCGAACAACGTATTTGAATTTTGAGTTACTATGAGTCACCCGAAAGAATCTGCTCCAACGTCGCCATTGAGTCACGACGAGGGCAGGAATCAACTTTGGCATTGGTATTGGCTGGCACTGCTCTTAGTGCCACTGCCAATGGTTGCTCACTATTTGGTTTGGAATTGGCAATATGAGCAATATCATTTTTTTCCGTTGCTGTTGATTGCTGTCTTGGGACTGGCGTATTCGCGATTTGACGGGGTTATTGGTGCGCCACGAGGATGGATGGCTTGGATCCCGATTGTTCTAGGTTTGCTCACCGTCCTGGGTTCTCTTGCTTTGGACACGCCGTGGTTGGCTGCGATCGCGTTGGTTCTGTTTGCGAGTTCATTTCTTTATTCCATATCGGGACCAAATGACGCGTCGCTCTTTGGACTTTCGCTTCCGTTGTGGCTGCTCGTTCGATTGCCGCTCGGGTATGACCAATTGCTTGTACTTCGGTTGCAATCGGTAACGACACAACTCACAAGCGTCGTCCTTGATGTAGTGCGTGTACCGCATGCGATCGCTGGGAATGTGATTCAGCTTGCTGATCGTGAATTATTTGTGGCTGAAGCATGCAGCGGTATCCAATCCGTGTTCACGCTTGCGTTTGTCGCCAGTTTACTGATCGCGATGAATCGCCGACCGCTGTTGATGTTTCCGCTCTATCTGATTGTTGCGTGTGTCTTGGCGGTTGCGGCGAACGTTTTGCGGGTGTCTTCGGTCGCGATGGGGCAAGCGTGGCTGGACATGGATTTGGCGAGCGGTTGGCCGCATGAAATGGTTGGCTATACCGCCTTGGCCATTGGAATTGGTTTGCTGTTGTCATTCGACCAATTGTTGCTTGCGATGATTCATCCGATCGGTGACCTGGACGACGAGTTCGCGGAAAACCCCATTCTTACGTTTTGGACATGGGTCACGGCGAGTCGCTTGAACGAGTCCTCTCACTTGAGATCGGTGAGTGACGCGTGGGCAAACTCGTTTGATGGTCGCCCCGTGCTCAAGAGGCTGTATTGGGGTACATCGTCTATTGCAATCTTGTTCTTACTAGCGTCGACCGCGAGGGCTGTGACAAGAAGCCAGCCCACTGGGCAAACGATGGGGATGTATTCAGCGATGGGACCGATCATTGAACCGCAAGCGGACTTGTTTCATGACGCCTTTTCGGTCATGCGTACCACCGACCATCTGTCGGTCCGTGACGGCGAGAACCCACGACTCGGTGAAAATGCAGACGTATGGACGGTGGAACTGGCAGGGCGTCAAGCACAATTGGTCGTGAGCCAGACCTATAGCGAGTGGCATGAATTCTGTCTTTGCTACGAAATTGATGGCTGGCGTTTGCTGAATCGTGAGACATTGAACACGGCGTTTGGCGAAGGGGACGAAGATACACCATTCGTGGCGGCACTGTTTACCAAGGAAGATGGCCGCTGGGGGCAACTACTCCACGCGGGGATTGATTCAAACGGAGCAATCGTCGATCCGCCGGAGATGGCCGGACGATTTTCGAATCGGTTCAATCCAGAAGACTCGCACGCACATGACGTAGTGATGCTCCAACTATGGATTACGGGTAACCAGAAACTGGATAGCAGTCTTTACGCCGACGTGAAATCGGATTTCAAAAAAGCCCTCGAGATCCTCTCTCGAGAATGTATCGAGCAAACGTTGACTGCAAGTCCGAAAACGGCTGGGGAATTACCACTGCGTTCTACGGAAGGTGTTGAATAATGCTGACCTATTTCAATCCTTTGGCGTGGGGCCGATGGCTCAGAGAATTCACCTATTTGTGGTTGTTGTCCATTCCATGGCGAAGTGTTTCATTAGCGGTTCCCGCAATTTTGGTTCTCGTTGCGCTGGGTTCTCTAGCGATTGTGGCTCAATCCAACACGCTGAATTGGCGCAACGATTTGATCGGAAAACAATTTGCTGGTGCTTGGCAGATTGATGACTTTGCGACGGCCGAACTAGTTTTACGTCGTCAACTGTCCGCGCGCCCAACCGATGCGGAGCTGTTGTTTCGGTTGGGGATCCTTCGTGAGAGTCGTGACGCGCACGACGAGGCGGTGGAGTTGATGCACCAACTCGTTGCCATCAAACGCCATGAACCTGCCGCACGTTGGCTTTTGGACAAAAAGTATGTGAAGAAAAATTGGAGCGAGATCGACATTGACCAGCGCCGTGAGTTCGGCGAATTACTGAAATTGATTCACGAGGGTTCTCCCAAAGATTTAGCGGTCACGCAACTTTATGCGGAGTACTTGACCGCCGACGGCAACCTGGAACGAGCCGCTGAGTTAATGGGAGAATTAGCGACTGTTCAACCGATGTGGGGATTGCGCGCGGCCGCGTTATCGCGACAAATCGGCAATGATCCGTTGGCCGAACGTTTAGCGAATCGCACGCTCGAACAAATCGACAAGCTTGCCAAGGAAGATCCGTCCAATGCGATGCTTTCGCTTGCGGTCGCTCAATGCCAATTGTTTCTTCGCAATTATCCCAATGCTGTGAAAACGCTAGAGACAGCGTTGCCACGGGCCAAAACGCCAGAAGATGCCGCTAACTTGCGTCAATCGCTCGGTGACTTCATTGTGGCATGGGTCATTTCGATCGAAGACTCACCGAGCAATACGCTCGAAGAAAAATTGCGTGTTCTCAAGTTGCTCCAATCGGCCGTTCAGTATGCGCCCAATAACCCACGCGTGTTAACAGTGATCGCCGACAAAGTTCTCCAGACAATTGCCGATGACGACGAATCAATCAATTCAGTACGCGACGCGTTGATCCGAGGGACGTCACCAGGCATCGCTCATTTCATTCAAGGGACGACGGCGATGATGAAAGGCGACACCAAGAATGCCGAGATGCACCTGAAAATTGCGGCCCAACACTTGCCCAAGAGCGGTGCGATTTTGAATAATTTGGCAGTCGCGTTAACGGCGCGCCCCGATACGGATTTGGAACAGGCACTTAAATTTTCTCAATCCGCGATTGATCAAACGCCGGACGCTTCACCCCATTTCTTCGAGACTCGAGGACAGATCCTGTTAAGACTGGAACGCTATTTGGACGCGGTGCCTGATTTGGAACGTGCTCTCACAGTGCCCGAATTGGCTGCGGCTGCGCATCAATCGCTTGCCCGATGCTATGAAAATCTCGGTCAGGATGAGTTGAGCCGCGAACATGAGGCGGCGGGCAAGAAGTTGCAAGAACTTAAGAACTGAGGCCTGCGGAGTTGCTAGTGGCTAGTGGCACCCGGCAGTACCCGGCGAGTCAATCACGTTTCGAATGTGCCCGCCGTGTGTTCCACACGGCCTACGATTGGATATTAACGTAGGCCGTGGTCGAGGAGTAACAGCGACAATGACACGGCAGGCATGATGATCCGCTCTTGCCGTGTGGTCCACACGGCCTACCGTGGGTATTAACGTAGGCCGGTGTCGAGGAGCGTCAGCGACGATGACCCGGCAGTGCCCAGCGAATCAATTGTGCGTTCCAATGTGCCCGCCGTGTGTGTGCCACACGGCCTACCATTCTATGAGAATCTCGGACAGGAAGAGTTAAGCCGCGAACATGAGGCTGCGGGCAAGAAGTTGCAAGAAAATAAGAATGGAGGCCGGCGAAGTTGCTAGTTGCTAGCTGGACAGCGCCAACTTCGTTTAACCGTCAGCCGAAGGCGTACGAGCGCATCGTTCATAGTACGCCTGCGGCTGACTGTTAAACAAAAAATCGAACCCGGCGCTGTCCAGCTAATCGCTAGGCCTGAGGGACTGCGGGTATTGGGCTGGATATTTGGCTTTGGAGAGGCTGATTGCAACCAGGAGATCGATTGACAATGCCAGTACATTCTTGCGGAGGGGGTGTGTTTTTGGTAACTCATGAGGGTCTTGGAGTGTGGTTCGTAAATGCGTTGGTGACGGCGCGTGCATCATTGGAAGGACATCGATGGGATCGGTTCAACGTACTTCGCTTGACGGCAAGTTGTGTTTAGTAACAGGTGGGGCTGGCTTTATCGGCTCGCATCTTGTGGATGAGCTGCGTCGCGAAGGTGCTCGCGTTCGAGTGCTGGATAATTTCAGCACTGGCTTTCCCCACAATTTGGAACATCTCCCGATTAACGACGATGTCGAAGTGATTGAGGGTGACGCCTCAGATGAAGCGACGGTCCGCAAAGCAGTCCAAGGCGTGGAAGTTATCTTTCATGAGGCTGCGATGGCGAGTGTGCCGCGGAGCATGCGTGAGCCTGCGCTTTGCCATGCGTGGTGTGCAACGAGCACGGTGCGGTTACTCGAGGCTGCCGCCCAGTCGGGCGTGAAGCGATTGGTATTGGCGTCGACAAGTGCCGCGTATGGTGACTCACCGTTTGTGTCCAAGCGCGAAGTGGATCCGTCGGCGCCACTTTCGCCGTATGCGGCGGCGAAGCTTTCGGCAGAGGCTTATTGCCACGCATTTTATCGTGGCTTTGGCTTGGAGACGGTGGTGTTGAGATACTTCAACGTGTTCGGACCACGACAAGATCCTCAAAGTGAGTACAGCGCGGTGATCCCTCGATTCGTTTCGATGATTCTTTCGGGCGAGCGGCCGACGATTTATGGTGACGGCGAACAATCACGCGACTTCGTTTACGTTCGTGACGTGGCGCGAGCCAATGTGTTGGCGGGAACCGTCGCGGGGGCTAAGGGCGGAACGTTTAATGTGGCTCGAGGCGAGCGCACGACGTTGCTGGAATTGCTACACACGCTTCGCGAGATTCTCGGTGAATCGATCGAGCCGATTCACGAACCACCGCGAGCTGGCGATGTCCGTGATTCGCTTGCTGATATTTCTCAAGCTCGTTTGCGTCTCGGATTCGAGCCGTCGGTGAGCATGGCCGAAGGTCTAGCAATGAGCGTCGACTATTACCGGGGCATAGTTGCTCGGAGTTAAGTCGGCCGACGACCTGGAGTTTCCAGCGACCTGGTTCGGGCAACGTGCACGAGTCACTCAGTGCACGAGTCACTCAGTGATGGCGTCGAATCCAGATTTCGGCGAATGGCAAGGAACATGATGCCGAGCGTTGAGGCGTAGAGAAAGTGTGAGGTCAGCACGGCGATGGCGATTGTCCAGCTGACAAGGAGTACTCGTCCGATCGTTTCGTAGCGTGGTTGCCAGGCCAGGAAAAGTCCGAGCGGCAGAATCCAAAGCAAGAGATGTGTGAGTGGCTCGTGGATCATCATTGGCGAGATCCAGTTCGCGGCGTGGAAATAACGGTCTTGCGTTGGTGCCGCCAAAGCGTACGAGCCAAGACCGTTCCACCACACGCGCCCGGCCATCATCGTTGAAAACGTCGCGAGTCCGATGATGGTGCCTTGGACAGCAAGCAATCGTGCGGAAAGCGTGGCGGTCCAATGTCGGTCCAACCCTCTGGGATCTGTGACGGCGAAGAACGGTCTTGCGAAGAGTCCGTTCGCGGTTATGGCGGTTGATGCTGGCGCGATACTCGCGGCGAGCCACGATAAACTGAGCAACGGTTCGGCGATACCGGCAACGAAGAGCGACCGATTGGCCCAGCCGATGAGGGTCAACCAAACGGCGATGGATGCCCAGCGGCCCCCGCGGCCGATTGCGACGGCAACGCATAGAACCACTCCAATGATCGCCCATCCGCGAAAGACCATGAGGTGATCCGTCAGAAACAGTGGCGACATTCGCCAACGAAGTTCGCCGCTTTCGCTTTGGCTGCTGGACCAATCGGCAACTTGCGTTCGCGAGAGAACGCCGTCGCTTCCGTACCAAGTCGCCACATCGGTGAGGCTGCTTAAAAAGTAGCACGCGGTCACGAGACACAGCAATCCACGTAGTTGTGACACGAGGCGTACACTGGAGGGCTCGAACCAAAATAGGTTCCACTGTACGGAGAACGTGCTGTGATCGATTGGTCGAACGGTGGTTTGTGGATCGATGGTTTTGTGCGATGGATTCATTTCGCCGGACGCTCGCTCAAAGCTGGCCCAGAAACACTTGGCCCAGAAACACTTGGAGTGGTCACAAATCGTGCTGGTTTAATTTGCACCAAGTCCACGGATCCAGGTGAGCGAATGACGCGGGCGACGTAGGGTGGCGGTGCGGCGTCGTCGACAACGGTGGTCAACTCCGTGGGCAGCCGCACGATTCGTACGAATATCGCGTTGGGTTCTTTCAGAACGAACGGCCGAACAAGCGCGGCTACTTCGCTGGATCGTTCCTCATCCGACCACTGAGCCGCCGCCGCGAGGAAACGAGCCATGCGATCCGACGCCGCGAGCCCGGCGGTTGTCTCTGGCACGAGTGGTTTCCAATCGTCTCCCGAGGGATCAAGTGAGTCGGTCCATTGGATGCGATGCGGCTGTTCATCCGTCCCGCCATGAGCCAAATAGAACGTGTTTTGATTGGCGTCCAAGTGCAGTGTGTGCTGGTAGGGCGCCAATAGGCTCAGAAGTTTCCGATGAAAGCTTGACGGTTCGACGGTGGCGGTGAACGAGAGGGCCATTGCGGTGAGGTGGATGGCGATCGCGATCGAGACGAGACGCGCGATGGCTGGACGGGCAAAAGTAGTCACTGGAGCGGTGCCAGCGGTCGATTTTGGGAGTCGTTTTTTCATCGTTTCCAAGCCAGGATAGTCATCCGCAGCCAGAATTCATGGCGAGGGGTGCCAGTCGCATGTAAAAAAGCTGAGGACTTGTAAAAAAGCAGAGGATTGACCGAAACGACGACGGGGGCTAAATTTTTGTTTCGCCGTGGGAAAGTTCTTTTTCGGCGATGACACGGTGGTTGTAGCTCAGTTGGTTAGAGCGCCGGATTGTGGTTCCGGATGTCGCGGGTTCGAGTCCCGTCTCCCACCCTTTTGAGAAAAACCCCGCATAACCGATTGTTTTGCGGGGTTTTTTCGTTTTTGGATTCCACCTCAATGGCGGATTTCGACGATCGATTCGAATTCGCCGTTGGCGAGTTTGGTTCGGATTCGTGTTCCGGTTTGGAGCGATTCTGTGTTGGTGAGCGTTTTGCCGTCCAGGCTCATCGTGACGCTGTAACCTCGAGCAAGAACGCTGAGTGGCGAAAGTGCTGACAGGGAGGCTGCGTAGCGCTGCAATTGGTCTCGTTGCGATCGTAGGCCTGTGGAGAGCGCTCGGTTGGCTCGTGCATCCAACTCATCGAGTTCGCGGTAGCGTGAATGGATCATCTCGCGTGGTTTCGCGAGGCTCGGACGTTCGCTCAGGGCAACAAGTTGGCGTCGTTCCGTTTCGATACGACTTCGCATCATGTGCACGATTCGATTTCGGATGTCCGCGACGCCACGACGAAGCGATTCACCATCGGGTAATACGCGGGTCGCGGCATCGGTGGGTGTGAGTGCCCGAACGTCGGCGGCGAAATCGCACAGAGTGACATCAATCTCATGTCCAATGGCTGAGACCGTTGGGATTTTCGAAGCGGCAATCGCTCGTACTACCGGCTCTTCATTAAAGGACCATAGGTCTTCGAGACTGCCGCCGCCCCGACATACAATAAGGACATCCGGTCGCGGTCGAAGCGCGTGTGCGGCACGAATTCCGGCGACGATCGAAGCGGCGGCTCCTTGACCCTGGACACTGGCCGGGATCACGATGATCTCAGTCGGGGTTTGTCGATTTTGAGCGGCTTGCAAGAAGTCGCGAATGGCAGCGCCGCTGGGACTTGTCACGATCGCGATGCGACGTGGCATCGTCGGAAGCATTCGCTTTCGCTCCGCGTCAAACAACCCTTCGGCGTAAAGTTTCGCTTGGTGCTGTGTGAACGCTAGCTGAAGTGCACCGACGCCCTGGGGTTGAATTTTACGGACGACGATTTGGTAGGTGCCGCGAGCCGGGTAGACTTCGACGTCACCGAAGCACAGCACGGATTGGCCATCGGCGACTTTGAAGGGCAACTTCTGGGCAACGGTTCGCCACATCACGCCGCGAATTTGTGCGGTCTCGTCTTTGAGTGTGAAGTACAAGTGACCGCTGCTTGGACGCGAAAGGTCGGAGATTTCTCCAGCGACCCAAAGCGACGGAAACGTGCCTTCCACGACCGCCTTGATATGCCCAGTCAACTCGCTAACGGAAACGGCGTTGGCGGCGGCGCTCGTGGGTGTGAGGCTTTCCGACATTAGCCCGAAAGACCGCTTTGAAGGTCCAGATTCGGCACGGCGAATTCAAACTCACCGGTAAACACTTCGGTGGCACCGCCCGTCATAAACACGTGGTTTGACGCTTCGTCCCACTTGAGTGTCAAATCGCCGCCGGTGAGGTGATTCAGGATTTTGCGTTCCGTACGACCGGTCAAGACTCCAGCCACACAGACGGCGGAAGCGCCAGTACCGCAGGCCCAGGTTTCGCCGCTGCCGCGTTCCCACGTTCTTTGTCGCACTTCGGTTCGTGAGATGATTTCCACAAACTCGACATTCGTGCGACGTGGAAATCGCGGATCGTTTTCGATCTTGGGACCGAGCGTGTGGACGAGTTCATCGGTGGCGGCGTCGACAAAGATGACACAGTGCGGGTTACCCATCGAGATACAAGTCGCCCGTAACTTGTGGCCGTCAAGTTCGAGTTCATGATCGACCACTTGGCCGGTGGAAAGCAGGGTTGTCGGCACTTCGGCAGCTTCGAGTTTCGGCGGGCCCATGTCGACAGTGACTTGCGCGACCCGCTCATCATCGCCCAGTTTCAGTTCGAGTTGGAGAACTCCGTTACCTGTTTCGATCGCAAGTTGGTGCTGGCGTGCGTGGCCGTGATCATAGACGTACTTTGCAACACACCGGATGCCGTTGCCACACATCTCGCTTTCGCTTCCGTCGGCGTTAAACATTTGCATGCGAGCGTCCGCGATCTCGCTGGGACGAATCAAGATCATGCCGTCGCCGCCGACGCCGTAGTGACGATGCGAGATTTGTTGTGCCAACAAAACAAGGTCGTCGGGAAGTGTTTCGGTGAAGCAATCGATATACACATAGTCGTTGCCGGCTCCGTGCATTTTGGTGAACTTGATTCTTGGCATTGATATCTAGCGTTGGCTACTGGTGATTCGGATTCACATCCCAACAATCGCGACAAAAAGGCGACGGAGATCCTTGCCATCGTTGTGGCCCAGCTACGCTTGAAAATCAAGGTGAGGAGGCGAATCGGCGTCCATTTTCGCTGGATCGCTCGAATGATTGACAGAATCACGGGTGGGTGGCGAGGCTGGAGATTCGGTCCCAGACGACTCGTCGTCGGGTTGTTTTTGTTTCTGAAAGAAATCGTAAGTTTGACGGCCGTCGCCGCCACGGTCGCCGGTCGCGTCACCGGCATCCACGGCAGACGAGTCAGCTGATTTGCCGCCTGGTTTTTCAACCGTACTTTGTTGGCGAATCGCTTCGCCGGTTTGTTTCTCGTGTTCGCCGCCGCGAGCCGCCGCATGCCCCACTCCGGCGACCGATGCTGTGATCCCAGCGGCCGTAACAGGATTCGGTTGGATATTCATCAGCAAAAACTCCTCATAAGTGCTTGAGACTTTTCCGAAGTTGACTTTTCGTTCTTTAAGCGAGCATTATTTCAATTTTCTATTTGAACCAGCTTTGTGGTCCAGAGGTTTCTAGTCCGGATTGAGACGTGGAATTGGCACTGTTGGCGGACGGGAATAGGCGGCCGAGCGTTTGTCCGACGCCGTCGAGGGCACGTCGTTCGATCGTTGGTGAATCCAATGGGCCATGCACGTCGATGGTCCAGAGCGTGTAACGCTGGGGCCCGAGAGGTCCGAGCATCCGTGTGAAGGTGCTGTGCGGGCTGACGCGACTGTTGAAGCTCAAGTCGACTTCGCGTCGACGATTGATTGTTCCGCCTCCATCCAGCGCGACCCAATCGCCCCATAATTGGAGTCGTGAGAGCGTGACTTGTTCGCCAAACATCGCAAACTCGACCTCGCCGTCGGTGAACGCGGCGTCTTCGGTGGGTGTGATCCGAAGTTGGTTGAGCAACTGGACGATCATGGGCAATTGGTAAACGTTGGCGCCCGATAGTTTTGCGGCACCGCTTCCTTTCAACAGGTCGCCGGCCCCGAGCTTGCCATCGAAACGACCTTGGCCGGAGATGACGCCGGTCATGTCGTTGCCGGGTTGTCCGAGTTCCGCAAGCACGATGGGAACTTCGGCATCGACCAGTGATACGCTAACATCGAAATCGCTTGACGAGAGCGTGACCTCTCCGTCCATTTCAATGCTTCCGCCAAACATATGGCCACGAATCGAGGACGACTCGTTCGGTGTGTCGAGAAGTGACGGCGACTCCAAGGTTTCAAGTGTTTCCAAGGTGTCAATCGCGGAAGAGCTGGTGGCAAAACTTGGAAACGCCTCCGCCTTTTTCGGCAAACGAGCGGTCGCCATCGTTCCGAGCCGCAGTCGATCACCATCAATCGCGTACGGACCACGAATACCCGTAAGTTGGAGTGCCTCGATATTCATCGAGTCGATACGAACGTTGCCTGCAGCGAACAAGCCGTTCTCGTCGCGTCGTCCGTCGATCCAAACCTCGCCCCGAAGGCTGTGGACGGGGCCGACATCACCAATACGATTTCCTTCGAGCTGTAGCGTTAATTTCCAGTCAATCGCTGGTTGAAGACGGGTCGCGCTGGGCAACAAAAGTTTTGTCGTACCTCGGATACTGACGGGCCCACGCAGTTGCAACCGGCGAAGCGACTCACTCATTTCAGTAGGCAGCGATGCGATCAGCTCGGCATCTGGATTCAATCGGCTGCCGCTGTGGATATCCAATTCCAGCAACCATTGGCCGGACGCATCTTGTTGGCACACGCCATCGGCGGAGAGTTTGGAAAAGTCATGGCGGCCTTCGAGCGAATGGATCGTGACCTTGGATCCGTCATAGTGGACTTGTCCGCCAGCAATATCGAGCCGGTAAGGAAGCGCGACCGGACGCATGCTGAGCGAGCGATTCGTCAAATTCGCGGCCTTGTTTTGATTGGCGGTAATATTCAGCTCAAGCGGTGCACCGCTTGAGCTTTGCATGAGTAGCACGTCAAGCTCGTCCAAGACACCTCCGGGCATGAGCGCGTCCCAGGTCTGGCGCGTTGATGCAGGCAACGACGTTCTCAATGATTCGTCCATCGGGACATTGGTCGCGTGGAACGTCAGCGATAACTGAGGATCCGGTAACGACGCCGCCAATTGTCGGTCGCTAATGGTGTAAACCGATGTCGGCGGCGCCTGCGTAACCGAGGGCGCCTGCGTAACCGAGGACGCCTGCTTCGCCAAAGGCAATTGCCGCTTGGCGGCATCGGACGTCGACTTGGCCGGCATACGATACGTCCCATCGCAACGTATTTCACCAGCATTTGCATTGGTTGCCTGGAACCCGTTAATCATCACGAGTGAATCGTCGACGTTGACGCGACCGGACATGTTGTAAAGTGGGTAGGCAAACTTTTCGTAACGCATATGCCCGTCGGCAACACGCAAGCTGATTTTGCGATGCGGTTGACCGGCGGCGTCTGTCCACAATTGAGCACTGTCGAGGTGGACGCTACCTCGAGGTTGAAGCGAGCGTACGAATGACTCCAGGGGCGATTCGTTCACACCCCGAGGCGACAGCGACTCAAGTAGTTCGGTGTCGATCGCAATCGGACCATCGATCGTCGCACTAAACGACTTGCGTGGATCTGGTCGGCGCTCCAGCGGCATTTCAAAGTTGCATTGCAATCGACTGGAACCAACCCGTCCAACGATGGAATTCCCATAGGCAACTCCCCCGCGAACTTCGATCCGACCCACCAGTTGTTTGGCGGGATAGGGAAAGCCTTCGAAGCTCACATCGACTCCGTTACAGAGCACGGTTGCGTCGGAGTTCCAACGTCCGTCCGTGTGGCTCACTTGTGCATCGATATCCACTCGACCGACTGGTCGCAATCGATCCCAAGCTTCGCGAACTTTGGGCGGAAGTGCACCGGCAAGTCGTTCGTCGAGCCACAGTCCGTTCGCTGAAACACCAAGATTCATGTCGGCTGGCCACGAGTGACCGGCAACGTGGCCTTTGACCCGGCACACCGCGTCACCGACGAGAGCTTGCACGGTTTCAATTTTGGCACCTCGCGGATCGACTGCGATGACACCGCTAATGCGAGTGACGGGGACAGGCAACTTTGAATGCGTGAATCGACCCTCGTGGACCGTCGTACGACACGTGTATTCCGCTGGCCCACCACCGAGCGGTCGACTCGCGACAAAGTCGGTGTCGAAAAGTAGCTCCAAATCGCGAGCGTCACCGATCGCATGAGTCACTGACGCAGGGATTCGGTCAAAGAGATCGCGGCTGACGTGAGCGCCACTAATATGGCCTTTGACTTTGAAGGCGTCGTCGAGCATCTCGGCATTCAGCCACATGGATTGAAAACACTCAGAAGACCCTTGCATCACGAGCCGTTTTAGAATTTTGCCATCGGCGCGTTGATCGGTTTGCAGCACCATTTCCGAAACTTCGACTTCGATCGGACGACGTTGCGAACTCCGATCAACCAGTCTCAGCTTGACACGTCGCAATTCGATTTGGGGACAGACAGGACCGAATTGGGGCGGCGGCCACATCGCCGCTAGCGAGATCTCGCCGTCTCGTTCGAGCCATGCGTCAGCCGTTACGCCCTCAAGAATGATTCGACTCGTACTGATAGGACTCTGTTGATCCAGCAACTTGTCGGGTTGGACATCCGCCACCACGATCATGCGGTCAATTCGAAGCATGTCACGCGACGAAACGAATGATGTGTCCGCAGTTGGATCACTGATTCGGAGATCATCGAACAGCACACCGATATTGGGGTCATAATGACCGCGACGGATCGAAACGTTGAAGTCGCCATAATGTCGGCTGAGTTTCTCCAGCACACTGCGTCGGACTTGCTCGCCAATCGTTTGCGGTGCGAGTGTCCGAGCCGTAAAGACGATCGCCAGCACCAAAAGCGCGAACAGCAGCGCACGGGGAATCCGTCCCCGTCGGCGTGTTTCACGCGCGGCGTCCGTGCGAGTCAAATCGCTGCCCATTGAGTGGCTGAAATACAATGAAAACCGGCCTAAAAGCCGATTTGGATCGTAGTCCGACCGTTAAGTCTCAATCCAGCCCAAAAACGTCCAGAAGCGATAGATCCAAGGCGACTGCCAAGGACTGTCAAGCGACACCGCGACTGAAAAAACGCTCAACGCTAGCAACACCATGAGAAAGACACGGCCATTTAGCCATGTTCCAGAGTAATTGACTGCTGGTGCGATGGCAAAAAGCCAAAGTGGGGCAAACCAGAGCATCCAGCGAAAGCAGATACTGACCCCACCATAATTTCGATCAATTTCTGGACGCAGCATATAAAACACAAAACAAACGACCGAGGTCACAGCGATTCCCGCCATCAACAGCCGAATGTCGCGCGGTCCGTAGCTCATTCCGAACACCAACCCAAGCGGCAACATGACCCACAAAGGTGTGATGGAGAACAGTCCATGATGCCCCAACGTGGCGTGAAACAGGTACTTGAATCGACTGGGTTCGCCTCGATCGACACCAGCGCGACGTCCATCCTGCCAATAACTGCCGGGATACTCATACCAATCGTCCCAATGACAGAGGCTCCATGGCGTTGGATCGGTTGGAGTGACCTTGATCGTGGATTCAAGACTTGCAACGGATTCGAGCTCAGGAACAAGTGCAAAGCGTCGATTGTCACTCGTTGCCACTCGCAAACGCGTCGGTTCGTCGGAAGCTTGAATCTCCACTTTGGCGGACGGCGAAATCAATCCGGCCATGACGAGTTGATACTTTACCGTCTCAGCCAATTTCGTCACCGAGTCAGCCTGGGTCACACTTGCGATTTGGTCACCCACACCACGATGCGCGTAGGGTGGCCGGAGACTGCTATGAGCGATCCATGTCGTGGCAAAAAAGGCGATCGCGACGACCGCGGCTCCCGACATGAACGGCACGATGGATTGACGATCCAACCATGCAAATAGGACTGCCCAGACACAAAACATCGACAAGGCGGGCAGTTCATTCGCAGCCACCATCGCGGCTGAGAATCCCGCCAGAGCCCAGACGGTCCAACGAACGTGATACGTTGCGGCGTCAAACTCGCTGTCCAATTTATCGGCAAGGGTCAAGTAAATCCAAAGTACTAAGCTCGTTGCGGCTGCGGCGGGCAAATGGTTATTTAATGAAATCGTGAATGGCAAGATCAAGGTGCCAAAGCAGACCGTCAATTCAAGATACCGGCGCTGCCAATATCCTGTACCGAGCGTCTCGATCGACAAGATCGTACAAACAAGAAACATCGCCAAGAGCGGCAAATTGACGATCGCGAGCAAGAGTCGCGTGGCATAGATCGGTTGATCCGTCAGCGTCATATTGGTCACCCAATAGAACACCTGGTAAACGCCCGCCACGAGTGTTGAATAGAGCGGTGGCTTGCTGCTGTAGGAATGCATCGCACCATCGTCGCCACGATGAACAACACGATCGATCGTGCCCCACGGACGGCGATTTCGTTCCGACCGAATTTCGATCAGCCGATCGATTTCATAAGTACCGTCTTCTACCAGAGCCGCAACGGTGCACCATCGGCTGCGGTCATTCGCACTTAGAAACGCGGTATCACCTTCGGCGCTTCGGACGACCGCGATGCGGCCTGCAGCGATCGAAAGAACTATCAAAATAAGCAACGCGAATTGGTTTCTTCGCTGGCGACGTTCCGCCTCGTCTTTGTGCATCATGACGTGACTCCGTCTGCGCTTGTGCCACTCGCCGATACGTTTCGCTCGGCGGATGCCCGCTCGCTGGATACACGCTCGGCAATGCTGTAGGGCTCTCGCGATTCACGCGTCACCGACACAATCAATTCAGCAAGTAAACCCGCAACAAGCAACTGGGCACCGAGCAGGATAGCGAGAATGCAGTAATAGAAAATCGCTCGGGAATGTAAGTCCACATCGACCCAATTCTCGGACAAGCGACTCAGCACCCAGATCGCGGAAAGCCAGACCAGGCCGATACCGCCGGTTGCAAAGCACAACATGCCTGCGGAACCGATCAAGTGGAGTGGTCGCTGGGCAAACCCCGTCAAGAAATAGATTGTCAGCAGATCGAGAAATCCTTTGACCAGTCGCGAGACACCATACTTGCTGCGTCCATGTTGGCGAGCGCGATGGTGGACTTCGATTTCACCGACGCGCCAACCATGCGAAGCGGCGAGCACGGGAACGAAACGATGCAATTCGCCGTACAGTTTGACTTCGTTAAAGATCTCGCGACGATACGCTTTGAACCCGCAGTTGTGATCATGAAGCTGGACTTTGGTTAGCCCGCTGACAAGACCGTTGAACACAAGACTCGGTATCGTCTTGTGCCAGGGATCGTGACGCACTCGTTTCCAACCACTCACGCAATCGAAGCCGTCATCCAGTTTGCTGAGGAACCGAGGAATCTCCGCCGGGTCGTCCTGTAAGTCCGCATCAAGCGTGATGACAATCTCACCGCTTGCGGCATTGAACCCGGCAGCCAGCGCAGCCGCTTTGCCAAAATTGCGACGAAAACGAATCGCTTGAGTCGTTGCATGATCGCGGGCCAGTTGACAGAGTACGACCCATGATCGGTCTTTGGACCCGTCATCGACGAACACAATTTGGGACTCAATCCCCGCCGCCTCACCGGCGACTAGCAATTGGCGATGTAACTCCACCAACGAGTCCTGCTCGTCGAATACGGGAATCACAAACGATACGGTCCGTCGGGAAATCGTTTCAATACTCAATGAAGCCAACTTGGTTTCGAATTGGGGGAACCTTGGGGACCAACTCCGGAAAGCCCCTGGGGCTGATGAAACAACACCCCAGGAGGGACAATGGTAACTGAAAGTGACTCGTTTTGAATGCTACTGGCTACGAGTTGGAGCGATTTGCCGCAGCCACAAATAGGCAGCCAAGGCCAGTATCGATTCGACGACAATAAACAAAATTCGCAGCAAAATGGTGGCGATCAAAGCGTGCTGCGAACCGATCGCCGACGTCAACATGCTGATGAGCACCAATTCGCGCACACCAGCTCCTCCGGGCAATAGCGACACGAAACCGACTGAAAACGCGAGCCCGATGGCTGCGGTCGAAATCCAGTACAACTCCCACGGCGCTGGCCAAGAGACTGGCCAAGAGACTGGCCACGTGCTGTTGTGGGGGATCGACATGACCACGGCGACCAATGAGCCGCCGATCAATAACCATGATAGGGCTGACCAAAAAAGAGCACCCAGATAAAGCCACCATCCGGCCGCACCTCGCAAATTCACTTCGCTTCGTGTGATCCGTCCTGCGATGCGACTGAGTATCGGCGGCAAGGTGGGAATAGTGGCTGCCATTGCGGTCAACACAGCCCCGGCGCGAATCCAATCCGGCAGCGGAACCGTGAATACAAGGCTGCATGCGATCGCCGACCCAACCGCCAGCATCGTCAACGTCTCGATGAACACGCTTATCGTGGCTGGGACACTTGGAACGCCGTGCGTTGACAATGCACCAACGCGAAGTACTAACACCACGGCTTTACCCGGCACATACTTGCCGAGGTGACCAAGAATTTGGGCCGCCAAAACGACGTGCCACGGGGCTCGATGACCGAGTGCATGGATCGCTTGTCGGACCACCATGAAGCTAATCGCGATGCCGAGTGCATAGAGTATCGCTGCGATGCCCAGCAAAGTTCGATCCAAGTTCAGCAGACTAATTCGTGTTTCAGGCGGCTGGTTGCGCCATTGGTTCAAGGCCGAGTGGGACGTTGCGGCAAGACCGATGATGACTGCAATGGCAATCAGTAGCTTCAAGCATGCCATCCATCGCCAGCGAAAACGCTTTGATGGCAAGTTGGGGCGATTTGGGTCGGTCGTTGGCGTTTCGCGACGTTCGGGTTCAGGCAATCTGTTTTCGAGCGATCCGTTTTCAGAAGATCTGTTTTCAGGCGAAGTCATTGTGGGATCGGTTCGCTCGTCTGTTCATCGGCCTCTGTGTGGTTCACAATTCCCGCTTCCGCTGGGTCATTGCTACGCCAGGATTGCGTACGCAGGGATTGCGGCACCACTCGTCCAAACCTTCGACTTGATGTTTGCAAAATGTCACGACGCCGCGACAAGAAGCCTTCGGACAAACCGACGCCGACCACCGCATCACCCCAAAGCTCGCAATCGCACAGCGAATCCGCTGTGAATGCAGAATCCGGTGTGAATGCGAGTTCACCGCCGATCGATATCGCACAGGAAAAAGACGCACTGGAGAAACCTGGATTATTTCCTGGTTTGCCGTCGTTATCGCGGATCATGTCCGTCGTGATGCTTGTCATCGGCATTTTTGCAGTGGGAGTCTTATTTTACCAAGTCATGGCGGGATTCTTTATCCCGCTGTTCTTGGCCGCGTTATTGGTGGTGATTTTTCGCCCAGTCCACGAATGGATTTATTGTCGTGTGGGCGGACGCCAGCGATTGGCGGCTGTGGGTACGACCTCGCTCATTCTCGTGATCGTACTGCTTCCCGTCATCCTCGTGATATCGGTGGCGGCGACACAGTTTACATCGATGGTTCGGCACGTGGGTTCGAATAACGTGGCTGACGCGATCGATCGAGTCCGCGATCGCTTTGGATTGTCGCTGCCTCATGCAGAAAAATTTCAACGACTCAACGATCTTGCGGATACGTTTGACGATGGTGAACCCGAGGAGATGACTAAAAAGACTAACGAAGCGATAACGCTCGTTCGTTTCTTGCATGAAAATGTCGACGGGCCCGACACAGCTGATCCGGAAGCGGCGCTTGCCGAACAGAACTTGGAGAAGTTCCTATCGCATGTGGACGCTGACGTGAGCGGAACGGCGGAGGACGAGCTTAGCGACCAGGCGACCGCGAGTAAGAAAGGCGAATTAAATCAGGCAGCGGTGATCGCGAGTGCGTCGATACGGTCTTGGATGCACACGTTGCTGGGCGGTACGTTTCGTAGCCAGTTACGATTGATCCCAACGCCTAGTGCATCAAGTCTGGCAAACCTCCTGCGCGAGAATCGCGAAGCACTCCAGCCACGGTTTGTTCAGCTCACAAGTGCGACTGGAGGATTGGCGATCGAGTTTCTCATCGGCTTAGGCATCTTGGTCGTGTCCGTCTATTTCTTTTTGATCGACGGTCCGGCGATGATCGGCACGCTGATGCGATTGAGCCCACTGGACGATGATTACGAACGCCGATTGCTGCTCGAGTTTGATCGAACGAGTCGAGCGGTGGTACTCGCGAGCGTGCTCAGTGCGCTTGCGCAAGGTGTATTGGCGACGATTGCGTATTACTTTGCAGGCCTCGAATCGCTCGTGCTATTGTTTTTGGTGACAAGTTTAATGGCCTTGGTGCCGTTCCTCGGGGCTGCGTCCGTTTGGATCCCATGTGCGTTGTGGCTCGGCGCCGTCGAACAGCACTATACCGAGGCGATTGCGTTAGCGATTTTCGGTACGTTGATTATCTCGTCGATTGACAATGTCATCAAAGTTTTCGTGCTTCATGGTCGTTCGCAATTGCATCCCTTGTTCGCGCTTTTGAGCGTGTTGGGCGGCGTTCGCGTCTTTGGACCGATCGGTATTTTGGTCGGGCCAATGGTTGTGGTGTTCTTGCAAACGCTACTTGAAATCTTGAACCACGAGCTTGCGGAACAGCCGCCAAGCGAGCTTGCCGATCCAACCGCCGAAGGACTCACTGCATCATGACGCCACAAACCAGCGAACCAACAATCATCGACGCTCAACGATTCGATTCGGTATGCTCACACGCTCGCAGCGCCATGCGGTTGCAAACAGCCGCAGATACATTGGAGTGGGACGAGCGGACACGGATGCCAGCGAAGGCTGGGGATTATCGCGCCGAACAAGTTTCGTCGCTGCGAGCGGCCGTGCATCGCCAAAGAACAGACGCCAGTTACGCAGCCGATTTGCAGGAGTTGAACCAGCAGATTGCTTCGATGCCACCGGACGGCGATGAGGCTGCGACGGTACGAGGCTTGTATCGAGATCTTTGTCACAATCAAAAATTGTCCACCGAACTGGTTGAAGCGATCTCGATCGCAACGGTGCGTGGACAACAGACCTGGGACGCCGCAAGAAAAGCTGACGACTATGAAATGTTCGCGCCGGCACTGGATACGATTCTGAAGCTCAAACGCGAAGAGGGCCAATGCTTGGCTGATGCAACGGATCGGTCAACGTATGAGGCATTGCTGGACGAGTATGAACCCGATGCTCGCGTTGATGATCTGAAGCGAGTGTTCGATGAGCTGAGAGAACCCCTGGTCGAACTCATTCAAACGCTCCACGATTCGCCTCATCATCCCAACGTGTCGATCTTGGAACGCACGTATCCGGTTGAACAACAAAAAGTGTTGAGCCAGCGAGTGGCTGGGGCCATTGGATTTGATTTTTCGCGTGGCCGATTGGATGAAACAAGCCATCCGTTCTGCACCACACTCGGTCCGCATGACTGTCGCATTCTCACTCGATACGAATCGAATTGGTTGCCCGGTGGATTGTATGGAACGCTGCACGAGGCGGGGCATGGTATGTACGAACAAGGGATGAGAAGCGATTGGTTCGGTTTGCCGCCTGGGTCGTATGTTTCGCTTGGGATGCATGAGTCCCAGTCTCGATTATGGGAGAACCAAGTGGGGCGCAGCCGAGCGTTTTGTGAGTGGATGTTTCCGCATCTGAGAACTTTATTTGCGGATTCGCTCGACGATGTTTCCGCCGGCGAGTTTTATCGTGCAGTGAACACCGTACGACCAAGCTTGATTCGCGTGGAGGCTGACGAAGCGACTTATAACCTGCACATCATCATTCGATTTGATTTGGAACGGGAGCTGATTGAAGGCACGCTAACCACGGCCGACTTGCCAGCGGCATGGAATGATCGGTACACGCGAGATCTCGGTATTCGCCCGACGTCGGATGCCAACGGAGTGTTACAAGATGTGCATTGGAGTGCGGGGCTGATCGGGTATTTCCCAACGTACACGCTCGGGAATTTGGCTAGTGCCCAGTTGTTTAACGCGGCGAAGTCGGACCTGGGTGACCTGGACTCGATGTTTGCTGAAGGCGAGTTTGCCCCGCTTTTGGGCTGGCTTCGCGAAAAAGTCCACACGCTGGGGTGCTGCTGCAGCAGCGAGGAGTTGATCCGCCGAGCGACGGGCTCCCCGCTCTCGGCGGTCGGGCTGGTGAGTTATCTGCGGACTAAGTTGCTGGCGGTTTATTCTTGATTCGTAGGCAATTGTTGGGCAAAAGGCGAATGCAGGCTACACGGTCCAGCGGACTCAAGTTGCCCCGGTCCAGCGGACTCAAGTTACTCCGGTTCAGGCGACGCACGGCATCCGCTGAGTTACAATATCGAGAAGTTACAATGTTGAGAAAACCGAATTCACAAACACGAGTCGTTTGACGGGTTTCGACACGACGTTCAAGGCATTATCGCCACAGGTTGACCAAGATGATTTCGAATTGCCCACGTTGCCATGAATCTTATCGAGTTCCGACGGAGTCACTTCCAGCAGATGCGTATGCGAAGTGCCCTTGGTGTCACGAAACGTTTCCGCTCCAAGAGGCGCTTCGACATTTGCCGCCTGTGCTGAAGATCATCGGCGCTGATGGCCGCGAGATCTCTGGTTTGGGGATTGCGGGAAAGTCGCTTGGTATGGGTGCTGCAGGCGCGATGGCGTATGCCGCGAGCGCCGCAGGCATCCAAGGCCAAAGCGACTTGGAGATTGATGACAATAATTTTGGAAGTAATGAGTTTGGCGGATCCGCTCAGTTTGAAACGACGGACGATTTCAATCAGCACAGGAATCCGATGCGGATTGAAGTGGGTGACGATGACGAGATCGATCCAGAGTTTACGATCCAAGAGGCGCGCGGTACTCAATCAGTCGCGCCCATGCGAGTCCAACCGTTGCCTCCTCTGGCTGCGAGTTCATCCAGACGGAAGAAAAAGAGCTCGCCGCTCAAGACACTGCTTGGTATCGCGCTCGGTCCAGTGATTGCGATCCCCGCAGCGGCGGGTATCTTGCTTGGTTTGGACTACATGGGCATCAAGGAAGCGCCCAATCTCGGCGTGTGGCCGATGGACGGTAGTTACTCTTGGACGTCAACATCCAACAATCGATCGGCCGCCGCTGTGATGCCGAACATCGGAGAGCCCGACCCAAACCCCAAGCGATCCAATCCGTCGACCGGACGTTCTCTAGGCGAAGATCTTGGAACATCCGACAGCCCGGTCAGTGATCCTGCGGCTGATGCCTTGGAGCAAATCAGCTCTCCGGTGGAAGCTATGAACGTCCCAGAATCGGTTGATATCCAAGCACCGACGCCCGATGTCATGGTTCCTGAGTTGACCCTACCGGAAGTACCAAAGCCTGAAATCTCGATGCCCGAAGTCACAGCACCAGAAATTACAGCACCAGAAGTCACGGCACCGGACGTGACGATGCCGGAAATTACAGCACCGGACGAGACAGTGCCAAGCGCGGAGATGATTGAACCACAACCGCCTGTCCTCGAGCCTGCGACGCAACAACCACCAGCCGCAGAGACGTACGCGCCCGAGCTGGCTGCGGCTCGAGACGAAGCGACAGAGATGCTTGACCAATTGAGTGGACTGGCGGCCAATGATGCTCAACGCAAACCCGTGTTGGTCGGTGCTTACATTGCACTTGCTGGGGTCGGATCGCTGCTCGATGCCGCAAACTCCTCCGCAGGCGAAGAGATCGTCGCAAAGTTAAAGTCGGATGAGTCGTTACTGAACGATGTTGCGGGGGCAACGCCCCAGTGGTTGAAACTATCGACAGCGAAGCGGCCTAACCAGGGCGTCGTCATAGTGGGCGAGCTCGAAACATCAGGTGATTCACCCAAGATTCGACTCGCGAATGACGAGTTGCTTCCGGTTGAGAATCTCGACGTATCGATGAAAAGTGGAAAAGTGATCGGTCTCGGAAAAATCATCGATGGACCCAATGGTCAATCGGTGAGTTTGCCGTTGATGGAGTCACTGTAGAGATGGCTGCCGCAGAACCCAGTCACCCCGAGGACACACCGCCCCAGCCCGGCGACTCGTTGGTATCGATGCTGACGTACGGGTTGTCACTTCCCGAACGCACAGCCCGCAGTGCTGCTGCGGTTGTGGGTGGATTGATCCATGAGTCGGCCGCCCACATCATTCCCGCAGCGTTCCGTTCCTCACGCAGCTATAGCGTTTTTATCCAGCAAGCGCTCGATATCGTGCGGCATGACATTGGCGGTGTTCACAGCGCTGTTCCAACGACGAACGTAAATCCTGAGCAGGAAACTCAACTTGCCCAGAAAGCGGTCAGCGGATTGCTGGATGTTGCCGGGGCCGCGACGATGCATTTGTCCCCGATGACGGTATTGGCCATCTTCAATGACATCGCGTATGGCTCGGGTCACTTTCTCGGCAAGCTCGGCGAGGAGCTTCGCCGCGAAGGGATTATCGATGCGGAATCAAGCATCGACAACGTTTCCGACTTGCTTCGATCCCTTGAGGACACCGCTTCCACCGCTGTCGACGCGTTGGAAAAACCGCCAATCAACGTCGACGGTATTCGCACGGTGATTGCTCAGATTTCTGAACGCGTCGGCAAGATTGATCCGACACAGATTCTGCCACAAAAAGAAGTGGCTCGGATGTGGCAAGACATGGAAAACGAGGCGACCGCTGCTGGCACCTCGGTTTGGGATGTCAGTACCGCGATGACGATGTTCGCAATGAATCGAATCACACTGTCGTCGCGCGGCGCATTGTCGACCGTCGTTGTTGCCGGTGACTTGTTTGACCAGCACATTCTCCAGCACTACCAGTCTTCGCTAACGGCGATTCACGAAGAGGGCCTCTACACGACTCTCGCGACTGCGTCCCACCCGTACCTCGAAGCCGTTTGGCTCAACTTTGACCACGACCGCGAAACGTGGACCGAAGATTTCCTCAGCGGCAAACTCTTCAATCGCGCACTCGACAGCATCCGCGGCTGGTTCGGCTAGTTCCCTCCCGCGCAATCAGCATTGGATTGAGTGAGTGTTTGCCTCCCAATTCTCCAGCGCGAACATACTGGCATGCGGTTCACTTGCATCGACCGTAGCCGATACAATGAGAGTGTCCTCGCCACTACTTTCTCTTTCGGAGTTTTGACTATGTCCATTGCAATGGAACCCCAAAAAACAACGTACACAGCCCCGAAGATTAAGCGGACTCGGATTTTGATCGACGGCACGTGGCGTGACTCAATCAGCGGCAAAACGTTTCAAACAGTGAACCCAGTGACGGAGGAACCGATTTGTGACGTCGCCGAAGGCGGAGAGGCGGACATCGACGCTGCGGTTCAAGCGGCGCGGCGAGCTTTCGATAGTGGGCCGTGGTCAAAAATGGATGCACGTGATCGAGGTCGTCTGATGAATCGGCTCGCGGACTTGATCGAAGACAATCTCGATGAACTCGCGGGTCTTGAAACACTCGACAACGGCAAGCCGATCGCCGACTCACGCGGCGCCGACATACCGCTCGTGATCGATTGCATCCGCTACTACGCCGGATGGGCCGACAAGATTTGCGGCCAAACGATTCCGATTCGTGGCAACCATTTTTGCTATACACGGCGCCAGCCTGTTGGTGTGGTCGGACAAATCATTCCTTGGAATTTTCCGGCATTGATGACCGCTTGGAAATGGGGACCAGCGCTGGCCACGGGCTGCACGATCGTCATGAAGCCGGCTGAGCAAACACCGCTGAGCTGTTTACGAATGGCTGACTTGGCGCTCGAAGCTGGCATCCCTGCGGGTGTCATCAACGTTGTGCCTGGGTTTGGGCCTGGCGCGGGTGCACCGCTTGTTGCGCATCCAGGTGTCGACAAGATCGCATTCACCGGTCACCACGAAACGGGCAAGCTCATCATGCGGGGTGCGGCGGAAACGATGAAACGTGTGACACTCGAGCTTGGCGGAAAGAGCCCGAACATCGTTTTCGCAGACGCAGATATCGACGCCGCGATCGCGGGTGCGGAATTCGGACTGTTCTTCAATCAAGGACAATGCTGTTGCGCTGGCAGCCGCTTGTTTGTCGAAGAATCTGTGCATGATGAGTTTGTCGACCGAATTGTTCAGCGTGCCAAGAGCCGTGTTCTTGGTAACCCGTTTGACCTGGCGACGACGCAAGGACCACAGGTCGACAAAGACCAGTTCGACAAGATCATGGGCTACATCGACCAAGGCAACCAGCAAGGCGCAAGTTGCTTAACGGGCGGCACTCGCTTTGGCGACAAGGGATACTTCATCGAGCCAACCGTATTTGCCGATGTAACCGACGAGATGACGATCGCCACGGAAGAGATCTTTGGCCCGGTGATGAATATCTTGAAATTCAAAACTGTCGACGAGATCATCGAACGTTCGAACAAAACGACATTTGGTTTGGCGGCGGCCGTTTGGACTCGCGACGTTGGCAAGGCTCACACCATCGCCAACAGCATCAAAGCTGGGACCGTTTGGGTCAATTGCTATGACGTTTTCGACGCAGCCGCACCGTTCGGTGGTTTCAAAATGAGTGGCATCGGCCGTGAACTCGGCGAAGCCGGCTTGCAGAATTACACGGAACTAAAAACCGTCACAATGAGCTTGGGCTAAGACACCGTTCCAATATCAGTGATTTTAGGCGAGCGGCAGGTATTGGATTTCCTGCCGCGAGAGCGTTTCGGCGCGATTAGAAAATCGTACTTGGTTCGTGCTTCGGAACACGGCTGTCAGGTATTGATGATTTTCATTCGCCAGTCTTTGTTGAACCCGTCCGATGAACGTCCGGTGTGAGCCGCCAGTCGTGGAGCCAACCCTCGCACGCCTGCCGAATTGATCGTCGACTTGGTGCTGGGTAACGACTTGGGGGCTCGGCGATGTCGGTAGTATCCGCGACGTTGGTAATGTGCCCATTCATGTGTTACTCGCAAGCGTGGAGTACACTTGCTTGATCGGCGGTGCTAAGATCATCGTCATGGGACATCTTGAAAGCGGTGTGGTACAGTGCTCGGTCGACGAGAACGACGCATCGCGAGCGGTCTTGCAAAACTATGATTGCGAGCACGTGGCTTCATTGCTCGAGGAAGTTCGTCACTCCATCGACGTGTCGCCACCACGGATTGGAACCCGTTTTTGCTCCGACAATGACCTCTTTGACCGTGCCTTTTCGACAATTCGCAGCAATGCTGGTCGTACGGTTCGTGGTGTCGTTCATCGTAGCCGCGAGCTTCGCCGCCTCTTCGACGAACATGAGTTGGCCTTCATCGGTGCACTTTTTAGGGATCGAGTAGCAAAAATAGAGATGATGATGAATACAGCAAAAGGTGATTCACTCGCATTGCTATCCGGCGGCGGAGACGAGAAGTGAATTTCACTTCGCTCGTAAGAGCTAACGAATCGGATTGTCCCGGATCCAATGAAACAGAAGAACTGATTCGAAAATTGGCGGAACTGCTTCCGTCGCAAGGACCGATCACCGCGTTTGCGTTTCAAAATCCGCTGCAAGGCTTCGAGGACCAACCGTTCGTCGACACTTTACGAAGCGTCTATGACCTCTACGGTTGCGAGCCCTTCCTTCAAGAAGGCGCTTACCGCAAGAAATTTGCCGAAGGCCGAATTACGGTCAGTGTCTTGAACGAGATCATTGCTGGAGACCTCCGTCACAACGCCAAGCATAAAATTGCAGGACTGGTTGATTGTGGCGAATTGCGTCTGAGCATGCTGACGCACTCCATCAACCCTGGAACTGAGAACGAGCTTCGTTGGGAACTCGGTGGAATCGAAGCGATCCGGCGGTTTCGCCATGACTTGCCCGATTGTGATCGTGAGAAGTTCGTTGCGACAACGCGAGATTGGGTCAGAGCCGATTTCCCACGAACGCCCGGACGTCCTCTTAGCGTCACGCGACAAGAACTTTCCGCCACTGTACAAAAATCGATTTCACGTTTCCACTTAGGTAATTTTGCAACGTTGCCGGAGTCGGCGTGGGAAACGATTTGCTTGTCTTTATTGTGGCGAATTTCCCGGTCGCGGATCAAATCCATGCCACGACATCGCGGCAAGTTTGTGGAATATCTTCGGCCACGCGATTTATTACTCCGTGCCGCCAAAGACGATAGCGACGAATTGGTGCATCCAGTGCTCGGACGGTTTTGTTCGGCCTACTTGGACCAGGGATACGCCCAATGGCGATTGCCGCGACGCGATCAAGGATTTTTCAGTTCATTCTTGTCTCTTTTTAGTGCGGGCGGGCACTTAACAAGTCGCTGGCTTCGTCCGCTCGGAAAAGAAGTCAAGCGGATACAGCAAAACGGGATAACGGCGATCGAATCGCTGGAGGAATCGCTGTTAGCGTTGGGGATCCCAGTACAAGACAAGGAAGCGTTTCTGACCCGTTCACTGTTGGCCCAACGTGGCTGGGCAGGCATGATTTGGCAAACGGAAACAAGACCCGATCGAGTTTATATCCCATCGCCAAAAGGATGCTTGGTGGAGTACCTGGCCGTGCGGCTTTTGTTCGATCGATTCGCAATCAGCTGGATTGCTCAAGACTCGCTCGACTATCGTGAGTCCCTTGATCGGTTGCCGGATTTCTTGTCCGAGCACTTTCCACCCGATCGCGTAGGTGCGAGTGTCGAACATCGAGCCTATCCCATTTTGCAGTTGGCGCAACTTCATGTGTGGACACCTCGACAATTGGCTGAGCTGTCCAATTCGAGCTGGACGGAGCTTGTTAGCGAAGTCGAGTCGTTTTCTCCGTTCGAACGTCGTCGAGTTTTCCATTTAGCCTTCGAACGCCATCTTGCCCACCAAATGCTCGATGCGATTGCAGCGCGAGCAGCATTGCCGCTATTGAAGCCTGACGTTCCGAGATTGCAAGTTTTCACTTGCATTGATGCGAGAGAGGAGTCTTTCCGACGGCACATTGAAGAAGTTGCACCCGATGTTGAGACGTTTGGCAATGCAGGCTTCTTTAACGTGCCGATGTATTTTCGGGGAGCCGGCGAGGCACACTACACTGCACTCAGCCCCATCGTCATCAAGCCTCAGAATTGGGTCGTTGAAGATGTCGTGCTTTCGCTAATTGATTCGGATCGTCAACGCGCAAATGCAAGACGTTGGCTCGGAACTGCTACTCACCATTTCAATACGGGCACACGCGGTTCGATTTCGGGTGCATTGTTGACTGCTATCCTTGGCCCGTTGTTCACAGCTCCACTTGTTGGACGTATCATTTTCCCACGGTTAACCGCGAGAATGCATCGCACCGCTCGAGGGTTCATGTCGACGCCGCCAGTGACTCGACTGAGACTCGAAAGACCCGAAGCTACACCCGCCGGACCGGATGATGAGGGAATCGGTTTTACACTTACAGAAATGGTCGCGATGGGCGAACGTGCTCTCCGCGATACGGGGCTGACGTCACGTTTTGCTCGACTGGTAATCATTCTTGGTCACGGCTCGAATTGTCTCAATAATCCTCACGAGTCGGCGTATCATTGTGGTGCCTGTTCCGGCGCCCCGGGCGCTGCAAACGCCCGTGCATTGGCCGCAATCCTGAATGATCGTCGCGTGCGAGCCCAGTTGTTCAGTCGGGGAATTGCAATTCCAGACGATACGCATTTCCTTGGCGGATTGCACAACACAGCGACAGAATCCATTCGCTACTACGACTTGGAGTTGTTGCCGACGTCGCATATACGTGACATCAAGATGGCAATGGACATTTTCTCTCAAGTTGCCGAGCGAAATGCACATGAGCGATGCCGCCGTTTCGAGACGGCGTCGCTCCAATTCACGCCGATCGAAGCACTCCAACATGTGGAGGTCCGTTCCGAAGATCTGGCCCAGACCCGACCTGAATACGGCAACAGCACCAACGCCCTCTGTTTTGTTGGCCGACGAGGTCGATTGCGAGGGATGTTTCTAGACCGCCGCTCGTTCTTAATGTCCTACGATGCAAGCCAAGACAATCACGAAAACGGGATACTTTCTCGAATTCTTGCGGCTGTTATCCCCGTGTGTGAAGGGATCAATATGCTCTACACGCTTTCCGCGATTGACAATAGTGGTTGGGGATCTGGAACGAAGTTGCCTCACAATATCACGTCGCTTCTTGGCGTGATGGACGGCTCCGCAAGTGATTTACGAACCGGTCTTCCGTGGCAGGGAGTTGATATTCACGAACCAGTACGACTTCTATTTGTGATTGAGACGACCGCCGCAGCGATGCTGGCGATCATCCGTGAAAACCCGACGATCGCACGCATCTGTTGCAACGGATGGGCGCAACTCGCCGTGCTTGACCCCCACTCGAACCGTATCCAGCAGTATAGCGATGGCACTTTCATCGACTACGAACCCCTAACGTCAACACTCCCCCAAGCGCCGAGTTCAATGGACTGGTACCGTGGCCGAAGAGGTAACTTAGGGTTTGCGATGGTCCTTGAGGAGAAATCGTAATCATGGTGCCGAACCTATTGCTCACCGTGACAGGAATTGTAGTCGTCGTAAGCCCAGCAGCACTGCTCATGATGCTTGGCTTGACAACACTTTTTCGGTACAAGCTTAGTGAAGTTGCGATCTCTGGATTTGCTCAGACTTGCAGTATTACCGGCTTATGTGCATCGCTTTGCATCCTGTTCTTTATGCTTGCAACGGGGGTGCGCGATGTGCCTTTGGAATTTGGCAACTGGGTTTCACTGCATAACCTTGCCGACACGTCTGATATTACAGATGAAATGTCAGGTCCAATTGAGTCAAGCCAACATGCAACGCCATCGAATGCGCCTCATGCGGGAGAATTTCACCTACGAATGAAGTTCGTGTTCGATCGGCTCAGTATCCCGTTTGCGGTGATGACATTTGTATTGTGCGGTGTCATTGGCGCGTTCGCTGTAAAATACTTGCATCTTGAACCAGGCTACAATCGATTTTTTTTGTTTTATTCGATATTTCAACTCGGGATGGTTTGGTCTTCGATTGCGGGAACCATTGAAACACTCTTTTTCGCTTGGGAGTTGGTTGGGCTTTCTTCCGCCTTGCTTGTCGCGTATTACCATGACCGTGCCTCGCCAGTACAGAATGGACTGAGAGTGTGGGCGGTTTACCGGATAGCAGATGCCGCGTTTCTGGTGGCAGCCTTGTCTCTCCACCACCTCTCAGGCTCAGGCGACTTTGCGGTCTTGATGGGCGAAGGAGACTGGCCTTTCGGCAAAGTATCCATCACCGAACAGCAAGCGTTACTTGTTGGATTGTTACTTTTAATTGCTGCGGCGGGAAAGTCGGCTTTGGTCCCGTTTTCTGGTTGGTTACCAAGGGCGATGGAAGGACCGACACCCTCTAGTGCCGTATTCTATGGGGCATTATCCGTGCATCTTGGCGCATTTCTATTGTTGCGTGTCAGTCCGGTTTTAGAGGCGTCGAAGACACTCAGTGCAATTGTGGTTGTGCTGGGACTGGTGACGATGATCTACGCAACCATGGCGACGCGAGTGCAATCTGACGTAAAAAGTGCTTTGTCGTACGCCTCTCTCATCCAAGTCAGCATCATTGTGGTTGAGATCGGAATTGGCCTTCGATATATCCCGCTCATTCATATTGTTGGACATGCGTGCATTCGAACGCTCCAACTTGTTCGCGCGCCATCACTTCTCAAGGACTACAGCAGCTTGGAGAACGCGATTGGAGATCACTTACCACCCTCGCCTACGGTTTGGCAGCGTTGGCTGACGCCATCGACACGCGAACGGTTTTATCGTTTTGCCTGGGAACGTGGTTATATGGATTCCATGCTTGATGATTTCGTAGTCCAACCTTTTGTCCATTTGTTTCGAATGGCGAACCGAATTGAGCTCCGTTGTGAAAAGTTCCTGGAGGGGCCGACGCATTCAAACGAGAGGGCCGCGAAAGAACGACGGAAAACTTGAAACACGGCCATGAATAAAAACTGTTGTGATTGAGTGTCGGTTTTCTGCATTGCCAATTGACTGTGAATTGAGAGCTTCATGCCCGTTGTAGAACAAATGCACTTTCCATGGCTGGAATGTTCGGTCGTCTTTCCGTTGGTAGGGGCAATCGCCTGCATCTTCACTCGTGACAAGGCGGCGGCACAACGTGTAGCGATCATTGTGAGCATGGTCACACTGGCCTTCACGCTCGCGGAATGGTACGACTTCAGCCAATTGCATACGTTCGAGGCTCATGACAATTGGGACTTTGCGAGATGGGCATTTGGTCAAGATGTCTTTGTCATTGATGAACTGAGTGCGCCGCTAGTTCCATTAACATCGCTTCTCTATTTGCTAACGATTTTCTCGACGCTCAATACGAAACTCGGGCGATTTCCTTTTGGTTGGACACTCTTGGCGCAAGCGATTGTATTGGCAACGCTGAGCTGCCGAAGTCCTTGGATGATTGTCTTTCTCATGTCGATTGGCTGTGTACCACCATGGCTTGAATTGCGCCGCCGCGGTGCCTCGACACGAGTGTTTTCACTCCACATGGGACTGTTTGTCGCGATGCTAGTAGGAGGTCTGTTTTTTTTGCAGAACGACATCCTGCCGTCCTTTGCTTCGTGGGTTCCGCCGACCATGCTCACGATCGCAGCGATACTTCGTGCGGGCGTATTTCCGTTGCACTTGTGGATGACCAATCTTTTTGAGCACGCGACGTTCGGTACGGCATTGCTGTTCGTATCACCCATGACCGGGGCCTACCTCGTCGTTCACTTGGTCGTTCCATTTGTACCTGCCTGGGCGATGCAGAGTATCGTCTTGCTGTCACTTGTTACGGCGGTCTACGCTGCGGGAATGGCTACTATCCAAACAGATGCTCGCCGTTTCTTTTGCTTTCTTTTTCTAAGCCATGGCTCACTCGTTCTCATCGGCTTAGAAGTCGTGACGACGGTCGGTCTGACCGGTGCGCTTTGTGTCTGGATCTCGGTCGCAATTTCACTTGGTGGTTTCGGCCTGACGTTGCGAGCGATCGAATCAAGAATTGGGAGAGTATCGCTGGATCGTTTTCAAGGGATGTACGAGCATTCCCCAACACTCGCTGGTCTGTTTCTGTTGATGGGGCTAGCCTCGATTGGCTTTCCAGGCACGGTCGGCTTTGTTGGTCTTGAGTTGCTCATTGAAGGCGCCGTGGGTGTATATCCGGTTACCGGCCTTGCTGTAGTGATTGTCGCCATGCTCAACGGCATCGCGGTTATGCGAGCCTATTTCCGAATCTTCACGGGTCGAAAATTTCAAACCTCGGCGATTTTGCGCAGCCGACGCTCTGAGCGATTCTCGGTCATTATCCTCACATTTCTGGTGCTGGGCGGAGGACTGTGGCCGCAACCGGGCATCGAATCAAGACGCCACGCGGCTGAGGCGCTCATGAAAATTCGCCGCAATTCGTTGAGAGCCATGGACGCGAGGAAAAGAGCCATTGGTTTTGGCGTCGAGGTCGAACCAGGCAAATGGGGCGGAGGAACCCTCTGAGGCAATGACGGCTTAGGCATACGTCAATGACAGATTTCGAATTGAGGCGGGCGGCAGTTGAAAAGATTCCCGCCGCATTCTTTAGGACGGCCTTTCCAGGCCGTCCGGATCGTGTTGTTGACAGCCTGGAAAGGCCGTCCTACGTAACCATTTCTTCCTCGCTTCGTACAAAGCCCGCCCATTAGGTAGTTCCTTCCTGATGGGACGCTTGAGGTCGAAAACAACGGAGCAATTGCAGAAACCCGAATCGCCGCCAACAAGGCTTTAAACAGACGCTGCGTCGGGAACTTCAAAGCCTTTGCGGTACTCGCGAGTTAAAAGCGCATTGGCATCTTCGTTGTTCGTAAAACGTTCTGTTTCAGGATCGAACGCGAGTTGTGGCCCGAGCGACAGCATTTCTTTTTCGGGATCAACACCGCTCGCTTGGAGGTGCTTGAGCGTTCGATTCAGAGTCGCTGCATTGTCGTCGAGGCTCTTCACGGTTGATAATGTCTTTGTCAATTCAGCCGGCGAAACACGATTCGACTCGCCTAGGTAATAGGAGATGTTACCAAGGTGGCTTACGGCCGCAGAAAGGTGACCCGTTGTTGCATCAGCATGCAACGATGAAGCGTCGCGAGAAACACATGCATCAACAAAGTTACCCATGTGAACCGCATCCAAATCGTCTTGCGCTTTGAATTCACGCATCAACTTCATGTCGCGATCGTAAGCGGCACAGTGGCCGTAGCTCGTCTGCACGACATAGCCGTCGCTGCCGTAGAACACGACGCCAATTTTATTACCGCTCGTCGAATCGAAGAGCTTGTTGAGTTCCTCGTCGGCTGAATCGTCGACACCTAGACCTCGAGTTTCGAACACAATGCACTTGTCACCATAGTCATAGATCGAGACTTCTGTGTTTGCAGTATTTCCGGCGTCCACATACGCCGCGCTTTTGCGTTCCTCTTGATAACCAAGCCGGCCTCCATAAGAGATAACACTGTTCGGTTGACGATTCAGACCAAGCCCCCAGCGGGCAACGTCGGTTTGGTGTGGCCCTTGGTTACCCAGGTCGCCATTCCCGTACAGTCGCTGCCAGTGCCAGTCGTAGTGGAATTGCTGACGAGTCACTTTCGGATCAGTGAACTGTGCTGGTCCGCTCCAAAGGTCGAAGTCGACGCCTGGTGGAATCGGGTAATCGCCTAAAGCACCAATCGACTTACGGCGCTTGTAACACAGCCCACGAGCGAAGTTCACCTCGCCGATGCCGCCCTCCTCGATGAACTTGACGGCTTCGATGCACGCATTGCTGCTGCGGCACTGGGTACCCGTCTGGAACATCTTGCCGTACTTCTTCGCGGCGGCGACTAAGGCGCGACCCTCGTGAATATTGTGGCTGATCGGCTTCTCGATATAGACGTCTTTACCAGCCTGCATCGCCCAAATGCCGATCAAGGCGTGCCAGTGATTCGGGGTGGCACAGCTTACGATATCAATCTCGTTGGAGTCCAAAGCCTCTCGAACATCACGGTAAACGGCTGGTCGCTCGCCATACTTCTCGGCGATCTGGCTTGCCCGTTGTCCGCCCACTTTTTCGTCAATATCGACGATGGCCCGAATCTCAACCTTTTCATTCTTTCCAAAACCGCCAACGTGAGACATACCGCGTCCGTTCACGCCAACGATTGCCAAACCAATCTTTTCGTTCGGTCCGACAGCTCGACTGCGTCGCGGGGTGGTGAGTGTTGCTACAGCAGCCGAAGCCGCAGCCATGGCGTGGAATTGCCGACGTGAGAGCGATTGATTCATGGTGGGAAAGCATCCAAAAACAGAATAAGTTGCAGAAAAGTGCGAAGCAGCCAGTCAAACATACACACTCGATCAAGCCAATCTTTTTCGCACTTCCTGCAATGTAGTCGGTTTACGGGCCACAAACCACAACACTGCGAGTTGGAACGTACCTTTGAATCTTGGAACGCAACTTGCGTAAGCTTGAATCGACGGCGGCCGGCAATTTCGACCGCGTCGAACCTTTTGCGGAGCAAATAACAATGGACCGACGAATGACGACAAACCTGACCGGCAAATCTCGGATTCTTGTTATTTCAGCCATACTCGCGTTTGGCGGAAACATCGGGTTTGCCGACGACCCAAAGGCGGCCGACGACCCAATTAAGAACGAGACTAGTGACTCAGGTGCAGCAATCGCTGATTTGGGCGGAAACAGCGGCGTGGTGATTGACGCGGGAAATGAAGTCGGAACTGTCACATCGTCAAACCTCAAAGGACAAGCAAGGCTTCAGGAAGCTTTGGGCAAACAGGCCTATTTTCGCTCGCTTTCAGCAATCAACTTGCAAAAGGCAATCGACTCGCATTTGAGTAACGAGCGAGAACGAATCGAATCGTACTACGAAATGCGAGATTATCGTAATGAGCAAGTTGAGGCTGATCGAAATCCGATCACAGAAGAGATTGCGATCCGCCGGGCGAAGGAAAAAGCTCCAGACCGACTGACCAGCCAACAGTACGACGAAAAATCTGGGAAAATCTTTTGGCCGAAACCTCTCGATGACCAAGTCCTCAAGCCATACACCCGAGTGATCGAGCAGAACTTTGCCAAGCGATCGGACCCTGGACATCGTTATGGTGGTGGTGAAGCAAGAATGGTTGAGAGGCTTGTTAAGCTAATTCAAAGGGCAGTGGATTCCATCAAGGAAGAGCTAACACCGCGTGAATACATCGCTCTATCTGACTACCTCGCCAGCATTCACTATGAAGCCATGTTCGATCTCGCTGGAAATCGAGTCATCAACGATTAGCGTCGCGAGCCAAATTTCCCGATGTGGCTTAAATCTCTCGAGAGACTGCTAGCTCCGCCAGCCCGATCAGTGCGTCCTTCGCAATCGACGACTCGAAGGCTTCGAGCGACTTGATCGCGTCGCATTGGAACTGCTGTGCCACTCGGTGCGTGTAATGACGAGCGTCACTGTTGCTCAAGAATGGCTGTAATTTGTCGAACCGAACTTCGCTTGGTCCATTCAGAATCGAGAGGATTCTAACGCGATCGCGGTCATTCGCTTGATCAAGAAGCCGAATCGTCGGAAGCGTGATCTTTCCTTGAATCAAGTCTGTCCCAAGCGTTTTGCCGATGGCATGGTCGTTTCCCCAGACATCGAGATAGTCGTCAGCGACCTGGAACGCAACGCCAAGTGAACACCCATAACGTGCCAATGCGTCAACCTGTGATGCAGACCCAGATGCCAGTTCAGCGCCGAGCACGCATGCGACGCGGCACAGCTCAGCAGTCTTCTCGTTCAGTATTTCCAGATAGGTTGATTCTTCGAGCGTCGTGTCATTGCGCATCATGACTTGACGCAACTCGCCTTCGCAAATCCTGCGTGAGGCTTCCCCTATCAACTGGCATGGTCGTGTTGACGGCAACATCGCCGCCATTCGAAAACTTTGTGCAAAAAGATAATCGCCAAGCAAAATACTCGTGTGATTGTTGTAGCGATGATTGATCGTCGGTGAGTGTCGACGCACATCCGCTTCGTCGAGAACATCATCATGAACGAGCGTTGCTGTGTGGATCATCTCGATGACGACGCCAAGCGTCACATGCTCTGGCTTCACTTCGCCGCAAATCTTCGCGGCAAGCAAAAGAAGCGCGGGGCGGAGTCGCTTGCCACCTAACTGCGTTCCATGCATCAAAAGAGGACGCAGCAACTCATGCTCGGAATCCAGCTCGCGGCGAAACATAGCTTCAACTTCCGCCAGCTCAGTTGCGACGCTCTCGTAAAGAAAGCGAAATCTCTCGCGATCGGAGGATGCCAGCTGTGGCGCGGTCGACGACAGGCGGCTTTCTCGAACGAGCAAGTTGGCGGAAGAAGTTTCGTCCGTGGTTACTGGACTGAATGTCATCGTTTTTTCACCCGTAAGGAAGTCACGTTACGTTCAAACCGCGATGGCACGCCCCGACGTAACGGTAGGTTGCGAGAAAGTTTATCACGACTGCTCACCCCGCATCTCAAGCCGCCGTAAGTCAAGCCCGCACATCTCAAATCAATCACGATTGCGTTGCTCGATAGTCACCCGATTTGCCACCACTCTTTTCCACCAACTCAATCGGCCCGATTTTCACGCCGCGATCGACACCTTTGACCATGTCGTAAATCGTCAAACAGGCGACGCAAACGGCTGTCATGGCCTCCATCTCGACGCCGGTCTTGCCGGTGGTCTTGACGGTGGCCGTACACAGAATTTCTGTTTCAGACGCTTGGTTTTCCTCCCCATTTCTGCTCGGTCCCAAATCACAAAACTCGACGCTTACGGATTCGATTGGGATCGCGTGGCACAAAGGAATCAGTTGACTTGTCAACTTGGAAGCACCAATGCCAGCTAAACGTGCAACGGCAAGGACATCGCCTTTTGTCGCATCCCCGCGACGCACCAGATCAGCCGTGGCAGATTTCATCGTGATTTTGCCGCGAGCTACGGCAACGCGAACCGTGGGTTCCTTCGCGGAAACATCCACCATCCGTGCTTGGCCAGCGTCGTCAAAATGAGAGGAAATGCTCATGACGCTAGACAATAAACCCCCCAGCCTTTTCCGGCGAGGGTGCTTGCAGATCGAAATTGCGGGTGGCGCAAAAAAAAACGTCGCACACCAGCGGGAGGTGTGCGACGTTGTGAAGCGAGGCGCTAAGGATTTCGGACGTGTCCGGATCGTATGCGTGCTCGTTAGTTTAGACGAGTTCTTTCTTGTTACCGACGAGCGTTCGGAGACGTTCCGCCAACAGATGGGCGTCAAACGGCTTCTTGAACGTTTCGTTGATGCTGCTTCGATCGAAACTCATCGGTTGGCCATCGTCTGGCAACAACGCGATCAAGATCACATCCGTAAAGTCGGCGTTCTTGCGAAGATTTTGGCAAATCTGCACGGCCTCGATCTTGCCGATCGAGAAGTCGACGATGATGCAATCAGGACTGAAGCTCTCAGCCTGAATACCGGCTTCGAAACCACTCGCGGCCACAGCGACCTTGAATGCTTTTTCTGGCGGTAGTTCTCGCTTCAAGTTTTCAATCAATACCTGGTCTTGGGCAACGATCAGGCACTTGGCCATGGCTTCGTCTTCCAAGTCTCCAAGGGGCATACCATGCTCCTTGAGGAATTTAATCAGGTATTCGCGCGGAATCCGGCGATCCTGACTTCCAGGGATTCTGTAACCTTTCAAACGCCCCGAATCGAACCATTTGCTAACAGTTCTCGGAGCCACTTTACAGATCTTGGCGACCTGTCCAGTAGTGAAGACCTTC
>JBGSNA010000097.1:0-28382 GCA_041739875.1 Pirellulaceae bacterium
ATCGAGGGTTTTCGGAGTAGATATGGTCAAGCTAGTAGTTCGCGATCGAGAAACGATTCAGGAGGCTGTCCGCCGATTCCGTAAATTGGTCGAACGCAGCGGTATCAAAAAAGAAATGCGCCGTCGCGAATACTACGAAAAACCCAGTGAAACCAAGCGTCGAAATCGCCTGCGAGCGGAACGACGTTCACGTCGTACTCGGTTGCTGACGAAATAATTCGCTGTGGTGGGTGAGTCGCTTACGAATGGCTGGATGAGTCGTTTGTGTGTGGCTAGCCTCACTAGGTGCTAGACTTGCGAGTGGTTGTTTTGCATAGACGCCGAATGATTGGTGATCGTGTGCTGGTGGCCAATCAAAATGGTGCCAGGTAGAATGAAGTCTTGGCAAGCGTTGACCGAAAAACCTTCAGTCGACTGAATACCTCCAATGCGTTGGACGGAAGCGGTTGGGCTGAAACTAAGAAGAATATTACTGAATCGGGCGATTAGCTCAGTTGGTTAGAGCATCTCGTTTACACCGAGAGGGTCGGGGGTTCGAGTCCCTCATCGCCCATTGATTCGCGGGAATATTGGTTTCTTGCTGCCGTTTGGCCCACTTCTTTTGGGCGATTTCTCGCGGTGATTGGTCCCAGTGCGAAAATGTCTTTGTCCGTGGCGTTTCGCTCGTTTGGGTCCCGGATGTTCCAGAGCTTCCCAGGGACTACGTTTACAGAACCACGTTTTGTTGACGGAACCACGTTTTTGCTGGCAAAACAAAGTATCGGTGGGACAAAGCTACGAAATCATTTTCGTGAGGCTTCTAGCTTTTGCCATAGAAAGTCGTTAACAACGGGGGAACGATGGTTTACGGGAACCGAAATCCCCTGGATAACGGTGCTCTGATGGACCGATGGCATGGTAACCTAAACAATCATTCTTTGAGCATTCCTTCCTCTTCACAATCATCTGTGACACTCGGATTTACGCTATGTCAACGTCAACGATTTCCAAAGTGAGTGAGGGTGATGTCCTCGTTGTTCGCTTCAATGTCGGTAAAATTCTCGACAATACCCAGATCGACGATATCGGCCGTGATCTAGTCGAGGCCAGTGTGAGTGCGTCAGGCAAGAAGCTGCTGCTTGATTTTCGCGACGTTTTCTTTATGTCGTCGGCCATGGTTTCGAAGTTGGTGACCTTGAATTCCAAGTGCAAAGCAGCTGGCGTTAAACTAGTGATGTGTGAGATGTCGGCTGGGGTTTACGAGATCTTCAAGATCACGAAGCTGACGAAAGTGTTTAACATCCAGGACAAAAAAGAGGCCGCGATGGCGAGTTTTACTGGATAAGCGGCGGTATTTTCGGCGACACCAAGGCGAGCCAACTCGAGCATGATGAAAAATCGACGAATTGCGGTTGTTGGCGGCGGGGTGATCGGTCTTTCTGTTGCTCATCGATTGCTTGACCAGGAAGCGTTAGTAACGGTTTTTTCGCCACAGCCATTGAGCGATATCACGTCTTCGGTTGCGGCTGCTTATTGGGCTCCGTATTGGGTTGGCGATTACGATCATTCGATAGCGATCGCAACTCTCACGGAGTTGCAGCGTTTGGCGAGAGCTGGTGTGGACGGTGTGAGCGAGTTTTCGTTCGAAGAGTGGTTGACGGAGGAAGGCGCACAAGAGCTCGATCAAGAGATCGAGACCGCGTATTGGTGGCGTCAACTTCCTGGGATCGGTTTCGACCGGGAGCCCATGACGTCATCGAGTCCGATCTCGTTTGAAGGGCGAGAAGTGCGATTTGTCGAAAAAGTGCGATTTACAAGCATTGTCGCAAGAATGCCGGACTACTTGGCATGGCTCCATCGACGGCTTGAGGCGTCGACTTCCGTTGTGCTTGAGTGCCGGTGGGTCGATTCGCTGGACGCAATTTGCGATGAATTTGATGAAGTCGTGAACTGCACGGGTTGGGGTGCTAAAACACTGGTACAAAACGACCCGGAGACATCCAAAATGCGGTTGTTGGCGGGACATGTTGTGATCGTGGATGCTCCGGCAATCTCGAGCGCCATTTCACTCAGTCGCTCGCCGTTTCGTGGTTCGCCAATCTATGTCGTGCCACGGTGTGGAAGCCAGCAGGATGTTTTGTGCGGCGGTACGGCCATTGATGTGACCGAGTCGCTCAATCCGAGGGAGCGAGTGACGTATTTGTTGCAAGAAAAGTGTGATGACGTTCTCGAGCGGACGAGCAGCGTTTTACCAAGTGTCCGGGGTCGCAGAGAACTTGATCGTGGCGTGGGAATCCGGCCGATGCGCAAGAGCGTGCGGATCGAGCGAGACAGATTTCGGGACGATCTCGTGCATTGTTACGGGCATGGTGGATCGGGGGTGACGTTGTCGTGGGGCTCAGCCGATCGGGTTGTTGAGATTCTCTCTAGCTCAAGCTAGGCAGTACTCGCTAGTGCCTTCAGATCCGTTTGGTGTCGATTCGAAAACGAAAAAACCTCAGCCGACAATTGTCGACTGAGGTTTTGATTGAAAACGTGCTGGTGCTCAAAAGACGCTTAGCGACGGAAGATTCCGCAGCACTTACGCTTTGGTGCACAGCAAGTTGGTTCTGGAGCAGCTTCGCAGCAAACTGGTGCTGGTGCTGGCTCGCAGCAAACTGGTGCTGGTGCTGGTTCGCAGCAAACTGGTGCTGGAGCTGGTTCGCAGCAAACTGGTGCTGGTGCACAGCAATGTGCGGCTTTCTTCTTGGCACAAAGACGTGCAAACAAGCCTTGGCGAGGAGCACAAGCTGGTGCTGGTTCGCAGCAAACTGGTGCTGGTGCTGGTTCGCAGCAAACCGGAGCACATGCCGATTCGCAGCCTTTGCGATGGTGACCAAAGAATGCGGAGGCTGGAGCAGCAGCCAAAGCTGTCATCAATACCGCAGCAGCACCGGCGAACAACACGCGACTCAAACGATTCATACCACTCTCTCTTAAGTGAAAGTCTGGACTAAAGGGACGTAAGGTGCGTAGTTTGTCCTGTTTTGCCAACCTTTGCAATCGGTAGTAATCCCCTGTGTTTTCCTGGCTAATTAATCGGCAAATTCAGCTGTTTGCATGAGAAACCGTCCATTTCGTGCTGGGCCAAAAGGTTGGCGAGTTCGGTATTCGTCCCGACCCCGGGAATGCCGTATACTGTGTGCAAGCGTCAGAAATGCTGGTTCGAGCAGCAGAAATCACGTGTTTTGCCATTTCAGCAATTTACTTGGACGCCCAGTTTGCCAGGACGCCCAGATCAAACGCTTTCGATCAATTTTTTGAATGATGACACGCTTATGACTTTTTGTCGCACGTTGAGCCTGAGGGTGTTTCCGTTTGTTTCGGTGTGGCCGATCGTCTCGAGAGCTGTCGTGAGTGCCTTTACCGTCGTTTGGCTATTTGGAAATTGCGTGGCGATTCACCAGGCGGCCAGCCAATCGCCCGACACACCGGATAGCTCCCCAACTCAGCAGGCCCCAACTCAGCAGATTCCAGGTAGCACCTTGGACGAAGCCGGTTTCAAGGCATCTGTCAGTCGTGCTATTGAGATGCTTGGTTCGAGCGAATTTTCGGCTCGTGAGCGTGCGGCGGAAGAGTTGATGGCGCTCGGAATCAAGGCGGTGCCCGCACTACGCGAATTAGCGAGTCACCATGATCCGGAGGTGCGGCTCCGAGCGGCGGACTTGGAACAGCAGCTGACCGACGGAGATTTCCAGATTCGTGTCGAGGCATTTTTGTCGGGCCAAGATGTTCATTTTGATGGTTGGGAGTACGCTCAGGCGAGGTTGGGGATGTCGCCGACCATTCGTGAGCTCTTTGTTGAGTTGACAAAGCGTTATCCACTGCTGGTTGAGTCGCTGGAGGGGACGTCCCGCGAGCGAGCGGTGGCTTTGGAGGATGTGGTCCACAAAGCCCAGACGGCGTTATTCATTGAGCGACGATCGCCTGACCCAGTGGACGTGATCGCGTTGCTTTTACCGGCATCGGATAAGGACGTTCCGATCACGTCATCTTTTGAAAAGATGGTCATCGTCTTTCTTCGGCGTGAAGCGGGAAGCCGAATTCGTCGCGAGCAGCAACTTGCAGCGCCGGTGACGTCTCTCATTGGGGATTGGGTCGAACGGTCGACGGAGACAAACCGTGGCGAAGTGATCTGGGTCACGATGGATTGGTCGATTCCAGAGGGACGCCGGTTATCGCTGCGAACACTTAATGAATCAAACGATCCTGTACTGTTAGCATTGTCGATGCAGGCGATTTCGCGTTTTGGTTCGCTTGAAGATGTGACGTCTGTGGCTAAGTTCTTGGACGACGTGCGGCCAGTCGAAGAGAATGAATTTGCGATTGGCGATCAACCGCAAGCGTTACTTAGTGATGTAGCGATGGCGACCATCGCAATACTTCACAAGGTTCCGCTAGGAGAATTGGGATGGGAGGGAGTCGAGCCGCATCCGGTGTTCTCCTTTTCGCCGAGGGAAATTGGGTTTCCACCAAGTCAGGCTGAGTTACGAGCGAACGCCCGAAAGAAAATTGATTCGCTGCTCGCTAACCCAGCTCCTAAGAGCTGACATGTAGGCTCGAGTTTTGCTCGTGGTGGTGAAGAACCCGTTCTGTTTTTTGGGGCGTGTTCTTCGGGCGTGTTCTCGACTCGTCGGAGTCAAGATTCGTTATTGGAGACTTCGACGAGAATCTGTTCATAACGGTTGACCATTTCATCCCATCCGAATCGCTCGACAATCGTCTTACCGTGGCGGCCAAGTTGTTCTCGCATCTCAACTTCGCTCATCATGCGCTGAATTCCTGCGGCGAGGGCTAGTGTGTTGTTCTCGACCAGCAGCCCGTTGGCAAGCTCGCCATTGGCGCACGCGTTGATAATCGCTCGCGGGCCACTCTCGCAATCGACGGCTAGGGAAGGCACACCGACCGCCATCGCTTCGAGGAGCGCCGACGGAAAGCCTTCATAGTAACTCGGCAAAACAAAGAATGCGGAATTCGCCAGTTCATCCCATACCGGACGAACCCAACCCGGAAGTGCGACACGATCGCCCAAACCATGCTGTTTAATTAGCTGCTCGAGTCGGGCACGCTCGTTGCCTTCGCCGAGAATCGCCAATGTCCACTCGGGGTCCGAACGGGTTGCAGCGGCGAAGGCTTGGATCAATCGATCCCATCCTTTCTCAGGGGCCAGCCGACCGACCGCGATGGCTCGTTTCGACTCCGACGCGGCCGCTCGATCACTTGTTAGCGGCGGCGTTTGGATGGCGGAAGGAATCACGACGACGCCGCCAGGACACAATGGCGCTAAGAAAGTTGCTGCAGAAGTCGTCAACGCAATCGTCTTCGTCGCACGCGGGTACAACGACCTTCGAGCTTGCTCCCACACTCGCCCCAGTTTTTGTTGCGAGGGATCACTTCGTTCGCTGATCACGACGGGGATTCCCAGCCTCCGGGTCGCTGCCAGCACGGATATGTTTGTCTGGTCACAAAACGAGAGCACAACATGCGGTGCAATCTTCTTGATACTGCGACGAATCGCGGCGAGTCGTTTTGCGGTATTCAGCAAGCGATCCAGTGCATGGTGGCTCGGTCGCATGACCCCTAGTCGAATTCGTTGGACACGCTCATCGACGTCATGGCGTTCTTTGTCCCCATTGTCGAGAGTCACAAGAGTTACCACATGATTTCTCGCGGCCAATTGCGAGGCGAGCATTGCAATCACACGTTCGGCACCTCCTCCAGCGAGGGAGTGAATGATCGCAGCGATTCGAATGCGGGGGATTTGCGTCAATTTTGCAGGCCAAAGTAAATCTTTTGGCGGAATTCAAGGATGCTGAGGGCTGTTACTGTTGAATCGGTTATCGGGCGTGACTAGCGTTGAGGGTGCACGGGGGGACCTTTCAATTCAACGGCCGTGCATGCAGATTAACTCTGAGTGCGTGGTCTGTCCCTCCAGGAACTCAAGTCGACGCATCATGAAAAAGCTTTCACTCGCGCTGTTGTTCGTTCTCGCTGCCGTGGGTGTCGAATCGAAATCGGCGACCGCCCAAGATTGCGGTTTCCCGTTCGTTCCGTTCGGATTCTACCAACCCTATGGCGCACAGTACTCCACGTCGATTCCGACACCACCGTATTTTGCGATAAATCCGCCAGTCTACTACGGGACTCGCTACACTCGCCCGTACGGAATCAGCCCTTTCGCGGCGCCGCCGATGGTGGGTGCCCCAAGCGGCTATCAGGCCCAGCCTGCGTCTCAGAATTACAACGTTCCGCGTCAGCCTGCGTGCAATCCTTATGTGACGGCGGGCTTGGCGGCGGCGTCAGCTTCGAAAGTCACGAAAGGCGAAATCCAGCTGAATCCATTTGTGGACCAGTCCACTCGAATTGCCAAAGTGGAGAGTCTGTAGAACGGTTCGAGATCCCTTTTGGCATTGAAGGGGCTTGCAGTCGTGAGGCAGGATTGCAACCTGCCTCGGCCGATTCCAAAGCTGCTCCTAAGATTCTCCTGTCATTCGGAACTCTCCCGTTATGCGGAACGAAGTGATTTCTGAACCGATGCGTCGCGACTTTGCGACGACTCACTAGCTTTGCGACGACTCACCAGAGCGACTTGAACAACTTTAGGACGATGTTTTTCTCCGGCGGGGCTGTCCCTGCTGTTTTGGCGTATGCGTGTCGGATAGGTTGTTAGCCTCCGCTACGCCCAACGCCTTTCGACGCTTATCATCACGCCATGCTTCAGCCCATGAAGTTTAAAGCTATCGCCCAGTTGGCTTTATTGGTTTCATTCCTTGCGAGTTGCTGTTCCGCTCCTGCGCAAGACGTCCAGGCGGATCCGGCAAAGAAACCGACACTGTCAGTGGGTTCCGGGGGTATGCAGCGGCATGTGCCAGGACGCTGGGCGATGCTCACGGTTTTTGGACGCAATCCGACGGACTCCGACATCGAAGGCGAAGTCAGTGTGGTAGTTGGGACGGAGTCGAACCTCCAGTTCTCGCGTCGCTTGTGGGTCCCCGCCGGCGCACGACGTCAAAGTGCGTTGCCGATTCAAATTCCGTCGAAGGTCGAGGACGAACAGCACCAAATTGACATCGCTTGGATGGAGCTGACAAGAACGAGCGCAGGAACCGAGCAGTTTGAAGTGAACGCGGTAGGGTCTCCACAAACAGTACAGTCACTGCTCTTGTCCGAAGAAGAATCAAGAGCAGCCGTAATGCTCGATCGGCCGGATCCAGAAGACGTTGCGGCGAACGAAGAACTTACTGACATTTCCTTGACGTTGAATGCAGGCCGCGAGGTGGCGGTTCAGTCATCTCGCGATTCGGGGTTGTTATATGTTCATGGAGATTTCTGGCCATCGTCGCCAGTCGGATTGGATGCTGTGGATCAGATCGTGATCGCTAGTGACCGAGCACTCCGAGACACGCTGTCTATCTCGCGTTTACGAAGCTGGATCCAATCGGGCGGTCGGCTTTGGCTGATGGTGGACAAGATTTCGCATGAATCGGCACAGGCGTTGTTGGGCGACTTGTGCTGTTACACAGAAGTGGATCGTGTCGAGCTCAACGAGTTCGAATTTGTGACCTTTGATCGTCTTGCACCGTCCCAAGTTCAACAGAGTGAGCCGTGGTCGCAAGAGATTCCGGTCGAGCTTGTTCGCGTGGTCGCCGAGGCCGACGAAGTTTTATGCACGATCGATGGATGGCCCGCTGCGTTTCAAAAGCGATTGGGCAGCGGCGAGATTTTGTTCACCACCTTGGGTGCACGTGGCTGGGTAACCGACGCTCAACCGATGCTCACTTATCAAAAGCTCAGCCAAGATTTTTTTGGACGACGACCGATCGAATCGACGGCGACGGCGGAGTTGGTTTCCTTTGTCGATGATGAGATTGGATACGAGATCCCTGGTCGCAACCTTGTGGCAACACTGTTTGGACTGCATCTACTCGTTGTGGTAGCAACTGGAGTTTGGCTTGCCCGCAGCAAGAATCTTCATTATCTGGCCGCCGTCGTTCCGATTGCATCATTGATTACTGCGGTCGCATTTTTTTCCTTGGGAAATCGTCAAGCGAACGCGATCCCGTCGACGGTAGCGACCAGCCAGATCGTAAGAAATCTGCCGCATAGTTCGGAGACAAAAATTCACACGGTTGCCGCCGTTTATAGCCAAAAATCGCAACCACTCGGGATCGTTTCTTCGCACAACACCACGTCCATACTCCGTGACGGACTAAGCGACGGTGAGGTCAAACGTATACAATGGGACGATAGTGGCGATTCGAAATGGCTGTTTTTGAAACAACCACCGGGTGTTGTTCGGCACGTCGAAATCGACTCGACTCAGGAACTTCCGGAACCATGGGGCGTTCGAGGAACGTTTACGGAACAAGGATTCACGGGCACGATTTCGGGAGTGCGAGCGGATCGGTGCGAAGATGCAGTGGTCATTGCCACTCCGGCGCCGTCGCTCGCGATTGAATTGGATCCGCAATCCGAAGGCAATTTCAGTAGTGACGCGGATGACGTGCTTTCAGCCGACCAGTTCATTCGCTCGACGATGGTGTCGAACGTCCAGCGTGATCGCCAACAGTTGATTCGCGACTTACTTGCGAACGAGATTCCACCGTTTGGTGATCAGCCCATCATGTTGCTTTGGACGGATCCGGTGTACTCCGGCGTCGAGTTCGACGATGGATTCAAGCGAAGTGGTTCAGCGCTCGTGTCGTTACCGATTGAACTCCAGTCACCACCGAGCGGCAGCAAATTCCAGGTTCCGGCTAGCTTCATGCAGATTCGGCCATTCGCTGGCGCCCGAGGCTCAACGGCAATCTTTAATTGGCGAACGGGTCAATGGATCGAGATGAGCAAGCCAAGCGAAGCGGAGTTACGGTGCGACGTGCCTCGTGTGTTGCTGCCATGCGAATTAAGTCGAGCGAACATCACCCTCAAGCTAAATGCGCCGTCGCGAACGCTTCAAGTCAAAGCACTCATCGATGGCCAGTTCGTCACCGTGTTTGAGAAGCAAGACCCAAGCGGCGTGTTGCGATTCAGTATCGAAGATGCCCAGGCATTGGAACTGGATGACCAAGGCGGCTTGATCCTGTCCCTTGCGATCTCGCCAAGTGAGGGCGAGTTACTTGAGGCCGAGGCCGCTGCCGCTGCCAATTCGACTGGCACGCCGCTGGCACGCGACGCAAATCCTAGCCGCGACACATGGAAAATCGATTATTTCCATGTGGATATTCAGGGGACAACCCAATGACGTATAGCGCGCCCCTCACGTAATACCGATTCAAACACAGAAATACAATGAACTTTTCTTCCGCCCGAATTCATCACGGGATAATCCAGTGACTAGCTCCGAAACCGTCGTCGAAACGAAGGGCTTGACCAAGCGTTACGACAATTTTACTGCCTTAGATTCGCTGACCATGCGTGTTGGCAAAGGCGAAATTCTTGGCTTCATCGGCCCCAATGGAGCCGGCAAGACAACGACCATCAAAATCCTCGTTGGCTTGTCCAAGCCAACAAGTGGCACCGCGACCATCGCTGGCGCGGACTGTTTGAGCGAGTCGCGAAAAATCAAGCATCTTGTTGGGTACATGCCAGATGACTTCGGGACCTATAACAATATGCGAGTGTGTGAATACCTCGATTTCTTTGGCGCCGCCTACGGGATTGGACGCCGAGCGCGGGCCAAGCGGATTGGCGAAGTGCTTGATATCACCGGCGCGACGTACATGCATGATTTGTATGTTGATGCGCTCAGCCGAGGGATGCAGCAGCGTGTTGCGATCGCTCGCACGCTCATGCATGATCCGCAAGTTTTGATTCTGGATGAGCCCGCTAACGGACTCGATCCACAAGCTCGAATCGATATGCGGGTGATGTTGCTTCGGCTTGCAGATATGGGAAAGACACTGATCGTCACGAGCCATATTTTGCCGGAGCTTGCTCGTATTTGTAACGTGGTGGCGATGATCACCAAGGGCAAACTTCGTGCATTCGGTACACTCGATGAAATCATGCGGGATGTACAGCAACGTCGAACGTTCGAAGTCATATTGCTCGATGAAGCCCAGGTGGAACGCGTGGGTGAAACGGTACGACGTTGGCTACAAGAGCGAAGCGGCGACGCGGCCTCAGGTGCTTCCGAAGTGACGTGTGCAAAGACGGAAATGATGGTGCGGTTTTCGACGCACCTCAACGATCGTGACGTCGCGCCGTTGTTGTCGTATCTGATCGGACAAGGCGAGACCATTGTCCAGTTTCGTGAAGTTGCGACGGACTTGGAGGACGCATTCCTGTCGGTCGCTAATGCTGGTGATCAATCCGATAGCGAATCCGCAAAAATGCCTGATTCTCAGCTCGCTGGTTCTCAAGTATCTGGTTCTCAAGTATCTGGGGCTGGCGCATGATCAATCCGGTAATTCAGCGAGAGTTTTATGGCATTTTGCGGTCGCCCAAATCGATGGCGGTGTTGTTGTGCTTAACGGTTGCGTTTTCCATCGCGGTGCTGATGCGTTGGCCGTCTGATTCGTCGGTTGACTTGAGTGGGAAACAGTCGCTTGAGGTCTTCCGAGTGTTCGGGTACGGATTGCTGGCTGGAATCGTGTTTCTTGTTCCGGCGTTTCCGGCGACGTCCGTTGTGAATGAAAAGAATCAAGGCACACTGGCTTTGTTGTTCAATTCACCGCTCAGCGCTTTCTCGATTTATTTCGGGAAGATCTCGGGCGTGTTGTTATTCAGCTTGCTTGTGCTGCTTTGCAGTTTGCCTGCTTCAGCAGCGTGTTATGCGATGGGTGGCATTGATCTGAAGAGTGAGTTGGGGTTGCTTTACATCATTCTTGCGCTTTTGGTGATTCAGTATGCGACGCTTGGAATGTTGGTGAGCAGCTATGTACAGTCCGCGGACGCTGGAGTTCGAATCACGTACACCGTCGTGCTCGCGATGTTTTTTCTGACACTTTTACCAGCGGCTTTTTTTCCTGGTGCGGGTGGATGGTTGTCGACGGTGACGGGGTGGTTGAGAAACGTCTCACCGATTCCGGCCGTGATGGAGATCATGGGGCACAGCGGTGTTGGTGCCGCCGGTTTGAAGATCGCGTCGACCACGAACCAGTTTGTTGGATTCAGTCTCGCGAGCAGCCTTGTGTTTGCAGCGATCACGATATCGCGATTCAATTACCGAATTTTTGATTCCTCCAAGGCGAAAGGCGTGATCACTCAAGATCGCGGTCTCGTGGCACGATCGCTTCGACGTTTGGTTTATATTGTTGACCCACAACGCCGAAAGCCTGGAATTCCGTGGTACTTGAATCCCGTGATGGTAAAAGAGTTCCGCTGTCGAAAGTTCGGGCGCTTGCAGTGGTTGTTGCGATTGGTCGCGGTGTGTGCTGTGGCCTCGGTCGTCGTCACGTTTGCAGCGGCGACGAGTGCGACATCGTGGGGTGTCGAGATGATCGGTGGTTTGATGGTGTTGCTACAGGTGATTCTTGTGGTGGTGCTCACACCGAGTCTTGCTTCGGGCCTGATCAGTGGAGAGCGTGACGGCAGTGGGTGGGCGCTGCTTCGTCTGACGCCTTTGTCATCGTTCAAGATTGTGCGAGGAAAGGTGTTGAGTGTCGTTTGGACGCTCGGCCTAGTCTTGATGGCGACGTTGCCGGGTTACTTGATCATGATCTTGATCCAGCCCGTGATGTGGCTTCAGGTCAATTTTGTGTTGATCTGTTTGGTTTGGACGGCGATCGAAGCCTTGGCGGTGAGCGCGGCGGTTGGAAGCTTATTTCGCAGTACCGCGATCTCCACCACAGCAACGTATGTTGCCGTGATCACTCTGTTTCTTGCTCCGGTTCTTGTATGGCTCGGTCGCGACGCCCCGTTTGGACACTCCACGGTTGAAACAGCGTTGCTTGTGACACCTGTCGGTGCGGCGCTGAGTGTGATCGGTGCGCCTGGTTTCGAGAACTATGACCTGCTCCCAGCAGCTTGGTGGGTTGCTGGAGTCATTTCCGCGGTGATGTTCATGGTTTTAGGGGTTCAAGTATGGCGGCTGACAAGAGCAGTATGAAATCAATTCCTCAACAATCGGTTGCGTTTTCTTTGCTCGCATTGAGCATGGCATGGTCGATTTGTGTTTCGGGATCGACACCCGCGTGCGCCTTCAACCCATTCGAAGAATACGACATGGTGATGTATGAGCGACCAGGATTTCCAGATGTCGAATCGCTTGAGGTGTTTTCTCCAGGTTTGAAACCACTTTGGATGAAAGCACTCAAGCGAAAGGAGGACGTCGAGTTGCAACGGATGGTGATTGATACCATCGCAATTGCTCACTTGAAGGGAATGCAAGGATTGGACGCGGCACGACCGGAACTCGTGGCAATCTTGGAGGATCCCGATTCGAAACTTGAGGTTGTTCGCTCGGCCGCGAACGCCCTCATTGCGCTCGATTCAAAGGACGACGCAGCGTTGTTGGCCAAGGTTGCAATTCAACGCAAGGCGACCGTTGCACAACTGATTGAGCCGGCATTGGCGCGTTGGAAGTCGTCTGTGATGGAAGATGAGTGGAATTCAAGAATTGTCGAAAGGAATGCGAGCGACTCGATGTTGTTGCTTGCGATGGATGGTGTGGCGAGTCGAGGGGACAAGAAAGTAAGTCAGCCACTTACGGCAATTGTGAAAAATTCGCGAACCAATTTGAACGTGCGAATGGCAGCGGCTCGTGCATTGGGATTGATCAATCCAACCGGTCTTGTCGACGTTGCTCGTTTGTTGACGGACGAGCCATCCACGCCAGAAGTTTTCAGAGCGTTACTGGCAATCGAGTTGCTTGGGGAGCACACGGACGAAGCTGCGTCCGGCCTACTGGAAGAACTGCTTTCAAGATCGAGTACCGCCGTCCAGGCGAACGCTCTTGGTCGTTTGTTTCAAATCAATCCCAACCTTGTCGATCGCCATATTGATGAGCTGATCTCAAGTTCCGACGTCAATGTTCGTCGCGTTTGCGTGCAAACGATGATCGCCCAAAGTAATGTGAAGCGAGTTCCTTTGTTGGCCAAGTCGCTCGATGACGTCAATCCAAAGCTGCGCCGTGAGGTTGCCGCTGGGTTCGTATCGCTAGGCGGAAAGTCGGAACTTCGAGATCAAGTGATCGCGAGTGTGACGGATGTTCTCAACGAGAATGCATGGCGAGGTTGCGAGCAGGCGATGGTGGTGTTGACCAAGCTTGATCACAAGCCAGCGGGTCGACGAATGGTTGAATTGCTCAGTCATGAACGTGCCGAAGTTAAAGTAGCGTCGGCTTGGGGTTTGTCGCGACTTCGAATCAAGGAGTTGCTTCCAGACATGCTGGAATATGCTCAAAGTGTCGACACAAATGCTCTCGTGCATACAACAAACGGATTGTCGGACCAAGTTTCACATCTATTCATTGCGTTTGGCGACCAACAGTACCGCGAATCGGATTCTCTCCTACGTACTTATCTGCCGAAATCGTTCGCGCTTGGCATGCATTCACGCCCAGCCGCCGTTTGGGCTTTGGGGCTCATCTTTGAAGGCGAATTAGACGAGGAGCTCGCGAAGACGATGGTTGAGCGATTGAATGACGTGGAATCATTGGAGCCCGAGGATTATCTGGTTCGCTGTATGTGTGCCGTTGGCATTGGTCGAATGGACGCCGATTCCGCTTTGAGTGATTTGAGGAAATACTCGAATTCAATGCGTGCTTGCGCCTGGTCCATTGAGAAAATGACTGGTGAAAAAGCTCCCCCGTTACCGGAACCGAACCAAATAGAGATTGAGGGTTGGTTTCTATCACCCATTCCAGCGGGCTGATTCTTCCAGACGGTTGTTAAGCCGTTTGACGCCTGGATGGGGCAGCGTCGCCGAGCATTTTTTCCCAGTAATCAGATACCGCTCCTGCATAGCAGTGACAGAACGGGCAAACGGAAAGGTAAAGTCCAATTTGGACGCTACATTTCGGGCACGCCCGCGTCGTTGGTTCGTTAGCTGGGGGGCTGGATTCCGCTGCCATGGACGAATCGCCAAGGATCCGAAGCACCGCCGTGTCCGAGAGCTTGTCGATTTTGGATTCTGGGACAGTGACAGGAATACCGCACTTCGGGCAAGGCAGTGTCCTACCCGCCAAGCGATGGGCAGCGTGAATTCGATGTCCCTCATTACAAACGACTACAGTGAAACTCATTTTTTCCTACTCCAGCGAAATTGTGTCCAACTCCTTACTAAACTCTGGATTGGAACAAGAGTTCCGACCTGATTTAGCATTGTCATGTCACGGTTTGTATCCCTTCGGATCGACGCCAGCGTGGCATGTTAAATTGGCACGCCTGCGATACACGCTTACCGTTCTCTACCATATTCGGTTGCCAAGATGCAAAGCCTTTCTCAAGCTAGACTTCTTCTGGTTGAGGACGATTCGGAGCTTGCGTCCATGGTTTCGGAATTTCTTTCTCAAAACGGATATCTGGTTGAGATTGAATCGAACGGTATTGTTGCCGCAGCTCGTTTAGCTAGCGAACCCTTTGATGTTGCTGTCTTGGACATCGGTCTTCCCGGCATGGACGGGATCTCGGTTTGCCGGTCGGTGAGGCTGCAATTCAGCGGACCGATACTGATGTTGACTGCTCGAGGCGACGAGATCGACGAAGTTGTCGCCCTCGATGTAGGGGCGGACGACTACCTCACAAAACCCGTTCGTCCGAAAGCGTTGTTGGCGAGACTGAGAGTTCACATGCGTCGTTCGACCGATGCGCCAGCGATGTTAACTCGCACTCGGATTACCGTAGACGACTTGGTCATTGACGCATCGAGTCGGACTGTTTTGCTCCGTGGTGATTCCGTCGAGCTCACAACGGCTGAGTTTGATTTACTGTGGCTGTTGGCGGAGCATGTCGGAGCCGTAGTGGATCGAGAGATCATCTACCAGCAACTTCATGGCGTGCGGTATGACGGAACAGACCGATCGATTGATTTACGCGTTTCGCGCTTAAGAAAGAAGCTGTTGGATGACCCGCAGATTCCAAAGCGAGTGAAGTCCATTCGCGGCGTCGGATACATGTTGGCGAATCCGTCATGACGCGAATGTTCTTGAGGTTCTATCTCGGTGTGCTCACGATTCTCGTTTTTGCTTGGCTTGTTCTGGCTTACGTCTATCGTGCGAACAACTCAGCGCAGAATATCCAAGTGATTGAGGAAGCATTAGGCGGTGGTGTTCGATTGGCTCGTGAGAAGTTCATTGCGGCCGCTCCGGATGAAGCACCCAAGGTGCTCGACGCGATCCGATCTGAGTTCGATTATCCGTTACAGATCGTCGCTTGGGATGAGAGGCCGATGAGCGAGTCGTTGAAAGCAAGATTGCATCATGGCGAGGTCGTGCTTTACGGAAATCGGATACTGGCTGCATTGCCAGACGATGAGAGCTTGCTAGATTTTGGACCGCTACCTGAATTCGCTCGCCCGAATCAAACCGAGATTTTAGTCGGCATTGGTGCGATTTTCGGCGTGGCGGCTCTGGCGATTGCGATTCTGCTGCGGCCGGTCGTGACACAACTGCAAGCGATCGAGCGTACGGCGAGTGCGTTTTCGGAAGGTGATTTGTCCGCTCGGCTTGATGTGACTCAGACGCCGAAAGGAATTGCGTTTGCACTTGCCTTCAACAAGATGGCTGACCGTGTTGAAACGCTGCTTCGGTCCCAGCGAGAATTGCTCCAAGCGGTTTCTCATGAACTTCGAACACCACTCGCCAAAATTCGATTCGCGACGGAGCTCATCGAATCCTCCCAAACGGATGACGAACGTCGGATGCGACTGGAGTCGGTAAACAACGCAACGGAAAAACTCGATGGTCTTGTCAGTGAGTTGTTGAACTATGTGAGACTCGAGTCGGTTGTTGCTACGTCCGAATTAGCGTTGGTTGATTTGAGACAGTTGTTTCTGGAAGTCATTGATCTTCACGCACCCTTGCATTCGGCAATCGACCTTCGCATCGAGTGCGCGGAAATATGGCTCTGGAGTAACCGAGCCAGTTTGTCCGTTGCGATTGGAAATCTTGTCAGTAACGCAGCTCGCTTTGCCGAGAGCCGCGTGAACGTGATCGCTATTCGAGGTGAGGAGCGAGTGACGATTCATGTCGACGATGATGGGCCAGGAATTCCGGAATCACAGTGGGAGCGAGTCTTTGAGCCGTTCGTTCGGCTCGATGAATCGAGCCAGAGAGGCACTGGACTTGGCTTGGCGTTGGTTCAACGCATTACCATTCGAGTGGGTGGCCATGCGTCCGTTGGCACGAGCCCGCTCGGCGGAGCAAGATTCACGTTGGACCTGCCACTGTGAGCTTAAGTTGCGATACGGTTATCCTTGCAATACGCCGCAATGCTTTGGATAAAAGCGTCGCCGAAGTCTGCTTGTTTCTTGGCACCGACACCTCGAATGGCTCCGAAGTCATTTATACGGGTGGGGCGATAGCGAGCGAGATCTCGTAAGGTTGCGTCACCGAAGATGATATATGCGGGTACGTTTCGCGCGGAAGCGAGTTGGCTGCGTAGTGCCCTCAGGTGATCGAACAGATCTCGATCGACGCCTTCCCACGACTCATTGTCAGTGGAGGTTTGGCGTTTCTTTTTGGCGGCGTTGGCCAACGAAAGCTTGGGGTCTCCGTCTCGCCTCAGCAATCGACGTCCAGCATCGGTGAGGGACAAGGTTTGGTATTCGCCCGAGCGACGGATGAACCCTTGTGTGACCAGTTGATCGATCCACATGCGAACGGCCACTGCGCCTTCTGTGGCAAGCAGTCCATAGGTACTCAGTGAGTCATGACCAAGTTCACGAATCTTCGCGTCATTGACGCCCGTGAGCACTTTCGTGTTATGCGCTGCGCCGAATCGTTCTTCGACCCGGAGGACGGACGATAGAATTTTTTGGCTGAGTGTGATGGGGTCATCTACCAGTTCAATTTCGTCAAGGCACACGTCGCAAGCATTGCAATTGTCCGTCGCGTATTCTTGACTGAAATATTCGACTAGTGACCGATGGCGACATCTCATGCCGCTGCACAGTTCACTCATTGCGTCGAGTGAGCGATGCGAGCTTGCGAGATTCTCTGGGCTGTCGTTCTCCATGATTTTTTTCCATGTAACGACATCGCCGCCGGAGTAGATCAACACGCATTCGGACTCCAGACCGTCGCGTCCCGCTCGTCCACTTTCTTGCTGGTAGTGCTCGATCGATTTAGGCATCCCCGCATGCACGACATAGCGAACATTCGATTTGTCGATTCCCATTCCGAACGCGACGGTCGCGACGATCACGTCACATTGCTCTTTGATGAATGCGTCTTGATTGGCTTTGCGGTCGCTGTCAGCCATTCCGGCGTGATAGGCCAATGCTCGGTACCCCGCCGCGTTGATGGCGTCTGCGGTACGTTCAACTTCTTTGCGGCTTATGCAATAAACGATCCCCGACTCGTCTCGATGCCGCGCGATGACCTCCATGACTTGTTGCAGACGACCGTTGGACCTCAGCATCCGATAGACAAGGTTGGGTCGGTCGAAGTCACCGACGAGAACGGTTGGCGTGCGAAGTCCAAGTTGCGAAACGATATCGTCACGTACGGGCTGGGACGCAGTCGCGGTGTAGGCGTGGATGGTGGTTCCTGGGAAACGATTCTTGAGAACGCTGAGCCCACGGTATTCTGGCCGAAAATCGTGTCCCCAGTTGCTGATGCAATGCGCTTCGTCGATCGCGAAAAAATCAACTTTGCTTTGACCAAGAAAATCCAGCATGCGATCCGAGATGAGTCGTTCGGGCGCAACGTATAACAACTTCAGTTTGCGTTGTCGGATAAGTTCAGCGACTTCGCGTTTTTCGTCAGCGCTTTGAGTGCTGTTCACGAAAGCGGCGGAGACACCGCACGCGGTGAGCGCATCGACTTGATCTTTCATCAGCGAAATGAGCGGCGAGACGACCACAGCCATTCCATCGCGGCACAGCGCCGGTACTTGGAAACAGATAGATTTCCCTCCTCCCGTCGGCAACACCGTTAGACTATCTCGGCCTTCCAAGACACACCGAATAGAGTTTTCTTGGAGAGGCCGAAACGATTCATAGCCCCAAACGTCCATCAACGTGCGTTGCGCTTGCTGCATCAAGTCCACGGATCGGTTCCCCCCGGCATCACATCAAAACGGCAGTATTCGAATTCGCCCTGACGGATTAATCTAGCGGATTAGAAAACTTTTTGCCGCTTGAAATGATCCATGCGTACCGGATTGTTCGGAAACCAAGCGTTCGTGGTCAACCGGGTTACGATTGAGAGTGAACGAGATGAAATATTCAACGTGTGCGATTCTCAGTTTCCTGTGCTTTGTTGGTGTGGCATACAGCCAGGATGATTCACCGAAGGGTGAGCCAACGTTGTCGCCAACACAAAGTTCGGTTGATACTTGGCTCAACCAGAACCTCGCCGCTCTCCAAGCTGATTACGTGTGGTTGCATTCGCACCCCGAGCTCTCGTTCGAAGAGCGAGAAACGTCCAGGAAAATCGCAGGCTGGCTGCGTGACGCAGGCTATGAAGTGACGACCGACGTGGGCGGGCACGGAGTCGTGGCTGTGTTAAAGAACGGTGACGGCCCGACGCTGATGGTGCGATCGGATTTGGATGGATTGCCCGTTTCGGAGCAAACCCCCTTGCCGTTCGCATCCAAAGTTGAAGTCGACGTGGTGGGTGGCGGACGCACGGGGGTCATGCATGCTTGTGGCCATGACATTCATATGACGAATTTGATTGCCATCGCACGGTGGATGGCGGAGCATCGCGATGCTTGGAATGGGACGCTCATGCTCATTGGTCAACCGGCGGAAGAAAGAGGTTCCGGTGCACGTGCCATGTTGTCAGATGGATTGTTTGAAAAATTCCCAAAACCAGACTTTGCCCTCGCATTGCATGTCGCGGCCGATAAACCAACAGGCATCGTCACGTTAATGGCGGGCTACGCTATGGCTAACGTAGATAGTGTCGATATCACGGTTAAGGGACGTGGTGGTCACGGCTCAGCGCCGCACACGACGATTGATCCGATCGTTCAAGCCGCCGACCTTGTTATGGCGCTGCAAACAATTGTTAGCCGCGAGCTGAAACCGATTGATCCTGGAGTGATCACGGTCGGTTCGATTCACGGTGGGTCCAAGCACAACATCATCGGTGACACATGCCATTTGCAGTTAACGGTGCGCAGTTACGGCGAGGTCGTTCGAAAGCAACTGCTGGATGCGATTCGTCGCAAAGCCTTAGCGGTCGCCCAGAGTTACAATGCGCCTGAGCCGGAGCTAGTATTCAGCGAAGGGACTCCGTCGCTCCAGAATGATGCTGAGTTAGCCGCTCACATGCGAAGTGTGTTTGAACGCACGATTGGGGCAGAGCATGTTGGTGTGTCGGAACCGTCGATGGGCGGCGAAGACTTTAGCCAGTACGGGATCGCGGGGGTGCCGATTCTGATGTACTCGCTCGGATCCGTGAACCAAGATCGTTTGACTCGCTACCAAGATTTGGGCGTGCCACCGCCATCATTGCACAGCGGGATCTACTATCCCGACTTTGAACCTACGATTCGCACCGGAGTCACAACGATGATCGCCGGGGCACTGGAGCTACTGAAGAAAGCGGAGTAGATCGACTGGCGGTGCTCGTGGTTCCCTTGTCAGCGAGGGTCTGCGCTGGCGTGCGTTGGATACAAAGAGGCGGTGTTTCCCAAACGCTCTAATATCCGGCTCCAGGCCGGCGCCAAAGAAGATCATTCGCAGTAGCGTCTATTACTTGTTGGACAGGTGGACTCGTCGCTGGGCGCGGCTGGGTGCTTGGAAGAGCAGGGGCAGATTGCTGCGGGACGCGATATTGATTCGAAGTGCCCTGGAAGGTTTGGTTGGCTGGCGGGCCAGAGAAACCATTTTGGGATTGCGGCACTGATTGGAATGATTGCGAATCGTAACTTGGAACGGGTGCGTTGTTCGGTTGAGCGAAAGTGCCGTTCGCGGTTGTATTCGCGCCCGGATAACTTCCTGGGACGCCGTAACCGATGTTGGCACTCGGGTTCACATTGTTCGATCCAGGTTGGCTGTAATTTGGCTGGGGGTATCCGCCAGGCGAATAGCTTGCGGAATTAGGGTAGGGCTGTTGTTGTGGATAGTAGCCCGGAGGATTCGGGGCGCTAGTTAGATCAATGACCGGCATACCGCCTGGAAGTGGTTTCGGAAGACTCGCCGATTGACTCCATGAGGCGGGTTGATTGTTTGGGGCCGGATGATTGAACGAATTGCTGTGGGGTTGAAACTGGCCGTCATTGAATCCAGCGGGAGCGATCGAACCGTTCGGTAAGTTGGTGTTCGTTTCGGTCCATCCGGCACTTTGGACACCGTTCTGGATACCGCTGCCTACGAATTCATCACGTGGCGAAACGGCCGCGAAGCCGTTTGCATTATTTGGGTTATTCACTTGGCCATTCGCACCGCCAAGATAATTATTTGGCGTTCCAATCGAACCGGTGCTCGGAGGTGGGACTCGCGTTGAGCCACCCATGGGGCCAACATTGCTGCTTGGCGCAGGAAACAACGAGTTATTCGGGGCAAGTGGGCTGATCGGTGTCAGGGGCGAGCCATTGATACCGCTCGTTGTTTGGCGACAGCCGCAAACGACTGTGATTAGGCACGAGAGCGAGAGTATCGCGAGTAGACTTCGACGCATTTCCAAAACCCATTGCTGGGGACAAAAATTGAACTTCGCCTGACCTTTAACAAAACTTCGAATTTTGTCGAAAGACTGATCGCAAATCTTCGTCGGTTTTTTTGTTGCGAAGTCGTCACAAATGGGCACAATGAACATCTGCTATCAAAACTGCCTGCACTTCTGGGGGGCTCGAATTCATGATCGACGATCGAGGCGAAAACGAAGGCTCTCCTCCGGAGTCTGGTAATCTTGGTCATGACGAGGCGCTTCATGGTGCGTTGATTCGATTCGATGACCAGCAAACGAAAGAACAGCGGATTCACCTGCTGGAGATTGAGCTGCGTCGCATTCGAAAGGAGGCTTCAGCGGCTCGTTTGGAGGCACGTGCAGCGGAGATTGAATTAATGATCCGGCGTTTGTCGGAATCGGGCTTTGCCTCGTCCGGCTTGCAAATATCGCCAGAACGTCAAGCTGTAGGGTTCCAGTCGTGGGACGAAGTGCGCGACGCTCAGCAACGGTTCCGCGATACTGCAAACCATTCCCAGTCGATCCTTCGCTTTGACGCTCCAACAAGACCCAATCATCATTTGGGGCGACCTGCGAATCCAGCGATGTTGGGTAGCGGGGTTGAGTCGAGCGACTTGGAGGCCAGCGATGTTGAGTCGAGCGGGCAAAAAAGAACTGCGGTGGATGCCTCCAACCGGGATATCGCTGCCGAGGATATCACTGGGACGGATGAACTAGCTTCGGATTTGCCGATCGACATCCAGTCCGAGGAGACTGGCGACTCGAGAGCAGACGAGCAGTCCTTTGCCAAACAGCTTGATGCTGTGTTTCACGCCGCGGGGCACGAGCCAATTGGCGCTGCCGTGATCGCCCAGGAAGTAGAACTCGACGATGACGGGCTGGAATCGGATCGTCGTGTTAAGAAAGCGCGGCCGATGGCGATGATCATCAGTGCTGTTTTGCACGCCGTTGTCCTGTTGTTGCTCGCAGGGTGGACGCTGTCGTCACACAAGCCCAAGGATCAAGTCTCGATCACAGCATCAGCAACAGCTGCATCAAGCGAGGAATCGATGGAGACGTTCACGCTCGATGTAAGTGAGCCAGAAGTCGAACCCACGGAACCCACGCAGTCCGAGACGGAGTATGAACTGAGTCCGATCGGGGAAATCGCAATGTCCGAGTTTTCGGCGGATATCGCACCCGCACCACCCTCCTCATCCGTCGCGAGCATGATGAGTAGTGCCGCGTCATCATCCGCCGCAGCCGCCATGTCACTGAATGCGTTCTCGGACGCAAAAATCCAGTTCTGTGGCGTCGAAGGCGGAGGCAACCACTTTGTCTATCTCGTCGATAGCAGCGGCAGTATGGGGGACAGCTTTGATTCAGCAAGAAAGGAGCTGCTCAACTCGATCGATTTTCTCAAGCCAGAGCAACGTTTTTATGTCATCTTTTTTGACGCGGCTCCAGACTTCATGCGGTTAACCAATGCGTCGGTGGATGAGCCGCGAAGCGTTGAAGCGACGCCAGAAAACAAGCTCGCGCTCAAGCGATGGGCGATGCAGATTGGCCAAGATCGTGGCATGAACCCTTACGAAGTCCTTGAGTTCGCATTGACGCTGCGACCCGATGTGATTTTCTTGTTGTCCGACGGCGAATTTCCCCAGCGAATCGAAGACTTGCTACAAGAAAAGAATCGCGTCGAGAATCTGTTCGGCGACAACGGTCCGATGTGCATCGTGCACACGATCGCCTACTACAGTAAAGAAGGCGAAGTCCGCATGCGCCGCATCGCCGAGAAAAACGGCGGGCAATACCGTTATGTCCCACGCCCCTGATTAAGCGGTTCGAGTGGTGACGGTCGAGTGCGTCGTCATTGAATGAGTTCTCGTTGAATACATCCTCGTTGAATGCGGCGTAACTGTTGCCAGCGCCGCCTATGTTTTGGATTCCTCGACGAACGCATTCACTTTTGTACCACCGGCGTCTGTCAAGAAAGCTGATCTCAGGGGAATACCTGTTTTGTAGGCTAGTTCGCGTCGACTCGTTACTAGCGTTAGTGACGAACCTTTGGTTGCTCGCCGACGCAAGTCGCCGAGTGAATGGTAAAGGGGGTTCAAATATTGATCGGTCGAAACCCGTCCTCCCCATGGCGGATTGGTCACAATTGACAGCGGTTCGTGTGGCAACTCGGTGGCACCTAGCGGCTGAGTTGCTAACTGAATCGAAAAGCCTAAACCTGAAAGATTTTCGTTCGCTGCAGCAATCGCTCGTTCGTCGCGATCACTACCCAGAATCAGTGCCGACATTGGCTGAACTCGCGTCATTCGATCGTGTTTGACTTCATCCATGCAAACACGGTCTGCTAATGCCGTGGGCTCGATTCCAAATCTTCGGTTCATGCCCGGAGGCCAATTCGAAGCCAACATTGCAGCTTCGATCAGCAGCGTCCCCGAGCCACACATGGGGTCCACCAGTGGACGTTTTCGATCCCAGGCTGATGCTAATACGACAGCGCGGGCTAAGTCTTCACGAAGCGGCGCATGCGCTGGGTTCAGTCGATACCCACGCCGATGCAGCGGTTGGCCACTGGCGTCCAATGAAATCGTGCAAACGTCATTGTCCATTCGCACAACCAACGAGGCAGCCTGGTCGATTGTTTCGACATCAACCGGCGGTGGATTGTCTTTCATTCGCCGAGTAATCGCTTGCATCACTCGCTGCTCAATTGCGCCTGAATGATATAAACGTGACTTCTTGGCGGTTGCTCGGATCGTACGCGGCACATCGCGTTTCAGCCAACCTGTCCACGACAAGCGACCAACGTACTGATCCAAATTCGAAAGCTCAGTCACCTGGAACGTTGCGATGCGAATCAACAAGCGGGCGGCGAGCCCCAGACCCAAGAGCGCATGAGCCAAAGTCAGTTGATCGCCTTCGAATCGCACACCGCCAACATCTTGCACGATTTTCGTGGGAGAAGACTCCTTGGCAACCGAACCCATTTCAAGCTCGCGAATCTCACGCTCCAACCAAGGCTCAAGCCCAGGTGCACATGATGCGAAAAAATTCAATTTCATTGGTCGGCACTTGATTCTAACAACGGGCTTTAGGCGAGTCGGTCGCCCATGAAATCCAATGCGGTTATGTTGGCATTTGGGGAAGAGTTCAAGTTTCTCGTTTTAAGTTTTGCATTGTGTGGTGCGAGGAAGTTCGATGTCCGATACCGAATCCAGTTCAACACCCAATACCAGTCCACCGGTGGTAGCGAAAATCGAGTCTATCGCGTCTTGCTCTAGCGGCGGTGCATTTGGGACTGGCGTATGCCCCGTTTGCCGAGCACAGCAGTTGATCGAAATTCGCGGCAAATTGCAGTGTGCCTGGTGTCACACGATCTGTGAAACGTGCTGTGAAGGTGGACGCGTTTGAGACGCGTTCTGGTGTTTCCGTGGTAAGGTACTTGTGCTAGCGCAAGTCGTTTTACCACGTCACGCGTTTGACGTGAATCGCAGGGTGGTGCGCACAAACACACATCCAAGTGCTTTGCCCGCATTAGACTTATGGGGTGACGGACTTGAGCTTGCATTGAGCGTCGTCAATTTTCATTTGCCCGTCGACGCCGCACTGAGTTCGGTTGATACCGGCTGACCAAGGAGAGTTACGTCGTGAGCCCAATCTAACTTCGTGGGTCCAGTCAATCTTCGTGGGTTGGTCACGCGCGGCCGCCAGACACCGGCCCCAAACAACGAATGAGTTTGAACAGAAACAACAGGTGTCATTCGCTTGCCAAATCGGCTAAATCAAGAGTCCACCAGTCGTGGGCCAACCCATTTCAAGTCCACTGAGTCCATCCATATCAGATTCAACTCTAGCCCTAACTCGATTTGAAGTTCGATGGAGCGATTTTAGAATCGATGGCCCGATTTTAAAATCGATGGATCGTGGCCGCTCCAATCGGAACTCACTAGAATCTGTTCATGAACAAACATGGCATGCTAGAGGTTCTCATTCGTGTGGACGGATTGTATCCGGCGTTGCCAGGTTCCAAACCTGCCGCACATTCCTTGGGTCATTAACGACAAGTCATATCCAATCGGATCCTTCGTCAGAGCTTTCCAATCATGCGAATTTAGTTTTCCACGCACCTTGACTGCCTTTTTCCGGAAACAACATGAAAATCGTTTTGCTATCGGTATGCCTCGGATTGGTATTGTCAGTTTTGGGCCATGCCGACGATGCGCGTCTGCAATCTCTCAAAGACTTAGACGGATACTTTCCATTCAAGCCGCCAAGTTCGCTGAGCGAATGGGAAGTGCGAAAGGAATTTGTCCGCCGCCAAATACTGGTTGCTGAAGGCTTGTGGCCGATGCCGACGAAAACGCCGCTCGGTGCGGTGGTGCATGGAAAAATTGACCGGGGCGACTACACCGTCGAGAAAGTTTACTTCGAAAGTGCTCCTGGCTTCTTCGTAACGGGCAGCCTCTATCGCCCAAAGGATATAACGGGCAAGGTACCGGGCGTGATGTTCGCCCACGGTCACTGGCAAGATGCCCGACTGTCACTGGCATCGGATGAAAGTGTACGCTCAGAAATCGCATCAGGCGGCGAACGGTTTACTCAAGGTGGCCGAAGTATCTTTCAATCGCTGTGTGTTCAGTTGGCACGCATGGGATGTGTGGTTTGGCAGTGGGACATGCTCAGTGATTCGGATTCGATCCAGTTGTCTCGCGAAGTAGTGCATACCTTCGCCAAACAAAGACCGGAGATGAACACACTTGAGAACTGGGGATTGTATAGCCCACAAGCAGAAGCTCATTTGCAGAGCATCATGGGGTTGCAAACATGGAACGCCGTTCGCGGACTCGATTTTTTGCTCAGTTTGCCTGAAGTGGATCCCGAGCGAACGGCGATCACGGGCGCTAGCGGCGGAGGCACACAAACGATGCTTTTGGCCGCCATCGACGATCGCATCAAACTTTCGTTCCCCTGCGTGATGGTGAGCACGTCCATGCAAGGAGGATGTACTTGCGAGAATGCCTCGTTGTTGCGAGTAAATACAGGCAACATCGAATTCGCAGCTCTCTTCGCTCCCAAACCGCAGGGCATGAATACTGCCAACGACTGGACCAAGGAACTCTCGGAGAAAGGCTTTCCTGACCTGCAGACGCTCTACAACTCTTATGGTGCCAAGGACAAGATCATGCTCTTGCGCGGTGAGCACTTTCCTCACAACTACAACGCAGTCACGCGTTCAGCGTTCTACACGTTTTTGAATCGACACTTCCAACTGGGGCACCCGTCGCCCGTGATTGAACGCGACTACGAAACATTAACACGTGACCAGTTGACTGTCTGGGACGCGGAACATCCCGCTCCGATAGCTGCGGATCCGGACTTCGAACGAAGGCTGCTGAAGTGGTTTACCGAAGACATTGACAAGCAGCTTCGCACAAGTGTTGCCAGTTTGGATGGACTGCGAAGAGAAATCGGCTTGGCAGTTGAAGTTCTCATCGGTCGCACCTACGCCGATGCGGGCGATGCCGAATGGGTTCTCAGCGATAAGCAAGACTACGGGGACTATGTTGAAATGTCCGGAAAACTCTTGAACAAAAAACATCACGAGGAAGTCAGTGTCGTTTGGCTTTATCCAAAAACGTGGAACGGAAAGTCGGTCGTTTGGCTCAATGACAACGGGAAAGCCTCGCTCCGCAACAGCGATGGAAGCTTAACCCCTGCGGTACTGAAACTCGTTCAAGATGGAACGACTGTGCTCGGGGCTGACCTATTCTTGCAAGCGGATGACGCGGCGACGCAAACGCGAACCGTCGCCAACCCACGCGAGTTCGCAGGATACACGTTCGGTTACAACCATTCGCTCTTTGCTCAACGAACGCACGATGTACTGACCATGGTTCGATTTTTACGTAATGCCAAAATAGGCTCTCACCCGAATCCGAAGATGGTTGGCGTTGCCGGTTGGGGCGCTACCGGCCCCATCGTCGCAGCCTCGCGCTCGCTCGTAGGTAGCGACATTGATCGGGCAGCAATCGACTCAAAGGGTTTTCGTTTTGCAAACCTTCTCAACTATCGCGACGAGGCGTTTCTTCCTGGGGGTGCAAAGTATCTGGATCTTCCCGGCTTACTCTCGCTAAGTGTTCCGAATCCACTGTGGGTATCGGGCGAGGGATCGGAACCTGAGATTGTCACGGACGTTTATGCAACCGCTTCGAAATCAAAAGAACTGGTTCCGTTTACTGGCGATCCATCGGAGCAAGAAGAGTCCGCCGTCACCTGGCTGCTGCAAAACTAAGAGGGCTTCCAGCACCGACGCGAAGCGTTCCGTCACCGACCTAGCAGAGGGTCGACATAACCCGTCGCGACGTCAGAAGCGATCGATTGGCACCGTCCACAAACCCGGTCGGATCCGTGGAGCAAGGTCCGATTGGGAGCAGCTTAGATGCAGGTTCAGTCGTCGTACCTGCAGTTTCGTCAGGATTGGCGGTCGCGGAGGCGTTGTTGAAGGGTTGCCAACTGCGTCGTAAGTGCGTCAATGCCCTGCAGAAGCAGGTCCGTGTCAGTTGCCGGTACCTCCCCTAAAAGCTGCTGAAGGAGCTGGATCTGGCCAGCCAATTTCCCTTCCTCACGACCTTCCTCACGACCTTCCTCACGGGCGCCGGAGATGGCCCACTCGTAGTCTCTTTGGGCTTTTTCACGTTGGTCGTACATCTGCTTGTCTTCTGTCTTCGCGGAAATGGTTTCTATCGTTGTAATCGCCGTTTCAAATTCGATTCCGGGGAGCAATCGCAGGAGCGTTGCTGAGTCGTAATTCTGTGCATGCTGCAACAAAAACGTCCATTGCTGTAGCTTACTCGCCTGGGAAATCGTTTGCTCCTCCAGGGCGTATTTCGACAATTCTACCGTGTGAACTTCGATCGCGTTGGAGATTGTTCGACCGCTTCGCTGATCGAGCATCTGAAATCGATGGTGAGCTTGTGAGGTCTCCGCAAACAGGGCTCGACTGAGCAAGCATATCGAGATCGATGGGGCAGCCAGGGCATAGTTGCCGCCCGGGGACAGTTGGTCCACGTACATGCTGCAGGCGTAGTACACCAGTCGCTCGATCAGACCCGCATACACGGAAACCTGCATTTCCACGTTCAGCCAACGCCCTGCGGAGTCTTGGCAGCGGATGTCGAGGACGATCAGCTTGCTCTGGGAAAATTCCTGGTAGCTGAACGGATTGAGGACCTCGACTGAGTCGATTGGATGCTCAAAATCAAGAATCGCGTTGAGCAATCCGATCAGAGCAGCGGAATTCTGAGGTGATCCGAAGATCTTCTTGAAGGCAAAATCGACAGTCGGCCTGATTCCAAGCGGCATCGTTAGAAACTTTCTTTCCGGTTGGACAAGCCAACCGGTGAGGTGGTGAATGGGGCGACGTCACTAACTACAAAACTTTGGCTCCTGCTGGGCGAGCGGGAACGGGGGGCAATAGTGTTCGGCGCAAAACTTGCCATCGCCTGCAGCAGAATTCTCTTTGCATTTTCTGCAAAAAGCATTGGCTTTGGCACGCTTTTCACGCATGTCCGTTGACAACTTTATTTTCTGCCAAGTTGTCATTCACATCGCGTCAAATCGTGCCCAG
>JBGSNA010000099.1:0-8100 GCA_041739875.1 Pirellulaceae bacterium
CCAACGACAAAGCTGTCTAGCGGCGGTGTTGCAGGTGTAACAGGTGTTGCCGCTGCTGCGTTTGCTGAGAACGGATTGTTTGAGCCCGAAGCGAGCGACACTAGCGAACTCGTGGATGACGAAGCCGCCGAGAATCATTATTTCGATGACTCGAAATCAACGCTTTTTGATGAGAACGAGACATTTACGGAAAACGCGACGGTTATCGAAGAGCTCGATCCTAGCGAATCCGCCGCTAGTGATTCTGAGTCGCACGCATTCGAGGTCGACGACAATGATTTCGCCACGTTGATGCTCGAGCCTGGCCACGCAATCGAAGACTCCGCTGAATCGTTTGAAACGTTGATTCCAGATGACTATTCTGACGAAGCGGTTATCGAGACTGATCCGCTCGATCTTGATTCGGAAGATTTGGTTCCCAGTGCGATGGAGACTGTAGTTGAAAGTCGCGATGATGTTGCGTTACGGCCATCCACGGTTGAACTAGAAGACACGATTGATTTGAACAAGCCTGGTGCGATTGGCAGCACATCCGAGGCCCCGCTCAACGACGACATTGATATTGATTCGGACACGTACGGTGCCTTTGAAACAATCGTCGAAGATGACGACAAAGTCGTTGATGTCGATGATGTGGAATTGCTGGAAGTCGAAGAAACCAAGTGGCCAGTCGATGCGCCCGATGACGTACCCGAAACACCCGTGTTGGAAGATACGCTCGATCTCGATTCCGTTCCCAATGATGACGAAGTTAAGGCGCTGCCGCTCGATGATGTTGTGCTCGGGGACTATGCCGCAGAACTCGTCGGTTTAGATGCTGAAAAAATCCAATCCGAGCTGGAATCCGAACCGCTCGATGTGGGTGACTTGATGGGCGACGAATCTGAATCGGCTTCCGTCCATCCCGAGATACGAATGCTTCGCGGCGAAGACTCGTTTTCACCTGATGAGGACTCGTTGCAGATGACGTCCGATCCCAGCACCGGTGAATTGGTGTTTCCCGTCGACTCGGACAGTAATGCTGGTTCCCTCGGTGAAGTCCTCGAACCTGCATCAAGTTTGGACGATGATGACGAATGGGAAATCGACGAAGACCAGATCGACCCTATGATCGGCTACTCCGAGGCGAGCGATTCATCTGGTGCTGATTCGCCAGATGCTCCATCCGCCGCGCCGACGGACGACGACGACGATTGGTTTGCTGACTTGAGTGATTTAATGGGCGACGGAAAATCGAAATCGGATGCTACCGACGGCAACAAAGACTAGAGTTCAAGATTATGCGAGCTGTTGGATGACGACCAACAGCTCGCAATCGTTTTTCAAACGTCTAACTCCGAATGTTTTTCTCGGCGACGATTCGATTGATGGCATTGAGCATCGCTAAAATCGTGCTTTCAACACTGTCGGTGCTAACGCCGACCCCGCGATAGCTTTTGCCTTTGTGCTCGACTTCCAGGTTCACTTCGCCAATGGCGTCACGGCCCAACGTCGCGCTTCGAACATGAAAGTCTTTGCAAACGAGTTCGATCCCCGTGATTTTCTCCACCGCCCAAAACGCTGCGTCGATCGGTCCATCGCCCTGCTCTACCCTTTCCGTACGTACTTCGTCTCCGTGCTTGAGCGATAATTGAACGGTCGGTGTGCGAGACTTGCTGCTCGTGACTTCGTAATCAACCAGTGTCCATTCCTGAGCAACACTACCGCTGATTTGTTGCTGTACCAGTGCAACGATGTCACCGTCGTAGATTTCTTTTTTCTTGTCCGCAAGTGTCTTGAAGTTGTCAAACACTGCCTGCAATTGTTCCCCAGTCAGCGTGTACCCGAGACTCTTGGCTCGATCGGCCAAGGCGGCTCGTCCGCTGTGCTTACCCAGTACCAAATCCGTCTTGGACACGCCCACGTCTTCGGGCGACATGATCTCATAGGTCGAACGCTCCTTGAGCATGCCATCTTGGTGGATGCCCGATTCGTGCGCGAATGCGTTGCGTCCAACGATCGCTTTATTCCGCTGGACATTGAGTCCTGTGATCTGGCTGACCAAACGACTTGTCGGCACTAAGCGTTTGCTATCGATTTTCGTCGAACAGTGATAGAAATCCTCTCTCGTTCGCATCGCCATCACGACTTCTTCGAGTGCGGCGTTTCCAGCGCGTTCGCCAATGCCATTGATGGTGCATTCGATTTGACCAGCCCCAGCGGCGACCGCAGCCAAGCTGTTCGCTACCGCCATTCCCAGATCATCGTGACAGTGCGTGCTAATCACGGCTCGATCCATATTCGGTACGCGATCACGAAGCATGCGGATTCGATCAAAGACCTCACTCGGTGTCGCGTAGCCAACGGTGTCTGGGATATTGATCGTCGTCGCACCCGCATGGATTGCCGCTTCCACGACTCGGCAGAGGAAATCGTGTTCGGTGCGACACGCATCCTCGGGCGAAAATTCGACGTCATCGCAGTAACCGGCGGCGCGTTTGACTCCCGCGATCGCACGTTCAACGATTTCGTCGGTTGTCATTCGCAACTTGAATTCACGATGGATCGCACTCGTTGCGAGAAAAACGTGGATCCGCGGTTGTGCTGCCTGTTTGAGTGCTTCCCAGGCGCGGTCAATGTCTTTTTCGTTGCATCGAGCCAAACCGCAAATGGTTGCTCCGCGGACGATTTGCGCGATTTGACGCACTGACTCAAAATCGCCTGGAGAGGCAATGGGAAATCCAGCTTCGATGATGTCCACACCGAGGTCACAGAGCGCTTGCGCCACTTCGAGTTTCTCAGCATGATTCATGCTCGCGCCCGGCGATTGCTCACCATCACGTAGCGTCGTGTCGAAAATTCGAATCGTTCTTTTGTTGGCGCCGGAGTCGTTGTTGCTCTGGCCTTCGGCATCCGTCACATGTTGCGACATCACAAACCCTTGGTTCTAAAACTACGCAAAATTCAGAAGTGGATACAAAAAAACCCGAGTCGCTGGGCGACTCGGGTTTGAATGTCTTTTTTAAGTTGATCGCTAATCACGATCCTGACATACCCTCATCACCCGCCCGTTAGGCGTCGAAGTAGAAGGAGGTTCAGGAGCGAGAAGTTAGCTTTCATGCAGCTATCCTAGACACAAACCGCCGCTGGAGTCAACGGTCCGATCCGTGTCATTTCGCGTCTCGCCTTTTCTTGCTATTCGATTTGGCTGGGGGCTGAGCCGGCGACTTGGCGGGTTTCTTGTTGTTGGTTGGTAATAGGGCCCGATGAGTTTCGAGCACCGCCGCGTTTTCGGCGTTGGAAGCAATGTTGGTCCATTCGTAGGGATCGGCGTGGTGGTCGTAGAGTTCTTCGCTGCCGTCGGCATAGCGAATGTATCGCCAGCGGTCACTGCGGACGGCGTGGTTTTGGTAGCCGTGTGTGGTGATCGCGATGCCATCGGTTGCCGCGGCGGGATCTCGCAACGTTTCAATCATACTTTTGCCTTCGACATGCTTGGGGACCGCGATGCCGGCTAAGTCACAAAGCGTCGGATAAATCGTCATGAAATCGACTGGCGTATCGCAACGTGTTCCTGGCTTGGTGACTCCCGGGGCGATCCAGATCATCGGGGCTCGCGTTTCTTCTTCCCATAGCGCGAACTTGCGCCAGTGATGTTTTTCACCGAAGCTCCAGCCGTGGTCACCCCACAACACGATGATGGTATTTTTGGCAATCGGGCTTTTGTCCAACCCGTCGATCAAGCGGCCAATATTCATGTCGAGATAGGCGACCGTTGCTAAGTAAGACTGGATCGCGTTCTTCCATCGGCCTGACTCTAGAAACTTGGCATGATCACCGTTGGCGCCCGCCATCTTCACTCCTGCCTCGGAGAGATCATCGAGATCGTTTTCTTGATAAGGAGGCAACTCAATGCTTTCGAGCGGGAACATCTCGTAGTATTTGCGTGGCACTGCGAAGGGTAGGTGTGGCTTGTGCAAACCACATGCAAGAAACAGCGGCTTATCACGCGCCTGGTTCATCTGCTCCACGCACCAGTCCACGGTGTGATAGTCGGAGATGTCCTCGTCTTTCAAATCGTGAACCAAGGGATCATGAAAACCTTCGTTTTTGCCTACTCCTTTACCCGTCGCAGACAGGCCTTCTTTGGACATGTATTGCGTCCACTCGGATTCGTAATACGAATCGCTGTGATAGATCTTTCCAGAACCCGCGACGTGGTAACCCGCGTCGAGAAATTGTTTACTCAGACCCAGTCCCTCGGGAATATGGTTTTTCCAGAAGTCGTTGTTGGTGTAACAGGCAGTGTTCCAAGCACGCAGCCCGGTCATGAGTGCGGCGCGAGATGGATTGCAGGCGGGCACGGCACAGTGGGCTTGATGAAACGCGACGCCGCGAGCTGCGAGTCGATCCAAGTTGGGAGTCTTGGTTTGCGAGTTGCGCCCCATGTAGCCCACCCAGTGGTTGAGATCGTCAATCGCAATGAACAGCACATTGGGCCGGTCGTCGGCGTTGCATTCTTGACCGAAAGCAGCCGCCAAACAGGTAAGCAAAAAGACGGTGCAGATGAAGATTGATCGCATTGTACTCAACCAGAATTTTGAGGGAGTACGAGAACTTCAAATCATTCTCGTGGATCCCGAATTCTACACTAAGCCGCGGTCGGAATCTTCTTGCCTTGCAACTGGTACACGTAGCGAAGTACTTCAGCCACGGCGGTGTACTGGTCGGTGGGGATGATGCCGCCAACGTCGACCGTCTTGTAGAGAATTTGTGCCAGCGGTTTGCGTTCGACGACGGGGATGCCGTTTTCTAACGCAAGCCGACGAATTCGCTGGGCAAGTACTCCGGCCCCCTTCGCGATCACAATTGGTGCTGGCATGGTAACGGGGTCGTACTGGATCGCGATTGCGAGTTCCGTTGGATTGGTGACGACAACATCCGCTTTGGGGACTTCTGTGTTCATGCGAGACATCATCATTGCGCGCTGAGCTTGTCGGCGCCGTGCTTTGATTTGCGGGTCGCCCTCTGACTCCTTCATTTCGTCGCGAACTTCTTGGTCGGTCATCATTAAGTCTTGTTCGTGTTTCCATTTCTGGAAGCCGTATTCGAGTAGTGCAAGAATCAACAGGGCCACACCGATCCACAAGCCCGTGCCGAGTAATGACTCAAACAGAACCCTCGCGATCTGAGGCACGCTCATGCTCGGCATGCTGAGGATCGGCTGGCGATACTTCATCAGAGCCATGTAAGCGACACTGCCGATGATCAGCAGTTTGAACAATCCGAACCCAAGTCGGGCAACGCCTTGAAGTGAAAGGATTCGCTTCGCACCTGAAAGAGGACTGATGTTGCTGAGTTTTGGCATCAGGTGTTCGGGCGATAGGATGATGCCGGTTTGAGTTACGTTGACCATGATTCCGGCTACCATCATCGATAGCATGATCGGGACAATGGCAACGGCGAGTCGGGTGGTTGTTCGCAGCAGATAATTGGTTGCGGAACCGGTGTCGGTCGACATCAGCGTGCTGGTCGACAATGCTTCGGACATCGTTTGCGCTAGAATTTCGGCTGCGTTGCCGCCAAAGGTATAGAGGACTCCCAGCGCGGCGATTAGCATCGCTGCGCTACTGAGGTCTTGGCTGCGAACGATCTGGCCTTGCTCGCGCGCCTTTTCACGACGGCGCTCCGTGGCGAAATGTTTCTTGTCACCACCACTATCGGACATCGTTTCTCATCTCAGTGAGATTGCTGATTGGGTCGAGGTTTTCCATGAAGTCTCGCGCTACCACAAGTCACCCAGTGCAGTCGCCGCGTTAGCTAGTTCGTTTTGGAACACGAGGCCGGCGGAGCCAAGGGTCAACGCGGATACAACTAGAAGTGCAAGTGCGTTGATGCTGAGTCCGATCGCCAACACATTGATTTGAGGCAGCGTGCGACTGACCAGTCCAGTGATGAGATTGCTGAGCAAAAGTGCACCGACGACTGGGGCCGCGACACGAACACCTGCGACAAGCCCCGCGGTCAATTGGTCAATCACAAGTTCCATCATGGAGTCATGGAAAACGACTTGGCCGGGTGGAAGTGCAGTAAAGCTGTCGAGCAGAATTCCGAGCAAAATCCGGTGACCACCAACCGCGAGCATCACGGCGCTGACAAGCAGCCCTACAAATTTCGCGAGAGCTGGCATACTTGCTCGCGTCGTCGGGTCAATCGCATCGCCAAGTTGCATGCCACCCGTGCTCGTGATCATTTCTCCACCGAGTTGCAAACCGGTAATGATGAGCTGGATGGTTGATCCGATGAGCAGCCCGATCATACCCTCGCGAGCGACGGCAATTGCCAACTCCGCGAGATGGTCGAACTGCGGTAGTGTTGCTGGATCGTGTGTGACAGCGATTGATGGGAGCAGCAATGCTGTCATCGTAACAGCCAAGAAGACAACCACGCGTTTTGGAACGCCCGCACCGATCGCTGGGATTGCGGTTAGCAATAGGCTCAAACGCGTCAGCACAAGGATCGCGAGAACGATGTTTTCAATCAGCCACTGGGCGAGTGGTTGCATTACGGTGACCCGGCGTTCTCGAACACGGTCCGCGTGAATTCAACCATCCGTGACATCAGCCACGGCAAGCATGCCACGAGCACCGCGGCCATCGCCATGACCTTCGGAACGAACGATACCGTTTGGTCTTGGATTTGAGTGAGTGCTTGCAATAGTCCGACGATCAATCCAGCAGCCATTCCCGCGAGCAACAACGGCGTAGCGAGGATCACTGCCGCGATGAGCGTCGTGCGACAAAGGTCAAGAGCCGCTGCGGAGTCGATCAAAGTAACTTTCCTTGCAATGGGTTTATCGAGCGAGAGGTTGGGTGGGCGACCGCTAAGAACCAGCCATGGTGCCAAAACTGTTCATCAACATCTCGACGACCAATCGCCAACCGTCCACGAGCACGAAGAGCAATAGTTTAAACGGGAGTGAAATAACGGCTGGGGGCAACATCATCATGCCCATCGAGATCGTCACACTGGCAACAACAAGGTCGACAATCAAAAATGGCAAGTAGATCTGGAAGCCCATCAAGAATGCGGTTTTGAGTTCGCTCAATATGAATGCCGGTAACAGAACGCGGATCGGGACATCGGCGTAAGTTGTTGGCAGTGGTTCGTCGGAATCCATGTAGTCGTAGAAAAGGAACACGTCATCGACGTTTCCAGCCATATCGATTTGATGCGACATGAATTCGCGAATAGGCAGGGACCCCGCGTCGTAGGCATCTTCGAGGCTCATCTCGATTTCAGGATTCGTGTAGGGCTCGATGGCATCGTCGTAAACGCGGGTCCACACCGGTGTCATCACGAACATCGTCATGAACAGCGAAATGCTGGTCATGACTTGACTCGGTGGCAGCGATTGCAATCCGATCGCTTGTCGAAGTAATCCGAGTACGATGATGATGCGGACATAGCACGTGGTCATCAGTAGCACGGCTGGAGCGAGACTCAATACGGTTAGCAGCAGTAAGACTTGCAGGCTGCTTGAAAGGCCTTCGGGGCTTGTCCACTTCTCCGGCCCCCCTGCGATGAAGTCCAGCGAATCAGACGGCAAGCGAAAGGCTGGTCGCTGGACGAGCGAGGGAGCGTTACCGCCGGTTGCCTCCTCACTTGACGTGCTATCACCGAGCGAAGAATCGCTTGTGAGTAAAGCGGATAAGGCGCTCTGCTGCGCAGTCGCGATGGACATCGGCGTACCGAAGCCAGCAAGGCAAAACAGCAAAATTCCAAGAATCCGACTCAAGTGAGTGTCCTTCCATGGACGAAATAAGACCGCGAGATCTGCGGAGAATAAGGCAACCCTTGTTGTCACGGAAAGAGTGATCTTGAGTGTTCACGCACAGATAAATCAAATCGAGTTTCACGGAGGCCTTTTGCAAGGCAAAGTCAAGGCACGACTATTCGCGATGTCGCCACCGGCGAATCAATCGCTTGATTGCTCCGCCTCGGCTTCATAGACGCGACTCGCATACCCGATGCTGCATCCTGCTTGAGTGACCAAACTCAACCCTATGAATACGTCATCGAATCCGGCAAGCCCGTCCGAATGAACCTGCTGTTCTTTTA
>JBGSNA010000155.1:0-7260 GCA_041739875.1 Pirellulaceae bacterium
TGCGTCAAACCAAGCCCGGAATCCTCAACCGCTTGGTTCTTCAGGCAGACGCTCCAGGTTAATCGATCACTGACAACCATGCATTCATGCAAAACTCTGTATTGAAGTGAGCTTCATGCTGCGCACAGAATGGACAGCTACTTCTGCAATTACCTTTACCTCGCCACTGCGTCTGGCATCCGGATCCAGCTTTTCATCAGAGCCAGACGCGATTTGGGTGCCATCCGGACTGAAAGCGACTGAGTTGACTGGCGATCCATGGTCTCTGTAAGTTCTTATTAGTTCAAAAGAACTGGCATCCCAAAGTTTGGCCGTGCCGTCAGAGCATGCCGAAGCAAGCATGGTTCCGTCAGGCGAATAGGCAAGGTCTTCGATACGGTGTTGATGTTGACTGATAGTCCTGACTAGATTGCCGTTTGCAGTATCCCAAACACGAATGGTCGCGTCTTCGCCACCCGATGCAATTCGACTTCCATCGGGACTGATGGTGACCGCGTTGATCGCGTATTTGCTTTCGGACAGAGTGCAGAAGCCTCCAACGCATTTCTGTTTGGCAAAGTCCCATTCGATTTTGCGATGCTGAGGCGCGATCTTCTCGAGCGTTTCCAAAGCCGGTGTGATGCGGTTCTCGTTCAATCGTGCTATTGCGAGATAGAACTGCGACCGAGACAAATTCGCGTCTGCTTGCTGTAGAGCTGACGCCAGTTCTCGCGATTTCTCTGTCGCAATCCTTTTTTGTTCGCGTTCAGAACTTGCCGATTGATTTGCCGAGTATGCGAACCAACTCATCCCCGTGATCCCGACCGTCAAAGCACTGAGGACGGCGAACAGGCTGGCAGCAACCAGAGAGTTCTTCCGCATGAACTTTCTGGTGCGGTAGGCCGCGCTCGGTGGTCGGGTTTCAATCGCCTCACCACGAAGGTATCGCTCCACGTCGTCGGCTAGCGACGCCGCAGTAGCGTAGCGACGAGACCGATCTTTCTCCAAAGCCTTGACAGCGATCCAATCAAGTTCGCCGCGAAGGATCATCCCCAGGCGTTTGGGGTTGGTACGCCTCAGCATGGAAATTCCAGCAATCGCGTCACCGGATTCACTTAGCCGAACACTTGGTCTCGGAACTTCCTCTTCGCGAATCGTCTGCAACACGCGATCAAACGCTTCGGCTCGCATGCGCTCACGAGTAACGGGCGTCGATCCCGTCATGAGTTCATAGAAAATCACACCGAGCGAATAGACATCGGTCTGAGTGTCAATGTCATTCGCGTTCAACCGCGCCTGTTCAGGACTCATGTAGGCGAGCGTGCCAACAATTTGTCCAAACTGGGTGAGCATTTGCTTGCCCGCCAAATTCATCTGGCTACCCACTGCTTTGGCCAAACCGAAGTCGATGACCTTGACGATTGAGCGATCGTCTTGTCGCGTTACCAACACATTTGAGGGTTTCAAGTCACGATGGATGATTCCTTTCTGGTGGGCGTGCTGGACAGCACGACATACTTGTGAGAATAAATTGAGTCGTTCGTCGGGTGAGAGTTTCTTCGAGTCACAGAAATCGGTAATCGGTGCTCCATCCACCAACTCCATCACAAAATACGGATTGCCCTTCTCGGTCGTTCCCGCATCAAGCACGCGAGCAATGTTTTGATGGTCCATCAAAGCCAATGCTTGACGCTCCGCCTCGAACCTAGCTACAACGTCCTCGGTCGGCGTTTCCGTCTTAATCACCTTCAATGCCACATGCCGCCGAATGGGTTCCCGTTGCTCGGCAAGAAAGACAGTTCCCATTCCCCCTTCGCCAATTGGTCGCAGAATATGGTAGGGACCGATTTGATGACCAGAAACTCGCTGGTGCGATGCGTTTGGCTGGGTTGCTTGGCTCATGGCTACATTTTGAGTTTTGGCTCTATCAGCTTCATTCTGAGCAGCAAAGGTGACAGCATTACCGGGAAGAGAACCGGATTTTTCGGCGAGTTGTCCACTGTCGAGCGTTGCGTCGATATCCTGATTGACGAGTGGTTTGTTTAGAAACGGTCGCTCGTCTACGGATTCGGACGCCTCCAACAAATCTGACAAACGGGCGGCGATATTTGGTTCCAGCGATTCGATCAGGGCGGTACGTTTCCCCAAATCCATCGCGAGAGCCTTTTCAAGCAGCAAGTCCAGTTCGGAATCAGAGTAGTTCATTGGGTTTTCGCTGGTGAATTAAAGTTGGACTCCGTAAATATACAGGCGAACGCAACAACGAAACTCCCTCATCAAAAAGCAAGAATGTCGTTTTTTCCTCTCTTTAAGCTAGGCAAGCGTGCGAATCACTTTCGCCGGATTGCCCGCGACGACGACATCGGTTGGCACGTTCTTGGTCACCACGCTGCCATTAGCGATGACGCTTCGATCACCGATCGTCACGCCGGGGCAGATGACTGCCTTGCCGCCGATCCACACATCGTTGCCGATCGTGACGGGTTTACCCAACTCCTGCGTGCGACGCAGTTCGGCTTCGATCGGATGCGTTGCCGTGTAAATGTGAACGCCAGGAGCGACGAACACATTGTTCCCGAACCAAACCTGTCTGAAACGCGAGGGAAACTGTTGAGATGAAGGTGATCATAGACTTGTGCGTCGTGCCGATGGGCGTTGGTGTCTCCGTGGGCAAGTACGTCGTTGAGTGTCAAAAAGTCTTGCAGGAAACGGGACTGAATCACCAAGTCCATGCATACGGGACCAATATCGAAGGTGATTGGGACGAGGTGTTTGCAGCAGTCAAGCGTTGCCACGAACGTGTTCACGCGATGGGCGCGCCCCGAATCACCACCAGCATCAAAGTCGGAACCCGCACGGACCGCGAGCAGTCGATGCAGGACAAGATTGATAGCGTTACCGAAACGCAAACGTAGTATGCCTCGCAAACTAGCTTCGATATCGTCGACCTGTGTAGCGAAAGTTGGACCCACCCGGTGTCGGCCACCGGAGCACCCAACGGATCCTTCCGTCATTGCTCCGGTCTGGGTGACCGGAGCGAGTTTCGCGACCTGGGAATGTGGGGCGGGAGCTTCACGCAGCGTCAGCAGTTCACGCGCGCCGGTTGATCGCCTGATTTCGAGTGAATGGCAGCAGCTTGCCAATCACGTCGCCGGAATCCTCGACTATTTCCACAGTGCAACTCGAGTCTGATTCATGCGTTTGCAATTCCTACTGCCGATGGCCTTCATCGTCGGTTTCCTGGCCGGCGGCGTCTAGCCGATGCCTTCGCCCGGATGGTTGCATTCGCAATCAATGATTGCCTGCAGATGTAGACGTTAACGAAATTCTATTCCGACCAACTGCTCAGCCTGGAGATTTTATTAAGATCAAGTAGAGGTTCACGACCAAGCCCAGTTTGCTTTGGCTGTTTAACGTGTTTAACGTGTTTCAGTATATTTCTGAAGCGACCTGCGGGCTGAGCTGGTTATGGCCTGCCCCATATACAATTACCTTACAATTCCAAGGTCTTTACTCATGTTCAGACGTCAGGTAACGACGGCAGCTGTGCTCGCCGTTGGGGGCGTGTTCAGCTGGCTGGCCGCATCCGACCGAATGGGCGAACTGTTCGCCCAGCAGACCAAGACAGACGCACAATCCGAGGGCACGCCGAAGGTGCTCCCTCGGCCGGACTTCGAGTTCAAGGGCAAGGTCGGCCAGACCTACATGGACTCCGACGCACCACAGTTTCCGCAGCCCGTGAAGGCTCCGAAGGGTGCACCGAACGTGGTGCTCATCCTGCTCGATGACACCGGCTTCGGGCAGTACTCGACCTTCGGGGGCGGCATCCCGTCCCCGACCCTCGATAAGCTGGCGGCCGACGGGCTGAAGTACACCCGGTTCCACACCACCGCCCTGTGCAGCCCCACCCGGGCCGCTCTCCTCACCGGCCGCAACCACCACGCGGCCGCCACTGGCGTCATCACCAACGCTGCCACCGGGTACGACGGGTATACGGGTGTCATCCCGAAGAGCTGCGGTACGGTGGGCGAAGTGCTCCGGCAGAACGGGTACATGACGGCCTGGTTCGGCAAAAACCACAATACCCCGGAGTGGGAATTGAGCACCGCGGGACCGTTCGACCGGTGGCCCAACGGCCTTGGGTTCGACCACTTCTACGGGTTCAACACTGGGGAGTCGGATCAGTGGAGCCCGCTGCTGTACGAAGACCGTACTCTCGTCCCCCGCAACCCAGACCCGAACTACCACCTGACCGAAGACCTGACCGACCGGGCCGTCGCTTGGACCCGCCAAGTGACGAGCATCGCACCGGACAAGCCTTACTTCCTCTATCTCGCCCCAGGGGCCAACCATGCCCCGCACCACGCCCCGAAGGAGTGGATCGACAAGTTCAAAGGGCAGTTCGACGAAGGCTGGGACAAGTACCGGGAGGCAACCTTCGAGCGGCAAAAGAAGCTCGGCGTCGTCCCCGCGGACGCGAAGCTCACCCCACGAAGCGAAGGGCTGCCAGCATGGGCCGGGCTAAAGCCTGAGCAGCAGAAGGTGTACGCCCGAATGATGGAAGTATTCGCCGGTTTCGGTGCGCATGTTGACCATCACATGGGACGAGTGGTCGACGCCGTCCGTAAGCTGCCGAACGGAGATAACACGATCATCGTCTACATCGTCGGCGATAACGGCGCAAGCGCCGAAGGCGGGTTGGAGGGGAGCTTGAACGAGAACCTGTTCTTCAATGGGTTCCCCGACAAGTGGCAGGATGCTGCCGAGCACCTGGACGAACTTGGGGGGCCGAAGTGGTACAACCACGTTCCGTCCTCCTGGGCCCACGCGATGAACACGCCGTTCCAGTGGGCCAAGCAGGTGTCCAGCCACTTCGGCGGCACTCGCAACCCGATGATCGTCTCCTGGCCGGCGCGGATCAAGGATCGAGGTGGTGTGCGGACCCAGTTTCTGCACGTCACCGACCTGGTGCCTACGCTGTACGATGCTATCGGCATCACCGCGCCCGAAATGCTCAACGGCGTGCAGCAGAAGCCGCTCGCCGGGGCGAGTTTCCTCGGTACGTTCACCGACCCGAAGGCCCCCGAAACCCACAAGACCCAGTACTTCGAGATGGGTTGTAACCGTGGCATCTACCACGAAGGATGGATGGCGTCGAGCCGCAGTTTCGTCCCGTGGGCGCCGATCCGCGGCGCGTTCGACCCACTGACTGCCAAGTGGGAACTGTACCACATCGATAAGGACTTCACCCAGGCGACTGACCTCGCAACGAAGCACCCGGAAAAGCTGAAAGAACTGGAAGCGCTGTTCTGGGCAGAGGCCGAGAAGCACCAGGTGCTACCGCTCGACTGGCGCGGGACCGAACGGATGAACGCCGAACTGCAAGGTCGGCCAAGATTGTCGGCCGGCCGCAAGCTGTTCGAATACTACACGGGGCAGGTCGGGCTGCCCGAAGGCGCGGCACCACCGGTGCTCAACAAGTCTTTCACCTTAACGGCCGAGGTAGTCGTTCCCGCCAAAGGTGCCGAGGGTGTGATCATCGCCCAAGGCGGATCAACGGGCGGCTACACGCTTTACCTCCGCGATGGGAAAGTGAATTTCGATTACAACCTGCTCGCTCTCGAGCACTTTACGGTCACGTCGACCGATGCTTTGCCGTCCGGCAAGGTTACCGTTGAAGTTGACGTCGCTTACGAGGGCAAGCCGGGCGAGTCTGGCAAGGCGGCTGCTGTCACCCTTCGGGCCGACGGCAAGAAGGTGGGCGAGGGGCGGCTGCCCCGAACCACCCCGATCAAGCTGTCCCTCGGCGAAGGGTTGGACGTCGGAACCGACGCCGGCTCCGCCGTCGATCCCAGCTACAAAGCGCCGTTCCCCTTCACCGGGAAGATCGAGAAGGTGACATTTGATTTGAAGTAGTTCAATCAGAGAGCATCGACAGTGTTGTGGCGGCTGGCAATTGGCCAGGCCGCCAAGTTCACTGCTAACAAATAACAGTATGCGACCGCAAGTGACATGAAATAGATCAACCTTTGTTGCTTTTGAAATGGTGCCAATCGTGGCACCTATGACGACGGATGGTCATGCCCATCGCGATCCGCCCGCGTTTCGAGCAATCACTTCACTTCCGCAGCCAACTGAATTATTGTCCCTGATCAAAGGACTTGACGGTGAATGCCCGGCACATGATCGCTGCCGACTTCAAAGTGAGCTTGATTGATACGAGCAAATGCTATTTGAAAGTTTTAGCGAGAACTTTTGAACTGAGGCTTACGCTACAGCCGGTAGTCTGTCGACCGTTAAGTGCGTGCTTTTTGCAAAATCTCTAATCCCGGACCACAAGCTAGCCAATTACCTAATCGAAGGCACTATGAGCCAACCATGGATGGTGTTCAATACGGTTTTTTGCTTGGCGGTCGCGCTACTTGCCACGCCCATCAGTGCTCAACAGGAAGAGTTGTCGACGAAGTTTTCACAACCCGACCAAACTGCTGAATCGGCACATGCGTGCGATGCGATAAACTTTGCAGAGCCATGCAATGCGATTGTCCCCGGCTCAGTTGGAAAGAGAGAACTCGCCACATCCTTCTGTGAAAGGGCAAAGTTCACTGGCAATTGGCTCGGGTACCGAGATTGCTTGTCACAATCTGGTGTTGTCCTCGATGGATCGTCGACGAGTTTCTACAACGGAGTGACGACCGGGGGACGAGAAAGGGGTTTCTTTTTTGGTTCGAAGCTGGATGGCTTCGTGAACATCGACACCAATAAACTCGTTGGATGGCAGGGAGGTTTACTCACGATTCATGGTGAATCCCGTTTTGGTGAAACCTCCAATGAGCACGATGGGTCGTATGTCCCCACGAACGCTGCGCTGTATCTGCCCAACGGCATCGGTGTTGTCTCGGGTTTGACTGCCTTTAAGTACACTCAGGCCCTCTCGGAAAACTTTGCACTGTTCGGCGGCAAGATCAACACGTTGGATGACTACGACGTTAACTTTATTGGCCGCAGAGGTTTAACCGGTTTTCAAAGTTCTGCCCTCGTGGCCAACAGTTCTCTTGCCCGTATCGTTCCCTACTCTACCTATGGAGCAGGGGCGGCGATCCTCGTCGACAAGCAGCCGTTCGCTACGCTCACTGTGATGGATCCCACCGATTACTCAACACAGTCTGGGCTGGACCAGCTTTTCTCCAATGGGACCACAGTGGTTGGACAAGTTCGGATTCCTGTCGCACCCGCCGGCTTGCCTGGTCGTCAGATTTTTGGTGCCGCCTATGCATCTGG
>JBGSNA010000176.1:0-2694 GCA_041739875.1 Pirellulaceae bacterium
GTTCGGTCCGCCATACTGAATCCCATCGAAGTGACATCCAGAATCGTGCGATTGCGGTCAACCAAGCGTGCTTTGGAGCAAGACTTCATTTGTTGGTTGAACTCAACGGTCTCGTCAAACACCGTCTTCCCGGGATGTTCCAGCGATGGGATCGACTTGAACAACTCCCAAGTACATTCATAGTTGTCCGTCGTGAGCATGCGACCGCCGCGCATCGAATACCCGTCGTCGGCGTTTCCTCCTCCGTCAAGGCTCCCGCCCAGCCGTGGCAATGCTTCGTAAATGGTGATGCTGCTGCCCAGCATATTGCCATCACGAATCATGAACGCAGCCGCAGCTAGAGACCCGATTCCACCACCGATCATGTGTGCTTTTCGTTCGTTCGTCATAGTACCCATCCCTCTTCTTTTGAGTTCATTGTGTGCGATCGCCGGATTAGCTATGGCACTCAATGCAATGGGCATGCCATGATCGTTTTTTCGTCAACCTGCAGCAGGCTAGACACAGTTAGGCAATCGCATCGCGCGAGTTGCCCAAATATGCACAATCGAGACTCCAGCTTCGTCCTCCGAAAGGCGACAACTCCGAAAAGGCTGACACTCGTTGCATTCCAAAGGCACCGCGCGCGTCAGGTTGAACTTCCTGAATGCGTCGTGTCTTTCGACAATGACTCATAACTTGACACCACGTCGAATAGTTCTTCGTCGATGGAAGCTTGACGGAGGCGGCGGAAGGTTTGGTTGAGTGCTTCAGTCATCTCGCCGATGTTCTTTTCGGCTCGCTGCATCGCGGCAAGGCGACTGGCGTTCTCGCTGGCGAGAGATTCCGCACACGCTTTGAAGAGTGAAACAAAAAGGTATTCACGGACGAGTGCCGACAATGTCTGTTGTTGGGATCCAATGACTTGCGGCAGGTTCTTTGTCGGCCAAGGAAGTTTTGCCAGCCCACGACTCCATTGTGCGTCCAAAGGAAGCATCTGCTGACTGACCGATTGATACGACGCTCCGGAATCGGGAGCGTTGTGAAAAAGAAACAGTTTACTGGTTGCTGACTTCGCATCATGATCATCAATTTCCACAAGTATCTGCCCGATCAGCGGCGTGATAGCGTTGATGGAATTGGGAACGGTGAACAGTCCAAGCGGTTCCAGACCGGCATCCGTTAGCCTCGCATGAATGCGTTCTCCAACGGCCCAAACTCTCTTTTTGCCGGGAACGTCTGCCAGTGACGTCGCGACGAAGGTCGCCAACACGTCGTTGAATTGACCCACCAAACCTTGATCGGAGCCAAAGACAATGGCGTTGACTGTCGGTGGGATCACTGCATTGGAACTGTCATGGTCGATGAGACCAGCTTCGTTTCGTAAACAGACGCTCAATCCAAATTCGACCGTGCGATAGTAATCACCCAATGCAACGACTGACCGCTCATATTGACCAATACTTGCCGCTGCCAACGCCTTCATCGAGCGAACGACGGACTCAAGGTCTCCAGCACTACTGATTTTGCGGCGTAAACTCGCGAGTGTGTCGCTCATGATTTATCCGCTTGGTCGGACGCGGGCTGAACCTGAAATGGGGTCACTGCCTGTCGGGCAAACGCCAAAATCGCAGCCCGGTCTTCGTCGCTCAATTTGTCGCCCGTATCGAATCGCGTTAGGATCGCGTCGGGGATTTCCGCAGCAGTTTTGCGCAACGATTGTACTGCTTCACGTATCTTTTCAAGCGGTACACTATCAAGCAGACCACTGGTCAGAGCGATCAGAACGACGATCTGCTGCGGAACTGAAGCCGGATCAAGCTCCGGTTGTTTGAGTACAGCTCGGATGCGCTGGCCGTGTGCGATAATCTTGCGAGTGTGCTCGTCCAATCGCGTGCCGAACTTGGCAAAGGATTCCAGCTCGGTGAACTGGGCGTAAGTCAGTTTCAGATCGCCGGCCACCGATCGATAGGCCGCGAGTTGTGCTTTTCCGCCAACGCGAGACACGGACTTGCCTACATCAATGGCTGGCAGCACACCCAATTCAAACAACGTTGGTGAGAGATAGATTTGTCCGTCAGTGATGGAGATGAGGTTCGTCGGAATGTACGCCGAGATATTTTGTGCTTCGGTCTCGATGATGGGAAGCGAGGTTAACGATCCGCCACCGAGGTCGTCGCGTAAATGCGTTGCCCGTTCCAATAAGCGAGAGTGAATGTAAAAGATGTCGCCTGGAAAGGCTTCGCGGCCAGGCGGACGGCGCAGTAGCAAAGAAAGTTCGCGGTAAGCTCGGGCGTGGTGAGTCAGATCGTCGTAAACGATCAGCACGTCGCGACCTGCTTCCATGAAGTGCTCTGCGATGCTGGTGGCGGCATAGGGAGCAATGTACGCCAATCCTGGCGGGTCATTGCCTTCGGTCACGACAACGACGGTGTATTCCATCGCTCCTTTGTCTCGCAAGTTCGCGACGAATTTGGCAACGGCCGAAGCACGCTGGCCGATGGCACAATAGACGCACAGTACATTTTGACCACGTTGGTTCAGAATCGTATCGATCGCAATCGCGGACTTCCCCGTTTGCCTGTCGCCGACGATCAGTTCACGTTGTCCGCGTCCGATCGGGATGAGCGAATCGACCACGATTAAGCCCGTTTGCAATGGCTCGGTGACGGGAGCACGGTCCATGATCGGCCGCGCGGGACGTTCGATCGGCAG
>JBGSNA010000179.1:0-27867 GCA_041739875.1 Pirellulaceae bacterium
TGCAGTACGCCCAACATGGGCGTGATCTTGTGGGGTGCAAGTCCCCTGTACTTAGTTCCGGTTTCTTTCACTACGAGGCAGTATACCAAATGTAACTCTGAAGAAAGCTAGTACGAGGCGAGGGCAACTGCGGCGAGGTGACAGACCGTGGGGAGGAAGCCTGCGAAGATGATCGGTAATCCAGCAAAGAATCGTCGCTGGACATCTTCACGCCAAGACCCGCCAGGTGACGAACAGAAACTTGATACGAGGCCGATGACTCCAGGCGAGCGGGCTGCTGACCGCGAAGCCGAACCGGAAGAAAGAGCGTAGGTAGATCAAGCACTTGGGCGGGGACAGTTCACGTGTTCTTGGCAACAAGAACGTCCCTTATTTGGGGAGATCTCGATGCGTACCCGTGAGTAGGGCTTGCCCGAAAGGCGGGGCGGATGTGGCAACGCATTTCGTGCAAAGAGAAGTCAGCAGAGGGCATAGTATTCGACCCACGTGGTCGTCGAAGGCCCGAAGGGAACGAGCAAGTACGTATCGACTTCAACTCGCGAACGAACAGTTGCCGTATGGCGATCTCCACGCGGCGGAGTTGTCGACCCAATGACTTGAACTGTCATGGCAACATGACGATTTAAAACTCGTGCTCAACCGCCGGATGCGGTCCCGCATGTCCGGTGGTGTGGGAGGGGTCCGCAGCAATGCGGCCCCTATCCCGATTCCGATTGTTCGTCAGCGACTTTTCAGTGAAATTAATTCTCCATGGGAAATCATTGGTCTTGCTTTCTTCGACCACGAAGTTCCAATTCCGTCGACCTTTTGGTTGTCTCGATTCAATATGAATTCAACAGTATCACTCGTGTCAAAAACGCATCTGGAGTCAATCCCAGCAAGGTGTCCGAAACAAACTCCCTCTACATATTCTGCTTCATCTTGAGCGCCAAAAGTGATCAATGTCTCAAGGAAGTCCGGAGTTTTTTGTTGGATAACCCATTTCTCATCCGATTGGGAATCGAATGAACCTAAAAAGCACGCAGTCAATACCAGTTCAGTAGTGTCGACCACATCACCGTCTGGAAATTGCACCTTAATAATAGAATAGACAGACTGGCGAAGGGCGTCATTTAGACCAACGCCTGAAGGAAGAATTGCAATTGACTCGCCAGACTCATTGAGAAGCCTAACCGAGCATTTAATTTTCTCCATACTTTACAATTCTCCTACGTATAGTTTCCGTTGGATAAACCTCGTTTGAGTTGTGAAAAGTTAGACGACCAAGCTGACGAACGATTAATTCATACCACCTCACGTGGCGTGAACAGGATTTTATCAGCGGGTGAGGTGCCGTGAATATCACATTATCGGTAGGTGACCTACGCATAATACCGCTCGCCACCCGGCGGGTGCAGTGTACAGCATTTATGCGTTTTCTGGGAGTATTTTTCAGAAGAATGGTTCAAACGTGCTTTCCGTGCTTAGAACGTGCGTGCCGTACATGTGCGGATCCTCGCCCCTCTGGTTGAAGGGACGCTGAAATGTCTTTGGAAGTTTTCGCCTATCGTCTGAGTCGGGTCCAGGTTCACCCAAACGATCGCAGGTGGATCCCGGGGTGGTTTCGATGAATATTCGACGCGTGCTCGAGAAGACAGCCAAGGGACGTTCGTCGTCACGCATGACTCGACATTGACGTTTTTGCAGGGGGGAAATCTGGAGGGAAAATTTGGGGCCAGGGCAATGCTTTGGCAGGATTGGGGCTGGTTGATAACGGCTATCAGATGACCTGGGGGGAGATAAGGCCGGTGGCTAGCGCCAAAGCCGCTCATTTTGCGGAAAGGGCGGAGCTGGCTTGGCAGAATGCTAGCGGCGTCTAGGGCCATCCAAATGTAATGCGAGATTGGACTTGGCTTCTTAGATTGGTGGCTTAACCCTTGCGCTGGGGAGTCTTTTGGCACCTCAAAACTTCGTTGCGAAGATGCGGATCGGGCGGAAGGCACGCGTGCGGCGGGGACGGTGGAGGATTTCGCTCAAATAGCAATTCGCAACGGTCAGCTTTGGTTGTGTGCATGTGAGAACCCGCTCGGCACGTCGTCCGTCGTGTCAACCGACCGCACCGTTCGTAGGCATCTTCTGCGTTTGTTGTTGCGCTCACTTCTCAAAATGGAGCAGCGTGAAGCACGTTGAGCTTGCGTCAACGCAGCGTTTCGCATCAAGAAGGTCCGCCCCAGCGACAGCCTAGCCGTCTCGCTCTGTCAAAACCGTGGATTGCCCTTTGTCTTTGTTGTCTTTGTTGTCTTTTTCCAATGTTCCAATGCGTGATACTGATGATGGAAAAGAATGCGTACGCCTTCGGCTGACGGATAAACGATTTGTTGTCTCTATAGGCATTATTATTCATGTTGCCTTGCTATGTCTTCGCCGCTATCCCGCAGCACTGGGATGTTGCGTTTCCGACATCGAAGCCGCCTGAGTTGATCGTAACAAAAACAAGATCAAGCCAAAGTCTGGTCTACCGGTGCGCATGACCTCCAAACAAACAGTCGGAGTGGCGCTAGGGCCGGAGTGGCGCAAGGGCGATCCAAAAGCAATGCGAGATTGTGCTTGGCATCGCAGATTGGTGGCTTAACCTTCGCACTGGCGATTCTTTTGAGTCCTCAAAACTTCGTTGCGAAGTTGCGGATCGGGCGAAAGTCAAGCGTGCGGCGGGGGCGGTGGAGAGTTTCGCTCAAGTAGCGATTCGCAACGGCCAGCACTAGCTGTGTGCATGGGAGAACCCGCTCGGCATGTCGTTCGTTTAGTCACGCTGCCTGTCTGATCTTGATTGAACCGCGAGACCCAAGCCGTCGGCCTGGGTCTCGATCAAACTCCAAATAGAAATGAATCCGTGGGATTGAATCAGAGCGAATTACTCAACCAAGCCACAATCGACGATCGTCACCTTGGCTCGTGTTCGGCCTGAGCCAGAACCTTGTTTCTCGATTTTGCGGACGACGTCCAATCCCTCGACAACGCGACCGAAGACGACGTGTCGCCCATCGAGGTGTGGAGTTGGGACCGTCGTGATGAAGAATTGTGACCCGTTCGTGTTTGGCCCGGCGTTGGCCATGCTCAAGAGTCCAGGGCCATTGTGAACGAACTCAAAGTTCTCGTCAGGAAATTTCTCACCGTAGATGCTTTCGCCACCGGTTCCATTGGCATTGGTGAAGTCGCCACCTTGGAGCATGAAATCAGGAATCACGCGATGGAAGATGCTGCCCTTGTAAGACAGTGGCTTGCCGGACAGTCCTTTGCCTTTATCGCCGACGCAAAGGGATTTGAAATTCTCAGCCGTCTTGGGCACTTCTTTACCGAATAGCCCGATAACAATCCGACCGGCAGGCTCATCGCCGATGGTTACATCAAAGAACACCTTGTCGGTGACTTCGCCATCCGCAGGCGACTTGGCAAAGGATGCATTGGGTAACGAAACAGCCGTCAACGTAAGTGCCGACAAACACAAAAAGGCGCGTAACATCAGTGGTTGATCTCCGAAAGCGTTTAAAGTTCTAAGTGGGATTCCGCCATTTTTGCTAACAAAAACGAACGGCAAAGGCATCTCCGATCATGCCCGTGACCCGCCGCAGGTTAAATTCTAGCAGTTCAGGGTTCTAAGCCCAGTCGCCAGAAAAGGTTCGCTGCAATAACGTCCTTTTGAACAACGTCCTTTTGATCGCGTTCTTGGCTCGTTCGATGTTTGGTAAGATGTGACGGATGGCCGACCAGCGGCTGTCCATGCCCACCAGACACCTTCAAGCCTCCACGTTCAAGCCTCTCGAGCAAGCTCGTCATGAAGACCCCATTGATTACCCGTACGTTGATTGCATTGAGTTTCACGACGTTGAACTTTGCATTGGCGGCGGATCCTCCGGTCGCAGAGATGCTCACGAGCGAAGCTGGCGATTGGCCAAATTGGCGAGGTCCTCGGTTGGATGGATCGGCGGATGCGAGTGCTCAAGCGCCAACCGCTTGGAGTGAGACGGAGAATATCCAGTGGCGGACCCCGGTTCCGGGTCGCGGTCACGGTTCGCCCACTGTATCTGGTAGCGACGTGTTGCTGGCCACAGCGGACAAAGATCGCAAGCTGCAAACGGTGTTGTGCTTTGATCGGGCGACTGGCAAGCAACGATGGGAAGCGATCGTTCACGAAGGCGGTTTCGAGACAGAGAAGTCAAAGAAAGCAAACGCCAAGGCCTCCTTCGCTTCGTCAACGATCGCCATCGATGCGGACCGTTTGTACGTCAACTTCTTCAACAATGATGCCGTGTACACCACCGCCCTCGACCGAGCGGGCAACATCGTGTGGCAGCAAAAGATTACGGACTACGTGATCCACCAAGGCTACGGTTCGTCGCCGTTGCTTCACGGACCACTCGTGATTGTCTCAGCGGACAACAAGGGTGACAGTGGCGGTGCGATCGCGGGTTTGGATCGCGCGACAGGCGAAATTGTTTGGAAGCACCAACGGCCTGCGAAACCAAACTATGCATCGCCGATTGTTTTTAGTCTCGATGGCCGCGATCAGCTGATCATGACAGGTTGCGATCTCGTTACCAGTCTCGATCCGATGACAGGCAAGTTGTTATGGGAGATCGAGGGCGCGACGACAGAGTGCGTTTCCACCACGGTGACTGACGGCAAGCACGTCTACAGCACTGGCGGTTATCCAAAGAACCATATCGCAGCGATTGTCGCGGACGGCAGCGGCACGATCGCTTGGGAAAAGACGATTCGCCAATACGTGCCATCGATGCTGATACGCGACGGTTATTTGTACGCGTCGCTCGACGATGGCGTGGCAACGTGTATTGATGCGGCGACTGGCGAAGAAATGTGGAAGTCTCGGTTGGGCGGCACATTCAGCAGCTCACCGGTGCTCGTTGGTGACTTGATCTACGCGACCAACGAAGACGGAGAAACTTACATCTTCCGAGCGTCACCGGAGAAGTTCGAAAAGATCGCGACGAACAAACTCGGTGAAAGCGTCTTTGCGACACCAGCCATTTGTGGCGGCAAAATTTATGCACGCGTCTCACGAAGCAAAGATGACACTCGCCAGGAATACCTAGTCTGTATCGGCAAAGAATGACGTCGAGCGAAATCGCATTGACGAAATGTGATGACGAGAATGGATGATGAAATTTGCGCCCGCCGATTGTCGAGTGCATCGGCGATTCTTGTTGCAAGGCGATGCTTACAATCGTCACATTCGGAGCAATTGGCTCAGCAACACGTGTCGACGAGTTTTGGCTAGCGAGTTTTGGAATGGGGTGCATCGACCGCAACCTAGGGTTTGAACGTCTTGTTCACTCATTGCTAGGACTCCAGGTCTACCATGTCGTCAGCACCGATTCCGTGGAAACACATTCGAAACGTACTCGTCTTGTTCTTGCCGCTTTGGCTTGGAGCTGCGGGTTTGTTTGGGTTCAGTGGTATGGCGTTTTCGCTGTTTCGTAGCAGCGTTTGGTCGGCGCGGCAGCCTCTTGTGGTGCGTGACCAGGCGGGAGGTGCGATCGATCGCCTCGGACGATTCGGCAGCACGACGGAGTTGAAGGCAGCTCAGGAAACCATTCTTGAGATGGTGCAAAACCCCGAGGTCGTCGGTCCCGCTTTGCGACAAATCGGACCGCCATCCGGCACGACTGACGCGTCATGGCCGTCGACACGAGTTACCGATTCCGTTGCGAGCGATGCTGTGAATCTGCGCGCACCCAAGGGTTCAGAATTTGGTAACAGCGAAGTTGTTTATCTCGAAGTCAAAGCCAATACGGCGGAGCGTGCCGAGCAGTTCTGTCGCGCCATGTATGACCGTCTAACCGAACACCATCGCATGGTGCGACGCATCCGTGCCGACAGCATCATCGATGAATTGACTCACGCACGCGACCTCGCGAAACAGAACTTGGACGAAGCGGCTGCAAGAATGTCGGTGATCGAAGTTCAATTCGGTAGCGATCTCGCAGAGCTGAGGAATCTGAGCGATACAATATCGGGCGACGGTACCACTCGACGGACACAAGAAGAAACCGCCCGTGACTTGCAGATAGCGGAATTGGACCTGGAGAAGTTGGAGTCACTTTACGGATTGCTCGTGGCTGGATCCAAGGACCCAACTGCACTCGTGATCAGTGGCGGTGACTTGCTGACGAGCCAACCGTCGCTGCAACGATTAAAGGACGGGCTGATTGATGCTCAGCTTGCAACAAGTCAACTTTCAGGCAACTACACCGAGCTGCATCCAAAACGTCGCACCGCGATGATGGCAGAGACTGAGATCAAGAACCGGATCCAGCAAGAGACACAAGCTGTGATTCGCGCGATGCAGCCCACGATGACTCTTGAGCGAGATCGTGTCACACGTTTAAGAGCTAAGAATGCGAGTTTGACGGAACGCTTAGCGAAACTTGCCGAAGTGCGGACACACTATGCCAAGATCGACGCCGAAGTTCGCCAGCGAACGACGTTGCTCGGTGAGTCGGAAAAAGCCCTTTCCGATGCACAAGCGAGTCGTTCAGCGGCACTCTCGACCGACTTGATTGCCGAGTTGGGCCCACCGCAAGTTGGTGACTCGCCTGTCGGCCCGTCGGGCTTAGTGCTGACCATTGGTTCAACGATGGCAGGCCTGATTTTCGGATTGGGGACCGTGTTCTTGGTTGCACCGGGGCCCACCGACATGCGAAGCGGTCGACGTTGGAGCGACTACTTGGGATCGGGCCGTCGAGCTTCGGATATCGCAGCCGCTGGACCACTAGATTCACCGATTCCCGTTGCGGCTGCGACTGGGATGGTTCCCGTTGCGGATCGGCGAAGTCGCTAAAGATCTGCAAAAAGTCAATTAGGCAGATTGCCAGCTGCAATTGGCTTACAATCGCTCCGCTCAACCTGATATGATTTGAAATAGGACGCTAAAGCCCTTCGTCCGAACTTTTCAAATCAATAGGACGTTCTTATTTACGTTCTTGTTATCAGGTGTGTTTCGCATGGCTAAGAACGACTGTCTGTACGATTGCATCGTGATTGGACTGGGTGGAGTTGGAAGTGCAGCGGCGTATCACCTCGCGCGGGCTGGCCAGCGTGTGCTTGGCATTGACCGATTCAATCCACCGCACGATTTCGGTAGCTCGCACGGTGACACGCGTGTCATTCGCAAAGCGTACTTTGAGGATCCAAGCTACGTGCCGCTGTTGTGCCGCGCGTATGACCTGTGGGAATCATTGCAAAAGGAGTTTGGTCAACAGCTCTATTATCCCGCAGGCATTCTTCAAGTGGGCCCCGAAGACGGTGTTGTCGTTTCGGGTGTACGGCAAAGTGCAAACCAGTACCAGTTGCCGATTGAGAATCTGTCCATGAGCGAGTTGTCTCAGCGGTTCCCGATGCTCCGTGGCGATGCGCGTTGGACGGCAGTATTGGAACGCGACGCAGGCTATTTGACAGTCGAACCGTGTGTCGCAGCCCATCTTCAAGGCGCCGTTGCTAGCGGTGCGACGCTGATCACGGAACAAACCGTAACGGATTGGCAAGCGGACGACGACGGTGTCACCGTAACGACGGAAGACGAAACGTATCGGGCCAAGCGAATGGTACTTTCCGCCGGGCCGTGGGCCGAAGAGTGGCTATGGAAGTATGGTGTCCCGATTCAGGTCGTTCGCAAGTATTCCTATTGGTACGAGCCCGAAGACGATTCGTACGACGCGAACACTGGATTTCCGTGCTTTTATTTCGAGACTCCCGAAGGTGATTTCTACGGGTGTCCTCAACGCGATGGACGTGGGTTGAAGGTGGCGCGTCATACGGGCGGAATCACACTGGGCACCGTTGCATCGGGTGACCACGAACCGGACCCAGCGACCCAAGAAGCGATTGAGTCGTTTCTGTTCAAGCACTTGCCGGGCGTGTCCATGAACCAAAAGCATTGGTCCGGGTGTTATTACACCATGACGCCAGACAGGCACTTTATCGTGGATGTGCTGCCCAACCACCGCAACGTCACGGTGATTGCCGGTCTCTCCGGCCACGGCTTCAAATTCACCAGCGTCCTAGGCGAGATCGCCGCTAAGTTAGCAATGGACAAGGACACTGGGTTCGATCTGAGTTGCTTCCGCATTGATCGCTTTATCGACTGTTGCGAATAATCGGAGAGCCATTTGGAAACGCACCATTCGGATAGCTCAGCGAACCGTCTGGGTTACGTATCGGTTGGACGCTCGATGGCGGAGTCGTGGGCGTTTGCGAGTTCGATTCTGGAGCGGTCGGTGCTTGCTCAGCAGCTTGCTTGTCGCTGACCAAGACCCAGCGTTTTCCGTTGAGTCCCGTATTGGGGCTCCAGACCACGTTCGGAACAAACATAATGGACTTGATGCTTTGGCCGTTGATCGATGCGGAGCCCCACTCCGTTTCAACGGTAACAAGCTTGACATCCGTAGCGCCCGTGATCGAGTCGCCATTGAGCATCACGACAGTCGTCGTGGCTTCTTCGGATGTTGCAAAACGCACCGCAGCAACTTCGGACAAGGGGATGTTGGCTGTTCCAAACGACGTTTGCATGTCGAGGTTGGTGATGTCCGTCAACGTGCCCACGACCGCCGTGCTACTGACCAAGTCGACCGTCACGCTCAACGGGCGAATTTTTGGCGTCGCAGTGCGAATATCGGCGTCGCTGGCGGGTTGAGCCTTAGGCACGTCGGCGAGTGTTGGTTCGCCCCCCGCTTCTTCCTGGGCACGAGCGTGTGACGTGAGAGAGGTCGCGGTGAGAGCGAGGGCTAGAGCGCCAAAGGTGAAAAACTTTTTCATTGAATCTGTGGTCCAAGCCATGAAAATCGAAATCGATCGGGGTCTAGTTTGCGTTGATATGGGCTGGGCATTGCGTTTCCGCACCTGCCCAGGCAGTGAGCGTCACTATAATTTGAGATTCATCAAAATCCAAAAGCACATCGTCAATTTTTAAAAACATCTCAAAAGTTGGTTCTGAAAGTGCAAAAAAAAACCGCCGCTGAGCTCGAGGCTCAACGGCGGTCAAGTCAATCATCTACTGGCATCGCCCGGAATTACTGGCATCGCCTGGGACTATTGGCAACCGCAAGGCGAGGCAACTGGAACGCCACAGCCACTGCAACCTGCCGAAACGACCGGAGCGCCGCTGCCGCATCCAGCACCGCTGATCATGCCGCCAACACTCATCGAGTTGCTGCAGCCGATGGAGGCTCCGTAGCTCGCTTGTGAGCCGTAGCTAACGTTGACGCTTGCGGATGGCATGATGGTTTCTTCGACTAAGCGTGGCACCATTTTGCAAACTTGCACTAATTGCTCTTTCGTCACCACAACAGGCACAGTCACCGTGTACTCTTCAACGAGGTCTTCCGCTACTTGTTCGTAGCGAGTCGTGGTGTACGGCTCCATGGTGTACTCAGGCACGTTGTACGTGTAGGAAACTTCCTTGGTGCGTTCTTCGTTTCTGTACGTGACGAACGGTACGGTCTCCGTTTTGGTGACTGTTTTGTACGACAATTCTTTTCGAGTGCGTGTCCGAGTTTCGTCGTTGTACTGGACCGTCTTTCGCATCCGAGTACGTGCTTCGTCAACGTAGACGATCGCCTTTTTCGTACCGGTGCGAGTTTCGCTACGGTAAGCGACTCGCGTCAATTCGTACGGCACTTGAGTCGCTTGTTGCTCGTAGACGGTATAGCTAATGACTTCCGTCCGGCTTGAAGACGTGGTCACAGGAACGGTCTCCGTTTGCACGTTTGGAACCCAAACTTTCTTGGACATCGTTGTCGTGCCGCAAGAAACGGCGGGAGCCGAACTGTAGCTAACAGCGACAGGAGCTGCTCCGCAACCACCGACGGCACCGCAACCCGTATTCACCGCAACACCGCAACCGCCACAGCTGTTGCATGATGAGCATCCGCCACCGCGATGGAAAAGACGACCATGACCACGGCAGCTGCCGCAGGCACTTGCTGTGCCACAGTTACTACCAGCCGAAGCGTAGCCGCCAACCGACGATCCACATCCGCCGGTGCTGTAGCTTACAGCCATCGGAGCCGAAGCGACTTCAACAACTTGTTCTTCCCAGTGGCCGTAGTCCTTCGTCACCGTTTGCATCGTTGTTTGTGGAACACAAACTTCGATCGTGCGAGTCTTCGTAACGGGGACTGCATTGACCACCGTTTGAAGTCTTTGCTCAGTAACTGGGTAAGGGACGCTTACCGAGTAAGTGAACGATTCATCTTGAAGTTGTGCAACTTTGACGGTGTAGTCTTCGGCCACTTCAACAATCGAAGGGACGCGAACAGTGTAGTCTTCGGAAACTTCGTTCCACACGGGAACGGATTCAGTCACTTCAACCGACTTCTCGCTTTTCTCAGGAACGAGTACGGAGTAGGTAATGGTTTTTGTCTCGGTCTTGGGAACGTTGACAACCTTGCTGCGGAACTTCTCTTCAACGACTGGAACGGTCTTGTAAACGGTCTTTGTGCGGTAGCGAGTTTCCGTTGTGTTTTCGGTAACGCTTACTGGGCGACTCTCCGTCACATACGTTGCATCCATGACGACTCGATAGGTTGTCATCGGCTCGCTCAAAACTTCGCCCAGCATGCTGCTTGAATCCATTGATGAACCAAGACTCGCACCTGAGCTCAAAATGCCCGAACTCAAAATACTTGAACCGCAATTGCTCGATGAAACATCGGAGTAGATCACCGAGGCTCCCATCGAACCACATCCGGATCCACCGCTCGCCGACACGCTTCCGCATGGGTCGCTACATCCGCCACAAGGTACGCAATCACCAGCTTGGGAGATTGCGGCCGTCGCTAAAGACGCCAGCGTCGCCAGCGTAAACCGTCCAAAAAAATTCACAGTAGTCAACCTCAAGATAGGACACACGGGGGGCGGATATGTGGGGCGAACAACACACCCCCTCTATTCCACCGAGCTTCTCGCACGATCATAAATCTTTGTTTCAACGATACAAGCGTTCAAATTGAAACATTCGGCATAAACCACGTAAACGGCAAAGGCGTCCTATTTTGCGTGGGTTTCCAGCAATGGTGCTTGGGAATTGCCCCGCATTTGAAAGGATCGTTGAGATTCTGTTTGGCATAGCCAATTCCGTTGTTATTGTGGCGATCAATGGATCAGAATTCGGAAATACGTTATGACGATCTTGTACGCCCGTACTCCACTTTTGACTCGAATGGGATATTCCACCCGTGATACGAACCGTTTCTGCCTTTCCAAGCTGCCGATTCCAAGTGATTCGCCTGTTCATTTCTCTCTGCGTGACCATTTTCATATTGGGGACTGTCGTCTCGGAAACTTCTGCCCAAGACTCCATTGCTGCCGGCGATCCAGTCGTTGCTCGTGTCGAGATGAAGCTGGGCGAAGGCGATGACGCTGAGAACACGATCGAGAAAGGCGACCTATTGACGCTCGTCGAAGAGCGTGAGGCGGACTATGTCGTGATGACGCATAACGGCGTCAAAGGGGCAGTTGAAAAAGTTAACGCTGTGAAAATCGCTGAGTCAGGCGACATTTACACTGAATTGATCAAAGAGCATCCGGAGGAAGGTCGGTATTACACGCTGCGTGCTTCGAGCTGGTGGGCACTCAACCAACCCGAAAAGGCGCTCGAGGACTTCGACAAGGCGATTGAGCTTGGATATGAACAATCTCATGCGTATGCCAGCCGCGGCTTGTTCCTCGCGTCCAGCGGTGAATTGGATAAGGCGATCGCGGATTACAACAAAGCCCTTGAGTTGGATCCGAGCGACGTCTCGCCGCTCATCAACCGAGCTGCGGCGAAGATGAACCAAGCCAAGTATGCCGAGGCGATCGAAGACTACACGACGGCGATCGACAAAAAACGAGAAGCAAAGGAGAGCGTTGCATCGCTGCTGAACCAACGTGCGATTGCTTTCAAGGCCGCTGGGAAGCCCGACGACGCCGTTAAAGATTTTGATGCGCTCATCCAAGACGATCCCAAGGATTTCAATGCCACGATGGGACGAGGTTACGTGCATTTTCAACAGGCAAACTATGAAGAAGCCATCAAGGACTTTGCTCGTGCGATCGAGCTGAAGCCGGAAGATCCAGTTGCACGCAATAATCGAGGCTACAACCTGTTTCAACTTGGCAAGCATGTCGATGCTCTCGACGATTACAACGAAGCGTTAGCTTTGGCACCCAAGTACGGCTTGGCACTCCAGAACCGTGCGTGGCTTTTGGCAACGACCCCGAACGCAGATTTACGCAATGCCGAAGTCGCTGTCGAATCCGCAAAAGCCGCTTGTGATCTCTCCAAGTACGAGAACGTCAGCGACGTGTCGGCCCTCGCCGCATCACTTGCCGCAGCCGAAAAGTTTGCTGAAGCGGTCGGCTGGCAAGAAAAAGTGGTGAAAATGGTAGGCGAGAATTACAAGGATTTCGCTGAGAAGACGCTTAAACGCTATCAAGACGAAAAGCCGTTCGCGACTGACCCGGATGCGGCCAACGAGCAAGAGAAAGCGGCCGCCGAAGCCGAGAAAAAGCCTGACGAAAAGTCCGCAGACTAGGTTAGAGCGAGCTCCCGGGATGACCGGGGAAAATGCAGTGGCTGTGTGAGCACGAAGCCTGCGAACACGATGCCTGCGAACACGATGCCCGTCAACGCTGGGGGTGCAATGAGCACGATCCCCAGCGAAAGAGAAAGAGGCGACGGTCGGATTCGAACCGACGAATACCAGATTTGCAATCTAGCGCCTTAGCCGCTTGGCCACGTCGCCTTCCTGAATCACTTGAAGGTTCAAGTAACTGAAGGTTCAATAAACAGGGAACTTAGGGGAAGTTTTAGGGACAGTCAAGGTCTACCGTCACTGCATCCACGTTCCGAATAAATCGGTGATAACGATACTATCGGTTTTAGCTGGCGTCCGCTTGAGACAACTTCGGCGAATGATCGTCTGCGTCTTTCAGACATCCAGTGTCTGAAAGAGCGGACTCCCCCATGGTGGGTTCGCTGTCTAAATATGGCCAAACCAAGAAAACGATCGCTTGCGCCTGGGAAGCCAGCGATTTGCCCGCTTCAAGCGTCTGAACAGGCTGACGACCGGAACAAGCGGACGACCGACAAAAGCCGACGGCTGGGTATCTGCTCCGTCGTATAGTCGACGATGCCGAATTATTCGACCGCGAGATATTCTGCGGGAATGGAGTGGACGTCTAAATCGACTCGAACACGCGTGGTCGTTGCCCCGTCGATCGACTGCAGCGGCAAATGTGCGTTGCACCACCCGACGATGCCCGACTTGAGGTTCAACGTCGGGATACCACGTTTTGCGAGCTTGCGTGAATACAGGTAGCTGCGACCACCCGCAGTGCAGTACGTGATCACGGTTTTTGGAGAATGCTCGTTCTCGCAAGAATGATCTCCGATCAACCGCTCGAACTGGTCCTTGGTGATGGCCGAAGGGATGATCGACACGGCTTGTTCCGCAGCGCTGCGTACGTCAACCAGCAAAAAATCACGATTCTCGGCCATGGACGTTTTCGCAAGTCGATCCACCAATTCCCCAATCGTGATCTCGGCAACAGCGGATTTTCCAAGCAGCACATCCAGCTTGTCCAGACAAGCGAAGAACGCCGACGAGACGGGAATCAGTAGGCGCTTGATGAATATAGTTGCTGAGCTTTTACTTAGATGCGTTTGAACGAGCGTCTGGCTCACGGTTTCTCACTTTCCAAATCACTGATTTGCTCGCCGTTCGCTTTTGCAAGCAGAGCATCAATCGTTAACTCGATACCCTCAGTATCATAGCCTGCCTGAACGCCATAGAACGGAACGTGCTGAAGCTGGCCAAGTATCCCTTTCTGATCGACAACGTAAACGGACGGAAAGGTATCGATACCCCAATCGAGCATCACATCCTTGCCGGCTTCCGTATTTGCGATAACAAGCAATGACTTTTGTTGCTTCGCCAGTTCATCAATCGATTTTGATATGCGACCGTCCATAATGTACACCATTTTGACAGGGCGATTCTTGTACTTGTCGATCAATTTGCTGAACAGATTTCGCATCTCAAAGTCATCCTGAGTCGAATCGCTCGACATGCCGTAACCTCCTTGTCCAAATACAATCGCAACGACATTGCCAAGTTGGTCGCTCAATCGAAAACTTTCATTCGTTGTCGTCTGGCCAACCAATTCCGGCGATTGCCTGCCGACAACAACGTCGTTAATCGCGAAGCAAAAATGTTTCGCGGCTGAAGCCCCGGTACCGTACACTCCGATTGAAACGTCAGCATAGTCATTGGCGAGAAGTTCAATTCTCTCGTTTGCATCATCACGAAGCCGTTGATCGGCTCTTGCTTTGCCTGATCCATCAATGCTTTCTGAATACACCAACTCTTGGCGGATCAACTTGATCTGTGCGATAATCGCTGCCGCACGAATACGTGGGACGGGATTTCGATCAACGATCTTTTGGAGCAGTTCCTTTAATCGCGGTACCTGCGGACCGCCACTGAATCGGTCGAGTAGCATTCCGATTGCCGGATGCTCCGCGTAGAAATCGATCAATCGGTCAACTGCAACAATTCGCCCCTTCGCAACATCACTCTCTGGATCACCAACACTGGCAGCCATCGAAACAACTTCCCGAAGGCATTCCAGCCCGAAATGGGTCCCAGTAAAGCTCTGCTCTACTGCTTGATATTTTGGGGCCAGAATCTCTCGAGGATCAAGCTTGCGATGAACTTCCGCACGATCGGAATCACTTCTCGCTTTTGCAAGCTGGTCAGAATATTCAGCTTCGTACCCATGGTAGCTGCGTTTAAGTTCGTCAAACGCATCGTGTGCTAATTGCTCTCGGATACTATGTGTTGGAACAGCTAGCGAGTTGCTCAGCACGGCATTGACTTCACTGCGATGCCCATTTGAATTTGACAATCCGCCATCTTTGACTTTCGGCAAATAATACTTCACTCGTTCTGCGTCTTGCGGATCTCGCTTCTTGATCTGGTTAAACAAATCAATGGTGCGTTGCTCTTGACGCAGCGTCGCATTGATCGCGGCAACGTCTGCAAAATCGTCCATGCGAACACGCACTTGGTCCTTGGACAACACTCTCTCTTCTAGTTCATTGCGGATTGAAACGAGCTTCTCGAGTGCTGGTGGGTAATTCTCGGCAAGATCGACCCAGTCCGAGATCAAGAATGAGCGACGGACGGCTGACCAAGCAGGATTTGCCTTAACCGCGTTGTCCCAGCACCACAGGATCTTTTCAAGCGAAGCCTCGTAACGGCTGAATCTTGTGTCTTCCACCGCGAGTGAACGAATCACGTCTGGGTCGTTGCTTTCTTGCCAAGAGTCCTCAGAGATCGGGCTCTTGAATTCGCCGCCAGGTTGGTACTGAATTTTCGTTGTCCATTCTCCGCCGGCTTTCACGGTCGCTTTGTTGTTGGCAAGCTCGAATGAATGCGAGTCGCCGTCGAACTCAATGCTGTACGATCCCGCACGAACTCGAGTGGTTGCACCGTCGCTGTCAACGGTTAAACGCTCGACGACCTCATCGCCCTGTTTGATGACAAGCGGCACCGATGTGGTTAAATCACCATTGGTCTCGATTCGTATCGTCCCATCCTTCGTCTGCAACAAAAGAATGGTCAAGTACAGAGCGGCTGCCATCGCGGCACCGGCAACTGCGATCCACTTGATTGTCGGTGGAATGCTTTGATGTGTTACCGACTCAGGCTGGTCTTCTTGATAAGACGGGTCTTGCAATTGGGCAAGCCGGCGATTGAGCTCCTCGGATGTCGACCGGGCCGACTCAAAGCGATTCTCGGGATCCTTTTCAAGCAACTTCACGACGATCGATTCGAGCCAGATCGGAATCTCGGGTTGGATGCTTCGCAGTCGTCTTGGTTCGTCATTGGCGATTCGATTCAGCACGCCCATCGTATTCTCGGCACGGAAAGGACTGCGTCCAGTCAACATGAAATACATCACGCTGCCGAGGCTGAACAGGTCGCTGCGATGATCGATGTCGTCACCGTGGGCTTGCTCCGGCGACATGTACTGTGGCGTGCCAGCGATCACACCGCTACGCGTCATACTGGCATCGTCCGCCGCTCGAGCTAAACCGAAATCCGTGATCTGGACTCGTTCAACGCCGTTCTCAAGCAGAATGTTCGCTGGCTTGATGTCGCGGTGAACCAGTCCCTGGGTATGAGCCGCAGCTAACCCTTCTGCGATTTGGGACGCGATTCGAACAACTTCGACGATTGGTAGTGGGCCGTCCTGGTCCACTCGCTGTTGTAAGCTCTTGCCTTCGACGACTGGCATGACGAGGTAAGGCAGCCCATCGTGTTCATCAACCGTTTGGATCGGCACGACATGCGGATGAACAACAGCCGCGGCACTCTTGGCCTCGCGAGAAAACCGTTTGCGAGCCGCCGCACTGCTGGCGAGTTCGGGAACGAGGACTTTCACAGCAGAATGTCGGTTGAGCGCGGGATCGAACCCGCGCATGACGATCCCCATGCCACCACGACCAAGTACTTCCATAATCTCATAGCGTCCAAATCGACCCAGCGATCCTGGGTGGTCACTGGGACGCAGAAACGCGGTGCTTGTTTTCACGTCCGACGCATCAAATGAAACACCCGTGAGCTCATCGAGTGGATCGACTCTTAACAATGCGCCCGCCTCTTCCCAAGTCAGCCCCTCTTGCGTGATTGTCTCTAATCGTGTCTGGCACTCGTCACATGTCTCGACGTGTTCCGAAATCTCATTCCGCGAGTACGCTGGTTCGTCGCGAAGTAGTTGAGCCAGCGTTTTGTCATCGTAGTGGAAGCGAGCGATCATGATTTAGTCCTGAGTTTGGATAGTTGCTTTGAGCCTGGCCAGCACGCGACACCTCGCGACCCGCACCGCTCCGTTGGTGATTTCCAGTTCCTTTGCCACCGAATCGATCGAGCGACCGTCGACAGCAGTGAACCAAAACGACAGCCACGTGGAGTTGCTGAAACTCGATTTCAGCTCTTCCGCAGCTTGTTGAAATCGCAGACGACGATGTTCGGTTGTGAACTTCGTCACCGTAGCCTCGTCGGAGGGCAGTTGCATGAGCATTCGTTGCACGTCGCTATCGCCTGAACCGATCGGGCCGCGTTTTCCAGAAAACGGCCCCCGAGTCAGATGATTCACGCACAGATTCCGAGTGATTTTGAAAAGCCAACCGCGGAAGGAGCCATCAGCGCTGGGGTCGAACGAGCCAATCGCCCGGCCAACCGTCGCAAGCACGTCCTGCGCCAAGTCCTCGGCGTCAGCGTGCTGCAACCCTTTCGCGAGAGCGACTCGAATCACGAGCGGGCGATACAGAGCGGTAAACTCAGCCCACGCTTCATCGGAAGCCGAACCGCCAAGTTTGCCGATCAGTGAGACTCGTGTTTCGGGACCTTGCATTTGATTTCTCCTATCGAACAACACACAGGTAACCGGACATTGTTACAAAAATTGTCAGAAACATTCACAAAAGCGGATTCACCACCACCCGTCGATGGCAAAAGGAACACACGAGTGTTCACACGCCTCTGCAGTCTCCCCCCAAAAATCACGACACGAAGTCCACCTTCGCGTTCCCAATCGCTCGCTCGCGTAGTGACGAGCGAAAAGAATGCCAGTACATTAGTTCGCTCCGCAGTCGCACGACCTCGGCGAAGTTAAATGAGGCCAAAACAGCGTCACGCAATCTGGTGATGCGAACGCTTCTGCGGTTGCAACTTCCACACGACTGTTCCCTTTCGGACCAGAAAGTCACCGGTTCCTCTGTGCACGAACGCTCCCACTCCACACCGGTCGTTGATTTGATTCTCGCTAGTCGCCTGGTGGCGATCTTGCGACTGGATGACTTGACGCATTCGATCAAGTTGGTTGAATCACTTCTCGGCGCTGGTGTCCGAGCGGTGGAGTTTACACTTACAAATCCTGATGCGCCGGCGGTGATTACGAAATTGCGACGGGTGATTCCCGCGTTCAGTGACGGCACTGCGGCGATTGGCTTGGGGTCCATTCGAAATGCCGTCGAGGCTCGGATGGCGGTTGATGCGGGAGCCCAGTTTCTTGTGTCACCAATTGCCTTGGAGTCCATTGTGGATGAAGGTAAAAAGCATGATGTCGCAGTTTGCTTGGGGGCTTACTCGCCAACGGAAATCGCGATGGGGTGGGACTTCGGCGCTGACATCATCAAGGTGTTCCCCGCTCGCTCGTTGGGGCAAAACTATGTGCGTGATGTGCTGGCACCGATGCCATATTTGCGATTGATGCCGACGGGCGGCGTTGATCTTGCGAATATGGCCGACTATTTCAATGCGGGTGCCGTCGCAGTGGGCGTTGGAGGCAAGTTTGTTGATCCGGGGTGGATTCGCAACGAGCAATGGGACGAAGTCACTCGCGCGGCGGCGGCATACGTTGTCGCAGCCAGCCCGAATGCAAACGCTCACGCCAACTCAACAGAGAAATAGTCCATGTACGATGTCGTCACGATTGGCGAAACGATGATCCGCTTGAGTCCAGAGGGGTTCTCGCGTTGGGACCAGGCCAAGAGTTTACAAATTCATATCGGCGGCAGCGAATCGAATGTCGCGGTGGGGCTCGCGAGATTGGGCTTACGAGTCGGATGGTTATCTCGTTTAACCAACAATGACTTCGGGCGTCGTATTGCGGCGGAGATCGCGGTGCAGGGCGTCGATACGTCACGTGTCGTTTGGACGGACGGTGACCGAGTGGGGACGTATTATTACGAGGAAGGCTCGCCGCCGCGAACGAGCCGCGTGATTTACGATCGCGCTGCGAGTGCGTTTACGCAATACACTTCTGATGAACTTCCTAGCGATCTATTCACGACTGGCAATGCCAAGCTGCTTCACGTGACAGGAATCTCACTGGCGCTTGGCGACAAGTCCAGGAACATGATTCATGAAGCGGTGAACCGAGCCAGAAATGCAGGTTGGTTGATTAGCTTTGATCTGAACTACCGAGCGAAACTATGGTCGTCCGAGTTGGCACGAAAGCACTGTGAACGCTTGCTTCAAGACGCCGATATCGTGTTTATCCCCAAACGCGACGCCTCAACGATTTTGGGATTGGCTAACTCCGACGACGCTCGCGAGACGTTGACTGCGCTGAGTGAGTTACGCGCTGGGAAGCTTACTGTCACGACCATGGGATCGCTTGGGTCAGCGGCCCAGTTGAAAGCGGATCAATGTGTCGAACGGATCACGCCTGTACAACCGATTGGACGCTTGGGTGGCGGCGATGCGTTTTGCGCAGGCTTTCTATATGGATGGTTGACGTTCGGCGAAATACGAATGGCGCTGAAGTGGGGCAATGCCAGCGCTGCGCTCAAGTACTCGATCTCCGGTGACTTGCCGCTGTATCAAAAAACCGAAGTCGAGGCCTTGGTTACCGAGTCTTCACCGTCCACTCATTTTCGCTGATCACTCGTTGGCACATACGCCACCGTTTGGGATGCTTCGATTGTTATTGTTCGCTTCCGTTTCTCCGCTCGCATTTCTCCGCTTGCGTCACATTCCTCAATTCGGCCCCGCACTTCCCATGCGAATCGTTGACTGTACTCTCGATGTTCATGGTGAAGCGATCTTGGCGATATTGAACGAAGCGATCGTGACGAGCACCGCGCTTTATGACGACGATCCACGCACAATGGAAAGTATGCGTGAGTGGTTTGCGATTAAAGCGGCGAAGAACTTTCCAGTGCTTGGATTGGTCACCGAGACGGGCCAGTTTGCTGCGTTCTCAACGTACGGTACGTTTCGGAGTCTGTCGGGATACCGATATACCGTTGAGCATTCCGTCTATGTGCATCCTGATTACCGAGGTCGAGGCTACGGCGAACGGATGATGCTTGCAGTGATTGAGGAAGCGAAAGAGCGAGGCATGCATGTGATGGTTGGCGTCATCGATGCAAGTAACCAAGCCAGTGTGACGCTTCACGAAAAACTAGGCTTCACGCATGGCGGGACGCTTCGGGAGATCGGCTACAAATTCGATCGCTGGCTCGATGTCGTGTTCTATCAACTCGTGCTGAAGAGCTGATTGCGACTGGGACGTGAAGCATCCATGAAAAACCCAGGGCTCGAGAGTCCTGGGTTTGAGAGTTTTGGTTGCGTCGAACTTCTTTGCTGACCTAAGTTCAAGCCGCCATCAAGTCACGATGCTGGGATGCATAGTTGATCCACTCAGTGACTTCGCTTAAGTCCGGGATGCTTCCGCCACGGAGGATGCGTTTTCCTTCTCGCGAATTGGAAATCGGATCCACTTTCCGGAACAGCGATTGAGCGTCGCAATTTGCAAGTTCTTCGGCGCTTTTGACCCCACTGGCCACAAGAATTTGGGCGTCGTGACCTCTCAGCATGGGCACGCGACAGACGAGTTCTGCTTGTTGCTGCCAAGATCGCACGACGGTCTCGTCAATTTTGCTGTGACCGAGTTCCGAAGCCACATCGCTTGGGTCGGCGTTGAGTAAATCATCGACCGTGTAGATACTTAGCGGCGATAAGCGTTCGGCCATGCGAGGACCAATCGACGGTGCATCCACGACAGGGCTCTCGCGATGGAGGTAAAAGCGGAGCGCAGTGCTCGATTCCGTCGACTCTCGGGACGACCGCTTGCGATCTCGAGACCCACGATCACTCGCGACTCGAATCGATGGCTCGGATTCGCTTGCACGTGATTCGAGTGACCGTGATTCGAGTGACCGTGATTCGTCGTTACGGGACGTTCGTGCGTATTCCGAATCGTTGCCGAGTGTGCGTTCAACGCGACGTGTTCGCTTGGAATCACGACGATCGGACCGATCGCGTTGCCGTGTCGAATCCTTCGCTTGGTGCTGTGTCGGTTCGAACTGGGTCGGTTCGGAAACTCCACGAGCTCGCTGCGTACGTTGACTGTTGCGATCACGCTCGGTGGAACCCGATCTCGCACCCGATCGATAACCGCCGTTCGCATAGGTGGCATCGACCGAACGTGAGCCCGTTGCTGTGACAACACGTGCTCGCTCGGTTTCAAGACGACCGGTGATGTCATCGTCACTGGTGACCGTGACACGTCCGTCGGCATGATGCGTGCGTACGATTCGTCGGCGTCGTGTTCCAGCGGATTGCATACGGTTTCCGTCCGCATCGTATTCGTAGCGGTCGGTGTCAAAGTCGTCTGCGTCGCGAACCAATCGGGCGCTAACGCGCTTTCCATCGACCACGACTCCACCCACCGCATCGTTGACGCTTCGGTTGGCTGACGCGATCCAGCGGGTGATGCGGGAAAGTTCGTAACTCGTTCCGCTGAGCAAGATTTGCTGTCCGCGCTCGGTTGCGAGAAACGTCTGCACCCGAACGAGCAGGTCGTTCGGGGGAATTGCCGCCAATTGTGCAGGGTCCGTGATACCACATCCAACCAAGATCCTTGCGTCAAATCCACGAAGCTGAGGAACCCGGCACACCAATCGGCACTCACTCTGCCAACGTCGAATGGTTGCCGCGTCGACGTTCGCTAAACCGAGCGAGTCGGCGAGACGATTGGCGTCTTGACGCATCAGGTGCGTGATGTGCGTGATACTCAAACCTCTCAACCGAGCTGCGGCGACCGAATCGATCGAAGGAGCTTGGTCGATGGGGCTATCGACCGTAAGGAAAAAAGGGTTTTGGGCCGCCTCCTGGCGACCTGCGTGCAAGGCAATGCCGTTGTTGTGCGTTTCGCAGTTTCGGCAAGTTCCGTTTGCGGTGTTCTCGATCCATCGACCGTCACGAGCCACGTGGTTCGCGGCATTCTCGGTGTGCTGGGTCGTGTAAACGTTGCCGTGATAGTAGCCGTCTCGGCAGTCGACTCCGTCCGGCGCCAAGTCCGTTCGTTGACCAGAGTCCGATGGCCGCGCCGTGCGAACTCGCTGGGTCGTTTCGAAGTGCGATGGCGCATCGTAGAAACCGTAAGCTTCTCGCCAAGCGACATCGAAATCACGGTTGATGCTTGTTTCGTGATCCAGTGCAGCGTAGTCGTTGGTATGCACGTGTGGGCCGACATAGTTGGCTGTGCGTTCGTTCGATCGCCACACAGGTCGGTGTGCGTGGACCACTTGCTGAGTATGCAGCCGGAACATTCGGCCTCCGACACGCGAGATTTCATCGGCAAGCGATTGATCACCCGTCAGTACCAAAACTTGGCGTCCAGCGCGACTGTAATCAAACAAGGCAGCCGCCAGTGGATGGTTGCTGCGACCGTCAAGGCTGTGTTGGCGGAGTGCCCACGCGGTCGAGCCCCAATGGGAATCGAGATGCGAATCAGTGAGCTCACTGTCGCTGGTGTACACGCCGCTGCGATACGCTTCGTTGAGCACGGCTGTCGGAGTCTCAATGACAAGCGGGACACCGCGACCGGTCTTGGCGAGGAGATCCCCAGCCGCCATGCGAACAGCGAGTACAGCAAGGGCTCGGTCCGATTGGCTCGATTGAGTCTCATCGACACCCTGGATGCGGACATGGTTGCCGGACCAGTCGATACGGGTCAAACGACCAGCCGACAAACGCACCAACCAACGACTCGCGTGATCAGCAAGCGGTGACGCAGTGCGAACGGGGCGACGAACGACGCGAAGTGCATCGAGCAATTCAGCCCGTCGACGAGTGAGCCATTGGCGTCGGCCCGCCCCAGCGAGTCGACGATCGATGTCATGCAGTTCTGCGGTGAGCGCGTCGCGATCGAACCAAGATTCTTCGCCCACCACACGCGAAACCGTTTCGAGAACGGGTAATTGACGCATTTGGCGTCGGACCTCCGCAGCCTCGTTCAAACACGCATTGAGCTCGCGACGTGCGCGCTGAAGCTCAGCACTACGTTCGTTTCGCTCTGCATGCCAAACTGGATGCGACCAAGCTGCATGAACAGAATCAGACGCATGCACGTAACTCGGACCGACGTGTAATCGAGACGCTTCATCAAGCACTGCGTTGCGATGGCGGATCAAGTGGTCGATCGTGCCCACAAGCCATGCTTCGCTTTGACGCAACTCGCTTTGTCTCGAGGCTCGACGGTAGTCACTCGATTGATACATCGGGGAACTAACATCCGCATATCGTCGCTCGGAATATCGTGCTTCAGGAAAGCGTGCTTCAGGATAGCGTGATTCAGGATAGCGTGATTCAGCGTATCGTGATTCAGCGTATCGTGATTCAGGATAGCGAGGTTCAGAATAACGTGATTCGGAATAACCTGCTTCAGGATAACGCGTGTCGGCATCGCCATAGTCGACACTGCGTGCATCAAGCGGATAACGTTCAATCCGGACTCGATCAAGTTCGCTTCGGATCGCCCGCAACGTGTCCGCGATCGTGGTGGCGTCGCCGTAAGACAATGATGCGGGCAAGTTTACATGCCAAGGTGCTGCGGAGTCGCTCGACGCGTCGGCGTTAGCGTATCGGTTGAGCAGCCAATCGATTTGCCGTGTAGCCGCTTCGATGCGGACATGGATGTCGTCAATCGCGCCTAGTGGCTTGTACGCCTCGCCATAGAATCGATCCCATCCGGTTCGATAATCGTAACGATCGATCGCGTGCGCGAAACCTTCGAGCCGACGACGTCGCAAGGCGAGATCGTCCAGTGGCGATGTGGAGACTGGGTGAACGTGGTCGCTTTGATCGATTAACGCCTGCAGCCCGCGGACTTCCGACAGGGCACGTCGCATCCGGATCAGCTGCGCGTTGAAATCATCAAGCCGGCGACGAACGCTCGGGTGGATCGATGGCTCGTCGACTCTGGAGGTGGCGACATGGGACACCCGCGGATCACGGTCAATATCAGAAATCCAATAACTCAGCTGCTCTTCGTGGGCTCGCAAACGATCCGCTCGCTCGTTCAATTCCATCAAGCGCGTTTGCAGATGCGTGTGGCGAGCGTTTTGCGTGTCGTTGCGATTAACATGCGCGCGATCGTTGAGCGTGCTTCGGTGATGTTGGTCTCGCAATCGAGACACAATCACTTCGCGGCGTGTCGAGAGCGACGCATAGTGTGCGTCGGTAACGCTGAACCGACTCAGCTCCGCTTCGACGTCCGCGAGTTCAGCTCGTAGAGTGCGACTGCGGTCGCTCGTTTGACGAGCCTCGACAGATGAATCGGCGAAAAAGTCTTCAGTGCGGCCACTGTGAAGATCGTTGAGCGGCAAGCCTTGATAGGTCGCTGGGTTGTCCAAGCCAGCACGCACGCAAGCGGATACGACGCGAGCGACGTTGGTGATCGATGTATCGGTTACGACACAGTCAACGATGGACTCCGGAATCTGGATGCTGCGCATCGCGCGGCTGGAGTCGGTCGTGGTTGACACACCACTCATCCAACTCGATTCAAGAGGATCAAAGTGCAGTCGCCCGTCGCCTCGCGATTCGAATTCGACGGTTCGTCGGCCCTCCGTCGAGCCGTCTTTTTCGCGACGACAGTGAACCAATCCGTCCGCGGCTGCCCATACCACGCGACCGGTTGATGAGCTCAGCATTCCGAGTGGGTAGCGGCGGTTGCACAACGAGTCGCGCACGAAGCGAGCGATCGCAGTTTTGCCAGAGCCTTCGGGACCAAGCACGACATTGATGTGTTCGGCGAACGGTCCTAGTTCAACGCGCGTGAGCGGTCCGTGTGCGTCGATATCGATGCGATCCAACAACATGCTTGGCTCCTCCTTGGCCACAGGTCAATCTGTCTCCACCGCTGCGGAAAAGTCTGATCAGTGGCGTTCATGCCGCTGTGGATCACCAGACCTAAAAGGCGATGTGTTTCACGGGTAGTGGACGAGTTGTAACCGAAGTGGGGTTTTCGCGAAAAGAGAGATTTTGACTAAAGTTCGCCAATCTCATCCGTTTGCTGATTTGCGAGCTCCACCCCAGCAACAAATGCTGCCCGGACGCCGCTATTTTGGAATGATAGCTTTCGCAGCTCGGTCGTCGACGATGAAATAACCCAGCCGCTTACCCGCCTTCGTTCCTTCCGGAAGTCCCGGTACGTTGGTCGGAACCCGAACGATCAACGGAACGCGTGTGCAAGCTCGCCAAGCGGTGTACTTCTGCCAATGTTGCTTCTCGCCCAGATGCCAACCATGATCGCTCCAAAGGACCTCGATCGTGTTGTCACGATGGGGGCTGGTTTCGAGCGCATCAAACACGCGCCCGACCATCGTATCCGCAAACGCGATCGACGCGAGATAGCCTTGGATGGCTTGTCGCCATTGGCCTTGCTCCTGGATGTGTGCGAAGTAACGATTCGGGGCCATTCGTTTGCCCTCCGCCGGTAAATCCTCAAGGTCGTCTTCGCGATAACCTGGCGGCAACTGGATCTCGTCCAATGGAAACATGTCAAAGTACGGCCTCGGCACGAACCATGGCTCATGTGGTCGATAAATGCCGCACGCGAGGAAGAATGGCTTATCGTGTTCTCGACCCAGCTGATCACCAATCCACTGCGACACGAGCCAATCGCCACCATAATCTTCATCCGTCGCATCGAGCGGCCCCCAATCCGTTCGTTTCGACATATTGCCAAGGGCCCACCACGCTCCAGACTCACAGGACGTTTATCTGGATACATCGTTCTCGGAAATGGGTCTTCCGTTTCCTTCGCTGGAAAGTACTCGTCCCACGACGGGGCGTCGATGAAATAGTGCAACAGCTTCCCGGATCCAGCCGACCAATATTCGCTGCGTGAAAAGCATTTTGGAATCAGCTCCGCTTCTGGCAGCACCTCACGCATTTTCTGGCCATTGTCATACAACCCGGATCGATGCGGCGAGATGCCTGTCATGATGGCCGTACGCGATGGATTGCAAGCAGGTGCGGCACAATGGGCATTAGCAAACAACACGCCACTCCGAGCAAGCCGATCGATATTCGGTGTCCGCGTCTGGGGATGCCCGCCAAGACACCCCACCCAATCATTCAAATCATCCATCGCAATAAATAATACGTTGGGCTTGGCTGCGTCTTGTACGCTCGTGTCGATAGCGTCGCTGCAAAAAACGAGCAAGAGGAAACAGTAAACCCAAAGGCAACGGTTTGAACAGCAATGATCCACGTTTCCAACCTTTTCCTAGGAGCTGATTCGAGGCAATCTCGCCCCTGCTAAAGTGTAGCCGTTGAACGGGCGATGCGAGCCCGTTATTCCTGGTTGGCTCTGCATCAGCCCTGCATCAGCCCTGGCGTAGGTTGACCCAAGCAAACAAAGCGACCACGCCAAAGCCAATCGTTGACGCCATGCCCAGTTGCAATCCGAGCTGGTCACTCAACATACCCACTGTCCAAGGACCGAGAGCACCGCCTATTCCTCCAAACGTAAACAGGATGCCCATGATCGATCCCATGTTGGCTTGATGCAAATCCGTGACCGCCGCAGTCACCGTGGGAAAGACAATCGAAAAGAAAATCCCAGACAAGGGCAACAAAACAATGAATGGCTCCGGACCAAAGATGGCCGACGCCAGACAGACGATCCCGCCCACGAGCGCCATGCCAAGCACGCTTCGATACCCCAATCGTTCAACGATGAAACTGCCCAGGAACCGGCCCAGCATGATCATCACGAAAAAGCCGGAAAGGGCTAGCGAGCTCCTCTCGATCGAAAACCCTCGAACGTTCTGCAAATACTCCACCATCCACGCCGCCACGCCAAGCTCCACAGCGACATAGGCGCCGATGAGCAGATAGTACCATCGCATGCTGCGCGTGAACCCAACACGGCGAAGCGATGCCCAGTCCCAATGCGCGTGTCCACTCACACCTTGTTGGGCTTCCCGTTCGCAGACGAGGAAAAGAAGAGTCAATAAAAGTGCCGGCACAGCAGCCGTCAAATGAATGCTCTGCCAACTGTATTGCCGTTTGACCAACCAAGCGACATAGAGCGGAACGACCAGGGAACCGGCGCCATGGCAAGTCGCCAACAAGTTGAGATAACGTCCACGCGAATTCGGGTAGAGCTCAACCATCAATCCGTTCGCACCGACTTCGATTGCGCCCAACCCAAGCCCCACGAAACCGAACAGCAACATCCAAAGTCCAAACGAATCGATGAAGCCGATTCCGCCCAGACCGAGGCAAAGACAGATTCCAGCAAAAAGCAGCACGCCTCGATTGCCCACCAAGTCCGCCATGACGCCTGTCAGCAGCGTTGCAATCACGAAACCCACATAGACGGCCAACAAAAGCAGCCCACCTTGGCTGTACGAAAGTTGCTCTGCACGCAGCAGCTCCGGCAGTATCGGGCCTTTCAAATTATCGATGAAACCAAAGATAAAGAACGACAGAAAGCCGCCCACAGTCAACAGAAGAGCAGCTCTAGGTCCAGACATGCGTTGACACGAACCCATAAAATCAAGTGATGCCACAAACACACATTAGATTCAGGTCTTTCCGACCAACGCAATAGCCTGTCAGGCGTCTAAACCGTCGACAGTTCGTGATCGAGGCAACCGTCACCGCGACCGACGGGAGGGCGAAACTCCTGCTGAGCCCAGAATCACCATCCACACCGGTAGGCCGGATCAAGCCGCTTCGGCGAAGATCCGGCACCATCCTTTCCACAACCGCATGAACTGCGAGTCCTCGCCACCTTCAAGCCCGATATTCAAACCACGGTTCGCTGCCCGAGCAGCCAAGTAGCCTCGTAGGCCGGATCAAGCCGCTTCGGCGAAGATCCGGCACAGCCGTTCCACGACCGCATGAACTGCGAGTCCTCGCCGCCTTCAAGCCCGATATTCAAACCACGGTTCGCTGCCCGTGCAGCCAAGTAGCCTCGTAGGCCGGATCAAGCCGCTTCGGCGAAGATCCG
>JBGSNA010000185.1:0-1987 GCA_041739875.1 Pirellulaceae bacterium
AAGGCCAGCTGTGTGTTCGGCAAGAGTCGTAGTTGCGACAACGCCAAACGATTTCTCTCCAAGAGCCCGATGCCATCCATGCAGCGAGCTCATTTTTATTCAACTCACCACGGAGTCAAAATGGTCAGTACATTGCAACAACGCGCTATCGAGTCTCAAAGCACTGATACCGATGTTGCCTCGAATCAACTACGCTCAAGAATGGCGGCAATGCGTTTATCCTTTCACTGGCTGGGGACACGCAAGTCACTCAACACTGAACAGAAAGCGCGTGCCGCTGATGCCTTTGACGCCGAAGGGAAGTTCCTCGGTGCCAACAAAAAGCTAATCGACACCAGCGATGCAACCTTCCGTCAAGTGACGGCCATCCGCACGCAAGCCACCGCGTACTACAAATCGGTCAGTTTGCCGTTTCCGGAACCGGGTATCCGACTGATTCGGCAAGACTCTATCAAAAAGATTGATTCCGCCATGCAAGTCTTCCGCGACGAGCTTGTTGTCGCGGTGGGACAGCTTGAACAGCACTTCGCTCAGCTTACTCAGGAAGCTCGTTGCCGACTCGGTGATTTGTTCGATCCGTCAGATTACCCAGCGTCACTGGATGGCACATTCGCTATCGAATGGTCGTTTCCAACTGTGGAAGCTCCGGAATATCTGCGTCGCTTGAATCCGACACTCTACCAACAAGAATGTCAACGCGTTCAAGCTCAATTCGACGACGCTGTACGGATGGCCGAGACAGCGTTCGTCGAGGAACTGTCAAAGCTGATCGAACATCTCGCCGAGCGACTGACGGGTGCCGCCGATGGCCAACCGAGGATTTTTCGAGATAGTGCGATCGGGAACGTAGATGAGTTTTTCCATCGCTTTCGTTCACTCAACATCGGCTCGAACGAACAGCTCGATGTCCTCGTGAATCAAGCTCAACAGATTCTAGCAGGCGTTGATCCCCAGTCACTTCGCGACCGAAGTGATCTGCGGCAGTCCGTCGCGACCAACCTGTCCTCCGTTCAAGCATCTCTAGACGGGCTGATGGTCGACCGGCCGCGTCGCAACATTATCCGAGGGCCAAGATGAGTGACATCGAAATCGTTGTTTCACCCAACGGTCATTCTCGAATGATCTTTGATGACCAGCTCGATGTTCGTTCAATTGGGAGTGTTTCAATCACGCGTGCCTCGCACGTCGAACCGAATCATGCCGGTCAGTGGACCGCAGATCTCTCGCCGGTCGACGGTCCGACAACTCTAGGACCATTCGACAAACGTAGCGAAGCCTTGGCGGCAGAAGTTGCCTGGCTTCAGCAGAATTGGCTAACACGTTAACGCGAATAGCCGTTCCATCATCACTGTTTTCGCAAAGCCCTGTTCACCTGATGCAAGTCAGATGAACGGGGCTTTTTTCGTTTCTACCCCCTCTCTAAGGAACCTAACTCGATGAATCAGAACGATCTCAACCGTGCCGTGGCATCCGCCACTGGCGAGAACATTTCAGTGATCAAACGCCTCGGCTTCATGATCGCTGACCCTTCCCAGCCCATCGACGATCCGACCGATCCTGTGCACGGCGGTCGTGTCATCGACTGGGACGACTTTGACCTCTTTCGCGAGGACCTCGATGAAGGCCGCTTCGACGCCGAAGCCGCATGGTGCTAACGCGATGAAATCACATCGCAAACTGCAAGCACAATATTTCACGAACCGCTGCTTTCCCGTCCGTGGTCAGCGGCGGCTTCGTTTTCCCAAACGCAAGTTCAATCCCAACAAACTCAAAAGAATCAAAACGTGAAGGTACTATTCATCTCCAATGACGCGGGCGGCTACGCGCACCACGTCGAAGCGCCCGAAAACACCACCGTCGGGCAAATGTTCGAGCGACATGTCGGCACGTTCCAAGCCGACAGCTACTTGATTCGAGTCAATCGCCAACCAGCAAGCGCCGACCAGCAACTTCGCGATGGCGACCGCGTCTCGTTCACGCCCCTGAA
>JBGSNA010000186.1:0-34207 GCA_041739875.1 Pirellulaceae bacterium
GCCAACGATCCGATTATTAACCAACGATTCATCGCCGAATCCTTCCGCGCGTTCAGTCTGGGTATTCGGACACCGCCGAGGCTCGTGCCCCTAGCGGTATCGAAAGATTGCCTTTGTTCAATCCTTTTTCTCGACTCGCGAGCCGCTCCAGGAACACAGAATCGCCACAACCAGGACAGACAGCACGAAATCCCGACGGCAGTTTTAACGCAAGTTGCCTGGATTAACATCTGCACCGCCCTTGCGACGATGGGTCGTTGCTTGGTACCAGCAGTTCGCCCGAGAGTTGTGTTGATCTAGGTGATGTCTTGATCTGGGCGTCGTCTTTAGATGACGAGTTTTCTTAGCGAGTGTTTGTGCCATGACTTCATTAACGTATGCTTCGAAGCCCCGCGTTCGCTGGATCGTTGGTTGCTGTTTCACGCTGGGATTTCTTGTGTTAACGAGCAAGCCAGCGACAGCTCAGATCACTGTGCCACGCGTCTTGTCAGCGACTCCGGATCGTTTCGCGACGTTGGAAGAACAGTTGATCAATCGGCTACGTGCGACTGCCGAGGACCAAAAGGCTTACGTTCGCTTTGTCGTCAACAAAGTTCGTGAAAACCAACTCGACGTGAAGCTTGTGATCGCCGTCCAGCAGTATGCCATCAAACGCAACCCTCAGTTGCCCTTCCTTTTCTTCGAGCGAGCCTTGAAAATTGAAGCTGGCAAACGCGGCGTCGCCTTGCCGCCAGTTCGACAGTTCGCCACAACGAGTGTTCCTGCGCCTTAGAAACCGTGCGTCTCGAGTTGCATCAAAGGCCAAGGCAGGTCCTGGCCCACGATCTACATGTTACGTGGCGGCTCGGGATATGGCGGCTGGAAGACACGTGGGTTGGCGATTTGTTGATTGGTCATCAACAAGTAACCAACGGCGAATACCAGCAACGTCAGGGGCTGGGTCACGATGATCCCGACGTAACATACCGACGATCCAATCATCGATAGAACCAGCGAGATCAAGTAGAGCAGGAACGAAGTCAATTTGTTCTGCATCGAGATCGCGAACGCTATTTTGATCGAGCCCAGGGCGGTGGATCGATCATCGCAAACAACAAACGGAAGCGGCCAAATGAATATCTGAGCGAGCGCGCTGAGGAGAACGAAGATGCCTCCGACGCTTAACAGTGACAATGCCATTCCTTGTTCGCCAAAAAATGCGAAGGCGATGCCGCCAATGGCTCCGCCGATCAAAAGTAGCGGAAGGATTGCGATCGCCAACAGAATCATGCCGACAACGAGCATTCGCCAAACGAGATTCATCGGCGGAAGCAATTCAGCCAGTGGGCTCGGTTGATTTCGAGCAACAGCGAGCGAGACTCGCGTGATGCCGACCCATCCATACATGCTTGCAAAAATCAGAATTGGCGACAAAGCAATGATGCTCAATGCCGCAATCTCTTCACCATTGTTGTTTGCCAAAAGCATGAACAAGAGGAACGGAATGCCCATCGCCACGAATCCTACCACCCCAACGATGAGCATGGAAAGGATAAGCGGTGGCCATCGTTCAGCGAAAATCGACCATGACGGGCCGAAGACGTCTTCAATTGCACGTTCGACAATCTCGACGTTCTCCACCCGAGTCACGGGAGTTGGCGAGTAGCTCGGCGCATACGGATCCGGCGGCGCGGACTGGTACGAGCGGTCCATCGGATTCTGGGACGCCCACGGGGACTGGCCATCGGATCGACGAGCATCTTTGGGCTCCATTGTGCTATCGGGCAACGAAGTGCTCGGCTCGGCGACTTGAAAAGTGGCTTCACAGGCGGGGCATTTTGCTTGCCGACCCACCGCGCTGGCCGGTAATTCCAACGCACGACCGCATTGGGGGCAAAACTGGCGAAGTGTGCTCATGTTGAACTTCCGATTTCACAGGACGTAGAGACTCTGCAGAATCTACCTGAAAATCGCTGGCAAGACATGCGTCTTGTCTGACATCCGGCGTCCGACCAAGACGCCTTGCCGGGTAACACACGGAAGTGGGAGACTGGGGGCGAACGTTTTCCAGCCAGTCCATCAGTGATTACTACGAAGCAGCCACTTGTCGAGCGACGAATTTACTGTCGATAGCATCTTGGGAACCGACGGAAGTATCAGCCGTCGGTTGAAGGGCTATGAACCGCGACCGCAGCAATTAGCGATGGCTCGCGAAGTTGCCTCGGCACTGGAGTCGAGCCAGCACCTTGTGGCGGAAGCCGGCACGGGGACTGGGAAAAGCTTCGCTTATCTTGTCCCAGCGATTTTGTACGCGACGAGTGACCAAGCAGAACCGCCTCCCGCAAAACCCACAACGAAATCGTCGCTGTTGAAGAGCGATCTCGACGACGATGACGACGGCAAGCCACGGCCGCGACGGGTGTTGATATCGACGCACACGATTAGCCTCCAAGAACAGTTGATTGCGAAAGATATTCCGCTGCTCAATAGCGTCATTTCCCGTGAGTTCTCGGCGGTGCTTGTCAAAGGCCGTGGCAACTACATGTCGTTGCGGCGGATGAATCGGGCAATCAGCAAAGCAACCTCGTTGCTCGCCAGCGACGAACAGCTCAGCCAGTTGAAGCAGATCGAAGCATGGTCCAAACAGACGGGCGACGGTTCCTTGGCGACGATCCCGATGAAGCCGGACTCCGCCGTCTGGGATGAGATCGTTAGCGACACCGGTAATTGCCTCCGCCGAGCCTGTCCGAACTTCAACGATTGCTTTTACTTTCGCGCGCGACGACGAGCCAGCAATGCCCAGTTGATGATCGTCAATCACGCGATGTTCTTCAGCGACTTGGCGCTGCGCAAAGAAGGGATTGCACTCTTGCCACATTACGACGCAGTCGTGCTCGACGAATGCCACACTCTTGAATCCGTGGCGGGTGACCATCTTGGTATTCGGCTCACCAACGGCCAATTCGACTTCTTGTTTGACCGACTGTACAACGACCGGACGATCAAAGGTCTGCTCGTGACGCATAACTTGGAAATGCTCCAACGTTTGGTGGATCGATGTCGATATGCGGCGAGCAACCTATTTGCCGACATTACCGATTGGCTTGAACAGCATGGCAAAAAGAACGGACGTGTGTATCACCACGACATCGTGGATAACCAACTCAGCGAGCCGATGGAGCAACTCGCCAAAGCGATGATCATGCAAGCGGAAGGCCGTAAAGACGAGGCCGAGCGAAAAGACTTTGAATCCGCCCACGATCGCCTGATCTTGCTTTCCGGTGAGCTTCGAAAGTGGTTGAAACAAGATGTCGAGGGCGGCGTATTTTGGCTCGAGCGTTCGACGACGCGTCGCGGTGACGAGCGAGTCACGCTTGCCGCATCGCCGATCGATGTCGGGCATGCTCTTCGCCAAGTGTTATTTCAAAGCGACCAGATCAAGTCAGTGATCATGACCAGTGCGACACTGGCAACGAACCAAAACGATGCGTTCGCGTTCTTTCGTTCGCGAATCGGTTTGACAGGTGGTCGAAACATCCAAGTCGGCAGCCCCTTTGATTATGCCAAGCAAGCGAAACTCGTGATCGTTCGCGATCTGCCTGATCCGTCCAAGGAAAAAGACAAGTTCGAAAAGGCCTTGCCCGAGCAGATCAAACGCTTTGTCGGTCACACCGATGGCCATGCGTTCGTGCTGTTCACGAGTTATGATCTGCTTCGTCGTTGCGCCGAAGCCGTCAGCGGTTGGTTGGCGGAACAGAACCTTGCGCTTTACACCCAGGCCGGAACACAAACTCGCACTCAGTTGCTTGATGCGTTTCGACGCGATCCGAAGGGTGTGCTGTTTGGCACCGACAGCTTCTGGCAAGGCGTCGACGTTCCCGGTGACGCGCTGACCAACGTGATCATCACCAAGCTGCCTTTTTCGGTGCCGGATCATCCGTTGTTGGAAGCCCGTTTGGATGCGATCAAGAGCCGCGGCGGGAATCCGTTTTCGGAATACCAACTGCCGGAGGCCGTGATCAAATTCCGGCAAGGCTTCGGGCGATTGATTCGCACCAAGACCGACAAAGGCATCGTGGTCGTGCTTGATCCTCGAATCCATTCCAAACCCTACGGACGGATGTTTCGCGAGTCGTTACCCGACGTCCAAATTCACTACGTCTCATCGGTGCCACGTGAACGTCGGACTTGAACGAAGACGCCGCCAAGCGTGAGCAAACACGCCAGTCCAGCGATTCGGGCGGGCCAATCCCCGATGCGCACATAGAGACTGATTCGCGAATCGATTGCTGGTGTCGCTAGGATCGATCCGTTATCCGAGTATGCCACCTTTTTCACGACGCGACCGAGGCTGTCGATCCATGCGGTCGGCCCACCGTTGGCCGCCGATAGAATGGGACGACGACAGCCGATGGCAACGAGTTGGGCACAGCGAAGGTGGTGGTCAACGACACTCGTTCGATCAAACCAGCCGTCGTTGGTGACGGTCACGATCGCATCGGGCAGACCTCCGGATCGACGCAGCTCGCGGCAATGATCGACGGCCACGCGTTCAACTGCCGTCTCGATGCAGATGTTGCCCATCACACGAGTTTGATTCAGTTCAATGACGGTGGGGCCTTCACCCGGCTGAACACCGAGTCCTGGCGGCATGAGCGACTTAATCCCAGGAATCCAGCGAACGAGCGGGATGTATTCACCGAACATTACCAAGTGGTTTTTACCGTACCAATTCACAACGCGACCATCGGAGTCGGTGTGTACGATCGCACTGTAAACCAGCGGTGTCTCAGCAAAGCGAACGACGCCACATCCGACAATTAAATGAGGCGGTTGTTCTTGTGGCACACTCACAGCGACCGCTTGGCCAAGCGCGGAGGAACGTTCTTCGAAATATCGCTGGTACTCGTCAACGAGCATTCCTTCCGGAACGATGCCGTCGGGTTCCGCGATGTACCACGGCACGCCACCGCTGAACATGGACTCCGGCCAGACGACTGCGTCGATTCGATTTCCTTGTTTCGCATCGGCGATCGTTTGCTCCGCGAACGCTGTGAAAATAGCTTCGGCACGATTGGCGTCTTGGTCGTACTCAACCGTTTCATCGCGTCCGACAAGTAAGATGTTCGTGTTGCCCTTCTGGACCGATTCGTTCAATCGCATGGTGCCGTACGCCCAGCATGCCGTGACAAACGCCAGTGCAACGAAAGTCGATACGATGGCTGTGCTCTTCGCTTGGCCTCGGGCAAGTGTGCCAAGCCAGTTGGCGAACGCGACGTTGACCACGACGATGACGAAGCCCACTGCATACGTGCCACCAAGGTCCGCGACTTGAGCGAGTTGTGGGACGTCCGCGAGTGTGTGACCGAGCATCGCGGCGCTAATACCTGTGAGCATGTAGTTTCGTATGCATTCGATTCCCACCCAAAGCAAAGGCGCAGCAACGATCAGCGGAATCCCTCGCCGTAACCACGCTTTTGCTGTGAGAAAAAAGAGCACAGGATAGATGGCGAGATATCCGCTTAAAGCGATCCAGCATAGAAACATGGCTGGGTGGGCATGCCGTAGCCCCTGCAAGGTGACGAGCCAGTAGATTGTCGCGGCCATCCAAATCATCACGTAGCGGTGACGTCGTTGTTTTCTCGAAAGCGGACAGTCCACATCGAGTCGGATTTGATCCAACCAAGGAACCAGTGCGACGAATGCGACGTGCCACCAGGCGGCGGGCGGTTGTGCTAGCCAGAGCAGGAGAGCTGAGGTGGCAATTCGCAGCCAATCCGCGTAATTTGCGATGATTCCACTTTTCGCACCGTGAGATTCCTGCCCAGACGCTTGGATAGGATCTACAATGACCGCTGAACTGGCGTCGCCGCTTTTCTTTCCGCTCTGAACTTTTCTCATGACGCACTTCGAATATCTCGGCCCGTACAAGCTCGGCGAAATGCTCGGCCGTGGCGGGATGGGGTCCGTGTATGCTGCGGAACACTTAAAAACAGGCGAAAAAGTCGCTGTGAAAGTGATCGCTCAAGCGGTCGCCGATGAAATGCGATTTCGTCGACGCTTCTACGGTGAGATTGAAACGCTCAAGCGACTGCGTCACAAGAGCATTGTGCGAATTATTGGCACCGGTGAACAAGAAGATTTGCTCTTCTATTCGATGGAACTCGTCGATGGTGAAACGCTCCAGCAACGACTTCGTCGCGAAAAACGATTGTCTTGGCAAACGACGATCGATGTTGCGATCCAGGTTTGTTCAGCACTCAAACACGCACACGACATCGGTGCGTTTCACCGCGACCTGAAGCCCGCCAATTTGATGCTCACAGTCGACGGGACTGTGAAACTTGTTGACTTTGGAATTGTGAAACTGTTCGGGTTCGGTGAAGAAACCGTCGCGGGATCGATTTTGGGAACGGCCGATTATATGGCCCCGGAACAGGCGGACGGAGGACCAACGACCGCGAGAACGGATCTGTACGCGCTTGGAAGCGTCATGTACGCGATGCTCGCGGGACGGCCTCCATTCGTGGGTCGACGGCTAACGGAGGTCATGGAGTCGCTCAAACGCGATCGACCCGTACCGCTCGAAATGGTCAACCCAGACGTTCCGGAGGCGCTCGTTGAGTTGATTCACGAGATGCTAGAGAAACGCCCAGAAGATCGCCCACCGACAGCGCTCGCAATTATGAAACGGTTGCAAGCGATGCGCGCCGGATTGCTCCGTGAGCAAACACTCAATCAAGAGGGCTCGCCGACGATCGATTCCGAAAAGAAACAACCACCTCACGAAAAGCATGATATTTCGCCAGAGATCGACGAGAAATTCACTCGCGAATCAGGGCCACTCTCAAGTCCTGGTACGGCCCGTTCCAGTGAGCGGCATACCGACGCGGAGAAGCCGATAACCGTTGCGACTTCAGTTCGCGACGACTCCCGACAAGCCTCGCCCGATGACGTCACACTCGCGTCGATGCGAAGCGCATCCGTCCACGATACCGAGGTGCCAGTCCCGCCCACCGCGAAGACGAGCAATACCCATTTTCAAACGATCGATTCGCATCGTCCACTCGAAACGTCGTTTGGAGCGAAACCCACGGAGGACAGTTCGGCATGGTTGCAATACTTGTCCATCGCCACGATGTTGGCAATCCTCGCCGGTGGTATCGGCTTGTTTATTTGGTCCGTGCGAACACCATCGGCCGACGTGTTGTACGCACGCATCTTGGAAGCAGACCGAGACGAAGACGTGACGGGTGCCCAGGCACTCATCAAGCAATTTGCGAACCATTATCCCGACGATGCACGCCAAGAATCCGTCATGGAGTTGAGTGCTGCGGTAGAGTTGGAACAATTTGTCCGTCGCTTGCGAACGAAAGCGAATCGCGCTGGCGGCACGGACCAGTTGGAGCTGTCTGAACAGGCGTTCGTGGATGCACTTTCCAGCCGTGGACGTCGGCCTGCACAAGCGATGTTGCAACTCCGGCAATGGTTGGACGTCTTTGGCCACGACGAAGCCGGCGGTGGGTTCGCGCTCCGCAAAATGAAGAGCTATGCCGAAGAGGAAATCGAGCGGTTGCGTGTGATGCAGGAACAAACGGTGCAAATCGACAGTCGCGTTGAGGATCTGCGCAACCGAATTCTCTGGGCACGAACGAATCTCAATGTCGATCAGCGGCGAGCCATGCTCCAGGGAATCGTCGAGCTTTATCAGAAGAAGACATGGGCGTCGACGGCTGTGCAGTTTGCAGAGAATGAACTCGCCGAGCTCTCAAAGTGAGTCTCTCAAAGTGAGTGAAGTAAGTCTTGTATCAAACGCGTTCAGTCGCCGCATGGAGCACGTTACTTCATCACTCGGACGCTCGTAATCGAAACTGGATTGACGGGGACATCATCCATCAGCACGCCGGGGGCTTTCGGATTCGGAGCAACTTTTGTTGGCGTCTTTTCGATCTTGTCCACGACGGCCTGGCCAGAAACGACTTTACCGAACACGGCGTAGCCGAATCCGTCTTGAGCTTCGGTGCGGTTGAGCGCGTTGTTGTCGGCCGTGTTGATGAAAAATTGACTCGTCGCACTGTGCGGTTCGCCTGTGCGTGCCATCGCAATCGTGTACTTGTCGTTCGTCAGCTGATTGCCCGCTTCATTGCGAATCGGTGGTTTCGTCGCCTTCTCGTTCATGTCCGCATCCATTCCACCGCCTTGGATCATAAAACCGTCGATCACACGGTGGAACAACGTACCGGTGTAATGTCCCGACTCCACGTACATCAAAAAATTCGCGACCGACATTGGGGCTTTGTCAGGATACAGTTCCAAGACGATCGGGCCTTCGGTCGTCACCATTTCCACTTTCACCGGTGTGTCAGCAGAAACAGAGTTGGCGCCAATTGCCATCAGTGCCGTCGTGGCCAATAAGGCACAAGCGAGATTGTGATTCATGTGGTTTGCTCCTAAACAAGATTCGTCGATTCGAAAGCGTCGACCGTCGCGCAGTCTACTGTCACGGTGGCGTCTCGATGAAAGACCAATATTCGCCGTCGGTTGCTGCAAGGCAACAAAGATCCAGTTTCACGCAATGGTGGGCGAAGGATGTCGGCTCGTTTTGACCTCAGGTCAAGATCATGAGACGCAGCCAACAAGGCTCGAAAGACTTGCGATCCCATCGATACAAAATGAGAGGTTTGCTCTTCTGCTACGCTCATCACAATCGGAATGATTGGTAAGGTCAACAGCTGTCTGGCATTATTCGTTCGATCCTAGTCGTCTTTACCGTACCGCAACTCTACAAGCGGCCAGAGTTCGGTGGTCCCTTCTGCCCCTAGGTTCCACCGTAGTTCGAAAGAGACGATTTGTGAATAATCCAATAAATCCAAACACAATGCGCCGATTTGCATTTGCAGCTACTGTCGCAGCACTCTCAAGTTTTCTTGATGCCCCAGAGCTGAAAGCGACCGAGATTGAAGGCTACACCGAACCCAATCGATCGGTGAATGTTGCTGCTCATGATCAAGGTGTGCTTGTTTCATTGCCAGTGCAAATCGGCGAATATGTCGAGGCCGGTCAAGTTGTTGCCCAACTCGATGACGTCATTCATCGTTTGTTGATGGAATCCGCCGCCGAACGGAAAGATGCTCGTGGTCGACTTAATTCCGCCGAAGCCGAATTGAAGCTCAAGACAACGCGATGGGAAAAATTGACCGAGTTGCGTGAAAGCGGTTTTGGTCGCAAAGAAGAAGTCGAACGCGCTCGCGCGGATATGGACATTGCTTCTGCGGAACTCCAAGTTGTTCAAGAGGACTTGGCGGAGCATGCAATGCAATACGAGAAGCTCAAAGCCGAACTCGAGCGTCGCGTGGTTCAATCGCCAATCAGTGGCTACGTAGTTGCGAGGCTAAAAGAGCCTGGAGAGTTTGTCGCTCCGCAAGAACCGAACGTGCTCACGATTGTCGAGCTCGATCCGTTGCTTGCTAAGTTTTCGATGCGACGTTCACTCGCGAAACAACTGAGCCTTGGTGATTCCGTCACGGTGAAGTTGGGTGGTCACGGAAAAGTGGTTGTTGGAATCGTCGATCAGATTTCGCCGGTTGTCGATGCGCAGAGCGGAACGATCAAGGTCAAAGTTCGGCTCGACAACGGTGACGGAACAATCCTCAGCGGCGAGCAATGCACGATCGATATCCCGGACAGCGATGTGACTGCTGAAAATAACCTCGAGACGGCATCGCTGGAATCTCCTCCATCCCGCCACGCACCATCAAAATCGGCTCGCTAACGCGGACTTCCGGGGGGAATTCCATGACCGACCAGAATAATGCTGCTCCAGCGAGTATCGTCCATCGTGTGCGCGTCAGCAATCACGATGTTGCGGCACAATCGACGCTCCAACGACTCATGGTCGAGGCGATTGCGCTGAGCGAGACTCGCGGTGATGCGATTTCACGATTGCTTGACATCGTTCAACAACAGTACCCGAACACGTTGTCGGCGTTTGTTGGTCGCGACGCATCGGATCGACTGACTTGGATGGATGCCAACGTGATGTTCGAGCATCTTCCGTTTGGCTCCAGTGAAGCGGTCCGCGTGTGGGCTGACGAGACTTGCTACAGCGGCGACTTGACCATTCGAGATCTGTCTGGTGCTGAGCAGTGGTGGTTACTGACGGTTCCCGTAATCCGGCAAGGGCTCGCTCCTGAGGTGATCTGCGCCGCAGTTAAAAAAAGCGAGGGGAATCGTACCGGGCTCGTGGGCGCATGGCAGCTCGCGGCCTCACATATCACGCTTTTCGATATTCTCAAGGCGGAACGACGCGAGCGACTCGCAGCGAAACAGTCCTCCGAATTACTTGAACTGTTGCGCAAACTAGATGTCTGTGATGACTGGGGCAAGACATCGTTTGTACTGGTGAATGAGCTGCAAAAACATTTCGGTTGCGAGCAAGTTGCGTTGGGTATTCCCGATGGCGACAAAGCCAACTGTCGCGTCGTTGCCATCTCGGGTGTTTCAACCCTCGATTCCCGAAGCACGTTTGCTGAGCAAGTCGCGGTGGCGATGAATGAAGCGATCCTGAGACGTAAAATTACTGTCGTGGATCGCGAGGCAACGAGCGAGGAAGAAGGTACACTTGCCCACCAGGAATTGCTTCGGACCACACGTTGTCGACGGATCATTAGCACGCCCATGTTTGGTGACAACCGCCAACCGCTGGGAGTCTTTGTGCAGTGGGACAACAAGTCAGAGACGGCATTCGTGCAGACGCTTGCTTTTGCGAAGCTGAGCCAGTCGGTGTTAGATGGTCGATTGCAGATGATTCGGCGAACGACCGTACATCCAGTAAGACTACTCATTCAAAAGCTGACTCACGCGGATACTCGAAAAAAGTTGTTGGGAGTCACGGTTGCATTCGGAATCTTTGCCACGACCATGGCCATTCCGATGCAATATCGCGTCTCGTGCGACTGCCAGCTTGAGCCGGTGCTGAGGCGATTCGTGGCTTCGCCGTACGATGGGCTGCTCGAAGAATCGCTCGTGGAAGCGGGTGACATCGTGCGAGCTGGCCAGACCTTGGCACGCATGGATGGAAGAGAACTGCATTGGGAATTGTCCGGTTACGAAGCCGACTACAAGAGCGAACAAAAGAAACGCGATGCCGCGTCAGCCAGAGATGATGTCGCCACCGCACAGCAATCGGACCTGGAGATGCAACGATTGAGTCTGAAGATGGACTTGTTGCGGCATCGTTTGGAAAACCTCGACATTAAGAGTCCCATTGATGGCGTTGTGATCGAAGGCGACCTCAAGAAGGCTGAAGGAATTCCATTGACGATTGGTCAAACGCTCTTCGAAATCGGACCGCTCAATCAAATGATTGTTGAGCTGTCCGTGCCCGAACGCGAAATCCTTCATGTGGAGCCAGGCATGTCGGTCGAAGTTACCTTGGATGCGGACCAGTCAAATACGGAAGTCGGCACGCTACTGAGGATCACGCCTCGCAGCGAAATCCGGGGCAACGAAAGTGTGTATGTTGCTGAACTCGCACTTTCAAACGACGACGGAAAGTATCGGCCTGGTATGAAGGGCTCTGCGATGATCAGCGGCCATCGTCATCCGTTGGGCTGGAATTGGTTCCACCACGCCTGGGAATCGCTCGCCGTATGGATTGGGGTCTGACCAGGTGGCAACTCAAGATTCGAACGATTTGGTATCACCAACGCCAACGCTTGAGCGAACGCTTGCGTCTGCGCCAGATCACCGCGTTCGCGAAATCAGTTCGCTGAAGTTAAAACTGCGCAGCGATCTGAAGTTCTCGCCTCATATCGAGGCCGGTGAGGAGTGCTATCTTGTTGAGGATAGCCAACGGTCTCGCTATTTTCGCATTGGAATCGCCGAATACTTTCTCGTCTCAATGTTCGACGGCAAGACAACTGTCGGTGAAGCGATGGTTCGGCTGGCACAAACGGAATGCGCTCGAACACTTGACGAGTCGCAGGTCACCGCCGTTTGTAAATGGTTGATTGATGCGGAACTTGGCTACACATTGGAGTCGCGCAGTGTGCAGCGGCTTGCGAATAACGTTGAGAAGTCGCGAAAAGCGAAACGACTAGCGACGTGGAATCCGCTCTGTTCAAAGATCCCGTTGTCGTACCCAAATCGGCATGTGGCGCGGTGGACTCCGCTGTTGCGGCATGCGTTCGGTACGGTTGCTGGTATCGGATTCTTGGTGTTGATGCTCAGCGGATTCTATCAAATTGCGTCTCACTGGGATGCGTTTTCAGCTGCTTCGAGTGGTATCTTCGCACCCTCGCGATGGATTTGGCTTGGTTTGTGTTGGCTGATTTTAAAGTTCGTGCACGAGCTCGCGCACGCGGTGGTTTGCCGTATGCATGGTGGCGAGGTGCACGAAGCTGGCGTTCTTTTTGTACTGTTTGCACCGCTTGCCTATGTTGATGTGACGAGCTCTTGGAAGATTCGATCCAAGTGGAAACGCATCCATATTGCCGCGGCAGGCATGTACATTGAGCTCTTAATCGCCTCCATCGCTGCACTGCTATGGGTGGTTGAGCCCGACGGGTTGCTGAGAGATCTGTACTACAATCTCATTGTCATGGCCGGCCTGACGACGATCGTATTCAATGCGAATCCATTGATGCGATTCGACGGCTACTACATTCTGTCGGATTGGTTAGAGATCCCCAACTTGTATGGTGATGGCCAGCAGTATTTGCGCTACCTCGGCCGCCGCTATGTTCTCGGCGAAGTCATGGGTTCGCCAATTGGCTGGACATGGAGGAACATCATCACACGCATCTATGCCGTGTGTGCACTTTGCTGGCGAGTGGTGATTTGCCTTTCTCTGTTTACCGCAGCAGTCCTTATGTTTGACGGGTTGGGCCTGTTGTTGGGGATCGCTGCTGTAGTCCTTTGGATCGGAATTCCACTATTTAACCTTGCAAAGTATCTGCTTCGCCGCGATGCGCTACGAGTGAATCGCTTACGACGAGTCGCGATGGTTTACGCGTCGGTAGCCGTGTGTTGCACTTCGGTTTGGTACGGCGTCGCTTGGCCAAGCAAAATGAGTGCCCATGCGATCGTACAATATGAACCGATGGCGTTCGTTCGTGCATCGAGCCCAGGTTTCTTGAGGTCGATTCACGTTGAAAGCGGAAGCGATGTTCAACTCGGTCAAGTGATCGCCGAACTAGAGAATCGTGAACTCGTCGCCGAAGCGGATGATCTCGAGATTGCAATTCAACAATCACTGATTAAATGTCGTGTGTTCAAACTCAATGACGAAATGCACTTATTCCAAGCGGAAACAGAACAACGAAACTCGCTCCAGGAAAAGTTGGCTGAGAAGCAACGCCAAATCGAAGGTCTGACGTTGCGAGCCACTGCATCCGGTCGTTTGGACGCGCGAGAGTTGCGACATCGTTTGGGAATGTACTTGGATGTCGGTGACCAAATTGGCGTGATCGGTGATGAAAGCAAGAAAGAGCTACAGATCATGATCTCACAGAGTCAATTGGACTCTTTTGCCGAGCACGTTGGGGATTCAGTGCGCGTGCGGATCAGTGGTGGCGTGACGTTGACGACAAGATTGTTGAGAGTCGAGCCACGTGGCACGCGCCAACCGCCCGATGAATCGCTGTACGCAGCGATGGGGGGGCCGCTTGAAAGCAAAGCGGTCCACGATCCTGGAACCAGCCAATCCATGGAGTTGGTTTCGCCGCATTTCAAAGGTATTGTTGCAATGCCAAGCGATCTTGAAGAGCAAGTGCGCGTTGGCCAACGCGGGATTGTCTGGTTCGGCCAGTTCGAAGAGAGTGTGGGTTCCGTTGTCAATCGAATCCTTCGAAATGCATGGGTGTCTTTCATTCATCGATAGTTTCGATTGAGCTTCGGGATTCGTGGGATGCTAGAATCTCAATCGTGAAATCAGATTCCGTTCGATGGTTCAGTGATGAAACGAGATGCGAGAATGTCTGACGAAACGCATGGGGTTGATTTGCTGGAGACAGACTTGCCCGAAAACTCGTTTGATCTTAATCCGTACGCCACACCTGCGACGGTTTCTGATGCGCCGTTAGTGGATGAGGTACCAGTTCAGACGCCATGGCTGCGTCGGGTCATCGTTCTGCAAGCGATCGTCATTCTTGCATCTCTCGCCGTCGAAGCCTACCAGCACGAATCCATTGTCGGTTCCGGGCCGATCTTCGCGCTCGTTGGACTGGTCATTGCGGTTCTCGCTTTCCGAAATCGCGATCGTGCGGCAATGGTTTTTGGAGTCTCCGCAATCGCATTCGCGTTACTCGTTGTCTTCTTGATAAACTACAACTCTTGGGGGCCTCCACAAGGCAATCGTCCCATCACTCTCCTGGCGTTCACTTACGCTGCGTTTGCGTTACCGATTTCGTTTTGGCTTGCGTTTGCGCGGTCCAAATTGGCGGGGAGCCATCGAACTGTCACGCACCAGGCAACTTAGTTGGACAGCGCCAACTTCGTTTAACCGTTAGCCGAAGGCGTACGAGCGCATCGTTAATAGTACTCCTGCGCGGCAGACTGTTAAACAAAAAATCGAACTTGGCGCTGTCCAGCTAGGCAGCTAAGGAGAAAGCCCGCCTCACGCCATTCGATCCAGGTTAAGAATCCGTCTCAACCAAAGAATTGCGATGCCCGTCACTTCATTTTAGTGAACGAGTAAGCCGAATCCAGAATCTCGCGTCTGCCCCACGCGTAGCGTTCCTACCCACTCGCGTTCGCTCGAATCCAAACCGTCATTTGCGCTGGCGGCATCGTGCCAAAGAGTGTGGCGGGAATCGTTCCCGCAAAAGACAAAGGACGCCTTACGGTGGCGTTGAAAGTCGTCTCACTCCGGTGCAGCGTATGGCAACTTACCTGATCTGCATTTTCGGTGTCCGACACCTTTGATTGCTCCCGACACCTTTGATTGCTCCCGCTCCGCAATCTCGATGCTATTTACAAACTCAAGATCACTATCTTGATATGCCCAAGAGTTCCAACCAACAAATGCGCAAAATAGCAAGAACAAGATTACGAAACCTAAAAACATCCCCAGGTTCTTTCAAAAGTGGCACCGATCGTAAATGATCCACCCCCTTCAGCCCGAACTCCATCTCCAGAGAACACGGTAACCGACATGCCCAAGCCTCCTGAGCAGCTAACGGCCCCGTCGCTTCCATCAGCGCCGCAAGCAACACAATTCTTTGGGCAGTCTATGAGAGAACAGCTTCCACTTGACGTATTGTTAACTTCAACGGCAGAATTTTACCTCCAATCTTTAAGCCGGAATCAATAATTGGATTATCCGTCATGTCGAATTCATAACTGTTAGTTTCAGTCAGGCAGGGCATTAACCCAGTCGGATCCGCTAAACCTACATCACAGTGGTTTCTGTACGAATTTATTCCCCCGCCAAACTTAATGGGATCTCTGGAGCAGAACCTAACGGCGCTGGGGTCGTACATGCGGGCGCGGTAGTGGTACAACGCCAACGCTTCTTCGTACTCACGTCCGGTGTAGGTGTAGCAGTTGTTCTCGGCACTCGTCGTAAGTGCAGTGCCCGCAGCGTCGGTGATTGTAGGTGTCCCATAAGCTGAGTAGGCGTAGCGTTCTTTCACCGTGCCGCCGCCGTCGGTGATGGCGGTGATGCTGTACTGTTGGTTGCGATGGGGTGAGCGTTTGGCGTTTTTTAAGCGATTTTTGCTTGCTACTCGCGGGGATGATCATGCGCGAGTGAGGGCGGCAGCGGCGAGGGCGGGGCGGCGGTTGTCGGTGAATGAGCGATGACCATGTTGGCTATTCTAGCCGATCGGATGATCGGCGTGGGATATATCTTGCAGCGGTGCTATTGGCTTGGCTGCGAGGCTTGGCTGCGATGGGTCGCTCGGTGTAGCTGGCGGTGCGGCTGGCGGTGTGTCGCTCGCTGCCGGGTGCGTTTTCGCGTGGACTTCTCGCAGCCGGTCGATCGTTACGTGCGTGCAGATTTGGGTCGTGTTGAGACTCTCGTGACCCAACATCGTTTGCAGACTGCGTAAATCCGCGCCGCCTTCCATCATCAACGTCGCCGTCGTGTGACGCAGCATGTGAAGCGAACCTCGACGCTTGATCCCGTTGGCATCGAAGTAAGATCTCATGAGCTGCCTGAGTGTCCCGGGGCTGAACGTGTTGCCTAGCGATGTGATGTGCAACGTCTCAGTAGGGTTTGCGTCGCTTGCGTGGTAACGCGAATCGCTTTGCCCGTCCGCTGGTTTCGATGTTCGTACAACTGACGACGGTACGCAGCGAGCGACGTGCAACAAAGGTCGATTGCATCGCGATGACTCGCACAAGCTGAGAGCCCGGCACACGAGCAGTTTTACGCAATCAGGGATCGTTGAGACGGATTAGGCTCTAAGATCCAGCACTTCGTTACTGTCGCCGAACTTATCGACCTTGGCGCCCATTTGCTGCATCATCCAAGTGTAGAGATTGCAGAGCGGTGTACCATTCTTGTATCGGATGTGACGTCCGGCTTCGATGCGTCCGCCGGCCGTTCCCGCGAAGAGGATCGGCAAGTCGTCGTGATTATGTCGATCACCATCGCTAATGCCGCTGCCGTAGAGAAGCATGCAGTTCTCGAGCAGCGTGCGGTCGCCCTCGCGGACTTGTTTGAGTCGCGACAATAAATAGCTGAAACGATCCACGTGAAAACGATTGATGGTCGCGATCCCTTCTTGTTTGTGCTCGCTTTTGCCGTGGTGCGATAGCTCATGGTGGCCTTCGTTCACACCGACCTCAGGATAGCTGCGATTGCTTCCGGCATTCGTGAACATGAACGATAAAATCCGTGTGCTGTCGGTTTGGAACGCAAGCGTGACCATGTCCATCATCAACTCGCTGTGTTTGGAAAGCTCCTTCGGCACACCGCTTGGACGAGGATAATCCGGAACCCCGTCTTCGCTGACGTGCAATCGATCGGCGCCTGCGACGCGTTTCTCTACATCGCGTACGCTGTACAAGTATTCGTCGAGTTTGCGTTTGTCGACGGCGGGCAATTCGCGATGCAATTGCTGGGCATCTTCGAGCACGAAATCCAAAATGCTCTTGCGATACTTCTCGCGAACACTTTGTGCTTGCCGTGTCTCTTTGACCGTTTGTCCAGCAAACAAGCGATCGAAGACGGCGCCTGGATCGACTTCTTTGGCTACCGGATTTGTCGGTCCACGCCAGGACATGTTTGATGCATACGCACAGCTGTAGCCGCTGTCGCAATTGCCGGCTTGGCTGCTTGTTTCGAGTCCTAATTCCAGCGAACCAAAGCGAGTTTTCTGGCCGACGAGTTCCGCAGTCGCCTGGTCGACGGAGACACCGTTTTGGATATCCGCGCCGTTGGTTTTACGCGGGTGCGCTCCCGTTAAAAACGCTGCGACACTTCGGGCATGGTCACCACCGCCGTCACCGTGTGCAGCAGCACTGTCGAGCGTCAATCCAGTCAACACGCTGAAATCATTCTTGTGATCGGACAAACGTGCGAGCGTGGGCTTCAGGTCGAAACCCTTGCCTTCGTTATTCGGAGTCCAGTCGGGCATGTGCATGCCGTTGGGAACATAAAAGAATCCCATACGAAGTGGCGCAACCTCATCTGTAGCCTCAGCCGAAAGCAATCGCGTTGGCGACATGACATCGAACATCGGCAATGCAATGGCAGTACCCAGACCTCGTAGAACGGTGCGTCGTGAGATAGATTTTGGCATCATTTTTTCCTATTCAACAAACGTTCTTAAAGGGACTCTTCGCGGTGACCAATGCGCTGGAACGGATCACTTTGGATAATCGCGGCGAGCAAGTATGCAAACTTATAGTCATGACTCTTGGTATCCGACATGATTTTGTCGATCGCACACTTATCGTAGTATTCGGTACCGCGGCCAGTCGCGTAAATGAGCATCTTCTCGGCCAAGCAACGCACGAACTGTTCACGTCGATCGGTCGACAATAATTTCCGCAGCTCCTCGACACCGTTGAAACGGGAACCATCGGGCAATTCACCGCTCGCATCGATGACTTCTTTTCCGTCATTGGTTCTCCAGCGACCGACCGCGTCAAAGTTCTCCATCGCAAAGCCCAGCTGGTCCATCACACTGTGACATGCCGCGCAAGCCGGGTTGGAGCGATGTTGTTCCATGCGTTCTCGGAGCGTACCGACGAGTTTGCCTTTCTCGAGTTCCGGTACGTTCGGCGGTGCTGGCGGAGGCGGTGAGTTGAGCAGATTCTCGAGGATCCACTTGCCGCGTTTGACGGGGCTCGTGCGTCCTGGGTTGCTCGTCACCGTCAACACGCTTGCGTGAGTCAACAAGCCACCACGCCGTGTTCCCACGAGTGATACCGCACGAAACTCTTCACCAGTCACACCAGTGATTCCGTAGTACTTCGCCAAGTCTTCGTTCAAGTACGTAAAGTTGGCATCAAGCAGCGCTGTCACGGGCAAATTTTTCCGCATCACGTCCGCGAAAAACGTCAACGTCTCACGCTCCATCAATTCACGAATCGAATCGTCGAAAGCGCGGAAGCGAGCGGGATCCGGCTTGATATTATCGAGGTTGCGAAGTTGGAGCCATTGTCCTGCAAAGTTCTCTACGAACTGATTCGCACGAACGTCCAACATCATTCGGCCAACTTTATCAAGCAACTTCTTGCGATCGCTCAGTTCACCTCGATGAGCTAACAACAGCAGCTCATCGTCTGGCATACTGCTCCACAAAAAGTAGCTGATCCGCGTCGCCAACTCGTATTGGCTGACAAGTTGCGGAGCCCCATCTGGAACGATCTTGGGTGGTTGTTCGACACGATAGACAAAGTGCGGGGAAACTAAGATCGCCTGCAATGCGACTTGGACACCCTCTTCATAGCTGCCGCCATCGCTCCGAACGTTTGCCGCAAGCTTGCAGAGTCGATCGACTTCAAGCTTCGCCGCTGGCCGTCGAAATGCGCGACTCGCCAGGCGGCTGATCACGGTTTGGGTCGCCTGCTCTACGGAAACTTTCTTGCTCGGCTCAACAAACAGAATCTTCCGATGACTTGCGGGCAACTTTTCTGGAGCGGTGAACTGCAACCGCTTTTCTTCGCCCTTGAGGTTCACATGATGCAGATGCAGGTTGCGGTCGATTTTTCCTTCGACGTAGTAGTCATTGATGAAGCTCAATTCGATCGTTCGCTTGCCGCGCGACAGCCGCATCGGAATCGGATAGTCTTTAGCGTTCTTACTAGGCACGTCGACCACTTGCTTGAACTTGCTTGAGACGACTTCCATGCGACACGGTTCATCACCGCCTTGGTCACCGCTGGCGGTCACCGTCAAAACAAATTCGCCTGCGAAGGGCACGTCGACTTCAAGGCTAACCGTACCAGCCGAAGCCAGCGTTAATTGGCTACCAGAGCCGTACTTCTCCGCGCCAGTAAGTTTTGCGGCCGTTCGATCGATTTCATAGAGTTGAGGTGGCGGTGGTGTGTAGATTGCTTCACCGGAAATGAACTCAGCAGCATCGAGGTACTTTTCAACCAGCAGTGGCGGCAAGGAAAGGACATCACCGATATTGTCGAAGCCGTACCCCACATCGTCGCCCGGGAACCCTTCGGCTTGCGCATAGTCGACTCCCGTCAAATCACGAATCGTGTTGCGGTATTCGTTGCGATTGATCCGACGTAGTGCAACCTTTCCCGCGTTCGGATTGCGGACACAGTCCACAGCGTTGGCCAATTCGTCAATCAACTCGATCATCGTGGCCCGGGTTGCCGCGTCCATCATGTTGCCGTCCGCTGGAGGCATGGTCCCCAAACGCACTTGCCCAAGCGCCCGGCCCCACAGCTTCCGATTGCGTTGCAGCTTGGATGCAGAATCGTCAGCGTTAAGCGATACGTCGCCTTCACCGTCCTCGCCGTGACAATCAAAACAATACGTTCGAAGCAGTGGTAGTAACCTGTCACGATACGCGGTGTCACGCGACGCGTCATCTGCATAAACAAATGACGAAACGACCAACCAACCGAACAACGAACACGACAGCGCGAATGCCCGATTCAACGGAAACGTCAATAACGATGATGCGAGACGATGACGCATAGACGTAGGACAACTCATAGAGACGAGTGGCGGGATCCTAACATCATAGTCCGAGGTGTCAATCACGAACACTGACTCGCGACCGCGAACTTACCGCCGAGGCTCAAAACTCGTGGCATCAACGGTATAACCGCGCCGATTCAAGGGCTCCGGCCCTCCCCCAGCACCCGGCTCGAGCGGGGAGTGCTCATGGGGCCCGGCTGATCCGCTGTCTGGATTGCCCCGTTCGCCTGGCGTCATTACGTGAAAGTTCACTCGCGAAACATAGCGGCTGAGGATATAAGTCCGCACGAGATTCCGGCCGGCAGGGATCAGCAACAGAAAGCCGAGCGTGTCCGTCAACAAGCCTGGCGTCAGCAACAGCGCCGCAGCGAACACGACCATCAACCCGTCTTGAATTTCGCGGCTTGGCATCCGTCCTTCGGCCAGCGCTGAACGAAACCGAAACCACGCTAACGTGCCTTCGCGGCGAGCCAAGAAAGAGCCGAGAATGCCGGTCCCTAGCACGATCGCGAATGTCGTGATCACACTTGTGGCATCCGCCAAACGCAGCAACAAGTACAATTCCATGAGAGGAATTACGATAAATGCAGCCAAAAGGCGAAAAAACATGTCCTCGCGAACCTTTCAATGGGGATTACGCCAAACCGCCATTTTCTGTTTTACATCAGCGTCACAATGGCAGGTTGCCGTCGGTGCCTCTAAGATAACGCACCTTCTATGCCGAACACGGTCCACCTTTCGCTTCGATTCCAAGAGTTTTGTCGATGAGCTTCAAATTACTTCGTTCAAGCTTGTTCTCCGTTGCGTTTTTCGGGTGGATTGCCATTGCATGCACTCCGACGTCTGCGCAATCCCCGACAGCCGATTCGCCGGCCGCTGATTCGCCAGCCACTGATTCGCCAGCCACTGAGAACGGCAAGGCCCTCAAGGCACTCATGATCACCGGCGGGTGCTGTCATGACTACCAAAATCAAAAGCAAATCATCAGCGAAGGATTGTCGCAACGCGTCGGTCGCATCGATTGGACGATCCTGCAATACGGCGAGGGCAAAGACGTCCAAGCCGATGTTTACAAGAATTCCGATTGGATCAACGGATTCGACATCGTCATCCACAACGAGTGCTTCGGCGCCGTCGAAGACACCGCCTTCGTCCAAGGCATTGTCGACGCACATACCAAAACCGGCATTCCCGCGATCATGATTCACTGTTCCCTGCACTCGTACCGAACCGCCGCGAATGCTGACGCGTGGCGTGAGCTCGTGGGTGTTACGAGCCGTCGGCATGAAAAGACCAAACACAGCCTCGATGTTGTCGCAACGGATGCTGGGAAGTCTCACTCAGTGTTCGCGAACATCGCGTCGCTTGTCACTGGCGAGACATGGAAAACTCCTAACGGCGAGCTGTACATCATCGAGAATGTTTGGCCAGGAACAACGGTGCTCGCGACAGCTCACAGCGGCGAAACCAACCACGACGAACCCGTGATTTGGACCAATGAAACGAAAGGCGTCCGTGTCTTTGGCACCTCACTTGGCCATCACAACGAGACGATGCTTGATGAAACCTGGCAACAAGTTGTTGCGGCTGGTTTTCGCTGGGCGTTAGAAAAACCATAGGACTTTTTCCAGCGCATCCATCGTCGAACGCCATCCAAGGCTGGAGCCACGCGTGCAGACCGAAACGGTACACACAGGCCGAAACAAGACACTCCCAGGTCGACTGTGGTCGGGTGACACACTACCGATCGCCGTGATCACTGTCGTGCACGGCCTTGGCGATCACAGCGGTCGATACGAAGCGTTCGCTCGCGAGGCAGTCGCATCCAACCTCGCTGTATTCGCTTTCGATCTACCTGGACATGGACTCTCACCCGGTCGCCGCGGTCACTTTGATCGATACAGCGATGTGCTCGAGGACATCCACGCCGCGCGTGCCACCGTCTCACGGCGGTTCCCGGATGCACCTCAGTTCATTCTTGGGCACAGCATGGGAGGAAATCTGGCCATCAACTATGTCTTGCGCCGCACATCGTTCGACGAAGCTAACGCGGGTGAACTCGCCGGACTCATACTCGCCGCTCCCATGCTCCTGCCACCGAATCCGCCGGCGCGTCCGCAAATCATCGCTGCCTGGATCACAGGCCATTTGTTTCCCTGGATCAAATTCCGTCGCAAACTCGCTGCACCGAGACAATCCAGTGCGATCGATCAACTGAACTCGCCACAACCCGATCCACAACCCGATCCACTGCTGCATTGCGAAATCACGATTTACGTTGCCACGCAACTACTCGCGCAAGGTCGCTGGGCACTCGACAACGCTCGTCAGATCGACATTCCGACGCTCGTCATTGACTGTGAAGACGATCTGCAAATCGACCGTGCCGCAAGCGAAAACGTCGCGATCCGGATCGGCCAGCATGCGATGCATATCTCGCTGACTGAGGGTGGCCACAATTTGCTTCACGAGTTGGAAGCGCCGGCCGCCTCGCAAAAAACGATCCAGTGGATCATCGAGACACTCGACGGCTGAGGCAAAATACATCGCTGAAGCAACGATGCACGCTGCATCCTGTTCGATGCCAGCGAGCCCGTGATTTTGGATCGCGGTGATAGTAACCGAGTCGACTGAAACTAAAAACGCGTGACTCAGACGAGTCACGCGTTTTGTCGTTTCGGCGATAATTTCATCCTGGACGTTTTAGAAGGCAACGTTGGCACGGACGCCCAATACGTAGGCGTCGTCTAAACTTTGTTGGGCTTGAGAAATCCACTGGACATCAGGCGTGATCGCAATCGTTTTCGTCGCTTGAATGCTGTAAAACGCTTCCACACCACTACCGTCACCCACGCCACCCAAAGCGGCTGAGAGAAGCGGCCCAATTTTGTCGCTCGTTTCGGAGGTGTAGTAGCCGACGCCGAAGGTGTCGCTCTTGCGTCCAGGAACGATGCTGCTGCCGCCCAATCCGACGCTCCAAAAATACGAAATTGGATTCGTTTGGTTGTCTGCAATCCCCGCGCGGCTGAAGTAACCCCAACCCCTCGATGAGTCGCACGGATCGACGTGCAAGTAATGATCCGAGTTGTAGTACAACGACCACGAATCCGAAGACCGACCAATCGGGATTTGCGGCAGAACAATCCGCGGATCTTGTTCCAAGCTCACGTAGTCTCGCGTGCTATAAGTGGCGCCGAAGAGCACGTGCCCTGGCCGGCTCATAAAGTTCGTCGGCAATCGTAACTCCGATGACATCGCCACTCCCTCAGCGAACAACTCGCCCAAACCAGTCGAGCGTGTCGTATCGGTCGGATTGATCAGCAAGAATGAAAAGAGAGGCTCGCCATTGTTCAGATAGGCGAAACCAGCTCCCAGCGATGAGTACGGAATTGTCCGCAAAGCAATAGGATTCGCAACAAAAGCGACGTTCGAAAACTGGCGGATCCCCCGTCCATGCGCAAAGGCATTGACGTCACCGTCAAGCGAATCCACCTTACCGGCGAACGTCACAAAACTCTCAGAGAGAGCCTGCGTGATCACGAAATTAGTGATGTAGAGATCGCGACTGTCAACGACCGGTAGTTCGGTAGCTAGTGTTGCGGGAAGCAGAGCACCGGTGTCCTGGACGATTGATTCGCCGAAGCGATGTTCGGCACGAACTTTGAGGAACAGCCCCTCTTGGACACCGAGCTTGCCGAAATCAAAATTTGCGACGTAGTCACCGTGCCCACCGTAACGATCGTTTTGATCGCGTCCACCGGCGACGGTACCAAAGTAAAATTGGGTCAAATTGTTGCTGAATGTAATGCCACTTTCCGCCCATTGCTCACGACAAGAAAGCTTCCTACCGCAATCATCACAAGCAGAGTTCACTGAGCTACCGCATCCATATGTAAGCTCATCTCCCACGTCACACCCAACCAAGTCATCGCAACTGGTAGTTTGTCCGAAAGCAAGCAACGGTGCGTGGGCAACAGCAACACCAAGGAGTGATGAAATAACCAGGCGACGTGCATAGTTCGCAAGAATGGGTAACGCCATGTCGATCCTTCGACGTGAAACTGTGATCTCAGAAGTCTCTTCTTGGGACTTGGTTCTGGAACCAAAACCCCTCTGGATCTGTAGTCGAAATTTTGGCGTGCGTTTGTCAAAACGATGTATTGAAACGAGTTGAGTTTTTATGCAAGTCGCGACGGTACGACGGCCTGCACAAACTTTGCAGCTCAATCGTCAAGTATTGACGTAACGAGCATAAGCATCGAGCGAATGAGCTTTTTCGGTGAAAATCCACCATCAAAGTGAGGCGCCGTCGTGGTTCTGCCGATTAGAGAAGATGAGTCGTTCTTGCCGGGGTTACGGAATTGCTCAAGTTCATTCTTTACCATGCATTCAAGACAACATGAGCAAGCAACTTTGGCATAGATGGCGATGCTGCAGTGTCTTGTTGCTAGCGATATGCAATTGTACAAGCGGCTTTGGCGGCGAACCAAATTGGCTTGCTGAAACGGGCGAAATTGGCGTCACAGACGACCAGCAGTACTGGTTAATCAATGCGGAACTTGTGGAAACGGTTCTACCGCAACCCGTGCAATTACCTGCGGATGATCTCCCGTATGAGAGACCTCTGCAGACCCGAGCGAACGGCGCGAGCCCTTCCGATTTCGCGAGCGTGCACCAACAAACGCTCGTCCCAATTGGCGTTGGCTATGACAATGGCTTCATCATTGCGAGCGAAAATGATCTTCGACTCGGAACCGATGACTTTCCGTACCAGTTGAAGATCAATGGCTGGGGGCAATTGCGTCAAACCGTTCTCGCGTCGGACAGCAATAACCGAGACGTCAATCAAATACAGCTCAAGCGAGCACGCATCGTCCTGTCCGGACACGCGCTGACAAGGGACTTGTCTTACTTTGTCCAACTCGACGGAAGGAGCGACGCCTCCGACGCACTTCGCATCTTGGACTATTACTTTGCCTATGACTTGTCGCACGCTCTTCTTAATGAAGCCCCGGGAACCCTCGGCATCAAGGCAGGCCTCTACAAAATGCCGTTTTCACTCGCCAGATATTTAAGCGGCAAAGAGCTTGAATTCGCTGACCGCTCCATGTCCAGCATCTTCTTTGACGTCAATCGCAGCCTCGCGTTTGGATTGTACGGCGAGAACAATTCGCTACCCTTACCCGTCCACTGGGAACTGGCGGTCTTCAATGGATTGGTCACCGGAGGCGCCGAGACGGGAAGCAGCGGAACGCTTGACAACAATCATGCAGTCTCCGGACGAGTCCACCTGCATCCGACAGGCGATTGGGGATCCGGTGAACTCGCCGATTTTACGAATCACCAACAGCTCGCAACCCGAATGGGAGCCGGTTTCGCGGTAACGATAATCGATCGTCTCGGTTCCACTGAGTTCAACTCATTGCGAGTCGCTGACTCAGGACGACAGTTGTCTTCATTACTACCGGTGGGCGTCGAAAGTTACGACGTCGCTCTGTATTCGCTCGACGCTTCAATCAAGTATCGCGGCCTCTCAGCGACCGGCGAATACTATTTTCGCAACCTCAGCGGATTTCGGGGGGCGAGTGTTCCCGATCTCTTGGATCACGGGTTCTGGCTCCAGAGCGGCAAATTCTTGATCCCCAAAAAATTCGCAATTCTTACGCGTTGGTCGCGGGTGACCGGAAACTCCGGCACACTTGGCGCGAACAACCAAAGTTCAGATGAAATCGCATGCGGTGGCGTTTGGTATTTTAACCAGCAACACGCAAAGTTGACGATGGACGCCACTCACCTCAATGGTGCCGCGGTCAACTCCACTGTGCTCGACATCAGCAGCGGCGATACCGGATGGCTCTACCGCACACAGTTTCAATTCAGCTTCTAACGTGCATTCAGTCTTGGTGCGTTTTTATGAACTTGTCCATTCGCTACCGTGACATCCAGGTCGCCATTCTTTGATGGTCGCCAAAAGGTCCTCCGTACCATCACAATGGGACCATTCGCACACCGCAGCGTCACGCCGTTCGCTTGTGAATGAATTCACTCATTTCTTGCAGGAGACTACGAATTCCTTGGTTTGTTTACGTTCGGCACTGATAGAATTGAGTTGTCCATTCGGATTCCAACGTAAGTCGTTAGCCCTGCGAACAGAGTGGCTTTTGATTCAAAAAACGGCCTCCATGAATCACGCTACGGAATTTCGGGCGCGCTTATTCACTTGAACCAAAGCTCGCGATGTACGTCTCGCGCACGCATGTCGTTTCGATCCTATTTCCAAGATTTGCACCAAATGAAAAAGATGGTCCTGGGTACGTTCGCATTTTTCACCGCGTTTGTTTTGACTTCGGTCGCCGATGCAAACGAGACTGCCGTACGTAAAATGCTTTCCGATTACGTCAACGTTTTTAACCAAAAAGAAGCTGACAAGGTGGGCCAGTTCTGGACGGAAAGCGGCACACACACCGATCGCGAAACAGGTAAACGAACTGAAGGTCGTGATGCCATCCAAAAGGACATCGCAGGTGTCATGAACGAACAAAGCGGGATCAAACTCTCAGCAACCATTGACCACTTCAAGTTCATCACGCCCGATGTGGCAAGCGTTGAAGGCGAGACGACGGTTGTGTTGAGTGATGCTGAACCAATGGTCTCGGCGTTTTCAGCCATCGTGGTCCATGTGGGTGACAAGTGGCTGCTTGATTCGATCGAAGACATGCCATTGTCACAACCAGCTTCGTCAACCGCAGCTCTCCAGGAATTGGCATGGCTGGTGGGAGATTGGGTCGACGCATCAGACGACATTCGTGTTTCAACCACCTTTCGTTGGACTGCGAACGAAGCGTTCTTGCTGCGTTCGTTCAACGTCGAGACGAAAGATGGCGTCGCCATGACCGGCACGCAAATCATTGGTTGGGATCCCGCGAGTCAACTGATTCGCAGTTGGTCATTCAATTCAGACGGGTCGTTTGGTGAATCTTCGTGGTCGCGCAACGGCGACAACTGGCTCTCCAAATCAGTCAACACATTGACCAGTGGCGAAACCGCTTCGGGTACGTATGTCATGGAACGAATGAGCGACGACGCGTTCACAATTCAATTGGTTGGTCATGAAATCGACGGTCAGCCACAAGCGACGGGTACCGCGGCCAAAATGGTCCGCGTCGTTGAGTCGCCGGTAACTGACACTGCACCAAAGAACTAGCCACACAGGAACGATTGAATGATGAAACGAATCTGTTTTAGCGCGATAGCGCTCTTGATTGGCTTGCTACTGGAACCCTGTGAACTTTCTGCGAGAGGGTTCGGAGGCGGAGGAGGTGGCGGTCGCAGTATGGGAGGCGGTGGCGGAAATTTCGGTGGCGGCGGCCATAGCATGGGCGGAGGCGGCGGCATGTCGCGACCGAGCGTTCCCAATCTAGGTGCGAGTCGGCCGATGCCGTCTCGACCGGCGCCCAGCAGACCGGCGCCCAGCAGACCGAATCTCGGCTCTGGCAACTTCGGTGCTGGTAACATCGGCTCTGGCAACTTCGGCTCTGGCAACTCCGGTGCGGCGAACAACAACCGTCCATCCGTGAATCGTCCGACAACGCGACCTACGACTTCGGATCTTTCCCAGATCAATCGACCCACTGGCGGATTCAAACCGTCGTTGCCCACCACGCGTCCATCTATGCCAACGACTTTGCCTGGTAACAAGTTGCCCGGTATCAAATTGCCCGGCAATACCGGAAGTCTCGGCAACAAGCTTCCCAATCGTCCCGAAACTCGGCCGAGCATTCCTAGCTTGGGTGGTGGCGGAAATCGACCGAATTTCCCGGGTAACACCGAACGACCATCTGCAGGTGACATCGGCGACTTCCTGGGTATGGACAAGCCTGTTCGTCCATCGACATTGCCTGGCACGACACGACCAGGAATCGAAAATGGCATGGGTGACCGACCCAATCTCGGAAACAGACCTGGAGCGGGAGACGCGATTGCCAATCGTCCAAACATTGGAAACGGCAGTGGCAACGCTCTAGTCAATAACCGTCCGATTGACATTGGCGAAATCAATATTGGAAATAACACCGCGATCAGTAACCGACCGTCGTGGGCGAACATTGATAGTGGCCGCGTCACCAATATCAACAATCGTTGGCAAAATCAGATTGGCGGATTGCACAATTGGAACAACGTCCATCCCAATCGAGTCGCCTATTGGGCTGGTTGGGGCGCCGGTGTTCACAGTTCCTACCATTGGCACAATCGAAATCCTGGATGCTTCCGAGGCGACTGGTGGTACAGCCATCCGTATCGCTGGGGCGGATGGCACTATGGATACGGTTTCGATCGCCGCCCGTGGAGCTACTGGTGGACTGTGCCAACGTATGCGGCTTGCGTGAATTGGTTCTCTTGGTCCGCCCCACAGACGGTTTGGGCTCAACCGGTGTACTACGACTACGGCCAAGGCGGTAACGTCGTCTACAACGACAACTCGGTCTACATCAACGGCGAACAAGTTGCGACGGCGAGCGAGTTTGCTCAAACCGCCGCAGACCTCGCAACGGTTGCACCTCCTGCAAACGAAGAGGAATCCAAAAAAGCAGAGTGGATGTCGCTGGGAACGTTTACGGTTTCTGCAGGCGAAAAAGATGTCGACCCCAATCGCATTGTGCAATTGGCGTTAAGCAAAGAAGGCATCATCAGCGGCACGCTCTACAATACTCAAACCGATGATTCTCAAGCGATCCAAGGGAAAGTTGACAAACAGACCCAGCGAGTCGCGTTTCGCATCGGCGAGAGCGAAGACACCATTGCTGAATCAGGACTCTATAACTTGACCCAAGACGAAGCACCTCTTTTGCTTCACCTCGGTCCCGAGAAAGTTGAGAATTGGTTGCTCGTGCGACTCGATGATCCTTCGCCAGAAGACGATGCATCGCAAGCACGCTAGCGAGCAGGTGTGTCGCTTGAAGCGAAGCCAGCTTCGCTTCAAGTGAGGTTGATTGACGTTAACGATTAGGTGTCGATCGACGTCGAAGTAATCATCGGCACGAGTGTTGAGAGAATCGTTGTCGGCGGATCCAGGAGCGGAGAGACGTTTTGAATACACAAACGTCACTCCGTCTTTCGCTGCAATATGCTGATCATCGAACGGCATGAAGCACGAAGTGTGCAGCCGGCTGTGCCAGGACAGCACACAATCGAAATGGCCAACAGCGTCACTGGCCCAACTAAACAAGGAAAGTTGAGCATTACCGTAGATGGCACGGAAGTTGCCAAAATGGATTTCAACGTCACAGTACTCAGTGTGATGACGGCTATCGAGAGCTTTAGTGCGGGAGTAAATTGATAGCTAAACAGTTTTTTTGGCCTACTTTGAACACGATACTGTTAGAGTTTGAAGGAAGCTCGACAGGACGATGGTTCACTTGAGGTGATCCACTCATTTCCGGAACGTTTCTAAACAACTAAAGAACAATTTGAGTATCATCGCTGTCTCAATTGCGTCACCACAAATTTGGCTGGACTCGTCGAGAAAGCGTACGATATGACTCGTTGGAAACGAATTTTCGATTGCAAGGATGCAAAAGCAATCCCCATTTCAATCGAAAGAACGACCATGCGACTTACGAGCATCTTGGCTCTCGTCTTGTTTACGTGCTACTCAGTAATTTGCTCTGCGCAGGACTCCACGCCTGCACCTCAACCAAGCCAAGCTGGAACTCAGAGCGATGCGGTTTCACTGGAGATCGTTGCCGTTCGGGCCGAATCGCAAGCGTTTGTTGACGCTTTCAATCGACACGATGCAAAAGCGGTCGCAGCTTTGTGGACCGAAGACGCTGAGTACGTCGACGATAGCGGAGCCGTCTACGTGGGGCGTGCATCGATCGAGGAAATGTATACAGCATTCTTTGCTGAAAACGCCGATGTCAAAATCCAGCTTGCGATCGATTCACTTCGGATGCTCAGTAGTGGCGTAGCCATCGAAGATGGACGCGCGTTAGTCGAACCTGCGCCGGCCGGTGCACCAGGCATCAGCAAGTACACAGCAGTCCATATCAACGTTGACGGCAAATGGAAAATGGCTTCGGTTCGCGACATGTGGATCGAAACAACCGTGACACGTGAGAACATGGCCGATCTGGATTGGTTGATTGGCAAATGGGCTGCCGAAGAACAGGGCAACCGATCTGAGTCTGAGTTTTCTTGGGTCGCGAACAATAGCTTTGTACAAAGAAACTACACGACCACTCGTGTTGATGGTTCAACAACTTCGGGTGTGCAATTGATTGGCTGGAATCCAATCATGCAAAGCGTCCAATCGTGGAACTTCAGTTCCGACGGTGGTCACGCAACGGGTTTGTGGTCAATCACGCAAGCTGGCTGGGCGGCAGCGATGACCGGAGTAACGGGCGATGGGCTAGTCACGACAGCGACGAACCAACTCACTCGTCTCGATGAAAACGCGTATGTCTGGCAATCAATCGGCCGCACCGTCGACGGAATGGAGCTACCTGATTCGGATGAAGTCGTGATCAAACGCGTCTCCAAGACAAAGTAACGCTACATCGAACAAGCGACATCTCGCCATACAAGACCAATACTTAACTGCACCAATCAAAGAGACTCCCATGTCACGACTGCCCTTGTTTTATCTGTTAACCATCAGTTCGATACTTTGTTTGCCGGTTGACGACTGTTGGGGTCGTGGCCGAGGCGGTGGCGGCGGAGGAGGCGGACGTAGCGTGGGCGGAGGCGGATTCTCAGGTGGTGGCGGGTTTAGCGGTGGTGGGGCAGGTCGCAGCCAAGGGAGCTTTGGAGGCGGTGGTTTCAACAGCGGTGGATACTCTGGTGGCGCATCGCGACCGAGTCCGAGTAATTTCGGCAATTCCAACATTGGAAGCAGCGGAATCAACCGATCACCCAGTACAGCCAATCGCAGTTCAATTGGCAGCGGAACATCCGGCGTCCGTACCAATCCATCTGGCCAACTTGGGCGCACCGGAACGGGAGCACCGAGCGTCACTGGTACGCTCGGCAATGCGGGCGCTAGCAGCATGCGAGACCCCGGCGCAATGACTGGTAATCGATATTCAAGTCCGAACCGAAATCAACTCGATGGCTTCCTCGGCTTGCCATCTGACGAAGGGTTTGGAAATCTCAGTGGCGCAGAAAAGCCAACGGGTGACAACTTCGACGTCAATCGTGGCACCGCACAAGGTCCTAATGGAGGCCAAGCAGGCGGCATTGCCGTGACTGGGCCCCAAGGCAATACGGCTGGCAAGGCCGTGGGTGTCGGCGCGAATGGAGGCGTGGCGAAAGTCGGCGGCGTAAAGGGTGCTGACGGTGCCGCGGCTGGACGTGGCGTGGCGGTTGGCCCCAATGGTGGAGTGGCTGCCGGAAGTGCTGTGCGCGGTACCGAAGGTGGTGCTGCAGCTCGTGGCGCTGTGGTTGGTCCTGACGGTCGTGTAGCTGCAGGAAGTGCAGCACGCGGTCCAAATGGAGGCGCCGCGGCGAGAGGCGTTGTCGCCGGACCACAAGGCGCTGCCGCAGGATTCGCTCGCGTCACGCCGTCTGGCCGCTACACCAGTGCCACGGCAGTTCGATCGAATTACAGCCACTGGGACATGTACAGTGACCGTTGGCACACCGACCATCCTGGCGCCTGGTTCGCCGCTGGTTGGGCAACCGGAACCGCTTGGCGTGTTGCGACATGGGACTCCTATTACACGTGGATGGGTTATCCAGCAACGACGCCAATGTATTACGACTACGGAAACAACATCACGTATCAAGACGATGCAGTTTATGTCAACGGCGAGAGTGCTGGTACCACAGAAGAGTATTTCGAGCAAGCCAGCGAGATTGCTCAAACGGGCGCCGAGGCCGAAGCGCCCGCCGATGGAGAGTGGTTGCCGCTTGGTGTGTTTGCACTAACGCAAACCGGCGCCAGTGATTCAGTGGTCACAATCGAACTCGCTGTCAATAAGCAGGGCATCATTCGCGGCAACTATACCGACACCAAGACGGAAAAGACCCAGCTCATCAAGGGCGCGGTCGACAAAGAGACGCAACGTGTCGCGTTCACGGTTGGCGACAAACAATCGAATCTGATTGAAACCGGTATCTACAACCTGACCAAAGACGAAGCGCCAGCTCTTGTCCATGTTGGCGACGGACAGACCCAACAGTGGTTGCTAGTTCGGCTCAAACAAGAAGACAAGCCGGCCTAGTAACGCGGTCGAACGCGTTGCTTTCAATCTTGATGTCAGCGGAGACGCAATTCCGAAATTGCTGAGGCAACTCGTTCCTCAATCCATCACCCATTAATGGTTTCATCATGAATTCACACCTTGCTCGCTTAGTCGTTTCGATCAAGCACCTGACAATGGTCTTGGTTGCTCTTTCAGTCATCCAATCGAACTTGGCCAGTGCCCAGGAAGTTCTTCCGCGGTCTGAAGAACCGTTCGCGGGCAAGATTGGACTGACGTACAAGGATTCACAAGCGGTCAAGCCGCAACTAAAAATCCCCGCGACGTTCGGTTTGGAGAATCCGCCGAACATCTTGATCGTACTGATCGATGATTGCGGGTTTGGCCAGATGGGAACCTTCGGCGGTGGCATTCCAACACCAACGATGAATCGAATCGCGAACAACGGCCTGAAGTACACTCGCTTCCACACGACCGCTCTTTGCTCGCCGACACGCGCCGCGCTGCTGACCGGTCGTAATCATCACTCCGTCGGCAGCGGTGTTATTGGCGAAGCCGGTACGGGCTTTCCTGGATACTCGGGGATTATCCCTTCTTCGGCCGCCACGTTCGCCGAGATCATCCGCGAATATGGTTACGCAAACGCTTGGTTCGGAAAGAACCATAACGTACCCGATTGGGAAACGAGTCTCGTCGGTCCGTTTGATCGCTGGGCTGATGGACTTGGCTTCGACTATTTCTACGGTTTTGTCGGCGGTGATACTGATCAGTTTCACCCGGCGCTGGTTGAAAACAAGAAGCGAGTGGAATCGCCGGAAACCAACGAAGACGGCTCACCCTACCACTTCACAACGGACATCGCCGATCACGCGATTCGCATGATGCGATCGTCGAAGGCGGTAGCTCCCCAGCGACCGTTTTGCGTTTACTTTGCAACCGGTGCGACCCATGCTCCGCACCAGGTGCCCGAAAACTGGATCAAGAAATTCGAAGGAAAGTTCGACGCTGGCTGGGACGTTTACCGTGAAGAAACTTTCAAACGTCAAATCGCAATGGGCATCATTCCTGCGAATACAAAGTTGACGGCTCGCCCTGCTTCGCTTCCCGCTTGGGATTCGCTGCCAGCACCGGAACGGAAAGTTTACGCTCGGATGATGGAGGTCTTTGCAGCCTTCACGGCACACACAGATTACGAAGTCGGTCGTCTGGTGGACGCGGTCGAAGAAATGGGAGAACTGGACAACACGCTGGTTGTTTATATGGCAGGCGACAACGGTTCGAGTGCCGAAGGTGGCCTGAACGGGCTGCTGAACGAGATGACCTTCTTCAACGGCATCCCTGAGCCGCTTGATAGCAAGCTTGCCGCCGTCGATACGCTTGGAACCGACAAACACTACAACCACTTCCCGGCAGGTTGGGCGCATGCGATGGACACGCCGTTCCAATGGACCAAGCAGATTGCCAGCCACTTCGGCGGCACGCGAAACGGACTTGCGATCTCATGGCCCAAAGGCATCAAAGCCCGCGGCGAAGTGCGTGACCAGTTTCATCACGTCATCGATATCGCTCCGACACTTCTGGAAATCATCGGTGTGGAGGCGCCAGCTCAGTTCAATGGCGTCGCGCAGAAGCCGATCGAAGGAGTCAGCATGGTTTACACCTTCGAAGATGGCGACGCCAAAGACCGCCGCACGACACAATACTTCGAAATGCTCGGCAATCAGGGGATTTATCACGACGGCTGGATGGCGAGCGCTGTTCGCGGTGTACCCTGGCTCAGCGAAAACGCCCCAGGCGATCTGCTGAACATGCCGTGGGAACTTTACAACGTCGACGAAGACTTCTCGCAGGCGGTTGACCTGGCGAAGAAGCACCCGGAGAAGCTGGATGCACTCGTCAAACAGTTCTT
>JBGSNA010000201.1:0-2186 GCA_041739875.1 Pirellulaceae bacterium
CGCGTTAAAGTTCGCTTCGGGGTAAACCTGCTCGACGTAAGCTGCTTCAGGAACTTGTAGGACCCGATCGCCGACGACCTCCTCGCCATGCTTGACCCAGAGGTAATCCCACCCTCGCTTCGACACGCCGGAAAATTGCCAATCGTGAGATTCAATTCATTTGGTCGCGCCGCGAAGTGATAGGTCACATCAACCCAGTTCTGTTCGTCTTCGCCTTCGTCAGCAATTCGTTCGACTATCAGGTCTAACAAGCCTTGCTGACTCCGAGGGGCAAAGACAGCGACGTGCCGTTCCATGAATTCGTGATCAGCGACGATTTGTTTTGATCGTAGTCGAACTTGAATGGAGATCGAACGGGATCGGTGACCTTGCGCTCGTGACGCATGAAGTACAACGGGCGGATTGACGGTAAACCGCAGTCCACCTGTTTGTGGCTGGCAGTCGTCACACGGGCAGTCGTCACACGGGGCAGTCATCGCAATGGGGAACTCGACCGTTAAAATTGGAAATCCCTGTACGAATCGAAACTGGCGCCAATAATAAATCGTGTGATTAGCCGATTTCCGTGTCCCCGATCAACCTTTGGCCACTTCTAAACTATGATTGGTGGCTGCCATGCGTTTTTTTTGTCGAGCGGTTCAAAGCCCCCCATGAAAACGGCTGAGTTTTCTTCAATTCCGGTTTCCGAGGGCGACTGTCTCCAGTCGGTCATGAATGCTGCGTTGCCGGGGCATGGAGTATCCGCACGTGTGACTGAGATTCGCGTCGTTCGCTTTGACGAGTTGAGCGAAGCCGATTCGTTGAAATGGGAGCGACTTCGTTCGTCCCAGCCAGAGTTTCGGACTCCGTTTTTCTCGTTCGCATTCGCTCGCGCTGTGCACGCGGCCCGGGGCGATGTTTTGGTTGCGTTGTTGGAGCAGCACGGGGACACGGTTGGCTATTTCCCTCATCATTGTGTTGGCGCGAATGTCTATCCAGTCGGTCGGAGATACAACGACGCCCATGGTGTGATACTCGCACCCACCACGGAGTTCACTTGGTCCGAGCTCCTTGCGGCAGTTGGTGCAAAGGGTTTCGAATTTCATTCGCTCGTTGGCCAAGACCGTGAGCGAATGTCGCCGGACAGTTTCGCTGGGACTGTCGGATCGTTTTTGACATCGCTAGGCGACGACTCGAAGGTCGCGCTCAAGCGAATCGAGCAAGAGCACCGCACGATGTTCAAGCAAGCTCAGAAAACACGCAAGCTCGCTCGAGAAATCGGAGAGCTGAGGTTAGAAGTTGACTGCAAGTCGACTGAGCAATTGGCGGCTGCGATTGAACGCAAACGTGATCACTATCGACGAACCAATATTTTGGATCTGTTTAGCACGCCTTGGACGCGTGAGCTGATTCGTGTGTTGTCGGAGAACGCGGACGACGAAGCGCATGTCATGCTCACATTACTTTGGGCCGGCGAGACCGTTGTTGCCAGCCACGTCGGTTTTCGTGAGGGCGACTTGCTTCATTATTGGTTCCCGGCGTACGACATTCAGTACAGCAGGTATTCGCCCGGCACGGCACTGTTTATTGAACTCGTTCGAAACGCAAGCGAGCATGGCATCCAAGCGATCGACATGGGCTTTGGCGAACAGCCGTACAAGCGAAAGCAAACGGATGTCCAGACCGACGTTGCGTTTGGTTACGTGACGGACTCGAGTCTGCGTCGAACAATGTATCACGCCGGTTTGGCAAAACAGCGGCTGATTAAATCGCTGCCGATGAAAGAGACTCTCAAATACGTGCTGCGTCGGTTGCACCCCAGCGCCGGTGCTTCCGATTTCAAATAAGGTTCGGGAAGCATCAGGTAGCGTTCGTTAGGCCTGCTGAAATTGAGCCTGCTATAATTAGGCTTGCTGTAATTAGGCTTGCTGTAATTGCGTCTGCCCAGTTGAGCTGGTGCGTCCACGAACGGATCCAGCTACAATCGCACGCTTTGCATGGCTAAGCATCGCGTGAACAATAAATGGTGACTTCATAGGCTGGTTGTGTAGTTCCATTTTGGCAAAGCTTCATCGTAGATGATTTTCAATTCAGATTTCATTGCTTCACTGAGCTTCTGACCGATTTGGTAGGCTCGACGGATGACATTGACGGTGGCTCGGAGTCCCGTTCGCGTGCTTGTTTGACGCATCAGATCGACAACCGTT
>JBGSNA010000239.1:0-10152 GCA_041739875.1 Pirellulaceae bacterium
TGTCGGCGGCGGCACGTTCGAACAAGTGACTAAGTCACGCGATTCGTTTTGCGACCTTCTTGATCTCGATGACCATGCCAACCAATGGCTCATGATTCCGCTCATTGATCAATTAGTTGCAAGCGGCAAGATTCTCGAGCCGGGAACTTGCTATGGGTACCTCCAATCACCGGTGCTCGGCGGCGACTTCAACGTCGAGAATACGATCATTATTCCGATTCAAGAACACTACGGACTGAACGCCTCGCTCCATGAGCAAAGCAAGGACTTGCCCGATGGCACTGCTGTAAGAACCAACATCACGAGTGAGTGATTCGGCTTGCGGCATCCGAAAACCGCATCGTGCGAAGCAGGCAAGGCGATTGGGCGAGGATTCAATTCAAGGAGAGTTTGTGTGGCTGGCTCATTTTGGATCGGCGGATTGGATGCGTATCGAGCAGGACTTGAGAAACAGCATGAAGCGATGATGGCTGAACTTTGTTTGCAACTACAGCTTTGTGAAGACAAGGAAAAGCGAACGGACATCGAAGCGGAGATCTCTCGAACGGAGGCGGAGCACAAGGCGAAGCTACGGCAAGCCGGCAAGGGGATCTTTTAAGTGATGTTTTGTAGCGTGGGTCAAAACGCGTTAGCGATGCAGACCCACCAACCGCAAATAGTCGACAACAATGGTGGGTCAGCGCGGCTAACGCCACTCGACCCATCCTACGTTTTAAAAACTCACAGCAAGGAAATCTTTTAAGTACGTGGGTTCACGCCCGTTAGACCCCAGCAACGTCGGCGGCTTTGTAGACGACTTGGGCGCGTTTGAAACCGAGACGCTCGTACAGACGCACTGCTCCGGTGTTGTCGTTGGTGACTTCGAGGTGCATGTGCGTTAAGCCAACGTTGCGAAAGCCCAACGCGGCACGGCCGAGCAGGACGCTGCCGAGCCCCCTGCCTCGGTGCGTTGGATCGACCCCAAGATTTTGGATCGATCCCCAGCCATCGACTTGGATGCCTTGGACGGTCCCAACAGGCTCTCGTGTCTGGGTTATGGGGTCGCAGTAGCGGAGCAACCAAGTGGAACTAGCAACGAACGAATCTCGCGACGCGATTTCTCGCATCAGTTGCAAGCAGCCGTCTTTGCGACCGAGACATGGGAACACATTCGCATCCAACTCACGTGCGAAGCTGCGAAACTTGGCGGTTGCGTGCTCCCGAATCAATTCCTCGCCGAACGGCACTAACTCGTAGTTCGCAGGTGCGGACGCTTCCCAAATGGGGTCGGCAAAGTCGAATTCCATGCGATATCGCTTGAAATACGTCAAACCCATAGTGAAGCTGCAAACTCAAAGTGGAGGGCGCGGACCGTTGGTGAATTCTACCACCCCGACGAGAAAAAGCTGCTAATCCGAGGTCTGAAATGCCTCACCACGAATCTTTCCGCGTCAACGGTGCTGGTCATGACATTACCCACCCGCTTCGCCGGATTTGTCGCCCTGACCTGCAAAACCGCGTTTTCCTCACGAATCAGGGTGGTTTTTGGGCAGCCAAACAATTATGTTTGGTCAACCGTAAACCCTACGGACACCCATTCAACTTCAATTTCAATTCCAACCACGAACGAACAAACACAACCTTGAACTCGCGATTTTCGCACCCCCGCACGCCTGGGGACCAGCCGAGCCGGCATCTGAGTCACGAGCCGTGCTGGCGCACGAGTCAAACGCCAAACCAGGGCTCGAGCCGAGCTTCTGGACAGCGGCCTGGCCAAGAACTTCACCACCTCAAACGCTGGATCGTTTTGCTTCTGGTGATGTTATGGGGCACATTGGTTTCCGTTGGCTGTCGTCGCCAAGCGGAATCCACAGCGGGTCCGGATGCAAACACGGTTGGGAATGGTCAATCCCTCGAAGTTGTCGTGACGACTGGAATGGTGCGAGATCTGGTGGACGCTTTGTTGCCCGACGACGTGCGTGTGACAGCATTGATGGGTCCGGGCGTGGATCCTCACTTGCACCAGCCAACGCGAACCGACGCAGTGCGTATCAACAGCGCTGACCTCGTTGTTTATAACGGGTTACATCTCGAAGGTCGGCTTGGTGAGGTGCTCGACAGTCGATCAAAGGCGGGCAAGGCAACGATCTCGGTCGGTGACCAACTTCCTGTGGCACGACTGCTTGACGCAGACGCTGGATTGCACGACCCACACATTTGGATGGACGTTGCTCTTTGGAGTGAAGCCGCGGAAGGCGTCGCAGTAGAACTCATCCAATGGCAACCTTCGCGAGAGCAAGAAATTCGCAGCGCGTTGGCTGAACTCAAGACAACTTTGGAGGGGCTGGACCAGTGGAGTGAGCAAACGCTTGCGACGATACCCGAGAAACAACGCCTATTGATCACAGCGCACGATGCGTTTCGTTACTTTGGTCGACGGTATGCGATGGAAGTCCACGGAGTGCAAGGCGTTTCGACGATGAGTGAAGCGGCGATTAGCGATGCGAACCGCCTCGTGGACTTGATCGTTTCGCGTGGCGTGTCGGCTGTGTTCTTTGAAACGAGTGTGTCAGAGCGGCAAGTGAAGGCCATTGTCGAAGGCGCTCGCCGACGTGGAATGAACGTCTCGAGTGACTCGACACTTTATAGCGATTCGCTCGGTAGCGCGACTTCGGACGCGGGAACGTACGTCGGCATGATCCGTCACAATGTGCAAACGGTGGCGACGGCGCTTGGCGGACAAGTGCTGCCGTATGAACCGAAACCAGCGACAAAGCCAGAGCCCGCGTCAGAACCGTCGCCGGCGATCGCGAACGATGATGCAGTGACAACGGGCCCGAGCGGAGAGTCTTCGTGAGTACGTTGGTTGGCGAACCACAGCAACAGGTTGCACCGCTTCGAGCCGTTGATGTCACCATTGCGTATCGCCAAACGACCGTCTTGGATCATGTCAGTTTTGAAACGCCGCCAGGAACATTGACGGCAATCGTCGGCCCCAACGGTGCAGGAAAGAGCACGCTGATTAAAGCCAGCTTGGGTTTGATCGAGCCGGTGGCTGGTCACTTTGAGTTCTTTGGTCAAGGCTTTCGCCAAGTCAGCGGCCGGATCAGCTATGTGCCCCAGCGAACGACTGTGGATTGGGATTTTCCAGTCACGGCACTCGACGTGGTTTGCATGGGACTTTATCGCCAGATCGGTTGGTTTCGACCGATTGGCCGCAAGCATCGCGAGCAAGCCATGCAGTCATTGGCGAGCGTTGGGATGCAGGACTTTGCGTCGCGACAAATCAGCCAATTGTCGGGCGGCCAGCAGCAACGCGTGTTTCTGGCACGGTCGCTTGTTCAGGGTGCCGAGCTATTTTTGATGGACGAACCGCTCGCGGGTGTAGACGCAGCGACGGAAGCCACAATCATCACGACGCTACGTGAGCTTCGAGACAAAGGTCACACAGCGATGGTGGTGCATCATGATCTTGACACAGTGAAAGAATATTTCGACCGCGTGCTGTTATTGAACCGACGCGTTGTCGCGGAAGGCCCAGCGGAGAGCGTCATGACGCCAGAACTATTGAAGCAAGCATACGGCGGGAAGCTGTTGATTCTTTAGCTGGACAGCAACGTCTACTCTGCCATAACCCGACAAGTCACGGCTGGTTGATTTACTGTTGGTCGCCTTTCGCGAATGGGCTGCGAATTTATTGCTTCGCTTCAAAGTAGTAGGCACACTCCGTGTGCCGTAGCTTCAAGAAGCCGGAGTAATTATGGCGGACGGCACACGAAGTGTGCCTGCTACTTTTTGTTTGGATTGGCAATCATCACGACGGACCGTGCTGAGTGCATATCCGCTATTCGATTTTTGGTTGGCCGATGTCGAGGTCGGAGAAGAAGTCAGCGACTCGGGCAGTGAACCCAGGCAACACGTCTCCGCCTTCGATTGTTTCGTCTTCGCCGAGCACAGTTACATCGGATGTTGATGTGTAGACAGCGACCGAACGATTGATCCAGTCGACGATCCAGACCAATTGGACGGAGTTGTGAAAGTACTCGAGTCGCTTGCGTGTCATCACAGCCGTGGTATTGCCGGGGCCAAAGACTTCCACCACTAAGCTCGGAGCGATCGTCGGGGACGGCTGGGTCGGGAACACACCTCCAGGCAACCGATCACGACTGACGAAAGCGACATCAGGTCCGCGGGTCGACGAGATCAGTCGGAAAAAGCCATCGGCTCCAGACACGAGTCCTAAGCGTCGCGGGGACACGAATGATTTGAGAACGAACAAGATTGTTGCTGCCACCACCGATGCTTCGTAACTCATCGCTTTCTCCACTAATGTTCCGTCAACCCACTCGTATAGACCTCGATCGCCGGTCTCGTTCGCAGCAACAAAGTCGGCGAACGTGGCGTGTCCGGGTGAAGGCGAGGTGCGAACACGGTCGGCGGGGATACCGCCAAGCTGGGCGAGGAAATCCTCGAGCGTCGTCGCGACCGCGAGATTGATGCTCATTGCGAATTCCTGATCACGAAGGGGTGACTGAATACTACGTCTGAGAACTGGTGCAAAACGTGTGAGTTCACTGTAACCGATTGGATCGAATATGTCGCGTGTAGCTTTTCAGGCCCAGGGCAAATCAGTTTTTCAAACTGCGAATTTAGGGTGCCGTGCTTACGCGCACCAAATTCAGCAAAAGGTGCGCGCAAGCACGGCACCCTACAAAAAGACAAAGGCCCCAATTTAAAAAAGTGAGTTGCCCTATTTTCGAGTCCGACTGGAGCGACGAAACTCGGGCGATCACGTAGACTTAGGGTAGAATCTCTACGACAAACGTTTACATGAACACGGATCGAAGCTCTGCCTTGGAAAACATCTTCGCATACAACACGCTGATTGTGATTGGCGGCACGATGTTGCTCGGTATAGCGGCTGGGATCGTCGGTACGTTCTTGATTCTTCGCCGGCGGGCGCTTGCGGGCGATGTGATTGGACACGCGGCGCTTCCAGGTGTTGCGCTCGCGTTTCTTATTTATTCCACCATGTTCCCCGACTCGCCGAAAAATCTCGCGGTGATGCTCCTCGGCGGTGGAATCAGTAGCGGGCTCGGGATGCTCGCCATGATCTGGCTTCGCAAACTGAATCGAATTCCTGAAGAATCCATCCTCGCGATCGTACTGAGTACATTCTTTGGGTTTGGCATCGTACTGCTTTCCATCGTCCAAGCGTCGCCAACGGGCAGCCAAGCTGGATTGCGAGACTTTATTTTCGGTCAAGCTGCGTCGATGCGCCAAAGCGATGTGGTGTTGTTAGCGTGGATCGCGGCAGCAACAATTTTCACAAGCATCCTGCTGATGAAAGAATGGACACTCGTTTGTTTCGATGAGGGACTGGCTCGGGTACTCGGGTATCCAGTGATGCTGCTGGATTTACTGCTCATGACGCTCGTCGTCGCCGTGTGCGTTGCGGGGATGCAAGCGGTCGGATTGCTATTGATCGTCGCATTGCTCGTGATTCCAGCGAGCGCGGCAAGATTCTGGAGCGATTCAATTCGTCCGAATGTCTGGCTCGCTGCAGTGTTTGGTGCGGCCAGTGCAGCGGGCGGATGCGTTGCGAGCGCGTTGGTTCCGCGTTTGAGCACGGGGGCGATCATCGTAGTCGTCGCCGCTAGCTTGCTCGTCGTCAGCATGCTGCTGGGTACACGCCACGGCTGGCTCGGCGTCCAGCGCGCTCATCGCAGGATGCGAAAAAACCAAGTTTCCAATCCATAGTCTGAAACTCGTAACTCGTAATTTGCAACGGTGAATTGACAACGACGGATAATGTAGATGAACTATCGCTCGATCTGTTGGTCTCGGAAAATCCGTTGGCCTCGGACGCGAAACACAAAGATCCTTTTCTGATTGCTGAACCGTTAAATCGACCGCACGCCTCTCGATGATTGAATCGTTTCCACCGCTCGTCGACCAAGCGATTGTGATCAGCGGCGCGACGGCATCGGGCAAAAGTGAAATCGCGCTGCGAGTTGCCGAGTCGATCGGCGGGGAGATTTTGTCGCTCGATTCGATCGCGGTTTACCGTGGCATGAACATCGGCACAGCCAAGCCAACGCTTGCAGATCAAGCACGTATTCCGCATCACTTGATCGATCTCGTGGACCCCAACGAGGACTTCAGCGTCGCAAAATTTCTCGAGCAAGCACACCGATGTGTGGCAGAGATTCGCTCGCGCAACCGCGTGCCCATTTTTGTCGGCGGCACACCCATGTTCTTGAAAGGCGTCTTGCGTGGGTTCGATCCGGGACCGCCCGCCGACTGGGAGTTCCGCAATGCGGTGGAAGCCGACGTCAAACAGCACGGCATGGAGAGGTTGCGAGAGAGGCTGTGGCAAGTCGACCCATTGGCTGCGCATCGGATTGAGAACGGCGACGTCCGTCGGATGATTCGTGCACTCGAAGTCGCGCGGTACACCGGCACGCCGCTGAGTCATCGACAGATGCAGTTTGAGCGAAGCCGCGACGCAGCGAACTGTCTCGTGTTTTCGCTGCATTGGCCCCGCGAAGTGCTGCACCAGCGAATCGAAACTCGCGTCCAAACGATGCTCGAAAGCGGACTTGTCGACGAAGTTCGGGGGCTGGTCACGCGATACACGGCATTATCGCGCACAGCGAGCCAGGCGGTGGGGTACCGAGAGATCCTGGATTATCTCGCAGGCGAAAAGACGTTGGAGGAAGCCCAGTACCGTGTTTTGGTCCACACTCGCCAGCTCGCTCGGCGACAGGAAACGTGGCTCCGATCGCTCTCGGAAGTTCGACCGATTGAGATGAATGCGTCGAATTGCGGGGAAGATTCGAACTGTAGCACCCAGATCGCCAAAGAAATCGTGCAAGCGGTCGCTTCTCGCGGTGTGGTCGTTGGCGCGTTTGGGTCGTCGGTCTAATCTGTGTCGCATGAGACACGAACCGCTCGATCCGATCATCCGACTAATGGAAACGCTTTCCGAGCGGGCCCAGACGATGCCAGCCGGGTCGTACACCACGAAACTGCTTTCCGGCGGCCCTGAGAAAATCGGCGCTAAAATCCTCGAGGAAGCCAACGAGTTCATCGAGGCCGCCTCGGAAACGGACGAGCAGGGCCGCCAGCATTTTGTGTACGAAGCAGGCGACTTGATCTACCACACGCTTGTCCTACTCGCCTGGCGTGGTGTGGACTTGAGCGAAGTCGCGGCTGAACTCGGTCGTCGCGAAGGCACCTCCGGTCTCGTGGAAAAAGCCAGCCGTCCACCGAAGACTGATTCTTAAACACCCTATCACAACAAATACTCTTCCGTGGAATCTGATAACAATCTCCGCATCGGTCTGCCCAGCAAAGGTCGACTGAATGAAATCGCTGAAGCTCTCCTCCAGCAAGCTGGGTTACACTTCCGACGTCAAAGTCGAGGTCTCTTCGCTCGCGTCAGCGGCTTGCCAGTGGACTTGACGTTCCTTCGCACCGATGACATCCCGACGTTGTGTGCCGAAGGTGCGATTGATATGGGCATCACCGGCAGCGATCTCGTTGCCGAAGCCAATGTCGACATCGAGCTTCGCATGAACCTCGGTGTGGGCCGTTGTCGTCTTGCGATCTGTGTCCCCGAAGACTCTGACATTCACTGCGCCGCCGACCTCCATGGCAAACGCGTGGCAACGAGCTTCACCTCACTGACCGAACGTTACCTCAAAGAACACAACGCCACCGCTCATCTGGTTTCGCTTTCCGGAAGCGTTGAAGTGATGATCCAACTTGGTGTTGCCGATGCGATTGTCGACTTGGTTGAAACCGGAAGCACCTTAGCCGCGAACCGCTTGCGCATCCTGGAAGAGATCGGCTCCTACGAGACGGTACTGATTCAAAACAAGAAGCTCCGCGATAGCGCAACGGCTGACCGCGTGGTTCGTCGTCTCGAAGGCGTCGTCATTGCACGCGACTACTCGCTGATCGAATACAACATCCACCAAAGCAAACTGGCTGAAGCCGAAACCATCACACCAGGCTTCAATTCGCCCACGGTGTCGTCACTCGAAGACGAGAACTATTGCGCCGTTCGCGTGATGGTGCGACGCAAGGACGTTATCGAAACGATGGAGCGGCTTGAGGCAATCGGCGCGACTGCGATCTTTGAAATGACGATCGCAAACTGTCGACTATGATCGAGTCGCGATCTCGCATTCCGACCATTTCTTTGTGCTAACAACAAGAATTCCAATGAGTGATTCACCAACGCCACCTGACCAGACGCCTGAGCAGTCGTTTGAGACTGCACCGGCAGTACCAGAGGGTCCTTCGAAGGAAGAGCTTCGACTGGCGATGAAGGCCTTTCGAAAGCGACTGAAGTTGACTCAATTGGACGATGATTCGCGTTTGGGTCATGGTGCGATGACTGGCGGCAGCAAATCTCGCGTCGCAGCGATCACGCCGCCCGACCAATTTTCCAAAGCGATTTGGCTCGAACTGGCCAATCAAGGCAAATTGCGTCGCGAAGGCGGCGGTTTATACTCGCTCGTCGAACAGCAATAGCTGAGCCTTGCTGTCGAGTTAGCGAAGCTGAAATGCCTTCGCAAGCTTCCGCTTTCGTCTTGGTGCGAACCAGTAGACGCCTCCAGCAAACAGCAATATGGCGTACGTGCTTGGTTCCGGAACGGCAGTAGCGTGGAGAGTCCAGCCAAGGTCAGCCAAGACCGCTCGATCGAGTGCGCTAAACTCCCGCTGTTGGACTCCGGCCGAAATGCCAGGAACCATGACGGAATTGCCGACGCTAAAGTCGAAGTGCGAGATGCTTGAACCAGGCGAGAATGTGGTTGGAGCAAACAACTTGACAGCGGCACCACCATTCGCAGCCATCGCGTTTGCGCCCGCAAAGAACAACGCATTGCTTGTCAAAACCGACGTTGACCCGATAAATGTAGGCGTAGCCGTATTCGAAAGTAACGCGTTTCCGCTTCCGTCCACAAGGAAACTATCAAACTTAGTAAAGGTGTTGGGAAAACCGTTGCCAGCGAACTGACTCGTGCCGTTGGGGTTGAGTAGAGACGCAAACCCCATTGCATGAGCAACTTCGTGCAGGATCACAGAGAATAAGTCGAACTCGGCGCCACTCGGTGCGCCAAGGCCAGAATTCCAGACATTTCCGAAATTCACCTCACCGATTGCATCGGGCGCGCTGAAGGGGGAGTTCCCTGTCGTGGCATGCTGAAAGGAAACTCCATTGGAGAAACCTGGACTGAGCGCATAGAACGAACCCGCCGAAGCAAGCGTACTTACCAAAGGTTCATTGACGGATGCATCGAAATGAAAGTCGATTGTCCCGTTATGGTTGACAACCGTGTTAATGTAGGCACCCACGGCACTAACCGTGTTACGTCTCGCTAATCCCTCGGTTGCATCGTCGAACCCGAGTCCAGTACCCAAATCCGCGTAGGTGAAATTGAACGTAACCGCCGCTTGGCTGATGTTGCAAAAGGAACAAAGCCAAACCACGCATAGAAAACGAACGCTTATTCGGTTCATGGGACTGCTTGATGAGTTCGAGCGATAACGAAGTTGAAAAGCACCCGACCAGGGTCGGAACTGGTCTCGGGATGCTCCAGCATAAGTTCGGTGCTAGATTCGAATCAACAGTTTTCTTCAATTGGATGAGCCGAATCTTGCATAGCTGTCGTTAAACAAGATTCGATTGGGGGTTCGACTACGTGGGACCGCTGGGCGTACAATGAATCTTTCGATCGCGATGATTGTACTTGGTTGGATCGGATTTCTGATGTTTGGATGCTCTGTGATGCGTAATCTGCTTACGGCAACTCGTTTGACAAAGCGTCAGCCATGCTTGTCGGTAGCCGTGCTTGCTTGCCTGATAGGTTATCAACCCGCTTGGACTCAAGAGCCCAAAGAGCGCAGTGTCGAGTATTGGGTGGGGCAACTCGCGAGCGACCACTATCTGCGGCGCGAGTCGGCTCAACAGAAACTGATTCGAGCTGGCGACGAAGCGGTCGCGCCGCTTGAAGGTGTACTGGCGACGGCTGATCTTGAGACGACGGAGTTAGCGATTCGCGCGCTCGGTGAGATCTCGATGGCTCAAAAGCCCAACGATGATTCTGGCGCCTGGGCCGCCTTGGATCGCATTTCGACCAAGCGTGCTGGCAGCAAGGC
>JBGSNA010000287.1:0-14972 GCA_041739875.1 Pirellulaceae bacterium
CTGTGCGTCGTGGTCCAACCAGGCGGGTTCGAGCTGCAAACACTGGTTCACTTGGGCCAGACAGCAGACCTGCTTCGGCAGTACGTCAATCCGAACCTGCAAACAGTTGGCGCTATCGTGACCAACAGTCATCGTCGACGGTCAATCACCTCGCAGGTAGCCGAGGAACTTGCCAAGCAATACAACGTCTTAGGCACCATTCGTTCCGACGCGCGCATCGTGTACGCGACCACTGCTGGCCGAATCCATCGGTTACAAACGTCAACGGCCATGGACGACTACGAGCAGGTAGCCGATGGAATCATCAACTGGGTCGAGCATGAGTAAGCCGCTCGAGGGAATCCAAGGGATCTTGGGCAGTTATGTCACCTCATCTCAGTCGCCCGTGGCCAGTCAACCTGTGCCCGAACCCAAGCAGCCACTCACACCGAAACCCCGGAAGCGGCAACGAGCACGTCTCGGACGTCCACCTGGAAGGTCGAGCCAAACGACGACATCAAAAGAAAAGGCAACCTTGCGAATCGACACCCAACTAATGGCCGAATACCGCGAATGGTCCTGGGAAGCGCGGTGCCAACTGGGTGAACTGGTCGAGCGGGCGCTCGCCGATTACCGTCGTCGAAACCGCTGAACCAGTCTAAAGGTCTAAGCGGTTTCTAGACTTTCCGTCACCATTTCCGTCCGAGCCGGACTGAAATGCCGACCAAGAAATCGGCGTACGATGCATTGCGACTTACCAACATCAAAAAAACCCTGACATTACTTTCTGGCATCCTTCGGTACTAAATCTCTGTGCCTCAACTTTTTGCGAAAATGCGGTGATACTGAGAGGTCGGCGATGAGCGATGAACTGGCGGAGGCAATCGCCAGTTCCAACAACATGCCGTCAGCGACGCTCTGACGATGGAAATGGGGATTGAAGATGTTGTTGTTCCTTCCGGTCGTCTTTGCATTCGTGTTGGTCGCCCACTCAACTTGTCGGACGCAATCGTGCCGACGTTTGGGCTGGAATGGGCCGTGACTATCGAAATGTCATCTCACGTCGTACGTCGGGTACTCATTGAACTGCGTGATGCAACCTAAGATGGGGCTTGCGGGTTCTAGCTTGCCATCGGAAACCGAGCTAAATTTGCATTATTTCCTGTCTAGGAACTCTGGCTGAGTTTCAATCGAGGACGCAATTTGACGGTTCACTACATACCCTGCGGCGAGCTTGCGAACGAGAGTGAGCGAACGGCTGTTGAGAGACTGAAAGCAGATTTGGATAAAGTTGCTGGGCAAGGCGACTGGATCATTTTGTCAAATCTCCCGCACTCAGTTTCGACTCAAGCGGTTCCCGATGATGTTGACCTAATTGTGATTGGACCGTCGGGATTGCATGTGATTGAGGTCAAGCATTGGGACGCCTCTTACGTTTCCGAGTTCAGCAACACCGTCATTCACGAAACCGACAAGCTCGCAAACAAGCTCCGCAAGATCGCCAGCAAGTTGAAGAATGCGAACATCGACGCGGGCTTTCTGGCTGGCAAGTTCTTGTTGACACGTGGAAATGTTTCGTGGAAATCGAAACGACCTCGGGTACATGGATCGACGTTTTTTGGCTTGAAGGAAACGAGCGACTTGTTGGAACTGGGATTCCTTCAAACTCTCAGTGAATCAGAGGTGCAGAAAATTTGCCAAATCTTGCAACCGCTCAGCAAGATCGCACTCAAGGGCGAAGTCCGAAACATTGCCACGGCTCGCAATTTAGAACGAATCAATCAGGCTTCGGATCGGTTTCATCGAGTTTATCGCGGCGAGCATATTCGGACTCGCGATAAGGTCGTTTTGCATCTGTATGACTTGTCCGCCAACGATGACCCGAAGTCGGACGATCTTGCTCGGCGACATGCTGAAACGCTGCAAAGGTTACAGAAGTCCGCGCACGTACCGCGTTTGATGGACTCGTTTCAGGAAGTGCCTCAGTATCCTGGCGAGTTGATGTATTTTTCGATCGTCGATCCTTGTGCTCCGACATTGGAACGTCGAGCCGGTGATTCGAATTGGAATCTTGACGCGAGGGTCGAGTTCTCTCGTCGAGCACTTGAAGCTCTGGCGGAACTTCACGCTAGTGATTTGAGGAATGTTCAGTTTGTCCATCGTCACCTTTCACCAGTGTCTGTCTTAGTGGGTGCAGGCGATCAGCCAGTCTTCACCGATTTTGACTTGGCCCGCATCTCTGGTTCGATGACGCTTTCGCCCAATGCGAAGCTGAGCGATCAGGATGCCGCGTTCGCGGCTCCCGAAGTGGTGACGCAAGGAATCGGGGGAGCTGACCAACGAAGCGATATCTACTCGCTTTGCAAAACGCTCTGCACTTTATTCACGGGCAGTGAAGATGACGCGGCGATCAAGGCGGTTCTGAAATTAGATGCCGGCTTGGTTGACGATCCATCCAAACGGGCAACTCTAGCCGAGGTGGCGCGGACGCTTCAGGCTGGCGACAGCGAGGGCGCAGCGAAGAAGGTTGAGACAACTTCGCTCGCCGCCCGCTATTGGAGCGAAGGTGATTTGGTTGGTTTCAACAACCAGCACTATCGGATCGCCAGCAAAATTGGCTCGGGCAGTTTTGGGTCGACGTTCAAAGTCATCCAAGTCCAGGACGGTCAAGACGTTGGCATCTACGCGGGCAAGACAATGTTTGAGGCGGAAAGCGGCCAGCGCTCGCTCGACGCCTATCGCCGTGTTCGCTCACACACGGACAAACCGCACTTGGCGACCGTGTTTGAGCTGGCGAATCAGTGGGAAGTCGATCGCTTTGTCGCGCTTTTGAAATGGGTCGAAGGGAGCACCCTGCAAAACTGGATCGGTCTGCCGGAGCTATATGCCGAAGAACTTGGCGAGAGTCACGTCGACGTGGTCGGGCGATGGATCACCAGCGGCTGCGAAGGCCTCGCATCGTTGCATCGTGCCGGATTGGTTCACGGCGACGTTAGCGCGAAGAATATTTTAGAAAGCGAAGGCAATGTCACGCTCGTTGACTTCGACTTTGTCGTGCGAGAGGGCCAGCCGAGCTGGAGTGCCGGCACAGTTCTCTACACGCCTGTGCAACAAAGTGAAGGCCAACCCGCATCGTGTTCGCATGATGTTTACGCTCTGGCTGCGACAATATTTCATGTCATGTTTGATCGCGAGCCGTTTTGGTATGGCGGGCAAAAAGAGCGTGAGAAGGGACTGAACTGGGAAGACCTCCAACGCGAGAAATGGGGTTGGATTCCGGATTTTCTGGACAGAGCAATTGCACACGATTGCGACCAGCGATTTACGAACGCGATGCAGGCGCTCAAGTGGATCAAAGAACGAACCGCGAAGTTTAAGCCACCGAGGACAGACAAAACGACCGACGATACCGAGCAAGAGGATGGAAAATCGGAACCGAGCGTTGCAGCCAAGACGGAAGTCGTCGACGAAGAGTGTGACACCATCGCTCGAACGCCGAATCGTGTGCCGTGGTTGGCCGAGTTGCTTTCGACCTATCCCGGTTCGCCACGTGGTGGGATCGAAACGCGTGGGTTGGATTCCGCTTTCGCTCACAAGACGTATGTCGAAACGACGCTTGAAGCAAACCTGCTGGGCGAGATCAAACAGCGTAAAGTTCAACTGGTCATTTTGTGTGGCAACGCCGGTGACGGGAAAACAGCGTTTCTGCAACACTTGTCCGTGAAGCTGGGACTGGGCAAACAGGATTCGGCCCAACGGGTTTCGACCGGCAGTGCGATGGGATTGTCCGTCAAGATCAACTTAGACGGAGCTGCGTCGTTCAAAGGCAAGACCGCCGACGAATTGCTCAGCGATCTGTTTGAGCCGTTTCAGCAGGGTGACTCAGAAACACCTCTGGTTCACTTGGTCGCTGTAAACGATGGTCGGTTATTACAGTGGGCCGAGGACTACGAAAGCGAGCACGGAGAGACACCACTCACGGACTGGATTATCGAGACGCTCATCGGTGAAGACGTTCCGGATCAGCCGATGCAGCACATCCGGTTAGTCAACTTGAATGAGCGTTCGCTGGTCGGAGACGCACGCGAGTTGCCGCAAACCGATGACGCGAAAGTCGACTGGTCACCATCGACCGAATTTTTCAACGCATTGCTGGACCGAATGATCGGTGGCGAGCGTGCGTATGAAGTTTGGAGTCCTTGTCGAACCTGTTCGGCGGCTTCGCGATGCTCGGCCTGGAACTCGGTACGAACCTTGACCGGCATCGGTGAGGGAGGCAAAACGGTCGCCGCGAATGTCCGCCAGCAGTTGGCCGGTGCCTTGCAAGCGGTACACCAACGTGGGCAAGTCCACGTGACGACGCGGGAACTGCGCGGTGCGCTAAGCTACATCTTTTTCGGTGTTCATTATTGCGATGACTTGCACGAGCAGTCGCAACTCGAACCGACGGATTATTGGGACCGAGCGTTTGCGTCGGACTCGATCATGCGGCAAGGCGACTTGCTGGCCGAATTGCAGCGGTTGGATCCTGCCTACGGGGCGAATCCAACCGTCGATCGCTACCTTCGCAGTCACGATCCGGTCGTTGATCCGCTGAACCCTCCAAAGTTCCCGAGACAAAGTTCGCTGATTTCAAAACGGCGTCGCGCGTACTTTGAGTGGTTGGCAGAGCAAGCGAAGCAACTGGGCAGCGATACTGAAACGGTTGCATTGTTTCAGAGCGAGAGCCTGCGTCAGTTTCGCGAAGTCGCAATACTCAATGACGATCAACGCCACGAACTGACGCAAAGACTCTGTTACGGCATATCGCGACTAGAGCAGTTACCGCACCGTGTGCTACGTCGCGAGAACGTTGTTCCGTTGAAGGTGATGCCCCGGACGCCCGTTGAAACCACGTTTTGGGTTGAAAAACCGCTTGATCGTTTCCGGCTAAGCGTTGATGAATCGGGAATCAACGGCGGAGTTGAATGGTTGGCGAACGGGCTGCTATTGGGCTACGAGTATCGCGACGGACGAACGGAAGAACTGAGACTGGGCAGTGATCTTTTCGGGTTGCTGATTGAGTTGGCTGACGGCTACCAGATCATGGACGCCGCCAACGACGACATCTTCACGAATCTCTCGATCTTTACACAGCGACTGGCGCAAGAAGACGAGCGAGAAGTCTTTGCTTGGAACCCAAGTCAACCCGAGGAAGTGTATCGGCTTGGTATTCGGATGAATGAAGGAGTGCAACAAATGTTCTTTGAATCAACGGACAATGCTGACGGTCCAGCAGGGGAGATTACGAATGTCTGACAAGCTTGAGAAAGAGGTTCTCAACGAAGTGCTAACGCCAGCAATGGTCAATGAAATTTGGACGACGAACTACGCCGAGGCGCTGGCTTTCACGTTGCAGGACTTTTCAGTTGGCGCGTTGCTACCCGCCGTGTTCTATATGTTTCGCCGGGGCCACCGACGTGGGCAAGGCAATTTTGCGGACCAGTTCAAACCGCTCGCTGAGGAAACCGAATTTACACGGGCCAGTACCAAGAAAGCAGCTACGGTCGCCAGCGTGTCACGGATACTGGCGAGCGATGGTGAGAGGTTTTCGGGGTTTGATGAGCCGCTCGCACAAAATGTTCTCGCCGACTTTTTGTTGACGCATTGTCTTGAGAACCAACGACATGAGCCGGGCCGAAAGAAGCCAGTCATTCGTGCTTTCCCGACGCATTATCAGTCTGCTTGGATGGACTTACCTTCCAGCGTTGGGCACCTTCGACTCGTTCCCGAATCGCTTGTCGCGATTTTGGCTGAACAGAAGGAAGGTGAATCGGTCACAGCCAAACTGACGAAGAAATCGTTCTTTCGCGTCAACGATGATTTCCAGAACAATATTCTGTTGAGTGTTTTCGGTTCGGGAATGAGCACCCGCGAGAAAAAATCGGACCTCGTCGATGAGTTTGACGAATCGGTTGAAATGGGGCTCGATCAACTGGCGACAATCCGAGTCGCTAGGCAATGCAAGCAGCCAATAAAATTGAAGGAAACGGCGACGAGGAAAGCGGGAGGACATGGACGAGGCTCCAGCGAGATCGCGAACCAACAACCGATTGCAAAGCAAGCAAGTCGCTCATTTCGCGAAGACACTCGGATATTTTTGCATGCATACGGTGACTCGATTCCACGTCAATCACTAACTCAAATGTTGGAGTCGAGCATTGGATTAGGACTGACGAATATTTTTCTCTCCACCGCTTCGGCGCTCTTTCAGTGGGAGCAAGACGGCGAATTGCCTCACCAAGAAACTCCCTGGTCGGTCGTCGTGGATTGCTCCAGTGGGTCCGACCACGAGTTGAGGCGATTATCGGAAGAAACGACGGACGATGTCACTCGACGGCTCCATCGCTTGCCCGTTGTCCTGATGGCGTTACGAATACTTGAATATCAAACTCGTTACGAAGTTGACGATATGCCGGCGAAGCGTCCTGATGCGACAGAACGGATTAACTTGCTCGGCGACATTCTGAAAGATAGGCACGACGAGAGCAGGAGAATCCTGGGTGACCTCAAGAGAAATTGCAAGATATTGGTCGAGCGTTTCAAGGAAGAGGAAATTGGAGAATCTTCTCGAAGCATTCTCGAAGACACGTCCGCAATCCCGAATCCCGCAATGCGTTTAGCTGAGGCGGTAACTCAAATGATGGGCGATCGGCTTCAGTTGGCCCACATATTGAAGTGTTTCGGATCGTGCCTGATGACTGGTCAAGCAAATGGGTTGGCAAGCGAACGACGTGTCACATTTCAAGCAATGAGAAACGGGCGCAAGACTGGGATGATGAAGTCGATGCTACTCAATGACACGATGCTCGATTTCCTTGTCCACCGACATCTGCGGAAACCGGGTAAGGGCGGAAACACCAAAGCGAATCCAATTTCCTTCAATGAATTTGTGTCGTTGCTTCGCGAGAGATATGGATTGCTCGTCGATCAAGCACCGCTAGGTCAAACCATTTCTCGCGAACTTCTGCAACGCAATCGAAAATTTCTTGAGCGACGACTGCGCAGCCTTGGACTGCTGATGGGCGTAAATGACGCCGAGTCGATGAAGCGTTTGAGACCACGTTTTGATGCCCGCGACGGGCAGGGAGAATCGGAATGAGTACGATAGCGGAAGCCATGCCAATGTCAGACGAGCTGGTCTCATTCTTGAATCGTGTTTTCACGGAACTGGTTGGCCATGCGGCAGAAGGCAACGTGACGTTCTGTCGTTGCTTGTCGCCATCGGTGGTCGAGTCGTTGGCGGAGAACGGAAAGTTCTCGCCCGACGGTTGGGACGTGAGGGCGGTCGTCGATCAAATCGACGTTCCACGCAGGTTGATCATGTCCGACCAAGCCGTCGAAATTCGCGAGGACAAAGGCAAAGCGGTCTTGCTGATGATCGACGTGCTGAAAGCGGGTGCCGGGATGGACGGTATTTACAGTGCGTCGCGCGAGTTGACCGAAGAGATGATCTTCCATCAAACGAAGCTGCTGACGCGCCGTGAAATCGGGCGAGATTTGTTCCACAAGGCGGAGTTGGCGATCAAGCAGGTTCGCTATATCGGCGAGCGTAAATCGCTATCGAAGTGGCAGCAAATTCAGTTCCTGGCTTCGTTATGTGCGTCGCCTGATGAGTTTGGATGCTCCATTTCGCTGCTTGGGCTGTGGCCGATCCACGGTGCTGCGGAAGCGATCACCGAAAGCGAACTGCAAGTCTCCGCACGAATGGTGGATCGCTTGTTCCTGGGTTCGGGCAACGCACGGACGCCAGCGGAAAGGGTCGAGTCGTTGTTGCTCAAGGATGAGACTCCGGCGCAAGAGGTTGGCTTGCAGCGAGTCGTCCGTGAGGCCGCGCGGCGACCACTGGCTGAGGTGATTGCGCAAGTCGTTGAGGATGCGACGCTATGGCTGGGCGCGATTCACCCTGAGTTTTTAGGCCAAAAATTGCGCAAAGTGACACTGCTAACATGGCGGAGCAAGCAGGGGAAAATCGGAAAATGGTCGGGCATGGTTGATGGCACTCCACCGCAATTTCTGCTTTCCAACGAAAAAGTATCGAAATTAGAAATACGTTTCGAGACCGATCCACCAGTCTTACCAAAAGGCAGTGTCGAATATCGCGTGAGTGTCGTTTCTGGCGAAGATGTTTATGCGTACCGCGACCTGCCACATTCAGTACGAAAGAGTTCTGCCTATCAGTCGGTAAAGCTGACCGCTGAGGATTTTGAGGGGATTGAGGAAGACTCACTAATTGAGGCCCGCGTGGTGGTTTCCGTGATCGGAACTAGCAACGAAGAGATTGAAGATGAATCGGAAGAGTTTCTGATTCGCTATGGGGAAGCGACGAACGAAACGACTTCCAACACGACCAAATTTGAACGCTGCATGATGGAAGGCGCTGTCAATATCTCGGATAGCGAGCAGTTCTGCACTGACGTTGCTAATCCAGAATGTTTCGAGATTGATACTGCTAAGAATTTTGTCGCGTTTCGTGCAACGTCATCGAAGAAAAGTTTCAAAGTTGCTCGCCCCTCGCTGGTCGAAACGATCGAACGGATGCAAATCGAACAAACGACGCTGGGTCGCTGGTCGGTCCAGGTGCGCGGCGATGGGCAGCGAGTTTATGATCCTGTCTTTCATCCCTTCGCATCCGACGGCGTTTCGGATGCGGATTGGGACAAAACGTTCAAAGCATCGGCGAGCCTGCAAAGTGAGTTAGCTGAGCGTGGAGGATTTTGGGGCAGCGTTTATGGCGGCAATCTGAAGAAGGCGGATAGCTACGTTAACGCTTGGCTGGGAATTCTCGATCAGGCCTCGCCACAAGTTGCTTTGACGGACACCGTGGAGGTGCAGTCATTGTCAGGGAAAACGATCGGGTTGATCGTGTTGCCCAGTCATCCGTTGCGAGTTGCGTGGCACGTCGCCTACGACCAATTGATGCAATACCTGCGGTTTGAAATTGGGTTAACTGCGACACGAGTTCGCGAAGCGGTGGCCAATCTGCAAGCCGCCCACTTCCCGTCGATCCTGCCCGGGTTGAGAGAGGGCCAGAACTTTGTCTATGCCGACACGCTTTCGTTTTTTGCAACCGCGATGGTGAGCGATGATGACCCGGAGCCAAAATCCGCCGTTGCCATGCTTATGCGATCGCTGGGGTTGAATGAGCATGATCCCGGCGTGAGTTCGATGGGCATTCAAGTTAGCAATTCGCTGGCCCGTGAAGTGTCTCGATACATCCAGTTCCATGAACTCGGGGAATCATCCGGCGGCGCGGTTCTACTGCATGCATTGCGACCGGGCGACGGATGCACGGTCGCGCGAGCGCTCGGTGCAGCATTGAAAACCACCGAGGCGGGAGACGATGAAGTGTCGCCGGTTCGTTTTAACCTCGAAATGTTTCCGGCCCGAAAGGACTCGGACATCACCGGCAGTTTCTTGGTGGATCTGGTCGAACGTTATCGAACTGGCGCGTCAGGGATTGCCGATGGTGATCGCTGGATGTTGGAAAGCCAATCGAATACTGGCGGTGTGACGCTGCCACGTTTGAGATGGGCGAAGAAGAACGTCAGTATACCAACCTCACCCGCTCATATGGCGGTTGCGTTTGACAGTTTCGATACCGGTGTTGCTTTCGTTCCGCTGGGTAGTTTGCCGCGATCGGCTCCACTGCACGTCTACGGTTTGGTCGCCAATGCACAGCGGTCGTTCACGTTTGAGCCATCAGCGGAATGGCTAAGTTGGCTGCCGCCAGACTGCGACGGCGAAAAACATCCCGCCGGTCGCGTGATGTCTGATCGTCTGACGAAACTCAATCGGGCGATTATGGGCTGCGTATGCCGATCATCAGGAGAACCCGACGATGTCTGGCCGGTATTGCGGACGCAGCTTTCGGCGGAACAGCAGGAGATGCTGAGAATCGTGCATCAACTTTCGGACTGGGTCGTGACGGTCGATAGAAACGCGGGGATCGAATTTTTTGATGCACCGCATGACGAGCCGACGATTTACGAAACCTACGTGATCGACTGCGTCCCCGAGCGTGATGACTTGGGCAGTTTGCAAATGATTACCTCGACAACGCGAACCGACGAAATTCGCGAGTTGCTCGATGAAATGCTCGAACGAATGAGTCTCAGTGCGAGCCGAAAGAATTGTGAGTTTCTGGTCCGGCATTTGAAGGCGCTCAGCGGACGATTGGCGATGCGTTTGACGAGCCTTGGCAGTACCAGCAGCGAGTTGGTCGCGCTGTCGCTGGTTCACTCGCACTGCGAGAACGCGGCGGAAGACAGCCGATCGTGGATGTCGCTTCGACATGGCTTCTTCGTTCCGGTCGATGATATTCCTGACCTAGCTCCGAAAGAAAAGAACACGACCACGACGGGCAATGCTGATGCAGTGCCGAAAGTACGTTCCGACTTAATCTACGTTTCGTTGCCATCGCGTGGAGGACTATCGTTCACGTTTGTTGAGGTGAAGTACCGGCGCAATTTGCGGGCTGCCCGAGCGCCCGATTTGACAGTTCTGATTGAAGAGCAAACGCAGTTGCATCGTGAAGCATGGATGGATTGGTACTTTGATGGCAAGGTTGCTGAGCCGCTGCTAGCGATCCGACGCAGCCGCCTCGTTCGCGCTCTCAGGTTTTATCTTGAGAAGGCCTATCGACACTATCTTGATGATGCCCAGTACGATCGTTTCCGCACGCAGTTGGATCGGATGATGAGCGACGGCGCGAACTACAAATTTACAGAACCGGCGATTCCCAATCGCGGTTATATTTTCTGTCCCGAGTTCGTCAATGCGGACCCAGTCCCGATTTCTGATTCAGGTGCTCCAACGAAGATCGTTCTGTTCGGAGCGACGACGATGCCCGATTTGGCTCTTGGCGTCGAGCGAACACCGTCGCCGAACGAGCCAATCGTCGACGGAGAACCCAAGCGTCACGAGGACGAGTCAAGCAAAAACAAGACAGATTCGGTTAACGCAAGCGATCCAAACCATGACAACCAGGCAACGGTGTCGCCAGACCGAACGCCAAATCAAGGTTTATCCTTAAGTTCGAGCAATGTAACAGGCGGCGAAACCGATTCCGGTCCCGCTCTCATTCGGTTTGGAACTGAGAAGTCCAGTGGCGATCCCGTTGAGTGGTCCGTTGCGAGTTCCGCCAACCCGCACCTGATGATTGTCGGCTTTCCAGGGATGGGAAAAACCGAAGCGGTCATGAACATCTGCCAGCAACTGATGGCCAAACAGATCACCCCAATCGTGTTTTCGTATCATCCCGACATTGACGAGCGCCTTTCCGAGAAGCTTAGTGACGTTCAATTGCTGGATCATCAGCAACTTGGTTTCAACCCAATGCACCTGGATACGGTGACGCGTACCTCTCACGTCGACAGTGCGGGCATGCTGCGAGATGTTTTCTCCGCGATGTTCCCGGACCTTGGCGATATTCAACTGGAGAGTCTCCGCAGCGCCATCCGCGAATCCTATGTGCGACACGGATGGGGCGGCGACACCGACAATCCAACGATCCCAGAGTTCCGTGAGTTCTACAACATCCTGAAGCGTGAGCCGAAACCGGAAAAGAATTTGCTCGCCCGCCTTGATGAACTGGACGACTATCAGATTTTCACCAATTCCGGTGAAGTTCGTAGCCTGCTTGAAAGCTCGAAACCACTCGTGTTGCAGATTCACGCGACTCAAAATGAGCTGGTTCAACGGGCGGTCGCTATGTTGGCTCTCTACAACGTCTACAAAGAAATGTTCCGACGTGGTGTTCAGGATCGAATCACTCATGCAGTGATCTTCGACGAGGCGCACCGCGCCAGCAAAATGAAGCTGCTCCCCAAGCTCGCAGCGGAATGCCGCAAGTTCGGCATCTCACTCATCCTGGCCTCGCAGTCCGCAAAAGATTTTGACACTGCTCTATACTCCAACGTAGCCAGCTACCTGCTATTGCGAATGACCGACCAAGACGCCAACATCCTTTCCAAGAACATCGCCACGTCCGACCAAGTCAAACGCACGACGGACCGGATGAAGCAACTCGAAAAATACCACGCTCTCTTTTTCCGAGAAGGCTTTCGCCACCCCACTCATGTTCAACTCGACCCACCGAGCCAGTAGTCGATCAGACCACAGCGACTACGCCGCACTTTAGGGAAGGCAAGTAGAGCGGAATGCGAGTGACCGTGCCATCAGCAAAAGTGACTTCGATCCAGTTCTGATCTTCAAGTATCGGACTGGTCGTGACTCCAGGAATCGTTCGCTCGCTTCCGTTTCAACCATGCGGTCAGGCCCTTGCTTGGCTCACGACAGAGACTCGAATCGGGTGTATCGAAATCAGGAGAGATAGGAGTTTTGCCGCCATCACCTTTTTGTGCTCGCTGCTTATACCAATGCTTGGATAAGAAATGATTCAGTGCAGTCAACAGAAACGCCCTAAACCGACCTCGTATTGGATTGGCCACCCCGACGGTCTTCCGCTCAAGCAGTTCGGAAAAAAACGCCTGAGTCAGCTCTTGCGCTTCATCGGCATCCGAAAATTTTCGCCAAATATAACCGTACAATGGAACCCAGTAAGCTTGGCTACCGCGTCATCGGACTGATGACGCTGCAAATCCCCAGCCGCCAGCACAGCACTCCGGTGCGTGGTCGCAAAGTCGCGTGGGCAGCGATCTTCAGGTTGGTTGTTTGATTCGCTAAACATTGCTTCAGTTTAATAACAGTGAAGTGCGCTGGACGATATGTTAGCGACGGTGAGTCGAGAAAATTGTTGGAGTCTGCGGCGCAGTGGTCGCCGCTACAGCTACCTTATCGTCAACGGGGCACATCTTTATCCGGTGTAATTCGACCACGAAGCCGCTTGGCATGATTGAAATAAGTCGCTCGACATCCGCCACCCCGCCGAACGAATTCTTGTACTCGTTCAGACTCGGTCGATAGTCTTCGATCTGATTTCAGCTTGGCAACCAAGCTCGTTGTCGCGGGCAGTGTTTCCTGTAACAACATCGACTGCCAATCCAATCCTGCCGCTTTCAGTTCTGCCGCCCGAACGTACTGCCGCATCGACGGTTTGATGATCAGTGACAGATGCTGGCCGAACCATTCGTAAATTTCATCATCTGAAAACCAGCTACGAACTTCTCGGTGAACTTCGGTTGCTGATGGCTCAAATCGAATGATGTGGCCACGGTCCTGAACAGCAGCGACATTCTTATCGAGCGTCCTCCATTCGTTCGCGATGATAACGACGCGGCTGGTTGTCTCGAACGTTCTCGGAATGCCCTGTTTGTCGAGCGCAGCAGATGCCGTTTGCCAAGACACTCGCTTGACCGGGTCAGTTTGACAAAGCGTTTTGAGCAAGCGTACCGCATTGCGATCTGAATAGAGACTATCGACATCATCGAGAACGATTACTCGGTCGCGATGGTTCCATGCGGCAGTGTAGACGCCGAATGCCGTAGCGTTGCCTTCGATCCAGCAAGCGTCTCGCATCACACGACGCACCGTCTGGCTCTTGGCTAGACCGGGTTCGCCAAGCAGGATCAAAAGATTCAAGTGACCGTCGGCGAACGCACCGACAAATCGCGTCATTTGCAGATACGTGTCGACGACAAAGCCAGGCTGGTTGGAGTTTTGGAGTTTCTGTTTCATCGGATCGAGAAAGTGGACCGGTTGCACGATGCGACCGGTCCGATTCGTACATTGCTAGGTCGAATCATGCCTGACCCTATCACGGAACATCGCCCGAGGTCCAACGAAGTCTGCCCCAGTTAGACCACCGCTTGACCGCGCCACCGCTCCTCCCCATCTATCGACGCAACCGCTCCGCAATCTCTGGTCGGCTCTCACTTGCAATCAGCGCGCCATGCCCCCTCAACCTCCACCATCCCGCCCCAAGCCTGTCACGGTCCTTGCGGCGCTTCGCCTCCCGCCGATCGCTGCGAGTTTGCGGATTGCTGTTTTTGTCCCTGGGGTGGGTCTGTCGTGGGCGAGAGACCCACCCCAAGAACAAAAAGTGCGAGGTGGGTTGTTTGGAAAATTGGTCGGAAATCCGACGCTTGCTAGGTAGCTCGTAATGAAAAAATTAAATCGCCATCCCGACGAATCCGCACAAATCGCCGTTGACGCCTACGCGGACGCCATCGAATCCAACGGCCAAAGCTTGACCGAAAATATCATCGACCTGATTGTGGACCTAAGACACCTTACTAACGCACGAGCGATTGACTGGGACGAGTGCCTTGTCTCCGCATCGCAACATCATCGAGCTGAATCGGGAGACGGATTCGACGAATGGAGCGACCGTGCGACATACGTTGTCTCTCGCCATGTCATGGAAACTGCTTGCGTTTACCGGTTTTGGAACACGCAACTGAAGGCCATTCAGAAACTCGCGCCGGAGTTGAAACAGGTAAGGAACAAAACTTGGACGGAAAGCCAGGCAGTACGTTTTCGGCTCGCCGACCAAATGGAGGAAAAATTTCGACAGGAACTACCCATCAAAAAACACTCGATTCATTCAGACCTACTTGAAACAGCATTCGATGAGGTCGATTGGATGCGTGTGGCTGACGACTTTCTTAAAAGCATCAAATAGGCATCGGAGACTGTAACATCGGGCCTCATTTAAGTCTCGCAACGACGGCAGACGCCGTCTAAATCGCAGTCAACACAGTTGAAGTGGCGGAATTTGGATGCCTTTTCGGTACCGAACGCGGACCGGTCGCATGACGCGACCGGTCCGATTGTTATTCAACCCCGCCACCAAGACCCTGCGGATTTCCACTATCCGCCATCGTTTGAACTCGCAGAAACGCCCCGCCAAGAAAAGTTGATCTCAAAGCGTGACATTACTTGACGGACGTGGTAGGGAATCGGTGTCAAGCGACAAAGTTGTTCCTTATCCAAGCCAAATATCGGAAGTCGAATATGCCGCCTCTCGCGTCGATCGGACTCCAGTTCGGTCG
>JBGSNA010000299.1:0-2364 GCA_041739875.1 Pirellulaceae bacterium
GCGGTTCAAGAGAGATCAGCACGTATGGGCGCGACAACTAAACGTCGAGAACGAGGGCACGCACGTCACCAATGACGGCGGGAAACTCTGGGTTCTCGGTTACAAAACCGAACGTGGCGGCACACTGCTGCACACGAAGGGTGGCGGCCAGAGTGAGGTCTTCGGCACTTTCAGTTATACGACCACTGCGGGCAACCTGGGGCCCATGTTCATGACCGAGGACGCCAGCGCGTTCGCGTTCCTTTCCGAGGTCTGTTACACCGGCGACCCGTTCGCGTTGCTGATCCGGGAGACTCAAAATGGCGTCACAAAAGAAGTCAAACGAGAGGACGGAACGGTCACGCCGTACATCGGCGTATCGGCTGCGAAGTAAGTACAGTGAGGATGTCGTGTAACGGACCACTCAGGCGTGAGAACAACTCTTTGAGCAAGCTGGTCAGCATCGCATCCATCGTCGCTTGGCCCAGCTGCGGAGGATAAGCCAAGTAGATCGTCCCCATTCGCTTTCCCGCTCGATCGTAAACACTCACGGTTGCCGCCGTCGCCACCTCGAATAACCCGAGTCGGTGCCGCAGCGTGATCCCAGCAGCCCGCTCGCCTGGAGTCATCGGCCTTGTATCAAGTACCTGTTCGTAACCTGGCAGGTCTTGGCGTGAAGACGTCCAGCGACGATTCTTTCTGGATTACCGATCGTCTTCGCAGGCTTCCTCCCCACGGTCTGTTGCCTCGCCGCAGTTGCCCTCGCCTAGTACTTGCATCTTGATCGACTACATTTGGTATCCTGTCCTTCGTTCAAGTTCCGTTTTCGTACAGGGGACTTTCACCCCACAAGTTCACGCCCATGTCGGGCGTACCGATGATGACGGATCGGCGGGAACGGTTCCTCGCAGGCCCAAACTTTACTCGTCGCCGACCGCTGATTCGAGACGTTATCCGACCAAACAATTGCGAGCTACCGCTACCATTCTCCGTGAAGTCCCCAATAACCGAAGTTGCCCAACGAATACAAATACACAGGCCAGGGCCCTTGGGACACGAATCGCCCCTCCTTCTGCAATTTGAGAGATTGAAGATGATCGATGAACAACAAATGTCGACAGAGAAGCGACTCAGTAGCAATTCCGGAAACGGGATTGGCGTCGGTATTGCACTTGGCGCGGCCTTTGGTGCCGTTTACGGCGCTTCATCGGGATACATGGGGCAAAGCCTAGCTATGTGCGTAGCATTGGGTACAGCATTCGGGGCGGTCTTCGATTGGACGCAACGCGGTAACTCGAAGCCGAAGAATGATGGTGCGTGACTCGTCGTGCCGGATTACCAGTAAAGATTTGACTTCGCGTAGTGCGTAGGTTGAGCCCAACTTCTCTTGGGATGGTTCAGCGTTCTGTGAACCTTTGAGCTTCGAGTGATAGCCGAAGATCAAGTCTTCTGTTCAAGATGCCCGGAACTTCTTCGGAGATTGCTACCATGGATTTTGCTTTGGTTGGCACGCCACTTCATGGTCGAACTTGACGTGGCGCTGGCCCTCGCTAGCGGCAATCGATCGACGTTCGTGGATGATCCATGTTGGTGAGAGACCCAGGCGACGTTGGCGGGGAAGCTGAATCGTTTTGTTTCGTCATTGATTCCGCAATCGGTGCGCACCTCCATCTTTCGCCTTCCCGAGGACGTTGCGATTTCATCGGCTGGATTCACGATAATGCTCATCGGTGACTTATCCACTGTCGAAGTAGGTGCCCTTCGGCCTTTACCACCGCTTTCGTTCTAACATGAGTGGTGAGAAGCTGGATCGATGGCAGGAAGGTGCATTCATCTTGTTCGGGCTCCGACTGAGCGGTCTGCCGTGGTTCATTGGCGGCATCGTATGGATGATCGATCCTAAACTCATGGCGTGGGCGTCCGTGCCGATCCCGCTCTGGGTACGATGGTGCGGATTCGTCCTGATCGCAATCTGGGGCGCATTGTTCGTGTGGACATTCCAGACGCTCGGCAAGAACCTGACTGACACGTGGTCACAAGGAAGCAGCATTTTCTGGTGACAACGCATCCAGTAACAAGACCGAATGCGACGTCGTATCCACTGTTTCAATCTTGCAAACAGCGCCGTGATTGTCATAGTAAATCGGCTCTCGTCGTTCGGATGGCGGTTGGTTTGTTATTCGTTCACCTAATTGCAGATCGACCGGGAGCTTACTTTGGAAAACAAACTTGCTGACGCGACCTCAAAACGCTCGGAAGTCCCGGTGTTGAGGTCACCCGAGTTGCACCGCATATCCCAAGGGCTTCGCATTAAGCAATTCGGTCTGGTGGTCGTATTGGCCACGCCGTTGATCGGTGTAATTTCTTGTCTACAGGCGTGGGAAC
>JBGSNA010000334.1:0-1847 GCA_041739875.1 Pirellulaceae bacterium
GAACATCTCGTCAACGAACCTTTCTACAGAAATCATCCCGCTCTCGTGGATTTGGCAGTCCAGCGATCGAGCCGGGAATCCATGCAGACACACTATCCCCATTTGTGCCGCGAGCCCAGTGACGCCCAGTGTTGCAAGACTTGGGCCGACGAGACCATTGGCTTGGATCACATGCGATCACCGGATCAAATCGCAAAACTCTTGAAGTGGGGACGGTGGGATCGAATGCGTCTTCGTGTCGGAGAAGTTATCGAGAAAAATATGCGCAGCTTCAACAAGCATTGACGATTCACATCAATTCACCGCGACGGTAATGGGCAATATCTCCATCAAGAATTTGGACACGTTCCATACCGACGTGTTGGGCGACTCGAGCGGAAGCCGCATTTTCAATCTTGACGTTCGCGCAAATAGGTTCGGTCAACTGTTTCGCTAAAATTTCGACCATACGTTTAGCTACTCCATAGCCCCGAGCCTCGGGAGCGGTAGTCCAGGATAATTCCCAAACGCCATCTGCGAAACATGCTCTTACCGTGCCTACTGGCGTATCGCCATCCAACGCGACAAGCAACTTTTGAGCCGGATCGCTGAGCGTTTTGCGAAGCCAAATCAGGTGTTCATCTTGCAGAACCTCTGCAGATTGAAGGCTGGCATTTCTGGTTTCCCGATCGTTTCGCCAGTTTAACAGCAAACTTGCATCTGACATTGAAGCTGAACGCAAGACGAGGCTTTCAGACATTTTGTAACCTTCACAAGGAGTTTCTTCGAGCAATTCAGTTGCTCAGCGCTGGCTGCAAACGGAACTTCCCAGGTGCAAAATTACTTCGCTTTGCAAGCGAGTCGATGTCACTCAGGCAAGCTGCATTACTGTAGTAACCAGAATCATTGGAGCGGAGCGCGGCGGAGAATGCAGAATAGCACAGAAGTCGCAACAGCCATCAGTACAGTATTTCCGAAAGCCCTGCTTAGAACGATCCCGCCGGTCGTTACGATCGCCGCTTTTAGCGTATCGACAGGCTGACTCCTAACAGGCTGCTTCTAACTTGAGTATTCCATTAAAACGATCAGCAGGCGGTTTCACGGAAGCTGCGATCGGTCCTCAAATGTATGACTTGGCCGTACGTTTGTTTCCGATTTGCCGCAGTCTGACCGGTGATGGTGTTCGTGAAACCTTCGATATCCTGGCCGAGTACATGGATGGGCTATCGACGTTTGAGGTGCCCACCGGCACTCGTTGCTTTGACTGGACGATTCCCGAGGAATGGAATATCCGAGCGGCCTATATCGAAGGTCCCAGCGGGGAACGAGTCGTGGATTTTGCCAATCACAATCTTCATGTCGTGGGCTATTCGACGCCCGTTGATACGACGATGCCGCTGGCGGACTTACAACAACATCTCTATTCGTTGCCCGATCAGCCCAATGCGATACCGTACGTCACGTCGTACTATAAGAAGCGGTGGGGATTTTGTCTCTGCGAGAATGATCGACGCCAACTGGTCGAGGGGACCTACCGTGTTGTTATCGATAGCGAACTAGCCGCGGGTTCACTGACCTACGGTGAAGTAATCGTGCCTGGTGAACGTGAACAGGAGGTCTTTCTGTCAACCTATGTTTGCCATCCATCGATGGCGAACAACGAGATCTCGGGACCTTGCGTTGCTGCGGCTCTGGCACACTGGATTCGATCTCAACCTAGAAGGTACACGTACCGAATCGTATTTGTTCCAGAGACAATTGGGTCCATCTGTTACCTGAGTCGTCATCATCAGGAGATGCGGGAAAATACGATCGCAGGCTTCAACATTTCCTGCGTCGGCGACGATCGCTGTTATTCTTATCTGCCT
>JBGSNA010000350.1:0-83679 GCA_041739875.1 Pirellulaceae bacterium
GACGATGATTGCAGCCCAGCAGGACAGGCTGCTCAATTTGCGAATCGACGACCAGATCGATGAGCGGACCTTCAACCGCAAGCAGACGGAGTCCCGCGATCGGCTTGCAGCAATCAAATTGCAGGCGGATGTGTTGGATCGGACACGGGATGAGAATGCTGATTTAGCATCGAAGGTGTTTGAACTTTCGCAAACCCTTCGCCAGAAATGGCTTACCGCCGATTACGCTGAAAAACGTAAAATCCTCGAAATCGTCTGGTTGAACTGCTCGCTTGTCGACGCAACTCTAGTCCCAGTAATAAGAAAGCCCTTCGACGTTCTCGTCGAAGGGCTCGTTTCTAAAGAAAGTGGAGGATAACGGACTTGAACCGATGACCTCTTGCATGCCATGCAAGCGCTCTCCCAACTGAGCTAATCCCCCGGAAGGTTGCGACAGATTCTTACTGGGTTTCGCTGATTCAACGGGTGATTAAGCGAATTGGGACCAGTAAGGTCGACTTGCGATGAAGTTACCAAGCCGGTTTGACTACCGTCAAGGGCTGGCTTGAACCGCAATTTTTGGATTTGGGGCGTGTGTGGGTAGTTTCCGGAGTGGATTTTACTTGGCGGGCATTCATTCCTCGTGAACTGTGGCGCTTTGTGACCACAGTTCGTACAGGTTCGAACGATCGTCAAAGGGTTCAAAGTCCGGTGCGTTGACTCCGATTTCATGTAAGCAGGCTGCGGTCCAAGTGGGCCATGGCGACCATTTGCTTTTGGTGGACGTGAGTGGATTGAGCGGCAGCCAACACTGTGTGAGTGCCAACATCGTCGCGACGATTGTCGCCGGCGCTAGAGCAGTGTATCGGTGGGATTTCATCTGGGACCATGGCTGCGAAAGTGATGCGTGGTTCTGGGCCAGACGTTTTGTTCGATGAACGAGCTCACTCGTCGTGCGATTAATTCCGAGGGTTCCTGGTTGCTGTCGAGATACCGACGTTGTGATTTCTAGAAGTGTTCGGATATACGAAAGGGTCTGGGAACCTTGCCCGCTTGCAATGTCGTCGCAGACAAATTCTCGGACGAGTGCGGCGCGGCGTCCACCAACGCGTACCATGGGGTGAAACCACAGCAAACACTCTAGCGTACTCTGCAGGAACAATTGCATGGGATGATGAGTCGAAAGATGAGCCATTTCGTGACGAATGATGTGATTGACCCCATCCAATTGACCACTGGAGCTAAGGCGTTGCAGAACATCTCGGGGCAGAAAGATCATGGGTTGGTGCAGTTGATAGCAGAACGGGCCAGAATGCTCGTCGCAGTAAAAGAAATTTACGGGCCGACCATTCACTGATAGACACAAGTCTTGGGTCGCTCGGCCAACCCATTGCGAATCGGCTTTCGTCAACGGTTCCGCATGTCGAATCATCTGTTCAAGCCGAACCGTATTGGCGAACCAGCTTAAAAATGCGAGGCCGCTACCAATTATCCACCCACTCAATAACACAATTCCCAGTTTGCTTTCAGCCGTCGCGACTTGCATCAGCTCGCTTGGTTCAAACGTTTGCCATGGTTGGAACCATTTGGCATGCGGAAACAGCAACGCGGCTGCGAATAATGCCAATAAGCTGACAAAGCATGTTGTCCACAGTCTTGATTTCAGTCGTGAATTGCAACACGACCGTTCGACTACCAATGTAGTTAAGGTCAGCAAGGCGACTTGCAGAGAAAACGAGACGACGACTTCGAGCCCCTCCAGCGAGTTCATCGTTTCCGCTCCAGCTCAGCAAGGATTTTTTTGATTTCTGCGATATCTTCCGTACTGATTTCGTCACGATTGACCAGATCAAGAACCATCGTTTTGATATTACCGCCGAACAGTCGCTGTGCGAGCTCGCTAATCATCGAGCCACGTATTTCCTGTCGAGGAACTTTGGCTTTATATAGAAAAGCTCGACCTCGCTTGCCACATCGTTCAACGAAGCCTTTCTCTTCGAGAATTCGCACAGTCGTCATGATGGTGGTATAGGCGAGTGATCGTGGAACCGCTTCGACGATATCGGGGACAGCCACGTGGTCGCGATCCCAAATCACATTCATCACTTCGGCCTCAGCCGACGTGAGCGATTTCGGACTTTCAGGCATACAGCTCTCTTTTACATCTTTAAGGATTGCGGCGCGCCAATTCGCGATACAATGTTTGGTCAATTGAATCAGTAACTATTCCGACTCGTCCGTCCGCGTACAAAAAACTGCTTCCGCCAGGATGTCGGCTTGAAAACTCGCACTCGTCACAGGGTTCACAGTTGGGCGATGTCATTGCTGATCCTGTGATGCGACACGCAGCATCCTCGCCACGCAAGTCAACACCAAGCCAGGTTGATGGAACCATTGCCATCGTTCGCTCACCGATCACAATTGTGTGGCTGAGCCCGCGTCGAAGATCAGCAAAGCAAATGCGACGATCGTTGACAATGCTGCCGTCACCGTAGCCCACAATTTCTGGAGCGTTGATCGTGTCAAACTCGTCGGCTTCAACAGTTCCGTAGACGCCAATGTAGTTCGCTGTAGGTAGTCTCAGCAACATGCTGTTTGCGGTGTCCGGCTCGACGGTGAATATCCGTGCAGACAATTCCACAGAGGACGATGTGTTTGTGTGAGCGTCGGTCTCGGGAGTGAGTTCGAAGCTCGGCACCGTGATGTCGGATGGACACAGAAACACGTCCAATGACGCTGCGGATGGATCGACGGCTAAGTGAGATTGCCAATCCGTCAAACTATGCTCGCTGAGCGAACTCTGCTCCAAAAATGGCAAGAGCTGCTGGGCCCATGCCATCACCTGGTGCTCTTGTCCAGCAACGCTTTTCCAAGCGAAAGGAATCTGCTCAAACGCGTCGTGGTGAAGGTGAACCGCTAGACCGATTTGGTGAAGGTTGTTTTTACACTGGACCAATCGAGCCGCCTCGCGACAGCTCATCACGGCGGGGAGCAAGATCGCTAGCAATACCGTGACGATCGAGATCGTCACCAAAAGTTCCAGAACCGTGAAACCACGGCATGGGGTCACGCTGTTTTGGCAGGCGATGTTTTGGCCGGTGGTATTTTGGCAGGTACGATTTTGGCCGGTACTCTTTTGACGAAAACATCGCCTTCGAAAAACGGTTGTTGGGTGGGTGCTAGTCAACATGACGCATCCATACTTGCGATTTCGATCGTGATGCAATCCCAGTTTCACGGAAGCGCCGTCAATGCGATATACACTGATGAACAGCGCCATCAAAGCGACTCGGCGTTTAGGAGACTGGGATTGGACCACCGACAGGTAAACCTCGTATTTTCAGCGTTTTGCGGTGACTTTGCGAGCACGTATTGGTTTTGGCACAACCGATGCGATTAGGAGCAAAAAGAGTCTTGAGCTTGGCGTTAAACGGAATCGCCAGCTTCACCGCGACGGATTGCGAATTGGTCGATTTCTGCTTTTACCGCCCCGAATGGGAGGCTATGAACATGCTGGTTCCACATATCCGCTCGCTTGTTGTTGCGAGTTGTTTTGCCGTCACTCTCGCGATGAACGCATCCGCGATGGCTGGCGGAGCACCTCCTTTTGAATCGGCAGCTCGCGACTATCGGAGTGCTGTGCAAGCCTTTGAGCGACAGGTTCACCGATTGCGTTATCTCGATCGATTCGACGTGATGTTGGTCGAGCGATTGGAGAATGCAGCTTGTGATTTCTATGGCACATCATTTCGCCCAAGTGATGTTTCGCGAGTGTCGTACTACTGGAATGAGATCGAAGTATTACAACCACGAGTTGCTAGTGCGATTTTCGGACGCGATTGCTACCCAGTCAACTTTGAGTTGGCCGAATGTTGGGAGCGAGTGATGTGTACTTACTCCGAACTTGCGTTGCGACTCCATCCGCCGGTAGCGGTGGATCGGAACGGTCGGGTGCAGGGGCGTGTCAACACGGTTCCAGCGCACGCACACGACATTCATGACCGGCAAAACATCTACGACAGCCAAATCGTTTCACCATACGTCGAGCGTCGCGATGTGAATGATTTTCGAGCAACGATTGCCGTACCTCCGATTGGCAGCCAAGCGTTTCCGATTGGACATGGATCGCGAGGCGACCAAGCAAACGGCTTCCGTGGTCCCGAATTCGACTCACACGGCCAGCAATCTGTTCGACGGGTGGAAGGACGAGATCTGGGGGCGATCATTCTCAGCTCGTTGTTACAACGAGCGTTAGCAAGATAACGGCAAGCCTATCAGGTTAGTTTTTCGATAACGTGTCCGTGCACGTCGGTCAGTCGGAAAGGCCGACCGGCGTGCGTGAAGGTTAGTCGCTCGTGGTTGATACCGAGCTGGTGCAAAATCGTTGCTTGGATGTCGTGAACATGAACCGCATCTTCGACCGGATGAAACCCAAGATCGTCGGTCTTGCCAATCGTTTGACCAACTTTAATGCCTCCGCCCGCCATCCACATGGTGAACGCTTGCGGATGGTGGTCGCGACCGTTGCTTCGGCCGAGTGCGGCGCTAGCTTCAACCATGGGTGTCCGCCCAAATTCGCCTCCCCAAACGACGAGTGTCTCATCGAGCATGCCGCGTTCTTTCAAGTCGTTGATGAGAGCGGCGCAGGCTAGATCGACATTTTTCGATTGGCTGCGTACGCCACCTTCGACGTCGCTGTGGTGATCCCAACCGGAGTGATAGAGTTGAACAAATCGAACGCCACGTTCGCAAAGCCGACGTGCGAGCAGACAATTGTTAGCGAACGATCCATTGGGTATCTGCTCAGCGCCATACCTTCTCAGAGTTGATTCGGATTCGCTGGCGAGGTCCATTAGCTCGGGAGCGCGAGTCTGCATCCGATAAGCCATTTCGTAGGACTCAATGCGCGTCATGATGCCGGCGGCACCAATGGAGTCGAACCGTTGGCGATTGAGTTTGCCGATCAGATCGAGTGTTCTTCGCTGGGTTTCGCGGCTGATGCCTTCTGGGTTGGTGACATCGAGGATTGGATCACCTTTGCCGCGAAACGGAACACCTTGATGCTCACCAGGAAGAAAACCGGCGTTCCACATCGCGGCGCCGCCCGACAAACTTCCACCACTGGTTAAAACCACAAACCCAGGCAAATCATCGGCTTCACTTCCCAGGCCATAAGTCAGCCACGATCCCATCGCAGGTCGACCCGGAATCGGGCTGCCGGTGTTGACGAAGATTTGAGCGGGCGAGTGATTGAATTGATCGGTATGGACACTTCGGATGATGGCGATTGAGTCCGCGACCGATCCCAAGTTCGGGAGGACTTCGGATAGCTCGGCGCGCGACTCGCCAAAACGAGAGAACTTGAACCGTGGCGCGAGGACGGCGGCATTGGGTTGAATAAAGGCATAGCGTTGGCCCGCGATCACCGAAGGCGGAATCGGTTTACCCTCGAGTCGCGTTAGTTCAGGTTTATTGTCGAACATGTCCAACTGGCTTGGCGCACCGGCCATGAACAAGAAGATCACACGTTTCGCTTTGGCGGCATGATGCAGACCGTTGCCGCCAGCGATCACTTGATTGCCAGTGTTTGCAGGAGTATTTGCGAACGCATTTGTCGAGCCCGCCAGCAATGAAGTGAGCGCAATTTTCCCGACACCGATTTCGCAATCAGCAAAGAATTGTCGACGAGTCGCGTGTTGCAAATTCATGGTGTCGTGATCGCTTCATCGAGGTTCATCAGTGCCCGAGCGACGAGCATCCAATGGTGGTTGTTGGCTGACGATTCCGCAGACAAATCATCGGCAAAGTGGGTGACCGATGTCAGTTCCAACGGTGTGGGCGAGCGGGACAAGATTCTCCGAAACAGATTCGTTACGATTTCAGCAGTACTCGCATCGTGACCGCAATCGCGAATCGCAGCGTCGGCCGTGGCTTGAGCAAGATCGATGTACATCACGTCATTGAGCAGAGTCAACGATTGTAACGGCGTGGTGCTTTGGTCACGTCGGGCGAGGCAGGTTTCTCCGGTGGGCGCGTCAAAGACAGCGAAGGCGGCAAAGGGGGCCGTGCGTTTTCGGAACGTATAAACCGAGCGTCGGTAACCATCCGCACCCGCGGAACTGGGCCATGCACCGCCTCCGTAGGCCAACTCATAGACGCCCGTGGGTTGCGGCGGATAAACGCTCGGTCCACCGGCGCGGCGTGAAAGCGTCGAAGCTGACGTTAAGAATGCGTCACGGATTTGTTCGGCTTTGAGTCGGCGATAGGGATGTCTAGCAAGCAAACGGTTGGACGGATCGGCGGCATCCGGTGGTGCGACTTTTTGTTGATACGTTGCTGTAAGGACAATTTGTCGATGCAGTCGTTTAATCGACCAACCGTTGCTGGCCAAGTCAACGGCCAACCAATCCAGCAACTGGGGATGCGTGGGTGGTTCCGATTGCGTTCCGTAGTCGCCCGAGGTCTGTACAATGCCATCCCCAAAGAAATGTCTCCACGCTCGATTCACTGTGACGCGTCCGACGAGTGGGTTCTCGTCACTAACGAGCCACCTGGCGAACTCGAGTCGATCGGTTGGGTTGGAACTCTGTGATGCAAATTCATCAAGGATACCTGGTTCGACTTCTTCACGCGGTTGCAAGTATTCGCCGCGATGATGGCGGTGCGACTTACGGTAGTCGTCCGACTCGCGCTCGCGCATGACGAGAGCTTGCGTCAATTCAGGCAGTTGCGACTGTAGTTTCTCGATCGGTTGACGTTCTTTGGACAGTTGTTCGGCAAAATGCAGGTAACGTCGCTGCATGTCAATCAAGATTGCGGATGAGGGTTCAATTCCGCTGAGAGCTGCATCGAGAAGTTTACTTTCAGTCGTTGCGTCGTGCAGGCTGGCGACAACAGGTGTTTCCTTTCGCGTTGTTGTTGAAATGCGAAAGTGACCGAGTGATGCAGCGAAGTGACGTTCGAACAGCAATCGGATCGTCCAGGGTTCTGTTGACGTGAATGGTGTTTCAAAGTTGACGACAAGTCGATTGGCTTGGTTCTCTTGCGTCGAGGTGGACCAACCGGTGCTACCGTCACTGTCGAGTACACCAGCGGCATCCGCCGACCCGCTACCGACGGAGATCTTGCCGAAGCTTTGTGAGCCATCTCGAAGTGGTACGAGTTGCTCGCCAACCACCACCGAAAGCTCACTCAAGAAGAAATCACCACGGCGGCCTTCATAGAATGCCATGCCTGGACCACCGGCTGGAAGCGACTCATGCGGTAACACCTCCAGCCGAATGGCCGTGTATGCTTCTTCTGGCGAGGGTGCCGGGAACGTCAACTCGTACACTTCGCGTTTGGTCGTATCGCCGCAGGCGAGAATGGAGCCATCGTCTAGCACGGACAGCCGCGGTGTTGTGGCCGTCATGTTGATCGGTTGCTGAACGGACCAATCACTCGCCGAAGCGAGTTGCGTCGCGAGCCACGATTGGAAGTCCGCTTGGACGGCGTGGCGATTTTCAGCTTCAGAGTTTTCAGCTCCGGAGTCGTCAACGTCTGAGCTCTCATCGCCAAACAAACGCGAAATGAGCCCATCTTCGAGTTTCGTGATTTGCGATTCTAAGTCACGTTGGCGTTGGAGCGTCGCAGGATCGAGTAACGCTAGCTCTGGCTCATCAGCTTGATTCAGGAGTGCGAAGATTGAATAGAAATCGTCATGCGTGATGGGGTCGTATTTGTGCGTGTGACATTGAGCACAACCGACAGTGAGCCCCATCCAAATGGTTCCGGTGGTGCCGACGCGATCAATCATCGAATAGTAGCGATACTCTAGCGGATCGATACCGCCTTCTTCGTTGAGCATCGTGTTGCGATGAAAGCCGGTGGCAACGAGATCGTCTTCGCTCGGTGAGGGCAACATGTCGCCAGCGAGTTGCTTGATCGAGAACTGGTCATACGGCTCGTCTTGGTTGAGGGCACCAATGACCCAATCGCGATAAGGCCACATCGTACGTGGCCGATCTTTTTCGTAACCGTTGGTGTCAGCGTAACGAGCCAAGTCGAGCCAAGCTGCGGACATGTGCGGTCCGTAGTCGGGTGAGGCAAGTAACTCGTCAACGAGTCGACGAATCGCGGTGGGGCTGTCGTTGTTGACGAATCGATCGACCGCTTCAGGTGTTGGCGGCAATCCCGTTAGGTCGAGATAAAGACGTCGAACGAGGTCCTGGCGAGCTGCGGGATCGGTTGGTTGAATATTCACTTGCTCGATTTGGTTGAGCACAAAACGATCCACCACACTCTCACACCACTGGGGCGACTGGACCGATGGCACAGGCGACTTGACTGGCGGCACAAACGACCAGTGTTTTTCGTAGCTGGCTCCGTTGTCGATCCATTGACTGATTCGTGTGATGGCGGCGTCATCCAGTGGCGGACCGTGCTTGGCTGGCGGCATCCGCGTATCGGGATCGTCGCTGGTGATTCTCGCGATTAGCTCGCTAGCGTCATGCTCGCCAAGTTCGATGACTTGGTAGGCACCACCCTGTTCGGCGTCCGCGATATCGAGTCGCAAATCCGCTTCTCGCGTGGCCTCGTCAGGCCCATGGCACACGAAACAATGTTTCGCGAGCAGAGGCCGAATGTCGCGATTGAAGTCCACACCTTCGGCTGCTTTGCCAGTGGCTGGCAACGTTAACGTGGCGAAGGCAAGACAAAGGCCGATGCATGGACGAAACAAAGAGACGAACTCGTTAGATGCGTGCTGGAGGGTCATCCCCACATTATAGATCAGTCACCCTCGGCATATCAGTCGTTTTCGCCTCAGTCGTTTTCTTGAGGCAATAACGCAGGCTGGGGCGAGACGTTTGACAGGTCCAGCGACGAGGTTTTTGCGATTCTGGCCTCCACTGCGCCCCCATAAATTTCGTATGCCACGAGAGTGACCATCCCAAACAGAAGCGGCAAAACGTAGTAGATCAGCCGAAAAATCAGCACGGAAGCGAGCACGGAATCGCCAACGGTGCCCTTCAGTAAGCTCAGCAAGACGACTTCCAAAACGCCGAGCCCGCCAGGGACTTGGGTCAACAGGGATGCCGCGATCGCAACTAGGTATGCGGCCAACACGATCGTGAACGGAACGATGGCAGTGCCAGGCAATACCAAGTACAGCACGGTTGCGGAGATAAGCAGGTCCACGGCGGCGACAGATGCCTGGACCGCCATCAGCCCCGGTCTGGGCGGACGCAGATGCAGTTTGCCGATCGGCCAAGGTTTCCGCCACAGGAAACAAACCAACGCGTACGTCACGCCTGAGGCCAGCAGAATGGCACCCAGCGTTCGCGTGCCAAAGGGTAAACTCAATTGCGATGGCAACTCCACCGGAACCCAAATCAAAACGACTCCGCCGAGGAACCAAATACCGCTCCAAAATGTCATCCCCACCATGGCAATGAGTGCGACGATCTGGCTCGGCGAGAGCCCCCAACGCCCGTAAAAACGAAAACGAATCGGTGCTCCAGCTAGAAACGTGCCGAGGTTGTTACCCAGGGAAAATCCTAGAAAAGACACCAGTGCGGTTCGTCGCAGCGGCAATGGGCGGCAGATATAACGCAGCGCGAGGATGTCGTAACCGATCAACAGTCCGTAATTCAGCGCCGTGAGGAAGACGGCGATCCCCAGGTAGGTGAGTGGAACACTCGTCAGCCCCGCGAGAAACTCTTCTCGCGAAATGGACATGACTTCGTTCACCAACAACCGCACGGCAAGAGCGAACAAGGCCATCGCCATAGCGGGGCCAGCGATCGCGCGGAGGGAGGGTCGTTTCAAATGTCGGCGCCAGTTAGGTCAGGAGAGTGGCCGCTCGTGTCCAATTGCATCGATTCATCTGTCGCGAATCCACCCAAGTTCACAGCCACCGGTTGCTTGCGGTGAGCCGCACGCGAGACACATTTTCGGTCAAGTCGCGCAATCCGCAAGCCCAGCCGGGCTAGCCGAATCGCTGTTGTTAGTGAACACTAAAGAAACTGGCTGCAGAAACGCGTTCTTAACGCAGCCTTGGACACAGATGAAGCAAAGCTTTTTATGAAAACGGTTCGCCACGAATTGGTTGTGATTGGCGGTGGCCCCGCTGGATATGTTGCTGCGATTCGCGCCGCACAGCTCGGAATTAACGCCGCGTGCATCGACGACAACAAGCGATTCGGCGGCACGTGCCTGCGAGTCGGCTGTATCCCGAGCAAAGCGCTGCTCGAATCGAGCCATTTGTATGAAGAGGCTCAACATCGCTTCGCCGAGCACGGCGTGAAGGTCGGTAAGCTCGAGCTGGACCTTGCCACGATGATGGGCCGCAAAACCAAGATCGTCGATACGCTGACCGGCGGCATCGATCTGCTGTTCAAAAAGCAAGGCGTCACCGCGTATCGCGGCCGTGGCAAATTTCGCGATGTGAACTCGGTGGTTGTCGATGGCGACGAGCCGGTGCTCATCGAAGCCGACCAAGTTTTGATTTGCACAGGCAGCCGACCGGCACGATTGTCGAGCGTTGAGGAAGACGGCGATCGGATTGGCAACAGCACCACCGCGCTCTCGTTCCCCGATGTGCCTAAGCGACTCGTTGTGATCGGTGGCGGTTACATCGGTTTGGAATTGGGAAGCGTTTGGAATCGACTGGGCAGCGAAGTCATTGTGCTCGAAGCTCTCGATCGCATTTTGCCTGGTATGGATAGTGAATTGGCCCAGTTGGCTCATCGCACGTTCACGAAACAGGGGCTGCAATTTCGCACGAAGACTTTCGTCGAATCGGCAAAACGAAACGGCGACAAGTGCATCATCGCGATCAAAGACGGCGAGCCGATTGAGTGTGACCGTGTGCTACTCGCCACAGGCCGCACGCCTGTGACCGATGATATCGGCCTTGAGGCGGTGGGTATTGAAACCGATCGCCGTGGCTTCATTCCGGTCAACAAGAACTTTGAAACATCCGTTGAGAGTATCTACGCCATTGGTGACTGTATCGGTGGCATGATGCTCGCGCACAAAGCCATGGAAGAAGCCATCGTGTGCGTCGAACGCATGACGGGAATCAAGAGCCACATCAACTATGATGTCATTCCCGCAATTGTTTACACGCATCCTGAGATCGCGACGGTTGGAAAGACGGAAGAGCAACTCAAGGAAGCAGGGGTCGAGTTCAAGAAAGGCGTGTGTCCGTTCGGTGCGAACGGTCGAGCCCGAACGCTTGGTGAACCCGACGGTCGAGTAAAGATCCTTGCGGATGCAACGACGGACCGGATTCTCGGGGTTCATATTATCGGTGTCCGTGCCGGTGATATGATCGCAGAGGCGGCTGCGGCGATGGAGTTTGGCGCGACCAGCGAAGACGTTGCCAGAACTTGCCATGCGCACCCAACGCTTGCCGAAGCACTTCATGAAGCCGCGATGGCAGTGGACAATCGAGCGATTCACACGGCATAAGGTCGGATTCGCTCATGTCCGCCGAATCATCCCTAACGCTTTCGACGGAGTTACGGCAGCTGCCGAGCGTTGGGCCTGGGCGTGCGAAACGACTGGCCAAGCTTGGCTTGCGCACCGCGCGAGATGTGTTGTTCTTGTTCCCAAAGGACTACGAGTTCCCAGCACCACCCCAGCGAATCGATGAACTGCGTGAAGGCGAGCCGGCCTCACTTGTCGGGCACGTCACAGATGCGGAACTCGTTTCTCGCTCGCCCGGAAAATCGATTTTTGGCATCCTTGTGGAGAACGAATCGGGGGCACTTCGGTCGACGTTCTTTAACCAGCCGTTTCGTGCCGAGACGCTCCGGCTTGGCCAGCGTGTGCTGATTTCCGGCACTCCCAAGTTGGCCGGATTGCGTTTCGAGTTTGTGCATCCCAAGGTCACGCTGCTGGGCGACGACGAGCGTCTACCGGAAGAACCGATCCTGCCTCAGTATCCGCTCACCGAAGGCATCAAGCAAATTGAGATGCGACGATTATCACGTGAGTGTGTTACGGGACTGTCGCACGAACTCTCCGAAGCCATGCCGGAATCGCTGCGTCGACAGGCCGCGGAAGAGCTTCGCGGTATTGGGATTGCCATCCAAGGCGACTTGCCAGGCATCGCGACGACGATTGAGCAGCTGCATTATCCAACCAACGAGGCAACACTGCTCGCAGCTCGCTCAAGATTAATCTTTCAAGAACTCGTGGTCATGCAACTTGCTTTGGCCATGCGACGACGCCAGTTGACCAGCGATCTGCTCGCACCGCCACTTCCCGCGACACCACTGATTGATGCTCGGATCATCAATCGGTTTCCGTTTACTCTCACCGATGACCAGCGGCGTGTGATGAAAGAAGTGGCCACGGATATGGCACGGCAATTTCCCATGAACCGGATGCTCCAAGGCGATGTCGGAAGCGGCAAAACCGTTGTCGCCCTGTACGCCATGCTGTTGAGTATCGCCAACGGTCACCAAGCCGTGCTGATGGCACCGACAGAAGTTCTCGCACGCCAGCACTACAACACGATCACGAAGATGCTTGCCGAGAGTCGCGTTCGCACCGGGCTGTTATGCGGCTCACTCAGCGCGACGGAGCGGCGCGAAACCAAGGCGAGCGTTGCGTCCGGCGAAATCGATCTGCTCATCGGAACACAGGCTCTCGTGTACGGCGAAATCGCGTTCAAGAAACTTGGATTGTGCGTGATTGATGAGCAGCACAAGTTTGGTGTTGGCCAACGAGTTGCACTTCGCCAGGGCGGTATCGCCCCGCATTCACTCGTCATGTCAGCGACACCGATTCCGCGGTCGCTAGCCATGACGCTGTTCGGTGACGTCGACCTCAGCACGCTCAGAGAAAAGCCACCGGGCCGCGGGCGAGTTCACACCTACCTCGCGCATGACGGATGGAAAGATCGCTGGTGGCAGTTCGTGGAACAACAACTCGCTCAAGGTCGCCAAGCCTACGTCGTGGCACCGCGCATCAGTGCCGAAGAGGCGAGCGAGACGGATGTCAGCGAAGACGTATCGTCCGTCGAGGACGTCTATGAGTACCTCCAAAAGGATATTTTCCCGTGTCGCAAAGTTGGCTTGCTGCACGGCAGACTTTCGCAAGACGACAAGGCGGCCGTGATGCGAGCGTTCGCGAGCGGCAGCATCGAGGTGCTTGTCAGTACCACCGTGATCGAAGTCGGCATTGATGTGCCCAATGCAACCGTGCTGACAATCCTCGGTGCCCAGCGCTTCGGTCTCGCACAATTGCACCAGCTTCGTGGTCGTGTCTCGCGAGGAGCTCATGCGGCGCACGTGTGTGTTTTCACCGACGGCGAGCAATCACCGGATGAATACGAGCGATTGAAAGTTCTGGAACAGACCGAAGACGGATTCGAACTTGCCGAAGCCGATTTTAGGTTGCGAGGTCCTGGCGAGCTGATCGGTCGCAAGCAAAGCGGTATGCCACCGCTGAGAATCGCCGACCTTCACCGAGATCAAGGCATCCTGCAAGTTGCTCGCAGCATCGCGCAAGCCAAATTGGATGATGATTTCAACCTCGACGATCCCGAGTGGGCTGAGTTGCGCACCCAAGTCATGCGGCGCTATGGCAAGGAACTTTCGCTCGGCGATGTTGCTTAGTCCGCCGGATGCATTTTTGCTGATGAAAGCCTCCTGCGACACGCTGGAATTCAAATCCACTATTCTGGTAGCGAACTACTCGAGATCCCGGTAGTGAACTACTTGAGGCGACTATAGGTGAATCAGTGAATCAAAACCCAGCGGCCAACGCTACTGACAATCTCGGCTTTGCGATCGGGCTTCCGACTCGTCCTGACAAAGACGTCGTTACCGCGCGACAAGCGGGCGGGATTACGGATCTCGACATGTCCATTTCGCCGCGTACCAACACCCCGAGCGTTGCGCTGCGGAATCTCGCCAAGGCAATGAACATTGCGTTAAAACTGGATTTTATCGAAACGGAACTCGATCGAGTCTACAAGGCCGCTCGCGTCTACAAAGGCGAACTGCGAGTGCTGCATCTGGACTATATCGGACTCGGCGACGGAGTGCTGGCGTCGATCGGAAAGACGATTCGTTCGTTTCGGTTAACGTTCCAGGGACCCGACGCAGGCTCTCCCGAAGGCCAACAGTGGATCGAGTTGCATGGCACATCGCCAGTTACGGGAGTGTTTAACTTAATCGGGCGCAAGTTGAACATGCTGCAAGAGTACGAAGACAAAGTACCGTTCTATGTAGAGCAAACGCTCGACCGATTGGAAGCAAAGCGGATCATCACCGATTGGAATCGCAATGAATGGAAAATTGAAACAACCGTGATTGGGCTGGATATTGTCATGACACCGCTTCTCGAAGACGAATTGCCATAGTCGAGCGCCACATTCCATTCGCACGCACACATGAAGAACGGGCGACTTGGATTGCAGGTTCACGGCATCAGAGCAGGCGAGGGCCCCTTTGACGTCGCTTGGCGAAGCATCCGAATTCGCAAACTGTAAATCGTCAATTCTTGCCTAGAATTCGATTTCCGCGTTGCGTACGCCTTGCCTACGCAACACGCAATGCGAATATTAATTCGACCCAGCTCGTGTGATGTGCTAGGAATTCGTGTTAAGTAAGAGAAGTAAAGAGATGCCACTTTTAAGTGTCAATTTGGACGATGCGGCAGATTGCCGCCGCGGGATGCAATTAATTCGTCAAGTCCTTCGGGCAAGTGAGCTTGGGGGCGGCTGCGGAATGGGGCGAGGACCTGGCCGAGGACTTGGACAAGGCCGTCGCGGCATGGACGCGGATGAAGGAATCGGACTTGGATCTGAACCTGGGCCAGCGAAAGTGGCGTCCACCAATGCTGAGATGCCTTTGCGGAAGAAACTAGCGTTCATCAAACAGCGTGGCGTTTGGCGGCATTTAGTGGCGATCGCTCGCGAAGGGGACACACCCAAAAGCCTTCCTGAGTGGGATACGCTGCTGGATTTGCCACGCAACAAGATGCGGTCGCTGAAGGCAATTTTTGCGAAACTCGAGAACCGCTGGGACGTCCGATTTATGCGAGTTTCAGAGGATGCTGGTGCTGACGAATCAGGGAACCCTCGTTACATCATGCCGCCACGAATCCGAAACCAGATCCTCAGCCTGGCAGATTAACGACTCGGACATCGTTTCGTTGGACTTCCTCAGCGTCGACGTACTTCATCAATTGGGCAAATCCAGCTAAGTTGTGCCGCAAACCTATTGCGGCCAACACTTGGCCGGCGGTGTCGATTGGCGCCGTGGACTAGGGTGAATTTCCTGTTCAAAGCAGCTGAGTGGATTGATGAGCAAGTTTGACGTGTATGGCGTAGGTAATGCCTTGGTGGACATCCAGGCTCGTGTGGCTGACTCGCTCGTAACCGAATTGGGAATCGACAAAGGAATCATGACGCTCGTCGATAATGATCGACAAGCGTCCGTTCTTTCCGCACTCGGTGGACTTTCGCTCAATCGATGTGCGGGAGGTTCAGCCGCCAACACTATCGTTGCGGTGGCCGATTTTGGCGGCAGCGCAGCGTTCGTCGGCAAGATTGGTGACGACGCGATCGGGGAGTTCTTTTTGGAGGACATGCGCAAGCTCGGAATCAAGATGGAAGTCGCACCAGCTAAAGGCTCACCCACAGGCACTTGCGCCGTGTTGATTACCGAAGATGCTCAGCGGACCATGCTCACCAACTTGGCTGCTTCCATCACGCTCACCGAAGACGACATTTGCGAAGAGAGTATTCGCAATAGCACCTATGTTTATGTCGAAGGTTACCTATTGATGGGTGAGTCGACCAAGGCAGCGGCGTATCGTGCGATGGCGCTTGCAAAACAACATGGTGTAAAAATTGCCTTTACGGCTTCCGACCCATTTCTCGTAAACATGATTCGTGACGAGATTTGGGAACTGATCTCAGGCCCCGTCGACTTGTTTTTTTGTAATGAAGAAGAGGCCAAGAGTTTGACGGGCGAATCATCCGCGATCGCTTGCGCCGCGAAAATTCACGAGCATGCAGAGAATGTTGCTTTGACACTTGGCGGCAAGGGTTCACTCATCATGCACCAGGGCGAAGCGTTCCCTATCGAAGGAGTGCCCGTGAAAGCAATTGATACCACGGGTGCTGGGGATATGTACGCCGGAGCGCTCCTTTACGGAATCAACCATGGTATGTCATGGCGGCAAGCTGGACACCTAGCGTCGCACGCCGCCGCAAGAGTCGTTGCTCAGCTCGGAGCGAGACTGCAACGCAAGTTCAATGCCGATGAGATCACTGAACTTGCAAAAATGGTCTGATAGCCGTGTGCTGAGGGTACTAACGAACTCGAAGCGAAACGCCAGGACCGAAGCCACCATAGCCGAAGCTCGGACCAAAGGCGCCACCACGGTAGGCGCCGGGATAGCCCAAGCCTCCCGAACCAACGCCAATACTTAGCCCAACTCCGCCACGGTAACCCGAGCTATATCTGTTGCCATAGACTGGGTACGTACCATAGTTGGAGCGGTACGCCGGATAGGCCGCACGGGCTGGAGCGTAAGCCACACCACTGCGGCATGGTGCGCCGCGATGTCTTGCTTGCGCTTCACTTGGCATAACCATGAGGGCAACAGCGATGGCAGTAAACAGAGCGATCTTTTTGAACATGATGGAAACTCGATCAATGGAGGGGGGGACGCAGGATTTGATTTTGGGTCGATCCGCCTGGATGCCCAACTCGCCAATCTATTCAGCATCCCCCATGCCAACCCTTACGTTTTGCATCGGGTTTCGCGGATATCGGTACCGCGGACTCTAAATTGTCATCTTTGATGACCAAATCCTGGCTATTCGCACGTTAGTTGCCGCGAGACTTCTGGTCGAACAAACGCACCATCGCAGGAAGCAGAGTCAAATTGACGACTGTTCCGACGCTAAGTGTCGCGGCAATTAAGACACCGAATGTTGCGGTCGGTACAAACTCGCTCGTGCCAAGGACGCTGAAGCCAACGACGAGCGCCAAGGTCGCCGCGATCACGGGTAACGAGATCGCTCCGGTTGCGTGGACGGCGGAGGTTGTCGCGTCGTGACCTCGTTGACGTCGTTTCTGGTAACTGGCCAAGAAGTGGACACTGCTGTCGATCGAAAGTCCGATCGAAACGGCCGCAATCATTGCGGCACCCATATTAATTTTATCGCCCAACACACCCACGACGGCGAGGACAAAGAACACAGGTAGCAGATTCGGCAGCAGCGCCGCCGTCGCCAGTCGAAGTGAGCGAAACGCGACAACGAGTAGCAACCACACAAGAATTCCAGACGCGATCAAGCACCGCCACTGGTCATCGACAAGCTGGCGAATCCAAGACGCAATTAAGACGTAGTATCCTGTAACACGTGGCGTTGATGCGCCGGATGGGTTCGTTGCCAGTACGTGTCGGCCCACGATGTCGCGGACACGCTCAATGAGTTGGTTCTTGGTCTCTGCGGGCAGTTGTTCATTGCTGCGAAGCATGATTCGCAAACGTCTTGCGGATCCAGAGTTCGCGGGTGTCAGCAGCGCATCGGAAATGACTGGCATAGCCAGCCGCATACCCGCCAATCGCACGTCCGGCGAGGCAATGCTCAGTAATGGCAAATCGGCTAACACGGCGTCAACGTCGGCGATACTCAGCACTTTGCTGAGACGGGCTCCGTCGATTTCAATGGCTTTGAGCTTTGTCTCCAGCTCTCGCACCGAGTCCATGTCGGCTTGCGAGAGTGTCTCGGGTGCATCGAGGATAACGTCCCAAACTCCAGCACCACCGAACTCTCGTTCCACTAAGTCATACGCACGAGCGATCTCACTTTCAGGACGAAAGTTGTTGAGAAAGCTTGTCTCCGTTTCGAGCTTCGACACGCCAAATAGCAGCCCACCGAACAACACGATGGATGTCACCCCAACCGCTTTGCGATAGCCGACGAACCACATTGCCAATCGCATGCACGCTCGACGAGTTCGATGTGCGAGAACGGATCGCGAGTGCGAAACACCCGATCGCTGTGTTTCTATGGACATGATCGCAGGCGAAAACAAGACGATCCCGAGCATCACGGCTGTTGCAGCGATCGCGATCATGACGCCGAAATCTTGCACCGGTCGAATGCGAGAAAACAGGAGAGCTGCAAAGCCAGCTGCATCGGTTGCGCAGGTCCAAAAAATCGGTCCACTCAACGAAACCAATGTTGCGAATGTCGCTGCACGGTTCGTCAAACCACGACGTCTAGCCGTGCGATAGCGCACGCCTAGATGCAGGACGGAGGCAACCGCGATTACCGTGACGATCGCCGTGAGGATGCTAGAGACGATGGAGAGTTGAATCGAAAGCAGCACCACCGCAGCTCGTGTGACGAGAACGGTCCAGAATATCGTCAGGGCGGAGAGCACCGCAAATCGCACATCACGAAGTGACGCGAGTAGAACGATCGAAAGTAAAGCGATGGTCCATACAGCGAGTCGTGTTCCGTCACGTTGGATCAACGTGAAGCCGTCATGCAATAGCACCGGTTCGCCAACAAGTGCTGCTTCTGTGCCGCTATCGATTAACGATTGAACCGTACGTCGCAATGACTCAATCGTCGCCGGGTCGTGATCGGGCGTGAGCAGCGCGACAACGGAAGCGTATTGGTGATTCGCCGTGTGCGTGTAGCCCGCGAAAATTTCGTCGAACTTTTTGGCAAACGCGTCGTCGGGATTCGTCAACGCTGGTTCACTGCTCGCGCTGCCAAACAATGCACTGACACTTGGCGGACGAACGGTCTGGATAGTTCGAGTGATGATTGCTGGCGAGAGAATGCCTTGAACACCGGGAATGTTTTTGATTGTCTCACCCAATATTCGATTACGCTCGAGTCCGTCGCCCGTGAAGGCTGTGGGATCGTGGTAAACAACCATGGCAACGGCATTTCCACCAAACGCGATTTTCAGCTCTCGGTAGTCGACCAAAGTCGGATCGTCGGGGCGAAACATCGATTCGAGTCGACGATCCAAAGTCAACCGCTGGGCGAGGGGCCACGCGAGGATGCCGATAAGGGCTGCGGCCGCGAACATTGGCCAACGCCAACGGATGATCTTGTCGAAATATCGATTGCCCGAAACTCGATTGCCAAGAATTCGGTCACCCCGAATTCGGTCGTCAGATAAATCCTTTATCATGTCTGCATTTCCGCTCGCTTCGTTCTCGATCAATTCCAGTCACCTTAGCCGTGCAAGCTCAATCGCGTCAGTCCATTCTGCTCGCTTCGCTCATTTTGGGGGCGATGCTTCTTCGCGTGCTGGCGTGTTTGGCGACGCCAACGAGTCTTGATGCAGACCCCGACGCATACGGGGCTCTTGCGATCACATTAGCCAAAACTGGCACGTTCGGACTGACCGATTCCCAGGGTATTGCCCACCCAACCGCCTTTCGGCCGTTGCTTTATCCATGGTTACTTTCGTTTACGGCTAGTGTCGACCATTTGAACCGGATGACCGTAATCTGCCTGCACGCATGGTTGGGCGGATTGACGGTTTGGTTGACGGTTCTGGCAAGCCGACGATTGATTGGCGGTACCGGTTTCATCGCTGGTTTGCTCGTGGCGGTTGACCCGATTTTGGTCCAGCAATCGACCTTGCTGATGACGGAAACGTTGGCCGCCGCACTCGGCGCAGCGGTCATTTGGTGGTGGACGACACGCGACGGATCACGTCACGGATCGTCGCAAGTGGTGAGGTTTGCGTTGGTGCTCGGAGTGCTATTGAGTCTTGCATTTTTGTGTCGACCGACATTCTTGGTGTGGGCGGGATTGCTCATACCCGTGTGTTTGTTCTTTGACGAACCCTTATCCAAGCGAGTCACGAGAGCGGCACTTGTGATGGCGTGCATCTTGCTTACCGTCGGAGTCTGGACAGCACGCAATCAGCGTCATTTTGGTCGTCCGATTTGGGCCACGAGTCATGGCGGTTACACGATTCTATTGGCCAATAATCCGATGTTCTATGACTACCTTCGTACTCGATCTCCAGGCGATGTCTGGGACCCAGAATCTTTTTTTTCCGCCTGGGCACATCGATACGAAGGTGATATCGCTTCCGCAGACTTCTGGGCGAAGGACTGGAGTGACACCCCACCACAACTCAATCAAGCGACCGAGACTCGCGATGACGACCTGGCGAATCAAGCGGCGAACGCCACGATTCGTCGTGAGCCAATGATGTTTGCTTGGTCGTGTGTCGTGCGTTTGGCGCGGCTGTGGAGCCCGATGCCTCACATGACGAGCGGCCGTGCGGCGAGCGTCGTCATTGCCGTGGGCGTTTACTACTTTTTTCTTTACTTGACCTGTATCGCCGGTCTTGTCCGACACGGCCGACAAGCATTTTTGCCGAAGTGGTGGGCGTTCTGGTTACTCGTCGTCACGCTTTCTGGCTTGCATGCAATTTATTGGAGCAACTTGCGCATGCGTTCACCGGCAACGAGTGGGCTCGCGGTACTCGCGGCAGCATCGCTGGTGCCACGGCGTCGAGTCTTTCTATCGAACTTGGAAACGAGCTCGGCGGTACTTCCATCCGGGGATCAAGAAGCACAAACTCGCGACAACGCCAAAGATTAAGTGTGCCTGAGTTGGGAATACTGCCATCAGAACCGCAGCGACGAGCAACGCTGTTGCCTGGATATAAAATTCGCCGCTCAGCATGCCTGCTTTGATGATGAACACCATGGCGCTAATGACACCAAGCAGCGGTGATAGGCTGAGGACGGGTAGTTCGAGCCACCATTCCAACGGGAACAGCATCGCGATCGCAATCATACTCGCGCCCCAAACGTGAGCGATTTGGCGTTCGATGAATGTCACAGGCCCGAGTCGTTGACGCAGTTTCCAAAACACGGCTGCCCACATGCCAATCCCGATAGTCCATAATCCGGCGTAAACACGGCGGTCATCGTATTGCGAGAAATCAAGCCACCACGTCAGGATGGATGCGACGAAGAGTACCAAGGAATGCCACATCCACAGCACGCCCCAATTCTCGAGCACATTAGCGTGGTGCGTTTCACGAAAGAGCCGGGCGATGACTTGATTGAAGTGACCGCTTCGTGCGGAGACTTTCTCGTCAGCGAGATAGGCTTCCAAATCTGCGGCGAGTGCGTCCGCCGACGCATACCGCAAATCCGAAGGTTTCTGGAGGCAGCGAATCACAATCATTTCGAGATCGCGATCCAAACTCGGTCGAAGCGCTCGCGGCGGCGTCGGGTCTTGCTCGATCACAAGCATGACAATCTGCATCGGCGAATCACCAACGAACGGCGCGCGGCCTGTGAGTGCAAAATACAGCACACAACCGAGGCTATAGACGTCACTTGTCGGCCCCACCAATCCGCGTCCTCCGCCGGCCTGTTCCGGCGACATGTACGATGGTGTGCCGACGAGCGCGCCGCTTCGAGTCAAATTCAGATCACTGCCAAGTTGTTTTGCCAATCCGAAGTCCGTCACCAGCGGAGCACCGCTTTGCGTGAGGAGTATGTTGTTCGGTTTGAGATCGCGATGCAGTATTCCTTGGCGGTGGGCATAACCGACCGCGCGAGCAATTGAAGCGACGATGCGAGCGACCTCGCGTTGATGCATCGGGCCATGCGCTACCCGATCAGCCAACGTTTCGCCGACAACGTACTGCATACTAAAGAATGGTCGACCGTCGAAGTCACCCACGTCATACACGGGAACGATGCCTGGATGCTCAAGTCTCGCCGTGGCGGAGGCCTCCGCAAGGAATCGTTCGAGGTCTTCACCGCTGGCAAGACGACCTCTCAAAATCATCTTCACAGCAACTTCGCGGTCCAGGCTGATTTGACGCGCGAGAAAGACGACGCCCATGCCACCGCGACCGATCTCTTCGATCAGCTCATAGTCGCCAATCGTCGTAGGAAGTTTCAGACTCTTCCAGCGGCCGCTCTCAGCAGCGAATGTGGTGTCACCAACAAGTTCATCAAACGCTGCTCCTGCGGTGTCGGTGACGAGTACCGCGCCCCAAAGCTGGCGAAGCTCATCAGCCAGATCCGGGTTTTCTTCACAGACCGCGCCGAAGTTGATGATCTCGCCGCGACACACGGCGTCCGTCATCTCCGCCAGTAAATCTGCGAGCCTTTGGTCATGTTCCTCCGTAGCGTCTTGCGATTCGCTCACACCCGACTCTCACCATCCACGCTGAGTTCACCTTGCTCCGCAAGCACCTCTCGGAGTCGGCGGATAGCTCGCAGATAACGCATGCTCGCAGCAGGCGCATTGAGCCCAAGAGCTTCTGCGATTTCAAGATTGGAGAGGTGCTCGTAATGACGCATCGTAATAATTTCACGATCTTGCTCACCGAGCAATTCGACAGCCGCTTCGACCTTTTCGGCAATTTCTTTTTGCGTTGCTGCGGCAGCGGGGGTCAACGCGGGATCGCACAACTGGACAACCAGCTCCATGGTCGACTGGTCCGTTCCCCCAGCCGCTACCATGGGCTGTTCACGATCCATGTTTCGTTTGGCACTCACTCGGTGTCGACGGTACGTGTCGATGATGTGGTCCCAAGCAATTTGCCGGAGCCAAAGATGGAAGGCCATGCTGGGATCGTCGAGATACTTATCCAGACGGCCGGTCGCCTCCATCATGACCTCTTGCACCACATCGCTGATGTCGACTCGACGTTGGACCTTTCGGTCTAAACGCAACTGCACAAGTCGACGTACGGGAACTCGATGCTTTTCCAAAAGATGATTGATTGCATCGCTATCCCCGCCCTTTGCCGCAGCAAGCAGGGCGGTTGTCGAGTCGTCGTTGGGCCAAATAGACTTTGCCATAGGTTCTTCTAGTTGTTGGCCGGGGCAAACGCTTTGCCACGACCGGTCCTGGCCTCTTGGGAAGGCTTAGGTGCCTTCGAGTACCAAATTCTTAAAGCGAACGACCATTGCAGGGCCTTTGTGCAACTGTAGCGCAATGACACCTGTCTTGGCTGCTTTTTCCTCTTGTTCGTCAATAGTTTCGCTTACCAAGGCACCGTTGATGAAGTGTTGGAGATGATTGCCCTTGGCAACGACGCGGAACTCATTCCATTTACCGGGATGGATCCCGTTACCGAGTTCTTTACCATCGGCGAACTTTGACTTTTCGATTTTGCCGTCGGAGCCGATGACTGATTTCTCACCACGTTGGGCCAGAATGCCACGTCCTTTCTCTTCGTACAGAATTCCTGCAAATGTGTTGCCAAAGTCGATGTCCGCTTGGTAACCGCCGACCACAAATTCTGTTTCGTCGAGCACTTTGCTGCGATACTGGATGCCAGAGTTACCGGCCTCGATCTTGAACTCGGCAACCAATTCAAAGTCGCTTGGCAGTTCACCTTTGTAAATCAGAAACGTATTTTGTTTGATTGGGTTTTCGTCGGTGGTGCGTCCGACGATTTGACCGTCTTCGACGGACCACAATTCGCTGTGACCTTCCCAACCCGTCAGGTCGGTTCCGTTAAACAACTTATCGGCATCCGTTGCAGGTTCAGCAGCTTGAAGGGACGGTGAATTTGCGAGCACACCAACAAGTGTCAAGGCGGCGAGTGAACCGTTCAAAATCAGTTTTTTCATGGATTATTTCTCGTTCGTGGGAAGTGAGGTTTGCGGATAGTCTACTCGAAGAGAGGCTGAGATACCGATACCGTGACGCGTATTCAAAAAACCAACGCGACTTATGGTCAAATCCAAGCGTTGCAACTCTTGCCGTTTCGTCAAATTCATTCGGGGAAGCTCCGACACGTCGTCGCAAACGATCGTCACGCCACCTAACGGGTACGCGGGCTAATTAGGCGGGCCAAATCTGGCGAGGCGGAGTGGAGGCGATTGTCGCATGAAAGTTGCTAAAGATTTTGACGCGAGGCAGCACGGCGGAATGCGTCGAATGCGTCGCGAAGCGCCGCGGGTGGTGCTTGTCGAGCACCCGAGTCACGAAGACCTCGCAGATCATCTTGCTCGAGACTTCGATTGCTCGTCGCCGATCCCCGTGGGCGCATCCCTAGGCTTTCCAAAGCTTCTTTCATTTCGCGGTTCTCGCCCAGTGGCGAAACGTCACGAACTTCACGTAGTGATTGCCACCGCTCGCTGAATCGTCGCAAGTCGTCCTCCGTCCATTTCAATTTGTCGAGCAGTTCGCGATCCGGTGCGTCGCGAGTTTCCTTCAAGTAGTCGAGCACCATGTCTGTCGCCTTTTTGGTGTACTCCAAATCGGGAGCATCGACGGGCGTCTGAGGAGCACCGGTACCTGAGCCAGAGTCGGAGCCTGTGGCAGCACCCGCGCCACCTTCGCCAGAAGACTGTGACTGGCTTGATTGCTGTGGCTGGCTTGATTGCTGTGACTGGCTTGATTGGGTTGCGTCTCCAGGGTTTCCATTCTTGGATGGATTCGTTTCTGGATTGCCCGCTTGCGAATCAGTCTGGGATGGATCACTGGTTGAATCAGTCGATTCGCCTGCAGTATTTGAAGTCGGTGAATTCGATTTGGGATTGGACTGAGCGCTGTCGCTTGGTTTGTTGGCTGGCTGTGAACCATCGCCAGAGTCCGAGCCAGCTTTTTGATCGCCAGCTTTTGAGTCGCCGCTTTCCGGTTTAGCGCCGTTCTGTTTCGCGTCTTCCTGTTGAGCGTTGTTCTGTTCGCCCGGTAGTTGATCCCCTGAGTTTTTTTGATCACTCGGACTGTCGCCGGACTGGCGGTCATCGCCGGTTGTCTGGTTCGAGTCGCCTTGCGGCTTGCCTTCGTTGGACATGTCTTGGTTCGGCTTGCCTGTACCGGATTGTCCTGCAGATTCGCCTGCATCCTGGTCGCCCTTACTTTGATCTGCGTCGCTTTGATCGCCGTGCGACTTCTCCGGTTCGGTTCCCGAAGAATCCGACTTGCCAGACTTCGACGGGCTCGCCTCAGGTTTGCCAGCATCTTGACTACCAGCATCTTGATTGCCAGTTCCCGATCCCGAGTTCTTATCAGGCTGGGGATTGGGATCTTGTTGTGACTTGCTTCCTTGGTCTGCTTTCTTTTGATTGAGGTGTTCTCTAATTCGCTCGAACGCTTCGCCGTCATGCTCAGGTGCTTGGTCCTTGTTGTTCGATGCGCTGGAGCCATCGCTAGCGTTCTCATCACCCTCATCACTGGGATTTTGATTGCTGGTGGGCTGTGATTGACCGCCACCAGCCGACTCGGCTTTGCCGGATTTTCCAGCCGCGTCGTATTGCTCAGCGCCTTGGTTTGGATTGGAGAATTGACTGGATTCGTTGCCGTCGGAAGGCGGCATGTTTTCGGGAGATTCATTTTGGGTTGAATTACCAGACTCGGACTCGCCGCCGGGCTTGCCGCCAGCCGGTTTTCCCGAATTACTCGGGTTGCTGTTACTTGGATTGCTTTTACTCGGATTATCGCTGTTGGAGGCATCACCCTCGTTGGAAGGATCCGAGCCTTCGGACGGCTCATTGTCTGGTGAGTTTGAACCCGACTTACCACCTTCGGACTTGCCTTGTTCGTCTTGCTTTGTTTCGCCCTTGGACGAGCCATTTCCAGATTGGCTTTGACCGCCGGAGTTGCCTTTGGCGGTGGATTGTGCACCACCTTCGCCGCCAGCTCCTCCGCCGCCACTCTGCTCGCCCGTCTGACTTTTCTCGTCGTTGCCAGCCGCTGGGGAGTCATCTTTCTTGGATAGACCATCGTTAAGTTGAGGCTCACCATCAGGAGCTTCGCCCATCGTGATCTTCAGCTGGATCGCATCGGTCGACGAGTAATTCGGCTCGATCGAAGGATCTTCATCAGAGCTGCGATTGTCCGAAGCAACGGCAATGACCGACACCACATCGCCGACTCGCAAACCGTGCTCGGACGGACGAAAACGGTATTCGGTTACTTGGTTCCCGCTTGCCCCGCGATCGTCCCGCCACAGCACGGGATTGGCCAGCACATCAATTCCTCGACGCAACTCCAACTCAATCGTCTTTAGACCATAGTCAGGATCAATCGCATGCACTTCGATGATTTGTTGCGCATCAATCGGAACATCTTTCGGTGTTTGTTGTGGCACAACAATCGAGACGTCCGGGGCGAGGTCTTCGATCACGCGAATCGGATAGACGATAGGATTTGGGCTCGATTGGCCCGCATCATCCCAAACTTGAATGCGATAGTTTTCGAGCTCGACAGCAGCAGCTCGTCCGCGAACACTCTTAAGCGGCATCGCGAGCGTAAGGCCTGTCCCAGCTTCGTCGACTTGCATCTCGCGTGAACCCGCAGTGGCTTGGACGGATTGCCCAAGCGAACGCGGATTGAATTCAATCTTCGCTCGAGTCACGGGCCGATTCGTTGTCGCAGTCACCGTCACGAGGCTGCCGCTTAGTGAAGTAATCGCGCCACCCGTTCTCGTGTACGGCTTCTCACCGGTGTAGCTCGGAGGAACATAGTGAACTGAAATCCCAACGATGACGGGCACGTCTTGGATGCTCAGCCGATAGGGACCAGCGGTCGCATCGCCTGCGATCAACTCGTATTGCATCTCCCCAGTGCTGGTATAGTCGAGCTGTATCGTGCCTCGATAGCGACGTGTGTCTTTGTCGAACGGCAGTTCCGTTTGTTCAGGCTTGTCAGCGGACTGTGTTGCGGAACGCCAAACGATTGTCGGCACATCGTCCCGGCCCAGTCCGCGGATCTCGGCGGAGATGTCGACGGCCTGTCCGGCTAACGCCTCGGTGTCACCAGGCGTCACGTTTTCGATCGACACGCGACGAGGCGCGGCGATCGACGCGAGCGGTGCAAACAATCGTTGCGTGGATTGCAACGTGTCCTTGGGCGATAGCGCTGCATAGCCGAGCAAACAAACCACACTGGCGATCGCCGCAAACCACCAGTTCATGGTGCCCGTTGCTTCACTTGGTACTTGATCAAACGATTTCAGCCGACCGGCTGCTTGGGCGCCAAGCGATCGCACGATTCCATTGTGCAGACCAGCCCCAGTGTGCAGACCAGCCGACGGCGCATTACCCGCCTCGATCTCTCCCCTGAGCGTGATGTAGCTGAGAAGTCCCTGACGTAGTTCGGGTAAATCTCTTTCAAGCGAACGCGCCGCGTATTCCGAACTGATCTGGGTGCGAAAAAGTGGCACCAGCTGAACGAAAACATACGCGAGAACGCCACCGCACCCCCCGGCAAGGGAGATAGCACGTACAAGCGGACTGGGCGAGTACAGCCACTGGTCGACGATCGCCCAAATGACGATCCCAGCGATTACGGCAGTGAAGAGTTGGAGCGAAGCACGAAGCAACTCAGCTCGCCAAAGGGCAGCCGCAGCGTCACGAATCCGCTCGTTGATGACATGATCCACTGGGGAAATTGGTGTTTCCGCTGGGGACAGGTTGGCGGTCGGGATCGCTACGGACATGGAGTTCTCGGACAAGGATGATCACTGAGAATCTTCAATTATAGATCGGTTTCGATGAAACAATCACCCTTACTAGGGTGTTACACTGTAGACCCTCCGAAGATTTTTTTGAACGAATAAGATTTTCCAGAAGTCTAGCGGCGTTTTCCACGCCATTAGTTATCATGGGGATAGGGAGTGTATTGCGGGCGGGGCAATCACACGATTCACTTTTGAAGTTTGGGTGACTTAAGTCACAGACTTTTCTCCTTTAAAAAGCTCGGACTCCGATGAGATACGCATTCCGTTTGGCGGAATTACTCGGACATACACCGGACCGTCGTAAACGACCCGGAACCATCAAATCGATCGTGGAGCACACAGGTCTGGATCGCCACCAGGTCGCCTCGCTGCTCAAGAACGAAGCGAAATATATTCCTCTGGAGGCGCTCTCGCGGCTCTGTGACTACTTGATTGACAACGGTTACGCGACTGCGGAGCAGCTTCCCGGAGCCTTGTTCGCCGTCAACGCCGAGAACTTCTGGGAACTCCTCGCTCGCCGAGGCGACATCGAAATCGTCGTCGGCGTCCGACAAGGTGAAGGTGAATCGTCTCCCGAAAACGCGATGGTCGTGGCTAGCGACTCGGTACTGGTTGGAGAATTGCTCAACGGTGTTTCGACGCTCGGCGGGGCTGCCAAGCACCACGGAAGCGGCGGCGAGGCGGACGACGCCAAGCCGCGTGACGTTCCAATGCCCGATCGAATTCAGCAAACACTGACCTGGAGCCCCGGACAAGTCAGCCTTGACGATGCTCGAGCACGCGCCAGCGACGTCTTCGAAAGCTTCGTCAACGCCCAAGGCGACCGCGGCCTCGTTTGTATCGGCAGCGTGAAAAGCAACCCAGTTGTTGAACTCGTTTTTGCTGACGCATTCGGATGCACTCCGTTCGTCACCGAAGACGATGTCGACGATGTCTCCGCACGATCATGCCCATTCTTCTTGCGATACCGTGACAACGACCCCAAGCCAGACGGAGCTTCGGCTGGAACACGTTTGAGCAAAAACCTCGATGCACCTGAGCCAGGCTTCTATTACGAAAAGGAAGACGGTACGTGGGAATATGCTGGCGGGAAGGGACGTGACACAGCACTCGTGTTTTATCTCTTCCGCGAAGCTCTAGGACGCTTGGATATGGTGCTTAGTGGTTTCTCGGGGCGAGCAACACGATTGCTTTCCAAAACGCTCGCGATCCGTGGTGAAGAATTTTGGCCGCCAGTCTATGAAGAGGACGGCATTCAAATCGGTGCTTACTTCGTCCAATACGACAACACCGACGCCAAGCCGAGTCGCGACGACTTGCTCTACAATACCGGCGGCGCGGCACAGATCATGCCATTGCCAAGAAACGCCATCGCTCGTCGGATTGCGAAGCGATAACGGCTGCGTCTAGCAGGCAATGCCCAGCCCCTCGGCGATCCAGCCAATTCCTCCCATGGGTTCAGCAGCCCGTGAAAGAAAGGCCATAAAACCGTAGCAGCCATCAACCAACTCGATGGCTGCAATGGGCAATGATCGACCGCGATTTGGTGCGATCGGTACGGTAAGTCGCTATTGCCGACGCGATGCGCCTGCAACACTACTTCGACGGCACTTCTAAGGAAGGCTCCGTTTCGGAGATTGGATCGTCAATTTGCCGATCGTCGAGTTGCCATTGCTCGTTGAAGAAGCCTTCTTCGATGACATCGCCGGCGATGATCAAGTCGTCTTTCGTTTCGACGTTCATGACGGCCCAGTCCGGGAGCATCGCGATCTGGCGAGAGTTACTAACATTGGAGAACTCTCGGAACGTCATACCACTGTTCACAACGATGTAGCGGTCTGGATTGGCCGGGTTCGGATAACAGAACACCGCTACATGCTTGCTGGGGTCGAATGATTTCGAACCGATTTGCAAGTGTTCGCGGTCCCAGCTTACGGGTAAACTATGTGCAATTCCCGCGAGGTACCGATTACTGATGAAGTCCCCGAAGCAAATGAGATTCGAGGTCGCGATTTGCTCCTGCGTGAGCGCCGTGTCTTGTACCACTCGTACCTCCCCTCGCATCAATCGCTTCCAACGCTCTTGGGCGTATCGAAGTTCACGATCAATCCAACGCTGGGCTGCTCCGTGAACAGCCGGGCGACTGGGGATAACGAACAAAAAGCGGTCACAAAACGCATCGTCTATCGGACCTTGCAAACCTGGGCGTTTTTGCAACCCTACCTCTTCGGTCTCGGTGGCCGTTTGACGATTCGAAACATTCCATCGTGTGCCGTCGTGAACCAAACGGCATTGAAAGCCGGGTGCCTCGCCATCATCGCGAGGTGTCAACGAATTGCCATCGATCCGCATCGAGACTGCATAAATATTCCATGTATCGCCAAAGTCGAGTTCTAACGAGGTGACGCCTTCGGTTTCGATTTGAATTCGCTCTTCGTCGATCGTTGCTTGCACGCGAGAACGCTCCCAGTGCTTTGTCATGCCAGTAATGCGCAGCCAATCCGATTGCGGATAGCGGAGCGTGTACGTCTGGAAATCAATTTTCTTCTTGGGCGGTGCCGGAAGCTTTTTTGCCCAATCTGCTAACACACTGTCAATCTTTGTGGCTGACGGCTTATCGATTTTGTGGCCCATGCCTAAACCAATCACGTGCTGCATCGGCACAGTCAACTTATCGGCTTCGGCCAGAACAAGTTCAGCTCCTTGTCGTTGCTTGTCGAGCTCGCCGCTGTACGCGATCAAGTTGGTATTGCGAAAATTTGAAACCCAGGGCAACACGTCGTACCACATCAGCAGACGCTTTTGAGCGTCGCTCAACGCATACGGTGGCTTCTCGTCCCAGCCTTGATAAACGATCGTGTCGACGAATCCCGCGCCAGGATTTACGGCGAACCATTGCCCAGGATTATGAACACCGAGATGCCAGCACCCAGCACCGCCCATCGAAAAACCACGTATCGAAATTCGACTCGGATCGATGTTAACGAGTGATTGCACATGGGCCATCGCTTCATAGACGTCGGTCTCTCCAGCAAACTTGTATGCGTTGCAGTGCCGGCCGAACGGATGCAGCACAAACGTCTCGTCTGGCGTGTACTCCCCCAACTTGGTCATGCGTTCCTTTAAGAAAGACAACTCCACCTTGCTATCGCCACGACCATGCAGCCACACGTCCAAACGATGCGGTTGAGGGTTTTCACCGCGATACGAAATCGGAATCACAAGACCGTAGGGCTGGACGGAGTCATCGATCCCTGAAACGAACCCTCCCACGACCAATCGTGGGTCACCGCCCGTTCCCGACGGCAGTCTCATCAACTCAATGCCTCGCTTCCCATTGACGACTTCTTCTAGACGTCGATGGGCTTCGTCGAGCAATTCGTTAGCGACAACGGTGTCGTTGGATTGGTAGAAAAGCTGTTGCTCCAACGCCAAACGCACGGCGCGAACAAGGACTTCGACATCCGGCCGCCAAGCCCGCGCGTCGTCGCTGGAGTCCGCCACACGAGAGATATCGGCGGAGATCTTTTCGACGCGGTTCTTCAATTGCGTCGCAATGGCTTCATCGATCTCGATACCAATCGGAGGCAACGAGTTCTCCTGAGCCAGCAAGGCTGCTGACGTCAGAAGATGGCAAGCAGCAAAGCAAAGCCCCGCGATTAACAATCTCCCTCTGTTCGTTATCACGCTATGTCCCTCGCGATTCGAATAACATCTTCGAGTTTCATTGCACCATCATAGATCGCACGCCCCACAATCGCCGCTGGCATACCCATAGCTTCGAGTCGTTCGACATCGTCATGCGTCGAGACGCCACCGCTGGCGACCAACGGAATATCTGTCGCTGTCATCATCTGGACAAGTCCGTCAAAGTTTGGTCCCTGCATCATGCCGTCGCGGGCGATGTCGGTGTAAATGATCGCAGCGATGTTCTCTGTTTTTGATCGCAAATCTTGAGCGAGTGAAATGGCGGAGGTGGTGCTGGTTTCCAACCAACCGTCAGTCGCGACCATTCCTCCGCGAGCATCGATCCCAGCGGCCAGTTGCTTCGGGTGCGCATCGCACATGCGAGCGAACCAATCAGGTTGCTTTAGCGCCGCGGATCCCACGACGAGTCGCGCTAACCCAAGACTGAGCAGCGATTCGATGGACTCTTCATCGCGAACACCGCCACCGAGTTGGCACGGCAAACCGGTTTCACGAACGATTCTGGCAACGGCGTCTCGGTTCGCTTGGCAATCGTCGCCGCGTGCGGCATCCAAATCCACCAAATGCAATCGCCTGGCGCCACAGTCACGCCATTTCAACGCAAATACAACTGGATCATCTCCGAACACGGTTTCTTGGTCGTAGTCACCCTGTCGCAGACGAACGGGTTTTCCGCCACGTAAATCGATTGCAGGCCAAATTTCCAAGCTTCGTTACTCCCAGTAAAAATCGTTGTGTTTGTCCGGCATTATACTGCGGCATTGTAAAGTGCCAGGATACACAAGAACTTACTCACTCGCAGCGACGACGAGCTTGCCGGCGACCAGATTGCTGAGGGTGGTCGTTTGGTTGTTGATGGAGATCATGGTCGTGGCCGCGTGCGGCACGTGTTGGACGACAATTCCAACCGCAGCGAGTTCCAAGCCGGACTCAGTCAAATAACGCAGGAATTCACTGGACTGGTCCAGGACACGTACCAATCGAAACGGCTGACCAACAGGCCATTGCGAAAGCGTGGGTCGTTCTGCGGATTCAACGGTACCGTCGCTGGTGGGAATGGGGTCGCCATGCGGATCGGTTTGTGGGAACCCGAGGTGCTCATCAATTCGGTCAACTAGTCGATCACTGACCGCATGCTCCATGTGTTCGGCTTCTTCGTGTACTTCATCCCACGAGAGATTGAGTGTTTGTGAAAGAAACAATTCAATCAGTCGATGACGACGCAGGACTCGCAGTGCAAGACGTTGACCGCTCGCAGTGAGCGTTACGCCGGAATAGGGCGCGTATTCCACCAGTTCCGCGTCCCGGAGAGTTTTAAGCATCGCCGTCACGCTCCCAGGCGAAATACCTAGTTGCTGTGCGATCGCACCCGTCGATACGGCACTGTCGCAATGATCGCCGCCGATTTGGTAAATCGCTTTGACGTAATTCTCCGTGGTCAAACTTGCCATCGTGAATCCCTCGTTCCTATGACGCCAATCCGGCTAACTCGGCCGCCCGACGCACTCGAGTGATTCCGATCATATAAGCTGCGGTGCGGAGCGAGACATCGTGTTGCTGGGAAGTTTGCCATACGTTCTCGAATGCGTCGTTCATCGTACGATCCAGTTCCTGTCGAACACGATCGAGCGTCCAACGGTAATGCTGACGATTTTGCACCCATTCGAAATAGCTTACCGTCACACCACCTGCGTTTGCGAGGATATCAGGCAGCACGGTCACACCACGTTGCTGTAACGCGAGGTCGGCATCTGGATCCACGGGGCCGTTAGCGGCTTCGATGATCACCGGCGCACTGATCGAGTCGACATTCTTGGCGTTGATGATACCGCCCAACGCAGCCGGAATGAGAACCTCAATATTGCTTAGCGACAACAACGCATCGGTCGGCATTCGTTGGCAATGCTCATAGCCTTCAAGCAGCCCGCGAGGATGTTGCAGCTTGTGTCGTAGCAAATCAGGAATGTTCAAGCCGTCTTCCGCATAGTACGTCCCCGTCACGTCACTGACCGCGATGATTGGGAACTGTGCTTCATGCAAAAACTTAGCACCATGCGAGCCGACGTTTCCGAAGCCCTGGATCGCGACACGTGTACTTTCTGGTTTGCGTCCCAATCGCTTACAAAGTTTGACGGTCAAAGTGCCAACGCCACGACCCGTCGCTTCTTCACGGCCTTTGGCTCCGTACTCTTCGACCGGTTTGCCTGTGATCACGGCTGGGTTGAAACCGTGATACTTTTCCCATTGGTTTCGGAACCAGGACATCACGCGGTGGTCAGTGCCCATGTCGGGCGCTGGAATGTCGGTGTCGGGACCCACGATGTCATGAATTTGGTCGACAAAGGCACGCGTTAGACGTTCGATTTCGCGGCTGGATAGAGCTGCGGGATCGACACCGATTCCACCTTTAGCGCCACCGTAAGGAAGATCAACGACAGCGGTCTTCCAAGTCATCAGACTCGCGAGCGCTCGCGTCTCATCCAGATCCACTTCGGGGTGATACCTCAGTCCGCCTTTCATGGGTCCGCGACTATTATCGTGCTGAACTCGAAACCCGACGAAGGTCGCCAAATCTCCATTGTCACGTTCAATCGTCACCTGGACCTGGACCTCGCGTTTGGGCATCAATAGCATCTCGCGGATCTGCGACGGCAATTCCAATCGATCAGCGGCTTTGTTAAAAAATTTCTGCGTTGCTTCGGAAGCTCGCATGAGAAAATCTCCGTGTGGTCATCTGGCTGTTTCCCCTAGCGTAACCCGAAGGTTACGTTGTTGGGATGACACGGAAAAAATGGCGATGCTAGCCCGCTTTTCGTGAGGTATTCGAATTTGCACAAAAACGAATCGCATCGTCACGCCAACTGCGGATTTCATCAAACGTGGGTGGCTCGGCCCCTCGACGGTATCGAACTCCCGCACTGGTCATGGCGAATCGCTGAACTTCGCGACTGATGGTCTGGGTCGGTTGCGAGCTAAGTTGCTCACACGTCGTAAATCCGGCGCCCACGAGGAGCTGGACATCACGTGCTTTGAAGCAATCAAGTTGGCACATCAGAAAGGTCTGTGATTGCCAACTTCGAATGGTCTCCGAGGTGATCCAACCGGTGGCAAGACGCTGAGTGAGACCAGCCGCTTCCTGTGCGAGAAACTCGCCAACGGTATGAACTCCGATGGCTGCGAAGCGAGCGGCCGTCTTGGGGCCAATCGATGGCGCGTCCACAAGGTCCGATTGTGCGTTCAATCGAGCGGATGTGACCTCAGGACGCCTCACCTCAGGATTCACAACATCTGGCTGCACGAACGGAAGCACAACCGGATCAGCCGTCACCGACTCAGACAATTCAGTGGTTTGAATCGGTGCCTTGACAGCGAATGGATTGCTCGGGAGTGCCGAACGCATCGGAATGGTTTCGACCGGTGCTGGCGATGACGCGGATTTCTCCTTGGCTTCCACCTTGGCTGCTAAGCGATCACGATACAACTTCTCATCCGCATGGATTTTTGCGACTCGTTGTTTGATGTCGACTTCTGCAGGCAGGTTTTCAACGACTTTACCAGTGTCGCGGTACTCTTCGATGAGCAGTTCCAGTGCAGCACGTTCGGCTTTGGACTCAATCTTTCGCAGCCATAAGCGATGCGGAACGTGAATGGTCGCCATGACCGTCGCCATCGTTAAGCCCACTGAAGGAAGTGGTTTGCCTAGTCGTGCTTCCGCATCGGATGCCGCTCGCTCCAACACGCGGGCCCAGCCAGTAATCGTCAATCCGAATAACTGAGCAAGCATGTCACAGGCTTCGTCAGTTAAACCTTCTGTTGGTTTACGAACACCACGTTCGAGCCGATACGTGTCCACCAACAGATCGTACTGACGATGCGCGAATCGAGCTCCATGCAAGATCGCCTCGCCAAGCCAAGCGGGTTGGTCGGAGAGCTGAAAGACGACCTTCAGTTCGTCATCTTGCCAACGACTCAAAATCGACTCGTAGGATTGGTTGATACTCCATTCGATGGGACGATGCACGACGCTTTCACGCGGTGTTTGCCCCGTATGAAGCGGTTGAAATGGGTCGGTGAAATAGTGGCTGAGTACACCGGCGGCGTAGGCGGCTTCTCGGTAATCGCCTCGCTCGATTTCCTGTTGAAGCCGGTCATACCATTTATGCGCTACTCGCGGCGCACCGCCCCAATAATTGTCGGCGACGTGGACAACGTGATTTTGGAAATCGCGAAACCTTACATCTGGATCTTTAGCACCCGTGAGATAGCGATCATGGTGGCGCATCAAGTGCCGAACGAATCGCTGTCCCGCGTCCGTTTGCACGCGAGGCAGAGCGTCGATCGCAAAATAATGGTGAGTGCTGCGACAGTGCGCAGCACGCACAATGGCAAGTAATGGATGCACCTGAATCACTCCGTTGATACTGGAGGTGTAAACTCGCGCCGCAAACACGTTGGCGCCAAACTAAGCGGCATTACTTCGAAGGCAACGCAATTCTGATTGAACATCGATCCGATACGCGGCAGCTTGCCGTGCCAATCTTGCACGAAGCGTTTGTTCGCCGCCCACAAGCTCGCTTGCTCCGGCAAGTCGATCTTCGAAATGAACCCTGGGCAGTGGGCGAAATTCGCTGTGACCGACCGGACGCGGTTGATCTCCGTAGAGAGCTCGCATGCGCCAATGATGATCGGCTCGAGCGATTGCTACGTAGACTGAGTACAACTCAGAAATAGACAAACTTGACAAATCTTCAAGCGACTCAATCGCCATTGATTGCATCCTTGCAACAACCAGACACGAACGTCATATCGCAGTCACACACATCGGCAACCGCCCAGATAACTCGAGTGTCGCGACTTTTTTGCTGCCGACACAAGATGAAAAATGGACTGCATCGATAAGGAAGTAGAAATGCGAGAAAAGAATAGTTTACTTCGGCTTGGCTCGAGCAATGTCCCGCGTGCGAAAGACAAGACCCTCGAGTTCTTCGGGCCTGGGGTCCGGAGCGACCCGCGTGAAATAGTCGGCTTCGATGCCAAGAAGCCGTCGACGCTGGGAGGATTCGCCGGGGTCCGCATCGAGAAAGCTGTCCGCCAACTCGAAGTCGCGGTCCCACAATATGGCCTCAGCTAGCAAATCGATCAAATCACTCCAGAGAGACTTGTCACTACAGCTCGGCCTGGGTATTTCGATTTGCGACAGCGAATCCGCATTTCTATGGTCGAAGCTATTGCTATCAAAGCTGGAACAGTCCACCAGCGTCGCTTGCGCGGCTCGCATGACCAATCGTCTCCATTGCTGGAGCTGTTCGAGACTGTCAGCATCAGCATCGACGGACAAGTCAATTTCGATCGTCACAGAATCCTGGACTTCGATGAACAGCGCAGCAACAGCGGCTTCCGCAGAAGCAGACAACGGAAACACGGAAGGCGTATCAGTTAGCAAGTGCCTTGCGACATCATGCAATAATCCGACGCGCTGTGAGATGGTTAGCGAGTCGTATGCAACGAGCCCATAATGGCCTCGAAACGGTAGATCGTCTTCGAAACAATCGTCCAAATGAAGCAACAATTCGTCAACCATCGAATCGATGGCTGCGCCGATCAATTCTGATTCAGCGCCCCTCAATGTTCGATCGCCGCGGCTGGTGTGCCACATGCTTCTCACGCTCCGTTCGCCGAGAAAACTCTGTACTGCAATGACGCAGTTCAAAGCTCGAATGAATTAGTCACAACTCCGATTAGTTGCCGCCATGATAGTTCACTAATTCGGAAGAGCGAGAGAGCAAAATCAAATTCTTGAGCACACTTATTTGTGCACTACACATCACCACTATCCACGAAGCATCGGTCGTGTTCGAAGTATCGCACGCGAGGGAATTTCGGTCGCATTGACTTCTTGATTCGTGACATGCGGACGATGTAATTCGATGGTTGTGCGAACATCTTTTGAACGCTCGGCACGATCGACGCGATGCAAATGCACATCCATTTGTGGGAATGGAATTTGAACGCCAGCAATGTCCAATTCTGTCTTGATTTGGCTCGTGAGTAACTCAGTGCATTTGAAAAAGTCCGGTGTTTTTACCCACATCCGCACCTTCCAATCGACGCTGCTCGAACCAAGTCCAGCAAGGATGACCATCGCGCCGCGGTCGGGGCCCTGGACCGTCTCCGCGACAAGGTGATCGACAGCCCGCTGTAGTGCAGCGCGTGTGCGTTGCAAGTCAGCCGCATATTCGACACCGACCAAAACTTCGACCCGTCGATGTTTATGAAAACTTACGTTTTCGATCGTTCCACCAGAAATCGAACTGTTGGGAACAATGATACGACGGTTGTCGGGTGTATCGAGCGTTGTCGTAAATAAATCGATCTCGTTGACCTTACCCATCACTCCAGCGGCATTGACCATGTCGCCAACCTTGAAAGGTCGAAATACGAGCAAGAGCACTCCCGCTGCAAAGTTGCTGAGCGTTCCCTGGAATGCTAAACCAACTGCAAAACCGGCGGCAGCAAGCACGGCGGCCAAACCGCCCATTTCCACCCCCACTTTGCTGAGAGTAGCGCCAACGACACTGATTAAAATTGCATAGAAGACCACTCGTCCGACAAATTTCCCGAGCGTCTCATCCACACGCCGACAAACCGGGTGGCTGATGATTCGTGACACATACTTCGCGACGAGATATCCAATGAAAATTGCCAGCAGCGCAAGCGCAGCGGGAATGAGATACGTCGAACCAAGCTCGACAACGCCGCTGGCATCGCCTTGAAACAAATCCAACACGGCTTGTTGTGCTCTGGTACCAACAACTTCGAGAGTTTGGTCCATGGGCAATTCTGATTTCGCTGGCAAGTCCAAATTCGCTGGCAAGTCCGATTCAGCGATGACGTCTGTGATTTGCATGTTGCTTGATAGCCTGTGAGAAAACGAGCTCGCTTTAGCTGTGGAGTTCACCATCCGACGAGCTAATGTTTCACAGCTATACAAAAACATGTCCTACGCAGTAAAGAGAAAGTAAGACTAAGATTTGCACTCCCCTTGAAATTCAAGGCCATGCTAGCGTTCATTCGGTACCCTTTACGACAGACCGGTATCATCACCGCGTCGTTCGGAAAAAACGTCACCAGCGGGTGCGCTGTTTCTGTTTGTCAATCGAAAACATGAGCATTGACTGACTTGTCGGACCATCCACGCGGCGAGCGGACCAGCGAGGTACATGCGGGACATCTTGCAGAGAGCGTTGGACGGTGAAACGAACTGGCCAACTTGCCCCGCACATCTGGAAGTTAACGCATCCGGAATCGATCCGAGTGCACCTCGAAGAGGAACGCCGCCAAGCGTCGAAGCCTATTGAAGCCTTAGCTCAAGGCATTCAAGGATTTTCTAAGCAACGGGTGGAGTGACAGAACACATTCGCAATGACTCACATGCAGCCGCAGTCAACAATCTCAGTCACGATCGTCAGTTCACCGCCAATTTCACACGGCTCCTCAATCCTTTCAGCGTCGAGACCCATCGCATCAAGGTACGAACACCACGTGAGAACGGCGACGGTGAATCACTTCATGGGCACTTCAAAGACTTTGTTGATCAATGATTGCGGATTCGTGGTTCGCGAGACTTTGAATTTCAAGGAGCAATGGCTTGGGTTTCTTCGAGAATTCATTGCTTCAAAACGTTCTGGCATCGCCAGGCCATCATCCTAAGTTCCACAAGCAACCGTTATCCCGCTCGTTACTGGGATGTTCGGAGGAATCGTTTCGGTGCTTCCCGTGCGATACCTGTCTCGAAACATGCCGGCTATTTCCTTGAACATTGACCGAACTTCCGAGTCAACACCCTTGTCGATTCCGGTTGATCCACTCTAACTTGGGCAATAGTTTTAGGCCGATCAACTGAGATCGCCTTTGAGTACCTGACGCCAATCTTCACTTACCCATTTTCGAACGATGAGCACTGTGACTGAGTCGCCCACCACTGCCGACCCGTACTTCCAAAAACTGTTTGCTGACCGTATCGGCGGAATGGGTTACGGCAAAGGAACCGAAATTTACAAGTTCGAAAAGATCAAACGCGCCAAACGCAAGGCCTTGGCGGATCATCCTGACCGCCAACTCATCGATTTTGGAATTGGCGAAAACGACGCGATGGCGGATGCGGGCGTCCGTGAACGCATGGCACAAGAGATCAATCGACCCGAAAACCGTGGTTACGCTGACAACGGCGTCATGGAGTACAAGGAAGCTGTGGCTCGATTCATGAAACGCCACTTCGGTGTCAAGTTGGATCCGGTCAAGCAGATCAACCATTGCATCGGCAGCAAGCCTGCTTACGCAATGCTTCCGGCATGTTTTATCAATCCTGGTGACGTCACTCTCATGACCGTTCCCGGGTACCCGGTCGCCGGTACGCATACCCGTTACTACGGTGGCGAAGTCTTCAAGTTGCCACTGTTGGCGGAAAACAATTTCTTGCCAGATTTGGATTCAGTTCCCGACGACATTTATCGACGGACGAAGATGCTCGTCATCAACTATCCAAACTCACCAACAGGACGAAACGCGACGCCAGAGTTTTTTGAAAAGGTCGTCGCCCTTGCCAAAGAAAAGGAATTTATTGTCGTCCAAGATGCTGCACACATCTTGCTCACGTTCGATGGCAAACCTCGCAGCTTTCTTGAAACACCCGGTGCGATGGACGTTGGGATCGAAGTCCACTCGATGAGCAAGGGCTACGACATGATCGGCTGGCGAATGGGCTGGGTGTGCGGCCACGAACGCATTGTGTCGGCGTTTTCGGATGTGAAAGACAACAGTGACAGCGGCCAATTCATCGCAACCCAGAAGGCTGCGGCCGCAGCGTTGGATGATGACTCGATCCCGAAACGGATCAATGCAAAGTATCGTCGCCGTCTTGAAAAGATCGTCGCGATGTTGCGTCGTTGCGGTTTCGATTGCCAAATGCCAGGCGGATCGTACTTCCTCTACACCAAGTCGCCGATAGGCACTTCATCAGGCGAAGTGTTCGCCAATGCCGAACAAGCCACACGCTATCTGATCGAAGAACGTGGAATTGTCACGGTTCCATGGGATGACGCGGGATCGTTTTTGCGATTCAGTGTTACTTACGTCGCTGAGACTGAAGCCGAAGAAGATGCGTTGATGGTTGAAACGGAGCGCCGACTCAGCCAAGCGGGGCTGAAGTGGTAAGCGACCAACGTCGTTACCTCTCTCGCGTTTTGAGGGAGAGGTAACTGGCCAATACCAAACCGGTGCGACTCAAGCGAGCACCACTTGCCAACGAAAAAAGGCTCCGTGATGAACGGAGCCTTTCTCAGTGAGTCGTTTACCGCAAAAAAACTAAGCGGCTTTGGCGAGTGACGCCTTCTTAATGAAGTTGCTCAAACGGCTCTTAGTCCGATCGGCAACGTTCTTATGGATCAGTTTCTTGGATGCGGCCTGATCAAGTCGACAGGTCGCCATGCGAAACTCAGTCTGTGCCTTCTCAAAGTCGCCAGCAGCTACAGCTTCGCGGACTTTCTTAATTTGAGTTCGCAACGCACTTCGGGTCGAGCGATTTCGAACGCGATGCTTCTCGTTTTGGCGAAGACGTTTCTTGGCACTACTGGTATTTGGCATGTCAAATGGAGACGCTGTCGGCGTCAAAAAGAAATGGCTTTGGAGTGTTGTTTAATTTGCGGCCGCGTAGTATGGCGGCAAGCGACCGCATTGTCTAGGGCTTTTGGCGAGTCGATGTCCCGGGCGACTTCCAGGGCGGTGACCGGTGTCCCGCTAGCTGGCATAATCCAGACGTGCGAGAGCCCGATTGGAACCCGATCAGCCCGTATTTTCCCGTAAAATTATCCTTGGCGACCCATGACTCCGCGTGTATTCCTGATTGGTGCTGGACCAGGCGACCCTGGACTGCTGACGCTGCGAGGTGCGGAACTCTTGGGCCGAGCGGATGTCGTGCTTTACGACGGTTTGAGCAACGATTCGTTGCTAGATCACGCCTTAAACGCCGAAAAAATCTGTGTCGGCAAGCATGGCCAAACGCGTATCTGGACCCAAAACGAGATTTGCGAGGAAATCGTCCGCCACGTTCGCCTTGGAAAGACTGTCGCGAGGCTAAAAGGTGGCGATCCTGCTGTTTTCGCCCGCACGGCAGAGGAAATTGACGCTGTTCGTGCTGCTGGAATCCCGTTTGAAGTGGTGCCGGGCATCACGGCTGCGCTCGCCGCAGGCTCGTTTGCTGGAATTCCGATCACCCACCGTCAACTGGCCTCCGCCGTCGCCCTGGTCACTGGTCACGAAGAGCCTGGTAAATCTGAGTCAGCCCTGGATTGGGACGCCTTGGCGAAGTTTCCGGGAACGCTGGTGATCTACATGGGAGTCACCACGGCGCCCCAGTGGACTCGAGCCCTCATCGATTCGGGCAAAGATCCTGCAACACCTGCCGCACTTGTCCGTCGTTGTTCCCACCCCGACCAACAAACCGTTCACTGTCGTCTTGATGAAGTCGCCGAGCGATTAACACCGGCCAGTCGATTTCGTCCCCCGGTCATTGTGATCATTGGTGAAGTCACGAAGCTAGCACCCTCGATGAGTTGGTTTGATCGTCGTCCGCTCTTTGGGCAAACCATCTTGGTGACTCGCCCCATCGACCAAGCCGACGAGTTGACATCGCTGCTGCGTGAACAAGGCGCAACGGTCATTGCCCAACCAGTCGTTAAAATTTCGCCGCCCGAAGATTGGTCCGACGTGGATGAAGCCATCGCCTCACTCAGCGACTATGGCACGATTGTTTTTTCCAGCGTGAACGGAGTGCGATACTTCTTTGATCGATTGTTTGCGTTAGGACTCGACGTGCGAAAGTTAGCTGGACTGCGCATCGCTGCGGTTGGAAGCAAAACGTGCGCTGCGATCGAGTCATATCATTTGCGGTGTGACGTCGTGCCCGAAGACTTTCGAGCGGAGTCGCTCGCCACGGAACTTCTGCCGACGGCCAAGGGATATCGCTTCTTGTTGATCCGCGCTAGCCGTGGTCGAGATACGTTACGTGAAAGCCTTGTTCGCGCTGGTGGCATCGTGCGCCAGGTCATAGCATACCGCCATGAAGATGTGACCTCAGTCGATTCGGCTGTGGTTGAAATGCTCCGCCAAGGACAATTCGATTGGGTCACTGTGACGAGCAGCCAGTCGGCACGAAACGTGATCTCGCTCTTTGGTGACGGCTTACAACATACTCGCATTGCCACACTCAGCCCCGTGACTTCCGCGATCGTCCGTGAGCTCGGTTTGGAAGTGGTTGTCGAAGCGGAACCCTACACGATGCAGTCCCTTGCGAATGCGATCGCACAATTCTCTCCCCCGATGTGAGCCTCGCCGTGATTCCGAAACCCTACAAGCAGATGCACGTCAGCAATCCCGAGCTGATGCAAGCTTACGAAGCATTTGGGCAAGCGGCTCGTAACGCTGGACCCTTGAGCGATCGTGAGGTCTCGCTGGTCAAACTCGCAATCTCAATCGGCAGCGGTCTTGAAGGTGCGGCCCACTCGCATTGCCGCAAAGCCCTCGAGGCGGGATGCACCCCCGAAGATCTTCGGCACGTGGCGATTTTGTCTGCACCGACCAATGGCTTCCCCGCGATGATGCGAGCACGAGGCTGGGTCGAAGATGTGCTCACCAAGCAACAACAGCAATCATCCCAGCAATGACCGGCGAATCTACTCGTGCGCTCGGCGTCGTCCTTTGCGGTGGAAAGTCCTCTCGCATGGGTCGTGACAAAGCGTCGATCATGCACCCGCTCGGCGAAAGTTATTTACAGCTGGCGATCAACCGCCTCGACGCGGTTTGTGACGACGTTATTGTGAGCGGCGAGACGCCAATTTCACACGATCGTTTCGCGTTGATCGATGAAGTCCCAAATCGGGGACCCGTCATGGGAATCCTTGCCTCGCTTCAATACGCGAAACGGCAAGGTTTCGAAGGCTGCCTTGTCACGCCCGTCGACACGCCCAACCTAAGCGTCCACGATCTGCGATCGTTGCTCGCTCAATGGAATAAACGCCGCCAACTCACCGTTGCACAATCGGATTGGATTCAGCCACTGATCGGCGTCTACGGCGTCGACGAGATCGAATCGCTGCGAGAACTTGCGTCATCGAACGACCGCAGCCTCATGCGATGGATTAAAACGCGAAACGTTCAAACGGTAACGCTTTCATTGCAAGCCTGTTACAACATCAATACTCCCGAAGACCTGACCAATGCTTCCTAAGCAACTCGCATTTACTCATCTCGATGATGCCATTGGAGCGCTCGCTGAGAGGCTGACGACGGTTGGGATCGAGCGCAATCTGGACGCCTGTACGGGCCGAGTACTCGCCGAAGAGGTGACCGCCGATCGCGACAGCCCCGCTGCTGATGTCTCCGCAATGGATGGCTACGCGATTCGAATGAGCGACTTGCAAACAAGCCAGCCCATCCAAGTGACGGGCGAGTGTGTGCCGGGAGCACCGCCTACACAGATGCTCGATGGAAGCATTGTGCGCATATTTACTGGCGCGATCGTTCCCTCTCAAGCTGAGGCCATTGTCAAACGCGAAGATACCGAAGAATATGCGGGCGAAATTCGGCTGCGTGATTCCGGAATGAAGACGCCATCGGGAGAGCATATTCGCCGCGCTGGCGAGAACGCCAAAGCGGGTAGCACGGTCTTGTCCCCAGGAACACTGATTGGCCCGGCCCAGCGAGCGTTGATTGCCAACTTTGGATACCACGGCGTGGACGTTTATAAGGCTGTGCGAGTCTCCGTGATCACCACGGGTGACGAAGTTGGTTTGTTTCTCAAAGAACGACCTGAACCGTGGCAGCTTTACAACAGCAATCGCTTTTCACTCACGTCGATTCTCGGAGCCCATCCGTGGGTCTCCCTTGTGAACCTTGAGCACTGTGTCGATGATCGGGAATCGTTAACGCAAATGCTCGGCAAGTGCCTTCAAGACTCTGACGCCGTGGTCATGACCGGTGGCGTTTCAATGGGCGATTATGATCACGTCCCCGATTGTTGCCGCGACGTGGGTGGCGAAGTCATCTTTCACGGTTTACCAATTCGCCCCGGCAAGCCGATTCTGGGTGCAGCGACAACGGAAGGCAAACTCATTCTCGGCCTGCCTGGTAATCCAGTAAGTGCTACGGTCGGTTGCCGACGCTTCGCACTTCCACTTCTATCGAAACTCTCCGGCCAACGAGTGTGGCTATCTCCGGTGCCAATGGTTTGTGTCAACGAATTCGGCTCCAAGACGATACCGCTGCATTGGTTGCGAATGGTTCGACTGAAAGGAAATGGGCTCGCCGAACTCGTCGATACTCGCGGCAGCGGAGATCTCGTCTCGCTCGGTCACAGTGATGGTTTCATAGAATGTCCACCCCATAGTTCCGGCATAGGTCCCTGGCCGTATTACGCTTGGGCTTGAGGAATCGTTTTACGCTATACTCTATTGCCCCTCCAATCCGCCCACCACTTATCTTTTGAGATCGCTGATTCAACATGTCTCGATTCACGAAATGTATCTTCGTTTGGACACTCTTGGCGATTGCTTCGGACACGGCGACAACTCGGGGCCAAGAGGCTTCTGTATCCGTACCTTTGCCAGTCATCTTTGACACCGATATCGGCAATGACTGTGATGATGCGTTGGCACTCGGCATGATTCACTCGCTCCAGTCTCGCGGTGAATGCAAGTTGCTCGCAGTCACGATCACGAAAGACCATCCGTTGGCGGCGCCCTTCGTCGATGCGGTGAACACGTTCTACGGAAACGGTGACGTGCCGATTGGTGTCTGTCACAGCGGCGTCACGGATCAAGAAGGCAAATTTAATGGCCTTGCCAAAGTCATGGACGAGGGAAAGTTACGTTATCCGCATGACTTGATCTCGGGCGTTAATGCGCCCGATGCCGTGACGGTCTTACGAACGGCACTGGCCTCGGCACCCGATCACTCGGTCGCAGTAATACAGGTTGGTTTTTCAACGAACCTCGCGAACCTGCTGGATTCGAAACCAGACGCCCTGAGCCCTTTGACTGGCCGTGAGCTCGTCGAAAAGAAAGTCAAGTTGCTGTCGATGATGGCTGGTGCATTCACACAAATCAGCGACGACAATGGACAGCTGCACGACCACAAAGAATACAATGTCGTCAAAGACATTCCGTCCACCCAGAAACTGGCGACTCAGTGGCCCACCACTGTTCTTTGGAGCGGTTTTGAGATCGGCTTGAATTTGGCGTATCCCCACCAAAGCATCGAGAATGACTTCGGCTATGTGGATCATCACCCGCTCAGCGAAGCCTATGTGCTTTACAGTCCTCCGCCGCATGATCGTCCGACCTGGGACTTAACGAGTGTGCTTCAGGCAATCCGACCCGAGCACGAGTATTTTCAACTCTCGCCACCAGGAACGGTGACTGTGGCGAACGACTCATTGACCACTTTCACACCAAACGAAACTGGCAAGCATCACTTCCTCATCATCTCCGAAGCGATGAAACCGCGAACCCTCGAGGCACTTCAGTTGCTTTCGAGCGAGCCGCCCAAGCACGCCGAAAACTCGTCGCCGAACTAACGGTAATGGTTCCTGTGAAGAGTAACCTAACGTCACCGAAAATCGTCGTACTAGGCAGCATCAATATGGATGTTGTGATTCGCTGCGAGACATTGCCGCGACCTGGCGAAACCGTAATTGCTAAGTCATCCGACGAAGTTTGCGGCGGCAAGGGCGCTAATCAAGCGATCGCAGCAGCTCGACTCGGCGGCAAGGTCGATATGATCGGAAGCGTCGGCAGCGATTCGTTTGCCGCTCGTCTGCTGACGAACTTGCGTGACGCAGAAATCTGTATTGAAGCCGTTCGACTTGAAAACGATTGCGCCAGTGGTCTCGCCGTCGTGGCTGTCGAAGACTCGGGACAAAACGCGATCCTCGTGGTTCCGGGGGCGAATGGTCGCGTCACAATCGAAACGCTACGTGAGCACGTGCACCGTATCGCGCACAGCGAAGTCTTACTGTGCCAACTCGAACTGCCGCTCGAAACGGTTCTTCGTGGGATCGAAGTTGCGAAAGCAAGCGGCGTCCGCGTGATCTTGAATCCCGCACCTATGCCGAGCGTTTTCCCAGCCGCTCTACTCCATGTCGATTTGATTTGTCCCAACCAACATGAAGCTGAATCGTTGTTAAAAACGAGTATTCAGTCGACTGATGATGCAAGGGTGGCATCCGAGGAATTGGTGCGTCTGGGCGCGAAGCACTCGGTCATCACGCTTGGCGGCAACGGTGCGGTCGTGTGCGATGGAGATCGTACTCAGTGGATCAAACCGTTCGTCACCATCCCGGTGGATACGACTGCAGCTGGCGACGCGTTTGCTGGTGCAATCGCCGTTTATTGGTCACAACTGGGCGACCTGTTTCAAGCCGCTCGATACGCAAGTGCCGCTGGCGCAATCGCTGTTAGCCGTGCTGGTGCCCAGCCGTCTCTGCCCACACGAGCGGAACTTGAAGCTTTTCTCAACTCACAATCCCACGATGCAACGCATTGAAACAAAACCTTGAATATGAATAAAGCCACACAAGCTTCACTACTCATTGCCGTACTTTCGCTTGTCGGCTGCTCATCCAAGCAATCAACATCGTCGAGCCAGCCATCCGAAACTTCGCTAGTGGACTCCAAGCCGCGAATCGCGTTGATCATGAAGTCGCTTGCCAACGAATTCTTTTCTACGATGGCGGCTGGGGCGGAGACACACCAAAAAGAACACTCTGGTGACTACTTGCTCGTCGTTAACGGGATCAAAGACGAACGTGATCTATCACGCCAAGTTGCTCTTGTGGATGAAATGGTTTCGAGCGGAGTTAACGCGATCGTTATTGCACCGGCGGATTCCAAAGCCCTTGTCCCCGCACTTCGACGTGCCGTTGAAGCCGGTGTCGTGGTGATCAACATTGACAATCGACTCGATCAAGAAATCCTCAAGCAAGAATCCGTTTCCATTACGTTTGTTGGCCCCGACAATCGACTAGGTGCAAAAAAAGTCGGCGAGTATCTCGCGACCAAGCTCTCCAGCGGTGACGAAGTGCTTGTTCTCGAAGGTATTCGCACTTCGTTCAATGGAACCGAGCGGCGACTTGGCTTCGAAGATGCAATGAGTGCGGCTGGTATTAAAATCGTCGACAGCCAATCGGCGCAATGGGAGATGAGCAAAGCCAATACGATCGCCTCAGCAATGCTCAGCGAACACCCGAACGTCAAAGCCATTTTAGCCGCAAACGACAATATGGCACTCGGCGCGATCGCTGCCGCCAAAAGTGCGGGACGCTCGGATGACTTACTCATCGTCGGCTTCGACAATATCACTGCGGTCCAACAATCGATTCGCGAAGGCAAAATACTCGCTACCGCGGATCAACATGGTGATCAACTCGCCGTATTCGGCATCGAAGCCGCGTTGAAACTCTTGACTTCACCCGAAAGCACGATTGAGGACACGGAAACACCCGTCGATCTCGTCACGATCGAGACGCTTTGATGACCGACGAGTCACGCCCCCTGTTCTCCTGTGTGGGACTATCGAAGTCGTATACAGTGAACGTACTCGACAACGTTTCGTTTGAACTTCGACGGGGCGAGATCCACGCATTAGTCGGTGCAAACGGTGCAGGTAAGACTACGTTTTGCAAGATGATTGCGGGGCTGACTTCTGTATCGTCCGGCACGATGCAATTGGAACGTGAGAACTATGCACCCGCAAACAAGCGTCAAGCCGAAATTGCGGGCGTTCAGATCGTACAACAAGAACTCAATCAAATCGGAACATTGAGCGTTGCTGAGAATTTGCTGTTCGGTCGCTTCCCACATCGTTTCGGATACATCAACCGAAAGGAACTTCACCGCCGCGCACGGATCGCACTGGAACGGTTCGGGATCGATGAGATTCCGCTCGACATGCCTGTTTCGAGATTGGGGGTGGGACAACAGCAATTGATCGAGATCGCGACGGCACTAGACCGTGATTGCCGTCTGTTGATTCTAGATGAACCGACCGCCGCACTTACGCATCGCGAGACAGAAAGATTGTTCGTGTGGCTGGACCAATTGCGGGATCGTGGCGTCGGAATCGTTTACATCAGCCACCGACTCGACGAAGTCCGCGAATTAACGGATCGAGTCACTATCTTGCGTGACGGACGTCGCGTTGGAACTTGTTTGACCTCCCAGATGTCAACCACCGACATGGTGCGTGCGATGACGGGCACCCAATCCACACCCACCGAGATGCCTTTTACGTCGTACGCGCAATCGAGGGTCCGCCTTCGGGTGAAAAATATCGTTCGAAAAGGTGAGCTTGAAGACATTTCTTTTGACGTGCATGCTGGCGAGCGACTTGGTATCGCGGGTTTAGTTGGCTCCGGACGTACGGAGTTACTCCGTACGATTTTTGGCAGCGACACGGCTGACTCTGGCGCGATCCTGCTTGATGAAGATCCAAGACACTATCGTTTCCGCTCGCCAAGTGAGTCCGTTCACCATGGCTTGGCCATGGTCACCGAAGACCGAAAGCATTCCGGGCTACTGCTCATCCAATCCATCGCTGTCAACACGACGCTCGCATCGATGGAAAAGGTTTGCTCACGTTTGGGAGTCATCAATCAACACCGCGAATACACAGCGGCGAGTGACTATCGCACGAAACTTGACATTCGGTGCTCTGGTGTAAATCAAACCTGTGCGTCGCTTAGCGGTGGAAACCAGCAGAAAGTGGTTATGGCAAAGTGGTTGCTGTGTGGTGCCAACGTGTTCCTATTCGACGAGCCCACGCGGGGCGTCGATGTGGGGGCGATTCAGCCGATTCATCGGCTGTTCGAACAGCTTGCGAGCGACGGGAAAGCGATTGTGATCGTGAGCAGTGATCTCGATGAGTTGCTGAGAACATGTGATCGCATCCTAGTTCTCTCCGCTGGTCGCTTGACGGGAGAGTTTACGCGTGACAGGTGGTCCCGAGAGTCGATCACGCAGGCTTCATTTGCTGGTTACTCCGTCGAGATCGCAGGATAGAAAACGATGGCAATCAATGAATCATGGATTGTTCGACTGATGCGAAACCCCGCCCTCGTTCAGTACGCTGGTATGGTCGGTGTCTTGGTCTTGCTCATTGCTATCTTCAGTAGCCTGAGCGAGCATTTCTTTCGCTTTCAAACGTTACCCTTGATTTTGAACCAGATTCCTGACTTGATCGTGATTTCTGTTGGCATGACATGGGTGCTCGTGATTCGAGGAATCGACTTGTCCGTGGGATCACTACTGGCACTCGGATCAGCCGTCATTGGCGTTTTGATGGTCGATCATGGCTGGTCGTTTCTAACATCCTCACTTGTCTGTATCGTTGCCGCCGGACTGTGCGGGTTGATCAACGGACTTCTAAGTGTCGGAGCAAAGATTCCGTCATTCATTGTGACTTTGGGCATGCTCGAAATTGCCCGCGGTGCAGCTTACCTACTCACGAATTCGCAACAGAAATACATCGGTTCGTCCGTCGAAACACTCAGCAAGCCGTTACCACTGATTGGATTGTCATCGGCGTTCTTGATCGCGATGGTGGTGGTCCTTGTCGCCCAGTGGGTGTTGACTCGCACCGTATTCGGACGCTACTGCATTGCGATCGGAACCAACGCCGAGACCGTTCGGATGTCGGGCGTCAACACGGTTCCCTACAGCGTCATCGTGTTCATGGTCAGTGGTCTGCTTTGCGGATTGGCCGCGATCATGCGAACGACACTCTTGCCAAGCACAGATCCCGAAACGGGAGTCGGCATCGAGCTCGCCGCGATCGCCGCATGCGTCATTGGCGGTACGAGCCTGATGGGCGGACGCGGTTCCGTCATCCACACATTCTTCGGCGTGTTGATCATCTCCGTACTTCAAACCGGACTAGCACAAATCGGAACCGCCGAGGGCACAAAACGCATCATCACGGGCGCCGTCATCATCATCGCAGTCCTCCTAGACGCTGCACGCGGACGCTGGTTGGCTCAACGGTAAACTTGGCAAACATCGTACTGGATTTTTTCAGCTTCAACTTCTTTAAAACGACTCCATAGTTGGGATCGGCCTGAGATTTGCGGTGCTGACGCATCTCGAGGCTGGAGTCGCCGTAACGATTCTGCGCAAGATCACGGTCGCGATATCGGCGCCATAGCATCCAATTTTCCTGTGAGAAAAATGAAATACCTTTTGTTCTGGAACCAAGGATCTGGCAAAGCCGAGGGCATTGATGAACTTCGTTCGGCGCTGCACGCTATTCCCACCAAGTGGGTTGAGTTGAATCGTGAAATCGATTTGCGAGCTGAAATTGAAAGTGCATTGACCGACGGTTGTGAGACGGTGATCGCCGCCGGCGGTGACGGTACTGTAAATGCCGTGGTCAATGCGCTCATGAAGATTGACGCGAAACGCCGTCCATGTTTGGCGATTATCCCCCTGGGTACTGCAAACGACTTTTCGGGAACACTCGCAATCCCTGATAGTGTTCAACTGGCCGCTGAGTTGTTTCTGACAACTAGTCCAATGTTAGTGGACGCAGTCCGTATTCGCGGCGACGGATTTGAAAGGTACTACGCAAACGTCGCCGCTGGCGGCAACTGCGTCCGCGTTTCGGCGCAGTTGACCGATGAGTTGAAAGATCGCTGGGGCCCGTTGAGCTACATCCGAGGCTCCGTTGGAATATTGGCGGACATGCAAACATATCGCATCACGGCGGACATTGACGGTGAACGTTTCGATGGACTGGATAGCTGGGCCGTACTCGTAGCCAACGGTCGTACGAATGCCGGACGCATTGAAGTTGCTCCCGAAGCTTCACCACAGGATGGCATGCTTGATATCGTCATCATCAAAGATGGTGGTCTGATGGATATGGTCGAAATCGTAGCCGGGAACTTGGCCGGAAGCTTCTTGGAATGCGAACAAATTATATTTCGCCAAGCCAAGCGTCTCCAATTGCATTCAGAACCGCCGATGCGATTTACGCTCGATGGCGAAGTGATCGACGAAGAACCTGTGGAATTTTGTGTCGTCGCTGGCGCCCTTCGTGTTTATCTAGGCAATCAATCGTAGTGGGCACCATCGCGGCTGAACAAGCATGACCAGACGCGACAGTGAACTACGCGCCGAAGACACAGTGTTCGACAATGATTGCAGCCCTGCTCGCAAATATCGAGGCGAGCTTGCTGGTCACTTCCTTGGCACAGAGCACAGATGCACCTGGGGTCGGCTCTGAATTCATCGCTCTGGCCAAGTTCGCTATCGGAACTTTGGACCGTGCGCCAGTACATCACGATATAGACGACGCAAGGTAGGTGAAATTTTAGTTGCCGGATCGCGTATCCGTTCGGCCACTCTCCGATGAGATTCGATCGTGACACTCGAAAGATCACTGAGATTAGTCACGACGCGTTGTGTGGAATCTTTTTCGAGCGGCTTGGGCAAGAAAAAAGTACCCCCGGCATCGTGGACGAACTGGCGAATTTCGTCATCAACAAGGCTGCTGATCACGATGACAGGAATCGAATTTATCTCAGCCGACGAATGACCTCTCATGGAACAGAGCAGATCCAAGCCACTTGCACCTGGCATTTCAATATCAGTCACCACCAAGCTTGGCAACAACCTTTGGATAGCCTTCCAAGCTTCCTCACCGTTGCTAGTCGCTTCGCAAATATACCCGCACGGTTCGATCCATGTTTGCAAGAGAGTTCGAGAAGCTCTCAGGTCGTCTGCGATAACACAGCGGAGCATTTTCGAGTTCGGAAACATTGTGTGAACAAACTGTATTGAAGGATTCGACTATGACGAACGAAAAAAAAGGTCGATACGCCTGCGGTGTGACCCGCCCATGGAGTTCTTGCGAGATAAAATCAATCACCGTCATCCATGTCGGGCCGGCGATCTTGATCGAGACCGTGTGACCACTCGAGTTGCTGCTTTGCCAGTGAGAATATGGCGAAAGTTCTCATTGTGCTGTGCCTCAATTGGTTGAAGACATGAAAGGATGTACGTGCCGCGCACGGCCAACGCATTGCGATGGGCACAAGTGGATATAAAAGCTCTTATTCGATGCAAGATGATTCAAATCCTTTCAGTTGCTTTTCGGCCTCCTCTGTGAGGAGGCCGCACATCTGTTGAGCTTGCTCGCTACTTGGTACCATTTTCTTAGTCTTTGATCCCAGTTCATCGTCCGACCTTGCGAGATGATAGTAACTATGAGGTTGGCTAAGGCGAGAGAACTGCGGCGTTTTCCCGTCGAGCTCCATTCGATGCTTATTAAGAATGCATTCTGTGTGCCAAGCTAATCGCGATTAATCGACTCTACAGGGTCTTGCGCGATCGGCGTTACCCTTCTCGCGAGAATTAACTTTGCGATTAGCGAACAGGTGATTGCCCATACGAGACCTGCTGTCCAGCCAGCCAACACGTCGGTTGGATAATGAACACCCATGTAGACTCGACTTGCGCCAATCAGTCCCGTCAGTGTCACTGCGCATGCGAGCACGTACAACCGCAACCAGAAATGCTTCAACACTGGAGCCAAAATCGCTGCGAGGGTCAGATAGACGATAGCGGACATCATGGAGTGACCACTAGGAAAGCTGCTTGTATAGACGTCCGCGAGATGCGGAACCAGATCAGGACGCGGTCGGGAAAAACCTTGCTTGAGCAACAAGCTGAAAATGATCCCGGTGGTTGTCGATACCAGTAGCACGATCATCGTTCGATAGGCGCGATGAACCGCAAGAAAGCCAGCCGAGGCCGTGATAAATAAGGTCAGTACCGCGACTCCACCAAGACCTGTGATATCGCGTCCAACTTCAGCCATCCACGTTGGCCCAACAGGAATCGCAGCATCCTGGGTGGTCCGAAGTTGGCGAACCGCCCAGCGATCAAACTCGTCTGTTCCACCCTCGATCACTTCATCGGCTAGTTCAATGAACCCCCAGACGCCAGCGACAATCAGCAACAAGCCGACGAATATCAACGGCTCGCGGAACCGTACAACGCGGATCGTTAGAGAGAGCCAATTTCGGAGCATTGGGTGAGGTTGGATGGTGAGATAGTGGGATTCGGAAAAAAAGTTTCTGCGTGAATGTAATTCTCGCGAATCCAACTACGGCGGCTAATCGTTGTCGGTCACTTGAATTTCAACTGCACCTGTGTCGACAGACCGTTCGACTTTGACGTTTCTTCCCGGTGTCTCGATATCGACGATTGTCGCCTTTCGCTCGCATCCGGAGAGCATCATCATCGACGCCGTGATCACTAGTGCCGCGAACGTCGGAAAGAACTTTCGAAAGTGTACCATGCTAAATTCTTCCCATGAGCAGGAGTAGCAAGATAATCACAATGATCAGCCCAAGACCGCCGCTAGGTCCGTATCCCCAGTTCCGACTATGTGGCCATGCGGGCGCAACCCCCAACAAAAGCAAGATCAAGACGATCAGTAAAATAGCGCCGAGCATGGTTTCTTTCTATTAAGAGTTGTTAGGTAAAGCTGTGTATTCCCCAAATCAAACATCGACTTACGAATTGATAGCATCTGGCCTATCGAACGTTGCGCAGCGAGGAGAATCATTCGTCAATGAGAGGGTCTCCAATTCATTCAGTGCCTCGATCGCCATGTCGAGCATTCGATCAAAATCGGCATCAAAAATTTTGGCTCCAGGTGGAGCGACCGTGCGTTGGAGAATCTCCAAACTGAACCCGAGGATTTGCAAGTGGTTACAAATCTGATGGCGTCGTTCGGAGTATTCCTGTGACGACACACCCAACTCTGACTTACTTGGCCAATCGTCGTCAACGTAATTGCCATTTATCAGATTGATTGGTCCTTCAAACTCAATTCCCTTACCGTCACTCGACGATCTGTTCACTTGTAGACGCACATTAAGGCTGGGAAAATAAACGCGTGTTGTGCCACCGTAGATCTGATTAATTTCCATCACAAAAGCCTCCTCTCCCAAGCTTGGAATCACATGCGGCAGATGCCGAAACCATGAGGAGCAAAGGATGCGCCAATCGAGCATGTCGATTTTCGAACAGCGCGGCCGATCAATGACCGAAGGGGTTGCAGATCACCGACCATGCTGCCATTAGATTTTCCAACATGCAAATGAGCGTCCAAAACGCCTCTTGAAACGGACACTGCTTCAATTTGGAGCACTTAGTTGCGATCTCTTAGCTCGACAGCATCGTGCAGATGAGAGAGAGACCTTCGATCGTCCGCTGAAATCTACCAGTTCGCCTTGAATCCAATAGCGAGCCGCTAAGAGACGGCATTAAAATTGGCGTACTTCCTGCGGCCGGTACTTCATTGAGCTTGAGTTGGGTGACTTAGTCTCGATTCAGTTCAGCGATTTGGTCATTGAGAGTCAGGGTGTCATACACGTAGCCGATGCCGAACAAGCCTCCGGTGCATAGGTAGATCACTCCAGTGATAATTTTTCCCATATAAAAACGGTGGATGCCGAACAGCCCGAGAAACAAATGCAGCAGCCAAGCCACGGCGTAGTCGATGCGACCAAGCGGGTATCGACTCTCGGCCTCTTCAGCCATCGCTGGGATTAAAAAGAAGTCAACGATCCAGCCGACCAAGAACAGACCGCCGGTAAAGAACCAGAGAACGCCCGTGAGCGGCTTACCGAAATAAAAACGGTGGGCCCCGGTAAAGCCCAGAACCCAAAACAGGTAACCGACGAGAATCGGATGCGAGGGTGTTGGAGATTCGATAACCAAGGCTGGCGAGTGCAGGGCCGTGCCGGGACTAAAAGTATTCGCGTTGGACATGATGGTTCAGCGGCGTCAAAAGGGAAACGTTTCAGATTCAATAGAGCAAACGCAGGGCCAAAGACGTATTCGCTGGTCAATGCGTAATCTTGGCAACGGCGAGCACGTTGTTACAGTGAACGAAAACACACTGCGGCAACTGAGTTTATGCGTTACGTCGAACTGCATTGCAAAAGCAATTTTTCCTTTCTCGAGGGCGCCTCGCATCCAGACGAGTTAGTGGAGCGCGCCGCAGCGCTTGGTTACTCTGGGCTCGCGCTGACCGATCGTGCGTCACTCGCTGGGGTCGTGCGTGGCTTAGCGCCGGCGAGAGAGCTCGGATTCACTTATCTCGTAGGGAGTGAGATCCATTGCGTGGATGCTCCGCCGCTTGTGCTGTGGCCGAGCGACCGTACCGCGTACGGCCGCTTGTGTCGCTTGATTTCTCGCGGTCGCCAACGTTGCGAGAAAGGGAGTTGCGAGATTCGTTGGAGCGATATCGTTGAACTCAACGAGGGAATGATCGCAGCCATGTTGCCACTTCCCGACACGGAGAGTCTTTTTTTGCGAACACAGTTCCGCGAGGTGTTTGACGATCGTAGCTACTTGCTGTGTGAGGTCCACCGAGGAGCTGATGACAAAGGCGAGATCGAGCGGCTGGGTCGATTGTCGATTGCCAACGAAGTGCCACTCGTCGCTGCGGGAGGCGTCTACTACCACACTGCTGAGCGAATGTTGATGCACGATTGTGTCACGGCAATCCGCCAAGGCTCGACAATCGACGAGGTCAGCCAACAACGGTTTGCCAATAGCCAGCGGCATTTACGTTCTCTCGACGAGATCGCGTTTCTGTTTCGCGATGTTCCGGAAGCGCTCGCTCGAACGAATGAAATCGCCCAACGGTGTACGTTTCGGCTGGATGACTTGCGATACGAGTATCCAGAAGAGATTGCTCCTTCGGGCATGACGCCGCTCGAGCATCTCAAACGGCTCACGTGGCAAGGAGCCAAACAACGCTGGCCAGAGCAGGTGCCCGACAAAGTTATTGAGATGATTCGGCACGAGATGTCAATCATCCAAGACATGCGGTACGAAGCTTATTTCTTAACCGTATGGGATATCGTTCGATACGCTCGCGAGCAAAAGATACTGTGCCAAGGTCGCGGATCAGCAGCCAACTCGGTGGTGTGTTATTGCTTGGGGATCACGGAGGTCGACCCGAGCCAAACGGAGTTGCTTTTCGAGCGTTTCATTAGTCGTGAACGCAACGAGGCACCCGACATCGACGTTGACTTTGAGCACCAGCGACGCGAAGAAGTGCTGCAGTACTTGTATCGCAAGTACGGACGTGATCGAGCGGGAATGACAGCGACAGTCACCACCTATCGTTCGCGAAGTGCGATTCGGGAAGTGGGCAAGGCGCTCGGCGTGTCAGCAGATTGCATTGACCAACTCGCAAAACTCTCCGGCAGCTACAGTCGCGAGCCACTCTTGAACGAACGACTAAGCGACAGTGGCATGGATCCTGATTCAGCGATGGGAAAGCGATTCGTCTACCTCGTGAAGACGCTCGTCGGTTTTCCACGCCACCTGTCGCAGCATGTTGGCGGGATGGTCATAACAGCCGGAAACTTATGTGAGTTATGCCCGATCGAAAACGCCGCCATGGATGGCCGTACGGTCATCCAGTGGGACAAGAACGACTTGGACGAATTGGGGATTTTGAAGGTGGACGTGTTAGCGCTGGGAATGTTGTCGGCGCTGCATCGGTGTTTCGATTTGCTTCGAGATCATCACCAGTCCAACTTGTCGCTTGCCACCATTCCGGCCGATGACAAGCCGACGTATTCGATGATATGTCGCGCGGACACGATGGGTGTGTTTCAGATCGAGAGTCGGGCACAAATGAGCATGCTGCCTCGATTGCGGCCGCAGTGCTTTTACGACCTCGTCATCGAAGTCGCGATCGTGCGACCGGGACCGATCCAGGGCAACATGGTGCATCCGTTCTTGAAAGCTCGCGAAAATCCTGCGATGGCGATCTACCCCAACGAGGCCATTCGCGGCGTGTTGGAAAAGACACTCGGCGTGCCGCTGTTTCAGGAACAAGCGATGCGACTAGCCGTTGTCGCCGGTGGATTTACACCTGGAGAAGCAGACCAACTGCGACGGGCGATGGCGGCGTGGCGACGCCCCGGCGTGATCGACAAGTTTCGAATCAAGCTCATGGATGGGATGAAACGCACGGGACTCAGCGACGAGTTTGCCGAGCACGTGTTCAATCAAATTCGCGGGTTCGGTGAGTACGGCTTTCCGGAGTCACACGCGGCGAGTTTTGCGTTACTGGTTTACGCGTCGTGTTATTTGAAGTGTCATTACCCGGCGGCGTTTTGCGTTTCGCTGCTGAATAGCCAGCCCCTCGGGTTCTATGCGCCGGCCCAACTCGTCGCCAATGCTCGGGAGCATGGCGTGAGAATTCGCAGCGTGGACATCAACCACAGCGATTGGGACGCGACGCTTGAGCCAGACCCAAATCGACCCCAGCCAGGGATCCGATTGGGGCTCGCTTCGGTCCGTGGATTGTCGATGGATACGGCGACCCAGTGGGTGGATGAACGCAAGGCCAACGGGCCGTACAAGAACGTCTCGGATTTGGTCAGTCGAACGCGTGTTGGCAAAGCGATGCTTGCGACTTTGGCGGATGCGGACGCGTTAGGTTCGATATCCGGTGACCGGCGTGCGGCAGTATGGCTTTCCTTGGGGCAAGAAACTTGCCCGGGAGATCAACCGCTGTTGGAAGGCGCGAACGACGAGGATGCTGTGCCGGACCAGCTTCAACCGATGTCGATGCTTGAAGAAGTGTATGCGGATTATCACATGACAGGATTGAGCTTGAAGGGCCATCCCATGTCATTTGCTCGACGCGAACTCGATCGATTGAAGTGCGTTCGAGCAAGTGACTTACCGACGCTTCGAGACGGGCGTCACGTTCGCGTTGCGGGCTTGGTGCTAATGCGTCAACGACCGAGCACCGCCAAGGGGATTACATTCGTGACACTGGAAGACGAGACAGGCTCGATCAACCTTGTCCTATTTGCGGCGGTGTGGGATCGATTCTTCAAGATCGCTCGAACCAGCAACGCTTGGCTGGCGGATGGCAAGCTCGAAAACCGCAAGGGAGTCATCCACGTGATCGTCGGATACCTCACCGATTTGAGCGATGAGGTTGACGGACTCAATGTTCGATCACGTGATTTTCACTAACACGTGATTTTCATTCAATCGCGTGCCGTGGCAACCCGCCAAGAACTTCGCTAGAGGACCGACTCAGCAACAATCCGTTCGCGATGAAACTGGAACAGTGTAATGTGCCATTCGCCACGGTCGTTTTGTGTATCGACTTCGTACTCTAGCTCCACCTGCAACTTTTGATTGGGGTCACCATTCCTGTCGACCCATAGGGTGTCAACTTTTTGGCGACCCCAATTGGTAAAGACTCGCGTGCTGTAGAGTTGCCAATCCGACGTATCAGCTTTGTCACGGATGTCCATGAGGATACCGTTGTTATCAAGCATCTCGGTAAGTGCTTTTGCGGCGGCTTCGTTCTGGGCGTAAAATTCTTTGACGGGCATCGTAGGCAAAAATCGGGAGCGATAAGGTTTCTGGAGTTCGGAAACCAACTCCCATTCGCCACGACCCACCAACTCAAAATACTCTTTCACAAACAGTTCCGCCTGGCCGCCGAGTGTCTGTTCTTTTGCCCAGGGCAAGAAAAACCCACAGGCCGCAAAACCCGTGGCTAGAACGAGCCCTATTTTCGCAGCAAAGGTGCCGACGGGGATGCCCTCGATGGCTGGGCGGAGAGCAATCAGCCCAAATACCAAAGCCGCAAAGGGCACCAAGAGCAGGGGCCGACCAAGCATGGCGACCGAACTCAATAGGCCCAGAAGCAGACAAACAAAGCCTGAAAAGCGGACTGGGGTCTGAGAATCATCCAACTCGTAACCCGCTTCAGCTCCCATCCGCGGGGTCGAAGGGCTTGCTACCGATTCAATACTCATGGACGATGTGTAAAAAAGTGTGCGTGTCGGAAATAGGATACAAAACTCGAGAATCTGACCCAGCCTCAACTCTTTGGCCCAGCCACAACTCATGATGCAATGGCTCACTACGCTCCCAGGGAACTGATGGTTTGCCAGTAACTTAGAAAACTAAGTTGTCAGCGAAAACATCGAGTAAAAGCCTCAACGACGTCCTCAACCGCCCGCAACGAGGCCAGAAAATGCGCCGCCAGTGCCACAAATCCCGCTCAACGAACGAATTTACCCATTAAATGACGCATTCGCGGTCGCTAAGCGGCTCTTCGAGTCGTTCGGATCGCTGAATCATCGACCCCCATGGCCTTACAAAGCCACGCTGCGGCACGATTTGAAGCGCCGGGTCGGGCGTACTGGGCACAGAGTTCATCGAGCTGGGCCAGCGTTTGTCGATAGTAGAAGGCATCTGAGACGAATGCGGAAATAGACTCCGTGAGGAATGCTACAGCGGGCTCAACCGAGCCCACCGAGACCATTTCCGGAAATACTTTTCGACCGGCCATCAAGTTCGGCAAAGTCAGCGAGTCGACACCGATCATCACCCGGCCAAACGTGTGCAAAAAACGCCCGACTCGGTACACCACCGCAGCCGGCGTTCGACGAGCCATCAATTCCAAGCTAACCGATCCACTGACCATCATGGCACAGTGCGAGGCCTCGATGACTTCACTTGTGCGACCGACGAAAAAGTCAATCGGTAAATCACGATCCAGCTCATCGAGTTGATTGCGACACCAAACGCATTGGCTGTCTCGGTAGGCAGCGACGAGAAATCGGACGCCTGGATGTCGCTTGGTTAGCTGGCGAATCGAAGCCAGCATCATCGGCCAGTTACGATGGACTTCGTGTTCACGAGAACCGGGTAACACCGCCACCAACTGCTGGCTCTTTGCGATTTTTTGCAGCCGCTGCATCACGCGTGAGTCCAATGGCTGTGACGCGACGGCGTCAAAAAACGGGTGGCCTACGAACGTGTTTGGAATATTGTGTTTCGTGAAGTACTGCTGCTCGATTGGCAACACGGAAAGAACATGATCGACGGTGCGTCGCATTTTTCGCGTTCGCCAACCGCCCCAAGCCCAGAGCTGCGGAGGGCAATAGTAATAGACTGGGATCTTGTGTTGTTGAGCTCGTTTAGCGATGTGCCAGTTGAAACCTGGAAAGTCAACCAAAACGACGGCATCCACGTCACCGGTCCGAAATGCGTCTTCTGCGGAATCGGCAAACCGAAAGAATTGCCGCAGTTTCGGCAAGACTTCGAGAAGCCCCACCACTGCATGCTGTGTTAAATCCGTATCCAATTGACACCCAGCAGCACTCATGGCGTCGCCGCCAAACCCGCGAGTTTGAACCGACGGAGCAAGTCGACTCAATTCGGTGATCAGCCTTGCCGCGTGCTGGTCACCGCTTGGTTCGCCGACGGAGAAGAAGATCGTTTTCGACATCACTGAGTGCCTGAGACTGAAACAAAAGGATTCACAGCCAAGCAATAGTGAAAAGGACGCATCAAGGTCAACGGGAATCGCCCCCCAACCCACCGTGAATCTCAAGCGAATCAGGCTCGCAAATCGCGTAGAAAACAAAAAAACGACCCGGCAAGGGTTTCCCCCGGCCGGGTCGCTTTGGGTCACGTCTGAGGGTTCAGCTCAACGTCGTTCGCGATTAACGAACGAAGTTAGCACTGGCCTGAATGACACGACGCTTGCTGGTCACACTTGCACTCGGATCCACCATTGGTGCTGGTGGCATCGGAGCGTATTCCATCGTTGGAGCGGCCATGGTCGGAGCGGCTGCACCGCAGCTGCTGCAACCCGAATCACAACCGCTATCGCAGCCACTGTCACAGCAGCTCTTCTTGCAGCCAAGGTTGCCGAAGAGTTTCTTCAGCAAGCCGCCGCACTTCTTGGTGCCACAGCCACAGCTGTCGCAGCCAGTGTCACATCCCAAGTCGCAGCCACCACAAGCAGGTGCTTCGCAGCCACAAGCTGGTTCTGCACATCCGCAAGCTGGTGCTTCGCAGCCGCTGTCGCAACCGGAGTCACAACCGCAGCTCTTCTTGCAGCTGAAAAGCTTAGCAAGCAAGCCACCGCACTTCTTCGTGCCACAGCCACAAGCTGGAGCTTCGCAACCACAAGCTGGCTCGGAAGCACAGCCACATGGAGCTTCGGCACCACAAGCTGGAGCAGATGCACAACCACAAGCAGGTGCTTCGCAACCGCAAGCTGGTTCCGCACATCCACATGACGACTTGCCACAACCGCCGAGCTTGCTCAGAAGTCCACAACCTTTAGCTTCACAGCCACAAGCTGGTTCTGCACATCCGCATGATGACGCTTCGGCGCCACAAGCTGGTGCTCCGCATCCATCGCCACAAGCTGGAGCTTCGCAGCCACAAGCTGGTTCGCACGATGGAATATCGCATCCTGTGTCACAGCAGCTGCTGTGGCTGCCACAGCCCTTGAGGCCGAGCATTCGGTCGAGCAAATCGAATCCGTAGCTTTGGCTACAAACTGAACTGCCGATTACTAAAGTCAGGGTTAAAATTGTTTTTTTCATTGGAGCCACGTCTCCCAAACGTAATCTCGCGTTGATTTATTCGCGATGCTTGAATTTGTCTCGCACGCTTTCAGTCACCATCGATGTTTTGCCAGGTGCGGTCGTTGGACGAAGTCGCCAACGATCGAACCTCAACAAATCTCATGAGCACTAAGCAGGTCAGGTGCGGGACACCCGGCCCGCCGACTTCGTTCAGCTCACTTGTTAATCGATTCAGCGGTCGGAAAATTGGGTCATCCGCCGCTTAGCTTCTGTACGACATGCGAGGCAAACCCTCGTATCGCAAGACTTGGACATCCTGTGTCCCAGCCTCCAGTGTCTTCGTTGACATCCAATCCAGAGTCAGCCACGAGCTGTTAGGGTTGAACTGTCAGACAATGGAGATATCGACAAGGGCAAGATTGTGAATCAATCTTCTCGCCTATTTTCCCCCGCTTGCTAAGCTTTACCGGTAGGGCAACACCCGCTCAATTTGCCGGGAAATCCCAAGGAAACGATCCTGACATCAACTTCATCTTCGTTGGCTGTTTATGCTGGCAGTGCAACATGAACAATCGACACAAGTACCCAGCCTCGAAAATTCACGGCCTGGGTGGAGGTGCCTTCAAACCACCTGCAACACGGCATATTGAACGACTGTCTTGCTCGATTCACGTTGGTTGCAAGGTGAGCAGGAGTTGAAAAGATACCCGCCGCACTCCTTAGAACGGCCTTTCCTGGCCGTCCGGAACGTTCAATTGACGGCCTGGAAAGGCCTTCCTAGGGTAAATTCGTTTCTTCCGCTCGTCTAAGAACCCAAAAAATGCCTCATCCACCACTCGCAGAGGTGGTTCACCTGCCTGAAATCACGCCGGTGGCTTGCCCATGTGGGCTTGCGCGCCGTGCGTTTGCCGATTCGTCAGACTTTCCCGGTACAGTTCACCTGACCGAAATCAGCGTTGATGCAAAGTGTCATTACCACACGTGTCACACGGAGGTTTATGTGATTCTCGAGTGCGAAACGAACGCGACGATTGAATTGAATGGAGAATCTGCCCCCGTGCGCCCGCACACTTCGATCTTGATTCCGCCAGGCGTAAGGCATCGAGCGTCTGGCAGAATGAAGGTGCTGGTCATTTGCACCCCTAAGTTTGATCCCCAAGACGAGCACTTTGATGATGAAGCTCTGACGGAACCAACCACTATCACTCATGGTGAATAAATCAACCGATTCGGTTGGCGGGTTCGATTCAATGCCCACCTAGTCCTGGTGGGGTATTTACGGTGGCGTCCAAGTCGTTGCACACGTTGACGGGGATCACACTTTGGTAAAGATTAGTTGTGTCGGGCGGACAAGGTTGCTTGAATCACGCGACAAAAACACTCCCAGTCGGCCAACGAAGAAGAAAACGAATAAAACGATTGTCACAATCGAGTCACTCGTTCGTATGATTGTAATTCGATTATCCGTCCATGAGATCTCGCCGTCAGCACGAGCGAGTCAAACGTAACTCACCCACCACTTCGCAAAATCACCTGTATTTTCATGCGTAACAACGAAATTTCGACCTGGAGCTTGCTCATTGGTGCGTCCCTCTTGGGAAGCCTCACAACGATGGCATTCACAGGCTGTAAGCCGCCAGCACGCAATAGGTCCAACGTCAATGTCTCAACCGGCGCGTATTCAATCGATGAGGCGAACAGCAATCTCACCGATAGTAATCTGACTGACAGCAATCTCACTGACAGCAATCTGACGGGCTGGGACAGCAATGTGACTGCCGGGGACTCAAATCTTACGGGATCAGAAGGAATCGTCGAAGCTCCGTTTGCTGGAATTACCGCAGTGGCACCAGCGATGACGGCCAGGGCTGAGACAGCCAATGCTGAGACAGCGGTAGCGGCTGAGCCAGAAGCAAAAGCGGAGACCGCTCCGATGACCAAGCCAGAACCAACTGCGGACACAGTTCCCAAGACAAAAGCCGAGCCTGCCGCCACAGCCGCCGACGCCGACGCGAAAAAAGCCGCGACGGAATCGACCACGGAGCTATCGACCACGGAACTGAAGAAACCCGATGAAGTCTTGAGTGCGGGCGGTGATTGGCCTCAGTGGGGTGGAACTCGATTGCGGAACAACGTACCCAACCTCAAGGATCTGCCTACCGAATGGAATATCGGTAAGTTTGATCGCAAGACCGGCGAGTGGGACAATAGTAAAGCCGAGAACATTCGTTGGTATGCGAATCTGGGTAGCCAAACGTATGGTAATCCAGTGATCGCGAACGGCCATGTTTATGTAGGCACCAACAACGGAGCTGGTCACGTGAAGCGTTATCCAGCGGACGTCGATTTGGGTTGCTTGCTCTGCTTTGATGAGAAGGATGGAAAATTTCTTTGGCAACACAGCAGCGAGAAGTTGATTACGGGTCGCGTTCACGATTGGCCTCTTCAGGGCATTTGCGCCGCACCACTCGTTGAAGGCGATCGACTGTGGTTTGTCACAAGCCGTGGTGAAGTGCGATGCTTGGATACCGCCGGTTTTCATGACGACGAAGACGATGGTCCCGTCACTGCCGAGCCAGCCTTTGTCGCTGAAATCATGGATGCCAGCCCCGACTATGAGGAGTCGTTGAAAGCACTCAATAGCGGTGCATTGACGCCTGCAATCACCGAACTACTTGCCAAAGCGGGAGAAGCAATCGAAGGCGAGGTTACCGTCAAAACCGTGACCGAAGGCAAGGCTTGGGTCGCTTCAGGAAACTTTTCCGGCGTGGATCGTGAACTCTCGATCAAACAAATTGGACCACGTATTAGCTTCTTCAAATCGCTCGGTGTGACCGACAAGACTGAGGCGGACGTGATTTGGGTATTCAACATGATGACGACTCTTGGTGTTAGCCAGCACAACATGTGCTCGTGCAGCGTGACTGCGTACGGCGACTACTTGTTCGTCAACACGAGCAACGGTCTCGATGAATCCCACATCAACCTTCCGGCGCCAAATGCACCAAGTTTCATCTGCATGAACAAGAACACGGGTGAAGTCCTGTGGACCGACGCATCACCAGCAACCAACATTCTGCATGGTCAATGGTCGAGCCCCACAGTGGCTGAACTCGGCGGTGTCGTCCAGGCCTTGTTCGCTGGTGGTGACGGATACCTTTACAGCTTTAAGGTCGACGGCGGCAGTGACGGCAAGCCGGAGCTACTCTGGAAATTTGACTGTAACCCGAAGACTTCCAAGTGGATCCTCGGGGGCGAGGGCACTCGCAATAATCTGATTGCGACGCCTGTCGTTTATAACGATTTGGTTTACATCGCTGTGGGCCAAGACCCGGAGCATGGTGAGGGCGAAGGCCACTTATGGTGCATCGACCCGACGAAGCGTGGGGATGTGTCGCCGCAATTGGCGGTGTTGCTCGAAGACTCCAAGCGAACACCGATTGCACACAAACGCATTCAAGCGGTCGAAGAAGAAAAGGGTGAAGCAGCAATCGACAATCCGAATAGTGCTGCCCTTTGGCACTACAGCTTGTCGGACCAAAACGACGACGGTGAATATGATTTCGAAGAAGAAATGCATCGTACGATCGGTACCTGTGCGATCAAGGACGACGTCCTTTACGTTGCTGACTTCTCCGGACTCGTGCATTGCCTCAGTGCCAAGGGAAGCGAAGATGGAAAGCCGATCGTTCACTTTACCTATGACATGCTTGCCCAAAGTTGGGGCAGCCCGCTGATCGCGGATGGTCACGTCTTCATTGGTGATGAAGATGGTGACGTTGCAATTTTTGAATTCGGTGCCGAGAACAAAGAGCCGATTGCTGAGATCAACATGGGAACGAGTGTCTACAGCACCCCCGTCGGTGCCAACGATACGATTTACATCAGCACGAAAGACAAACTGTTTGCGATCGGGTTGTCCAAGTAGCCATGGCCAAGACACTTGTGGACTGCGGAAATTGCGGTCCAGATTACAATGCCATTCGGCAAATGGCGAATGCCAACTTCAATGCCGCTGTGATTCAAACGCACGGTGCTGAAGATACGCTTGAAATGCTTCGCACGCGGCACGTGGATCTGGTGACCGTTAATCGCAAGCTCGATCGCGACTACACGGACGGCATGGAAGTCATTCGCCAAATCAAGGCTGAGGCGGAGCTGCGATCCATCCCAGTCATGCTAGTGACGAATTACGAGGAGCAACAGCAACTCGCGATCAAACTCGGTGCGGTGCATGGCTTTGGAAAGCTGGCACTTCGAGATCCAGCGACACGCGATTTGTTGGCGCCATATTTGAGTGCCGATTCGTCCACCAGCGGTGCCGAATCGTCCACCAGCGGTGCCGAATCGTCCAAGATTGAAACCAAAACTGGCGTTGATGGTTAAGTCGCAAATGAACGGTCCATTTCGCAAAATGCTCTCCGCGAAGATTCACCGCGCCACGGTCACGGGTGCCGATGTGAATTACGAGGGAAGCATCACCATTCCGCCCGAATTGCTCGAGGCCGCCATGATTCACCCTTATGAAGCGGTCAATGTTTGGAATGTGACGCGTGGCACACGCCTGGAGACATACGCGATCCTTGGTGAGCCAGGTAGCAGGGACATTTGCGCCAACGGCGCCGCAGCCCACCTCATCCGACCAGGCGACCACGTGATTCTGGCAACCTACGCTTTTGTACCTGAGGACAAGGCAGCCTCGCATCGGCCCCGAATCGTGTTTGTGGACGACCAGAACAGAATTACCCACCTGGGGCATGAAATTGCTGGTCCGAAACGACGTTCTGTCCCGTCTTAACTTTCGGACGTCCCGAATCACGTGATTAGAGCCGTCTGACGCCCGAAATCATCGCGATTCCCGTGGTTTGGGTAAGAGCGTTGATTTGAGTGACAACGCGAATGAGCGTCGACAAACGCGTGTTTCTTGCTTGAGGCAGTACATTCCGTGGGAAACGTGGTTGAGCGTTTTTTTGCCGGAAACTATGGTAATGCCGCCTAGGTAAATAGAAATCGCGGGCCATGAGTCGGGAAATGCCGCCGACAACGTAGAGTCGCAAGAAGAATGAAGTACCGACAACTCGATAAAATCCTCACGCTCGAGCCAGGCGTGCGACTCGTCGGTCAACGGACATTGGACAGCCAAGAGGAATATCTGCTTGACCATTTCCCACGATTTCCGGTGATGCCTGGAGTGATGATGCTCGAGGCATTGCAACAGGCGGGAATGTGGCTGATTCGCGTTACCGACGATTTTACGCACCCGCTGGTCTTGCTTCGGGAGGTGCGAAGCGTCAAGTTTGGCGACTTTTTAGTGCCTGGAGAGACCTTGCTAGTAACGGCAGAAATCGTCAAACAACAGGATGACATTTTCACCATTAAGGCAACTGGCTCGAAAGAAGACAAAGTAACCGTCTCAGCTCGCCTCATTTTTGAGCGTCGTTTTTCCGGCGACCCCCAACGACTGGGGACCGACGAAGACGTCTGTTCCCGCGTCAAGAAACAATTCAACAAACTATTCGGCGACAGCATTCACGTGATTGTCTGAACCCAACGCACGATAAGCATCTGAAACACACAACCACCCCACCAAGGATAATTGAATGGCACTTTCTCAAGACGAAATTTTCGAAAAGGTACAAGTCGCGCTCGTTGATGCGCTCGGCGTGGACGATGACGAGGTTACTCGCGAAGCGACTCTCGTGGGCGATCTCGGCGCTGAATCGATCGACTTCTTGGACATCGTTTTCAAACTCGAAAAATCGTTCGGCATCACAATCCCACGTGAAGAACTTTCGCCTGAGGACATTTTGACGAACAGTCAATATGTCCAGGATGGAGTGGTGACCAGCGACGGCATGTCGGAACTGAAACGCCGCATGCCTTGGGCAAACCTCACTGAATTCGAAAAGAACCCACGCGTTCAAGATTTCGGCAATTTGCTCACTGCTGGCGATTTGTGCAATTACGTCGAAAGCAAGGTTGGCGAGTAAACGATATGCGCTGGCTTTGGGTCGATCGCTTTACCGAATTCGTTAGCGGCAGCCATGCCTCGGGAATTAAGAATGTGTCGTTGGACGAGGAAGTCGTCGACGAATACTGCCCAGGCTATCCGATGCTGCCGTTGACGCTGATCATCGAGGGTTTGGCCCAACTCGGTGGCATCCTCGTCGCTGAACATTTCGGATTCGAAAAACGCGTCGTGTTGGCGAAAGTGGGCAAGGCCATTTATCACCGACCTGCGCGTCCAGGAGACCAATTGAAGTACTTCGTCCGCATCGAAGCGACTCAGCACGATGGAGCAACTGTGTCCTGTACGAGTCACTGTGACGGGACACTCCAAGCAGAAATTGAGATCATGTTTGCGTTTTTAGAGGAGGGGCGGTTCACCTCGGGACCACTGTTTAACCCAGGTGATCTTGGCGCGATGTTAAGATTGATGAGCATGTTCCATGTCGCAGTCGACGCGGACGGCAACCCACTTCGTCACTACACCAATATTTGAAACAACGTTTTTCGTCCTTCCACAAAACGCTTAACTGTCTAGAAAGTTTGCTCCATGCGTCGCCGCGTTGTCGTCACCGGAATCGGCATGATTAACCCCATGGGGCACGATACCGCCACGGTTTGGGCAGGACTCCAGGAGAGCAAGAGTGGTGTCGGTTACACCACCTTGTTCGACGCGAGTGGTTTTCCCACCAAGATCAGCGCTGAAGTCAAGAACTGGGACATCACGCATGCGGGTGAGCCCGCGGAGAAATGGGCGAACCGAGGACGTCACACCAAGTTCGCTGTCGGTGCGGCAAAGCAAGCGATGGCCGACAGTGGTGTTCTTGATTCGATCAAGGATCCCGTTCGCTTCGGCGTCTATTTGGGCAGCGGCGAAGGGAACCAAGATTTCACGACCTTCAGCCGGATGATGTGCGCGGCACTTGCGAGCGGTGAATATTGCGCCGCAGACTTTATCAAGGCTGGCTTGGAACTACTCGACCCGACCAAGGAACTCGAGCAAGAACCGAACATGCCAGCCGCTCACTTGGCCACCATGTTCAACGCTCAAGGTCCTAATTTCAATTGCCTGACGGCCTGTGCCGCGAGCAGCCAAGCGGTTGGCGAAGCAACCGAGATCATTCGTCGTGGCGACGCGGACGTAATGCTCGCTGGTGGAACCCACAGCATGATCCATCCATTTGGTGTCACCGGTTTCAACCTACTCACCGCGCTGAGCACTCGGAACGATGACCCAACGAAAGCGAGCCGCCCCTTCGATCGCACTCGAGATGGCTTCGTGCTCGGCGAAGGTTCGGCCATGGTGATTCTCGAAGAACTCGAGTCGGCGAAACGTCGTGGGGCTAAAATCTATGGTGAAGTCGCTGGATACGGTACGACTGCCGATGCGTACCGAATCACCGACATCCCGCCCGACGGCCACGGTGGGATCGCGGCGATGCGGATGGCGATCGCAAATGCAGGACTCAACCCCTCACAAATCAACTACGTCAATGCGCACGGCACCAGCACGACGGTAAACGACAAAGTCGAATCCCATGCGTGTCACACCGTATTTGGCGAGGACGCCCCCAAGATTCCGGTCAGCAGCACGAAAAGCATGATGGGGCACTTGATCGCAGCCGCTGGCGTAACCGAAATGATTGTTTGCTTGCTGGCGATACGCGACTCGGTAGTGCCACCGACGATCAATTACGAGAACCCAGACCCCGAATGCGATCTGGATTACGTTCCCAACGAAGCCCGCCAAGCACCGGTCAAATACGCCTTGAACAATAGCTTCGGATTCGGTGGCCAGAACGTCTCGCTCTGCCTGAGTCGCTTTGAAGGTTCATGATGTTCACCGATGCCGAGTTGAACGCGTTCATGGAAGAGGCACTACCGCCGGCGCGATCTTCGGAATTGGAACATCTACTCCGAACCGACAAAGAATTGCGATCTCGTTTGCTCGAAGTGCGAGGTCGTGATAACGCGGGACTGCATACGATCGGGTCCATCTGGCGACGCCACCGCATTTCGTGCCCATCGCGAGCTGAGTTGGGCCAGTTTCTACTGGAAACGCTTGATGAGGAACCATCGAGCTACATTCGATTTCATATCGAATCCATGGGTTGTCGCTATTGCCAAGCAAACCTGGCGGATTTGCAAGAAGCATCCAACGACATCACCCAACCCCAAGTGCGCCGACAGCGTTATTTTGAAACCAGCGCTGGCTATTTGCGACGCGAATAAAAAAAGCCGCTTTTTGTTGACCGCTACTCCCCCCGGAAAACGGTCGCCACATGACGGCTGCTATCTCTCGTTGCAGGCGGGACATTCTTCCGACGCCATGAAATGGCTCTCACGACGACGCCCAACCACCACGAACCACTTCGAACTTTGGCTGATTATGCCGCCACTCGGTAAAGCATCTTCTCCAGTCGGTCGAGAGTCGAAACCAGATCGTTCCATTGGGACACAACGTTAAGTGTCTCCAACGCCTTGGCGTCACGGCGATCAAAGCCCTGTTCACTCACGTTGACCGTTGAACCGAGCACGGCAACCCGCTGGGATCGATCCGTTCCCTCTTGAATACGATCCACGTCAGAGTCGATCGAGCCGCAAGGAGCCGACTCAAGGTTCATGACTTGGCCCAAGACTTGGTGAACGGCCCAGACAGCCGCCTTTTGAGTCGATTCGGCTTGAACGATGGTGCGAAGTGTGCCGGATTGAACATAGAACTTGGCCATAACGAATCTTCCGTGTTTGATTTTGCGAGTGAGAGTTTTGCGATTTCCACCGGCGTTTCCCGGGTACTCTAATATTCGCCAGTCCCATGACACGTTAGGTCACGGGGGCCCAGATTTTCTTAAAAAATCGTTTGAACACCAGCTTTAGTCGCTTTCCAGTCCTCACGTCGCGCACGCCCCCACGCCTGCAACCTGATACGATGTTCGCTTACTGATTGAAAGCTTCCTTCGCGTTTCCCCTGTCAAACGACCTATGAAACTTATCCACCACGGCGCTCAGGATGGAGTGACCGGCTCCTGCCACCAACTCTTCTGGAACGACACGAAAAGCCTGCTTGTCGATTGCGGCACATTTCAAGGTAACGACGCGAGAAAACATCCGAACCCAGAAATCGAGTTCTCGATCAAGGGAATCGAATCGCTTTTACTGACACACGTTCATATTGATCACGTCGGTCGAGTGCCATATCTGCTTGCCGCAGGGTTGGATGCACCCGTTTTCTGTTCCGCACCGACCGCCAAACTCTTACCGCTCGTGATGGAAGACGCGCTCAAGATTGGCTTCACGCGATCACGCCGCTTGATCGAACAGTTCCTCGAAAAAATCGATCGTTTGTTGCACCCAATTCCGTACGGCGAGTGGCGAGAAATCACCAAGGGAGTAAAGATTCGACTAAGTCCGGCTGGCCACGTACTCGGCTCAGCGATCATCGAAGTCGAATTGCCCTCCGGAGAAGTTGTGGTCTTCTCTGGTGACTTGGGAACGGGAACGGATCCGTTACTCAAAACCGCTAAGAGTCCGCCGCGCGCAGACTTGCTTGTGCTCGAGAGTACTTATGGCGACAAATTGCACCCATCGGAAAGCGATCGCCAAAAGGAACTCGAAGGAATACTTTGCAAGACACTCGATAACAAAGGTGTCACGATTATCCCAGCGTTCAGTCTCGGCAGAACGCAAACCTTGCTGTTCGAGATGAACAACATCTTTGAACGACTGCAGGGAAGACCGATGTGTGATCACATCAAGAACGTGGACGTCATTGTCGACTCACCGCTCGCTTCGCGATTCACACAACTGTACGAACAACTCCAAGAATATTGGGGCGAAGAAGCTCAAACGGTGCTGAAGATCGACGATCAACCCCTTGTCTTTGAAAACTTAACGACCGTTGCCGATCATCAAGAACACAAAGCTACGATTGCACATATTGCGAAGCATGAGTTGCCGGCAATCGTGATCGCTGGTAGCGGCATGTGTACGGGTGGACGAATCGTGAACTACTTGAAAGAGTTCATCGGCGACCCGAAGAGCGACATTGTGTTTGTCGGCTATCAAGCATCCGGAACCCCGGGGCACTACATTGGTCGCGGAAGCGATTGGGTACGGCTCGACGGTCGAAAATATGACATTCGCGCCGGGGTGCATCGTTTGCATGGGTACTCTGCCCACGGTGACCAAGCGGATTTGCTACGCTTCGTCGACGGCATGCAAGAGCCTCCCAAAGCCATCCGGCTCGTCCACGGCGACTACCAACCCAAACAAGTCCTAACACAGAAACTGACCGAACGCGGTTACAACGTCATTTGAGTCCAACCGAGCAACTACGGCCAAAGCGAGCTATTTTCTAGTTCCATCAGTTTCTTCCATCGCTCGACAGTTGGCTCGTCGGCAACGTTGGGTAAGTTGAGTTCAAGCAATACGTTTTGCAACGTCAGCACGAGTCGCTCAAATTTGGCTTCGTGACGTTCTAGCTCATCGATTTCCTTCGTCAGTTCCTCAATCTTTAATTGCACATGCTCGAGAGATTGTGATTCTTCAAAGGACTCAATCAACGTCACGAATTCATCCCCACGTGCACTGGTCCACTGGGTGATAATTGGCGAAAAGCCGTGCTCGCGAAACTCGGGGTTCGCTTGGTTGAGCGATCGACGGATCTCTTCGATCAGTGTGACTTCGGCGTCCGATAGATCCGATACGACCGCATACTTCTTGTCGATTCTCTCGGTGAGCTTTCTTCGCTGACGCTGAATTCGGCGAACGGAAAGGTCACCGGGTAGCTCAAGAATCGAAGCGAGCTGAGTAATGACTTCACTTTGATCTGCTCTCGCAAAAGCCAGTATCTCATCGATCGTACGGTCGAGCGAATTCGTTTTGGATGCGACATCGGCTGTATCCGTCCCGCTCAGCAATCCTCCAAAAATGGACTGCACAAAACCTGGCGAGTCGGATTCGGTTGGCTCCACTTTGAAATTGCTCAATCGCCTGAGAACCACATCGGACGTTCTCAAAGGTACGTCGATCGTATCGCAAGTGATCATGGCATACGCGTGAGCCTCCGCCATGCTAACTCGACCGTCCTTATCATAGTCCGCTTGAATCAAGTCGACCCCATCGCGAGACCTTCCATCGAGTGCCGCCCAGAAGTATGAACTGTATTCTTGGTAATTGGACTCGTCGATTGCTGGCGTGCATCCTGCGGACGCGCGATCGTGTCGCTGGGAAAAGAAACCGCATCGCGCCCGCTCGCTTAAACCGAATCTGCGATCACCTTCACGGAAAACCATTTCGGCAAATCCACCGCTGTAACACTGAACCATCACAACGATGACCTGTACATCGGGCGAAAATCGATCAAGCCAATCGATAAATTCACTCGCTCGTAGCTCTTCATCGCCCCACAGAATAATCGACGTGTCGCGAGCATGCTCGGATGCCGTAAACCTCGCATCAACGTCGTCGTGTGCGTTCACATCCGAGTTGGCGGGTCCGCCGTGCGCGGTGACATACAACACCAAGCGATCTCCATCGTCCAGGTCGTTCGCGAGTTGTCGCATCAACTCATCCAGATGTTGCTTGTCAGCCGGTTTTTCCTGAGCAATGGGGTGATGGTTTCGATAGCGGAGCGAAATCCAGTATTCGTCTCCAATAATTCGACACATCCACTTCATCGCCGGTGACGATTCAGCGGCGTCATCGATGTACTTTAGATCGGGATCCGACGCTGGGCCGTCAGCAAATAGGATCCGGTGGTCCAACGGCTGTGAATGGTTATCGGCCACGACTCGCGAGAAATACTCGACGTTCTTCTCTAGCGAGACTTGATTATTCGCAGGATCTGGACCGCCCCCAATGGTAACAAAAACGTCACGTGCACTAACAGATTCCAAGCTGCTCCAAAACAGAAAAATCTGGGCGTAAATCATCCAGAGGCGTAGGCGAGACATGAGGTCCAGTAAGCAGAGTAAGAAATGGAATGACCGGCAACTCGCTATGTTACTTCACCGGGCTTGGCCTGCCACGTGGTAACGCTACAGTGTTTCTACCCCTTTTGATTTGCCTGCAATTCAAGACTATTTAGCGTGAACACAGCTTCAACATATGACGTCGCGATCGTTGGCGCCGGGCTCGCCGGACTAACTTGCGCCAACGTACTTCACCTACGTGGAAAGTCCGTCGTGGTACTCGAAGCCAGTGATCGTATTGGCGGCCGCGTTCGAACGGAATCGGTGGATGGCTTTACACTCGATTACGGTTTCCAGGTACTCCTGACGGCCTACCCCGCGTGTCGTGAACTGCTTGATTACGAATCGCTGGATTTAAGACCGTTCGAGCCAGGGGCACTGATTCGCTCATCTGGAAAGTTCTCGATACTCGCAGACCCTTGGCGAGCACCGAGCCAGGCGGTGGCCACCGCGATGAGTCCCGTAGGATCATTTCTCGATAAATTGCGAATCGCGAAACTGCGTCGACAAAGTCGGCGAGGCACGCTCGAGGATTTGTATCAACGACCGGAAACGACGACACGAGAGCGACTTGGAGCCATCGGGTTCTCCGACGCAATGATCAATTCTTTTTTCGTGCCATTTCTCGGTGGCGTGTTCCTCGACGAGTCGCTTTCGACGTCAAGTCGGATGCTCGAGTTCGTTATGCGAATGTTTGCCGAAGGCGACATCGCCATTCCCAGTCAAGGCATGGCCGCAATCCCGAAACAGCTCGCGGAGGGGTTACCCGACGGGTGCATCCGGTTGCGATCCACAGTCACCCATCTCGATGCCAACAACCACCTCGATGCCAAACAGGTAACGTTAAGTGATGGCGAAGTTATTCAAGCGAAGCATGTCGTTGTCGCAACGGAAAGTAATGCTGCGGCGAAGTTACTCAGCTTACCGACGCTAGCAACTCAGTGGTCCGGCACAACGACGATGTACTTTGCGAGCGGCTCTGGCAGCATGCCCCATGAGACTCGACCGATGCTGATGCTTCGTGGAGATGAATTGGGGCCGATCCAAACCGCTACGGTCCTAAGTCGCGTTGCTCCGAGCTATGCACCACCTGGCCAGACACTCGTGAGCGTTACCCTCTCGGATCAAATCGCCAAACCAAACCCATGCGGTGACTCGAACGAATTGGTCACGGCGGTACTCGATCAACTCGCAAGTTGGCTCCCTTGCAAAGAGGATTGGCGGTTGCTGCAGACATTTCGCATCCCATTTGGTTTGCCTCGAAATTCCCTCGGGGATATCATGAATCCAGCAAAGTTGGTTCCCTGGGGCGGGCAAAGTGGGATATGGATTTGTGGCGATTTTTGCGAAACCCCGAGTATTCACGGGGCAATGAACAGCGGCCGACGAGTCGCAAATACCATCTTGGGCTAGCCTGAAACACGAGTGACCGGTGTAGAATGGCGGCCCGTGTTCTAAAATCGCCATTGCTTGAAAGGCGTTTACGCTGAACCTTTAGTACGTTTTTCGTAGGATGGATCATCACATGTCAAAAATGTTTCTTGGTGCTGCATTGTTGGTTGCAATGACTTCGACGTTTGCAGGCGCCGCCGACACAACCGAGAGCCTCAAACAGGGTGACCCGATTGGTGCATTCATTGTGACCAAGGTCGCGGGTGCCGAGGACGATGGAATTGAAACTGGCGAGTCTCTGTGCTATCGATGCCGTTACGGGTCTCGACCCATGGTGATGGTGTTTTCTCGCGACGCCGGCGCCGGTGTAACCAAGCTAGTGAAGGAAATTGATTCGGCGGTTTCCGCAAACCCGGACTCTGAATTGAAGGGTCTTGTCACATTGCTTGGCAATGATCGTGACGCGCTCAAGCAACAAGCGAATCAAATGGTCAAAGACTCGGGTGCCAAGCATATTCCAATGGTGATTTCGGAAGACCCTGAGCATGGCCCAAGCAATTATGGCCTGGATGATTCAGCCGAGGTTACCATTGTCGTCGCCAACGACAGCCAAGTGGTGGCAACGCACACCTTCAAGGCTGGCAATGTCGATGTCGCCAAGGTCATGAACGAGGTGAAACAATTGCTAAACTAGTGGCCAATTAGCAGGCCACACTTACGACAACTCGATCGCAGCCACCTGTCTGTTATGGCAGGTGGTTATTTTTTTGCGAGTCCGTCTTTCATGACCTATCGTTACCCTAGAGGTGTCCGCACAGCTTGCAGGATAGAGCAACGGACCGTTTGTGACGAATGTCGCAATTGTGCCTGCGAAAACACGCGGTGCGATTCCCTGAAGACACAAAATAGCGACTTTGTCCTCTGCTGATTCCCACCATTTCGAATGCTGAAAAGAACAAGCATGTTCCATCGATACGCTGGCCTTGTCGTGCTCTTTTTCGCAAGCTGTGTGACTTGCATCGCTGCGAATTCGAGCCATCTAGGTGCCAACGAGGTTCACATCGCGTCACCCGCCGACCCACGTCTGGTGCTGGGAAGCGAAACATGTGTGAAGTGCCACGCGGCTGAAGTTAAGTCTCAACTAACAACACCGCATGTCCGTACGTTTGATGAACTGCATCGTCGCCCCGAAGCTGCCGCGATCGCTTCAAAGCTAGGTTTACAGTCGATCAAACACGAGGGGCGATGTGTCGCCTGTCACTATACACAGCAAACCGAACCCACAACGGGAAACGTTCATGCGGTCGCTGGTGTTTCGTGCGAGTCGTGCCACGGCGGTGCTAGAAACTGGCTCGATCTCCACCATGATTATGGTGGTGAAGGCATAACTCGCTTGACCGAATCACCTCAGCACCGAAACCAACGGCTGCAGCGCAGCATCGACGCAGGCATGCGAAATCCAGCCAACGTCTTCTTGGTCGCGCAGAGTTGCTATCGTTGCCACACGACAGTGGACGAACAGCTCGTCAATGTCGGAGGCCATAGTGTCGGTAGCTTGGAATTCGAATTCGTTGCTTGGAGCCAGGGTACCCAAAGACACAATTTTGCTCGAACTGATGGAACCAGCAATCAAGTCAGTTCACCGGAACGGCTTCGAGTCATGTTTGTCGCTGGGATGATGGCTGAGCTCGAAGCGACGTTGCGAGCCACCGCCGCAGCAACCGCGAAGGCAACATACGGCGTGAACGCCGCCCAGCGGACCGCGAGAGCGGCAGCCCGCTTGAAGAGTGTCAGCCAGAAAGTAGCGATCCCAGAGGTCACGGAGGCGGTACGCATCTTTGAAACGGTGACTCTCAAACTGAATAATCACGCCGAATTAACGTCCGCTGCTGACGCGATCGCCCAATTAGGCGGCGATTTCGCCCGAATTCACGATGGCCGAGCTCTTTCGGCTCTGGATCCATTTATCCCAGAACCGGCTCGCTGGAAGTAGTGCTCCGACGGCCTCATTTGTGCCACCGCTCGATTCGAGACATAATGCTCGCTCTTGTCGAGGGCAAACGTATCACTCGGATGGCACAAACGATGCAGACACGACTTTTCACTGAGCTATCAAGCATTCTTGTCATCGTTGCGTGTTGGGCCGTTACATCCCATGCTGACGACGAGGCTCAATCGGTTGGAGGCACCACTCCGGTTGGCGTACCAGGTCAACCTGGTGTTCCGGTCATCGGCCCGGATGGCAAACCCATGAAGCCCAGTGGCAAGCCGGCAAACGTAGGTGATGAGTCGCAAGCCAAACCAGCCGACGACGCCAAGAAGCCTGAGTCGCCGGAACCGAAGGTAATTCGACGTGATGCGAAGGAAAGTGGCGACGCAGATCCAGATGAACTGAAGGCGACCGTGGGTGACGACGGGCGCGTCGCATTCGAGTTTAGAAACCAGCCTTGGATCGATCTTGTTCAATGGCTTGCTGAGATTTCAAAGCTGCCGTTGGATTGGCAAGAACTGCCGGCTGATCGAGTTAACCTAACAAGTTCTGGTAGGTACACCGTCGAAGAAGCTTGCGACCTGTTCAATCGACACCTTCTCGCTCGTGGCTATACACTTCTCAAAATGGATGGCGGCCTAATCGTTGCCAAGACCGAGAATATCAATCCGGCAATCGTCCCACGCGTTGAACCAGAACAACTCGCTGGATTGACTCCTCACACGTTCGTTCGTACCTCACTTGATGTCGGTTGGTTATCCGCAGAGAAATTGGCGGAGGAACTAAAACCGATGATCAGCAGCAACGGTCGATTGACCGCGCTCACTTCGACCAATCGGATCGAAGCGATGGACGCTGCGATTAACTTGCTCCAGATCTCCGTGTTACTCGACCAAGAACGCGACCTCTCTAGCCGCGAAGCGCTTGCGCCGGAATTTCGCCTCCGCTACTTACCCGCGGAAGAGGCCAAATTGATGCTCGAAGAATTCTTGGGTGTCAAGAAAGAGAAAGAAGCACCAATGAGCCCGCAACAGATGCAGATGATGCAACAGATGCGGCAACAGAATGGCAACCAACCCGAACCGCCAAAGAAAGAAAAGGAAGTCTCGATCGTCGCAAACGTTCGCCAAAATTCGATCATCATTCGCGCCGAGAGAGATCGTATAGCAATCGCGACTGAGTTTCTCAAGCGTGTCGACGTTCCAAGCGACACGATGGTCTCGCTTTCGGATATCCAGAGTCGTGTGCAAGTCTATCGGTTGGCCTCGCTTGACCCTGAAAAGCTGCTTGAGATCGTCAGCGAAATGAACGTGCTCGAACCCTCGACGAGAATGCGCGTCGACAAAGAAAACAAAGCGCTGATCGTATCCGGAAGTGGTGCTGACCGGTTCATTATCTCGTCTCTGATCGAGCGGCTTGACGGCAGCGGCCGCAAATTCGAAGTGCTCCAACTCCGTCGACTTGATGCAACCGAGGTCGCCGAATCCATTGAGTTCTTAATGGGAAAGAAGAAGGAAGAGAAACAAGACTCACGTCGTTCTTACTATTACTACGATCCCTTTAGCCGCGATGAAAAGAAACCCGATGGTGATGATTTTCGCGTCGCCGCAAACGAACGCTATCGCCAAATTCTGATTTGGGCAAACGAAATAGAGATGGAAGAGGTCCGCTCGCTGCTCGTCAAGCTTGGTGAATTACCGCCTGAGGGTGGAAGCCGACAACCGTTCCGTGTGATCGACGCGGCCGCGACACCTGAGACCTACGAGTACCTGCAACAGCTTCGCACTCAGTGGCAGCGACTAGCGCCAAACGATATCGAATTACCTGCCCCTGAGTCGTTCAAGGATCCAAACGCGGATGCAAAATCGAATGCTGAAGCGGCCATCGACGACGAAGCCCCCACGGACGACGAAGCGCCCGAAAAGACAGATAGTCGTGCGATTGAACTTGATGAAAACAAGGTCCCACCCGAAGACGTGACAAGCCACAGCGAACCGCGTGACACGAAGACCAACACGAATACGCTGGTGCAGATCACGTCAGCGCACGTCGCAGCCGACGAAGACTCGACCGCTCCCCCAACCATTGAATCGGCTCGCGATTTTGATCGAATGTTTCGCGGCGGCGATCAACGCAAATCCGGCGCCCCGCCACCTGCTCGCGATCAATCACAAGAAAACACCAAGCCAGCACCGATCCAAATCACTATCGATCGCAATGGAAACTTATTGCTTACAAGCGAAGACACCAAGGCACTGGATCGGTTGGAGGACCTCATGCTCCAAGTCGCTCCACCACAACGACCTTACCGTGTGTTCGCCATCAAGAATGCGTCGGCAAGCTGGATGCTGCTCAATCTCGAGGACTACTTCAAAGACGCCGAAGAGTCTGGAGACAAAGACTCCGATCGATTCTTTGGCTGGTATTTTGGAATCGACGACAATAAGAAAGACTCCAAGAAACCAGGGCTCGGAGCCGGGGTGAAGTTGCGTTTCGTATCCGACAATGACACCAACACGATTGTCGTGAGCGGAGCCACTAGCGAGCAACTCAAAACGATTGCGGAACTGATCGAATTGTGGGACGTGCCAGAGCCCGTCAATAAGCGAAAGACTCGATTTACCAAGTTGATTCCCGTAACTTATGGTAAAGCAGATAAAATTGCGGAGACGGTGAAGGATGCCTATCGCGACTTACTTAGCAGCAACGACAAGGCGTTTCAAAAGTCTCCGGGAGGCAAGCCAAGTGGGGAATCCAAGGATGAACCACGCAATCGTGGCGGCAACGGCACAGGCTTTGTCGACGCAGGGAGTGGAAATGAAGGGGGTGGCGAAGACTTTTCCTTTAAGGGTAAGTTATCCATCGGGATTGATGCCATTGGAAACACGTTACTCGTCAGCGCCGAAGGCGAACCGCTACTAGAACTCGTTTCCGATATGATCAAACAACTCGACGAAGCCGCGCAACCTCGGGGCGAAGTCGAAGTCATCCAATTATCAGGCGGCTTAAGTGGTAGAACACTCGAAGATGCACTTCAAGCCTTTGGTACGGCGTCAAAACAGAAGTCGAGTATTGACCGACCGAAACGTTCACAAGAACCGTCCAAAGAGTAATTTGCTCCATAACAAGGTGGCTCTCTGATCGATGGCTGAAACTTGGGCACAACTCGTCGGGCGTTTTCGATTGTGGATTGTCGTCGGTTGGTTCATTGTCGCGATCGGCGCTCGAATACTCGCGCCCTCCTGGGATGAGGTCGCATTCGATGGCGACTTTGACTATTTACCACCCGCGATGACAAGTGTGGCTGGTGGCCGTATGCTCGACGAGGCTTTTCCGGGTGACCGAAGCCGAAGCCAAGTCGTGCTATTGATGGGGCGCGAGGACGGCGACATGAACAAACGTGACGAGTTGGTCGGTCTCGACTTGCTCCGACGTTTGTACCACCGACTTGCCGAGGTGAGTTGGCAGCGTGCCATAGACCAGGGCTATGTTCGTGGCGAACTCGCTTCGAACAAAGCATGGGGACGATGGATCGACTTGACCCAAGAAGCGTTGAACAATGCGATCGAGATCGACCAACGTTTTTATGCATTGCTTGGCGATCGTGTTCCGGAGACGGAATCCAGCCTTGAGGAACCTCGACTCGCCCTCGCTTATTGGGATCGCGCCAAGCTGCTTGAAAGTCTTGGTGCCGAAACCGACAAGATCGCCAGTGACTACGAAGCTGCACTCGTCCTCTATCCGGGGCTGCCGAAGGAGTTCACGCCAATTGCCGACCGAGACTTGTCGGCTTGGTCCAACTTGCTCGACATCCTGTCATGGGAAGACGCGATCATTGGTCGACGACTCAAAACGAGCGGAGCGCAAATGGCGGTGCTGCAGCTATCGAGTGAGTTGGCTGCGACAGGGAACATCGCGACACTCGAAGCCATCGATGAATTGATCTCCGGAGTTCTTGCCTACAGCGGCCAATTCGCCGACCCTGGGCTGCGAATACTCAAGACCGGGTCCGCTGCGATCGGTGGTGAGACCTTGATTGCTGCACGTGCGGCGATTCAGTACACAGAAATATTTACAATCATCATGATTTTGACGATTCTGGTGGTGGTCTATCGAGCGCCGCTTCTCGTGGCCGTGCCGATGATTTCAATTGGCATCGCGGTCGTCACATCCACCGCGCTGGTGACTTGGTTGACCCAGGCAAGTGCGAATCACGCGCTCATGGGATTGGACTTGCGAGTCTTTACGACGAGCCGAATCTTTGTTGTTGTGATTTTGTTTGGTGCTGGGACAGATTACTGTTTGTTCCTCATTGCTCGCTTGCGAGAAGAAGCCGCATTGGCTGTTTCTTGGTCCCAAGCAAGTAGCCGAGCATTATCGGGTGTTAGCGGAGCTCTATTAGGAAGTGCATTCACAACCATCGTCGGATTAGGGATGCTATGGATCGCCGAGTTTGGAAAATTCCATTACACGGGCCCGATCATTGGGCTTTGTCTATCGGTCGGCTTGCTTGTCTGCATGACGTTCACACCGGCGTTGTTGCAGCTACTCGGACCGCGAGTTTTCTGGCCAAGCAAGATCGGCCAGATGAGTTCCCCCGATGGATCGGTACCGTCGTATCCGCTGGGTAACACGAGTGGACTTGGCGCTGGTGTTTGGCCGACCATATCGCTGTTCATTACGCGACGCCCGGTTGCCTTGCTTACGATCGGAATCGGCGTGCTCCTGTTACCAGCAATTCATGGTTGGCGGAACGAAGACAATGTCACTTACGACCTTAGCAGCGAGCTAGGAAGTCAGGCGGAGAGTCGCCGAGGCCTGAGACTCATGCAGCAGCACTTTGCCATCGGAGAGCTGAATCCCGTCACAATCCTCGTAAAGAAAAGCGAGTCGATCGACCAGGGAACGCTTGAGGCGGACACCAAAGAACTTGCAAAGAGTCTTTATTCGATTCCCAAAGTCGTTGCCGTTCGCACGTCAGACGATCCTCTCGGAGATTTCCCTCCCGACCGTGAAATGGGGTTACTCAGCGGGGATGCGTGGCGTCGCCGTGCACTCCAGAAGCATCGCATTGCGAAACAATACTTTTTCTCCTCGGCTGTGGGTTTTGAAAACAAACTTGCTCGGCTCGATGTGGTTGTCGACGGCGACCCATTCTCGATAGACACCGCAAACGTCGTGACGAATATTGCATCGGAACTAACCAGCCAATCGAACGATAGTGCGTCACCTTGGTATGGTGCAAGCATATTACTCACTGGCACGACACCATCAATCATTGACTTGCGAGAGGTGACACTTCAAGACAATCGACGAATCAAAATCGCTGTCGTACTCGCCGTATTCTTGGTCCTTCTGTTGATGATCCGCCAAATTGGACTGTGCCTTTACCTGATTGCAACGGTGCTTCTGAGCTACTACGCGACATTGGGTTTGAGCTTAGCGTGGTTCCGTTGGATGTACGGAGATGAGTTTGTCGGCCTTGACTGGAAGCTCCCGTTGTTTTTGTTTGTTATTCTGGTCGCCGTCGGCCAAGACTACAACGTATATCTCGTCGCGCGCGTACTCGAAGAACAAAAAAAGCTGGGCTGGGTCATAGCACTTCGCAAAGCCGTCTCGCGAACCGGCGGAATCATTACCGCGTGCGGACTGGTTATGGCAGCGACATTTTTTAGTATGACCAGTTCAGCATGGTTTCCACCGATTGCCAAGTCCTTTGGGTTTAGCGGCAACGATGAGGTGGTCGCATTACGCGGGATCATCGAGCTTGGATTTGCGTTAGGACTTGGAGTGTTGATTGACACTTTTTATGTACGCACAATTTTAGTGCCGAGCTTCATTACCATTCTTGGTCGATGGAAATCTCGCCAATCCAATGCGTCTTAGTCGCCAACGCCTAGGTCATCATCACAGGCCCGTTGCATCAGGTTCCATTCGGCTTCTTCGTGCGACTCGAAAGCCCATTGAAATCGACGGTAACGACCAAGCACCGATTCAATTCGGCGAACATTATCGCTCGTCACGTCGCACGCAGCTTCCGCGACAATCCGCATGTCTTCAAAGAGTTCGATGTGCTGGAGTTTCAAATACTCCGCCGAGCAAATGAACTCTGGATTGCCCTCACTAGAGATATTCAAGTAGCCTTCGGCTTCTTCTAGTGCAAAATGAAGTGAGAGTTGGTCCCGAAGATCATTGAAGAGATCCTGCAGTTCACTCCAGTGATTCGCAGCAATTCGAGAATCAACGATTAACTCGTCGATTGATGAACCTAACTCGTGTAAACGTGAGTTATCTTCTTTGAGTTCACGACGCAGTCGTACGCTCCGAGCTTTGGAGCTAAACTTTGACACCATGACAAATTCCTCAAACGTGTGAGTTCCTCGGATCATTGAGGCCTCGCCTATTATAGGCTTTTGTCGTAACAGACAATTCAAAAATTGCGAAAAGCTTGAATTGCTTTGTGCTGTACCTCAGCCGACTCAAATGCCTCCGTCGACGGGTGCGCCTCCGCGGCATACATCTAGTCAAGCAAACGCGTCATGGAGCAAATTGTGCGCCGATGGTTAGCATCGCGTGAACAATAAATGGTGACTTCATAGGCTGGTTGTGTAGTTCCATTTTGGCAATGCTTCATCGTAGATGATTTTCAATTCAGATTTCATTGCTTCACTG
>JBGSNA010000363.1:0-53895 GCA_041739875.1 Pirellulaceae bacterium
TGCCTTTCAACAAACCGATCGCATTGTGTCGTTGGCACGCAAGCATGACCTAGTCGTTTCCGCGATCGTACTGATTCATAACCCGAGTCGTGCGAGTCAGCGTTCGCCGCTGGTTCATCCCGACGCCGATGGCGGCGTTTATGCGATGCCTGATTTGGCAAGCTCGCGTGGTACGGCGGTGTATGCGTTCGTGCTCGATCGGATAGCACAGCGGTACCGCGACCCGACGAGCGAGCGAGGTGGAATCGCGAACTGGATCGCTCACAACGAAGTCGATTTTCACAGCGTTTGGACGAACATGGGTGAACAGCCTCGATCGGTTGCGACCGAGACGTATTATCGTTCGCTTCGCATGATCCACAATGCGGCTCGAATGTACCAGCCGCACGCTCGCGTGTTTGCTTCGCTCACGCATCACTGGGTCGTTGCCGATGACGGACTCGGGCGGCAGCTATCGCCACGCGAAGTCATCGAGACGCTCCATCGATACAGCCAACTCGAAGGCGATTTTTCTTGGGGTGTCGCCTACCATCCGTATCCAGAGTCCTTGTTCGCTAGTGTTGATTGGAACGATCCATCGCCCACCGATGACTTCGACACGCCGCTGATCACGATCCAGAATCTGCCAGTGCTCGGTCGTTTCCTCGAGCAAGAATCTATTCGTGATGCGCGTGGTGCGGTGCGTCCAGTGCTGCTCAGCGAGCAAGGGTTCCACACTCCCGACGACAGCAGCACCTCGCAAGCGAATCAAGCCGCCTCATTGCTGTTCGCGATGGATCAAGTTCGCAAGCTCGAGATGGTTGAGTCGTTCCACTACCACCGTTGGATCGACCATCCCGACGAAGGCGGTTTGAATCTGGGATTGCGAACGGGCTCAACGCGAGAGAACCCGTTCGGCACCAAGAAGCAAGCTTGGAATGTCTATCGCGACATCGGCACGCCGAATGAATCGAAATGGCGAGAGACGCTCAATGGGCCTTAGACGCGTTGGAACAAGAACGATTGCCGACGCGCAAGTCCATCGGGTACTTCTAGGATTCCTTCACTCGGACCGACGACAAGGTATCCACCCGGACGAAGGCACTTGATCACGGCTTGGATCACGGACTCTTTGCTTTTGCGGTCAAAGTAGATCAGTACGTTGCGTACAAACACACAGTCGAGTCGTGACAGTGGTGCTGGCTTCATCAAGTTATGCGTTTGGAAATCGACGAGCTTCTTGACGGGTTCGATGACCTGCATTGTGCCGTCCTTGGGCTCGAAGTATTGCTGGAACTCCGCAGGCAATTTCTTGACAGCGTCGGTGTTGTAGCGCGCGATGCGAGCTCGCTCGACGACCGAAGTGCTAATGTCGGTCCCAAGAATTCGCATGTCGACGCCCCGGAAACTGTCTCGATTGCGGTGCAACAACATCGCTAACGTGTATGGCTCTTCGCCGGTACTACTGGCCGCCGACCAAATGGTGAGCTTCTTGGGGCCGGAGGCGTCTTTGAGCAGTTCTGCTTGTTCCGGTAGGAATGTGTTCTCGAACCAGTCGAAGTGGGACTGGGTACGGAAGAACGAGGTTTCGTTCGTCGAAACGACATCGAGCAACGCAATCAGCTCAACGCCCGTTCGATCCGCAGCCAAGAACTTCAAATACTCGGCAAAGGTGTCCAGCGACAGCGCTTTGAGACGCTGGCGAACTCGGCCGCTGAGAAGTCGCCGTTTGCTACTTACAATTGCGATCCCGGCGGCGTCATAAACCGTTGTCTGAATTGACGCGAATTCTTGGTCGCTGAGTTGGATGAGTTCGTTCACGCTTCGGATTTCCTGATTTGCTGCCGCAGACTTATTGTCCGACGTTCTTTTTGCCTGACTATGATCAGGTATTTCGTTGCGAGCGACGAAATGTCACGATTGCCATAACGCCCGAAAAAGTCATTTCCCAAGTCGCCAGCCGACTGTCATACTAATCAGCATGTCCCAAACTGAATTCACACCCGACTCCGCTTCCATGTCATTTGCAGACTCTTTACCCGAGGAATCGGCAACGCTCGAAGTTGTTCCCCAGAGACTTATTCCGGAGTTACTTGCTCCCGCCGGAAACCACGAATGCGCGCTGGCGGCGATCGAAAACGGGGCCGACGCGATTTATTTTGGATTGGATTGCGGCTTCAACGCCCGATTTCGCGCCCAAAACTTTACGCTCGATGAGTTACCCGATCTTACACGGTTGCTGCGCCAGCGGGGAGTGCGGGGCTACGCGACGATGAACACGCTTGTGTTCCCGTCGGAATTGCCCCGATTGGTGGATGTTATTTGCCGTGTCGCCGAATCGGGAATTGATGCTGTCCTCGTCCAAGATTTTGGCGTGGCACGACTCGTGCGGGAGATCTGTCCCGAGTTGGAAGTCCACGCCTCGACTCAAATGAGTCTCACCAGTGCCGAGACCATCGCGGTCGCACGTCGACTCGGCATCTCTCGCGTCGTCCTCGCTCGCGAACTTTCCGTCGGCGAGATCACTCGCATTGCCAAGCACACGACGATGCCTTTGGAAGTGTTTATTCACGGTGCACTATGTGTCGCGTACTCTGGGCAGTGTCTTACCAGCGAATCGCTCGGCGGACGTAGCGCCAATCGTGGCCAGTGTGCCCAGGCGTGTCGGTTGCCCTATGAGTTGATCTGTGACGGCGTCGATCAAGACTTGGGTGATGTGAAGTACTTGCTTTCGCCACAAGACCTTGCTGGATATGCCGCAATACCCGAACTTATCGACGCAGGCGTTGCGAGTGTGAAGATCGAAGGTCGTTTGAAGACTCCTGAGTATGTTGCCAACATCACTTCACAATATCGCCAAGCGATTGATGATGCGATGGCGATGCGTGAGTGTTCGATCACTCGTGAACAGCATCGTGAAATGGAATTGTCATTCTCGCGAGGTCTGTCACCGGGCTGGCTCGAAGGCAATGACCACAAACGACTCGTGCCGGGAACCTTTAGTGCCAAACGAGGCATCCAACTCGGCGAAGTCCTCGATATTCGCCCAGCACAAATTCAAATCAAGCTCGAAGCTCCACTCGCGCTCGGTGACGGTTTGGCGATTCATACGTCCGGCCAACCTCAGCCCCAAGGTGGACGCGTCTATGCAATCCGCACGACCTACGAATCACTCAAGCATGCTCCCGAGGGTGAGACTGTTTGGCTCAGTTTCGGTCAAGGGGAAATAGACTTTTCCGTCATTGGCCCGTCTTCGGTTGTGTTTAAGAACGACGACCCTCAATTGAACAAACGCCTTCGACACAGCTACTCGGGTGACGATCCGCGTCAACGCCAACGGGTCGATATCCACGTGACCGCGATTGCTGGCCAACCACTGCGAATCGATGCCAAGTTGAAGTCGGGAATTTCCGCCAGCATGGTTGGCGACGAGCCGCTACCGGTTGCGAACAAGCATCCCGCCGATGAGACGCTGTTGCGAGACAAGCTTGGTCGAATGGGCGGTACACCGCTGGAGCTCGGTGCGCTGACTTGCACAATCCAAGGCGGTCCAATGACTCCCGCTGGTATGCTCAATAGTCTTCGCCGCGATCTTGTGGACAAGCTCGTCGCACAGCTTGAGCAACCGTTGCCTCGCGCAGTGAATCGCGATGCGGGAGTTCGCATGATTCGGCCGATCGCGAGTGATCCAATCTCAGCGAACGCCGAAGATAAACTGACGGTGCTCTGCCGAACACTTGAGCAAGTCAAGGCCGCAGTCGCCGAATCCATCGAAATGGTCTATGCCGATTTTCAAGACGTTCGCGAGTATCGAGACGCTGTCCACGTCGCTCGGGAGGCGAAGGTACCTATCGCACTTGCCAGCATCCGGATGCAGAAGCCTGGTGAGATGGGTTTGTTGAAGTTTCTTACGCGGACCGAGCCCGACGCAATTCTGGCGCGAAACCTCGCGGCTATCGATTACTTTGCCCAACTCAACGTGCCGATCATCGCAGACTTTTCCCTCAACGTCGCCAACCATCGCTCCGCTGAGTGGATCCGAAGCTTGGGGGTCAACCGAGTCACTGCATCCTATGACCTCAACCGCGACCAATTGATGGACCTCATTCGAATGACGCCGAGCGAATGGCTTGAGGTCGTCATTCACCAGCGGATGCCGATGTTCCACATGGAGCATTGTGTGTTCTGTGCGGTGCTCTCCCCGGGCACGAACAAGACGAATTGTGGTCGTCCCTGTGATACGCATGTGGTCCAGCTTCGTGATCGCGTTGGTGCCGAGCACCCGCTCCAAGCCGACATCGCTTGTCGCAACACACTTTATAACGCGACACCCCAAAGCGGGGCCGAAGTCGTTTTCGCTCTGCAATCTGCTGGCGTTCGCCATTATCGAGTGGAGCTGTTGACGGAAACGGCGGATGAAAGTCGGATGACGATCCAGACCTACCAATCGCTATTATCGGGCAAGCTCACCGCCGAAGCCGTTCTCGACCAGCTTCGAGCCGTCAACCGCGTCGGTGTCACTCGCGGTACCCTAGAAACCCGCCGCGACCCTCTTGCGATTCTTTAGCACAACAGCGGATGTGGGCGAGCGGAAACAGCGGGACACTTGATTCAATTTGGCAACTTTGTTTGGATTTTCTGTCTCTGCCGCGCCCCGGGTGCTACCGTTTCAGTGCCCATTGGGGTGATGTGAAACGTAGTTCGAATCCAGGACCGCTCAAGTGTCAAACAAGTTTAACGATTCCAACGATCCGCGAGCTGAAATGCTCCGGCGGATCGGATCCACAGGCAAAATCGGAAGCCTCGTGTTTTTGGGGGTCGCCTCGCTGCTGTGCTTTGCATTTTGGACCTTTTTGTACTGCAAGGTCGAAGTACCCAGCCGCATGATCGCCGTCCTGACCAAGAAAACCGGTCAGGAGATTCCGAACGCTGTGGAAGTCGTCTCGCTCGATGATTTCGGTAAGTACAAGGGGATCCAGGAAAAGGTGCTCACTGAAGGTCGTTACTTTTACAACCCATGGAGCTGGGACTGGGACATCGTTCCTCAAGTCGAAATTCCTGAGAACCGTCTCGGTGTTCGGATTCGACTTTACGGCGACGATCTCGGATATGGCAATTTGATCGCGATGGAGGCCACACAGAAAGGAATCGCCGAGGACGTCCTACGTCCAGGACGTTATCCACTCAACGCGATCGTTTATGAAGCTGGCACGAAACCAGAAATTGATCGTGAGAACTATGTCGAGCTGATTGAATTGCACGAGCCTGTGGTGATCCCCGCAGGATTCAAAGGCGTCGTTGCATTGCTTTCCGCTCCACTTTCTGAAAACCCTAACGAGCTGATTGTTGAGAATGGCAAGCGAGGCGTTCAACTTGAGGCGCTCGATCCAGGCGTCTATTACATCAACCCGTATGTTCAACGCGTTTCGCTCGTCGACTGTCGCAGCCAACGATTCAATCTGGACACGGGCGGCGAAATGGGCTTCCCCAGCCGAGACGGTTTCTGGGTCAAGCTGGATGGACGTATCGAGTTTCGCATTGACCCGGCGAGAGCGTCCGAAGTCTTCGTGACGTACAACGACTCGACGAACGACAACGGTTTGGACGCACGCGTCGAAGAAGAAATCATCCAGAAGATTATTCTGCCGAACGCTCGATCGTTCTGTCGGCTTCGCGGTAGCGACCACTCAGGTCGAGACTTCATCTTGGGTGAAAAACGCGTCCAGTTCCAAGAGGACTTCCAAAAAACACTCGAAGAGACCTGCAAGACTCAAGGTATCGACATCGTCCAAGCACTCATCACGCGGATTTCGCCACCCCAGAAAATTGCTGAGCCAGTTCGTCAGCGACAAATAGCGGTTCAACAGGCGGAACAGTACGTCAAAGAAATTGAACAGCAAATGAGCGAGCAACAACTTCGCGTCGAGCAAGAACTCGTGAAACAAAAAGAAGCGTTAATCGAATCCGAGCAAGAAGTGGTCACGATGACGACTGAGGCTCAACGGCAACAGGAAGTCGCTGTGATTGGCGCCAACCAACGCAAAGTCGTAGCGGAAACTGAACTCGCGGCGGCGGAAGACCAAGCTCAAGCGGTGATGGCTCTTGGTCAAGCCGACGCCGACGTCATCGGTTTCGAAAACGAAGCGGAAGCGGCCGGTTGGGCTCGTGCTGTCGAAGCCTACGGTGGAAGCGGCGACGAATACGCTCGCTGGGTGATGCTCAAGAAAATGGCACCGAGCTTTCGCAAGATGATGGTCAACACCGCCGATAGCCCGCTGATGGATATCTTCAGCGAATTCAACAACGTCGACGGTGCGATCGCCAAACCGGCCAGCCAACCTAGGGAGCCTGTTGCAGCCACAACGGCCGCGAATGCAGCCGACCTAACCGAGACATCAAGCGAATCCGAAACCGTTAAAATCGCTGGAGACAAATAATGAATTTTCGACAAGCTAAATCATGGGGCGCACTGGCTTTTAGTAGTCTGTGGGTCGTGTTCGGATTGTATTTCTGTTTTCTGTGGTTCTTTTGTCGCATCTACGTGCCCGAAGGTTATTCATTGCAATTGCGATACAAGGGACCGATGGTACTACCAGCTACGGAGCCGGAACCAGGCCGCTTGTCTCGAGGCAATGAGGTCGGTGTGCACGAGGAGATGCGTGGCCCAGGCCGCCACTTCTACAACCCGATCTACTGGGAATGTAATACGGTGCCCGATGTCGTCATCCGACCGGGTGAGATCGGCGTTGTGACCAGCAAGATTGGTGCGTACTTGCCGCCTGGCGAATTTCTTGTGGATGGTGACCTGGATGGCGAAGCGCGAGCGAAGCATCAGGGAATCTTGCGAAAAGTATTCGGCCCAGGCCGTTATCGTGCGAATCCGTACGCTTATGAGTTCAAGATCGTCAAACGCGAAGTGACTCGTGTGGGCGACCAAGAAAAGACAAGTGGTTGGGTTGAGATCCCAGCGGGTTACGTGGGGGTTGTCACGATGCAAGCGAGCAACCCGCTCTTAGGTTTGTCGGCTGGCATCCAAGATCGCGTTCTCCAGCCCGGCTTGTATCCGATCAATCCCAAGGAACAGCAGGTCGATATCCTCAACATCGGCTACACCGAATCGAGTATCCAGGTTCAAGAACAAATGGATGCCACAGGCAAAGCCATCCAAGATGACCAGGGCGAACCACTCGCTGTTGCGGACACAGGTATTAACTTTCCAAGTAATGACGGCTTTGATATTCAGCTCGATTTCTCAGCGATCTGGGGCGTGATGCCTAAGGACGCTGCGCAAATTGTGCGACTATTCGGAAATGTTGAAGCGGTTGAAATGAAAGTCATCGAGCCCCAAAGTGAAAGCATCTGTCGAAATAACGGTTCGAAAATGGGTGCGGTCGAGTTGCTTGTCGGTGAGTCACGCGAGGCTTTTCAAACGTCGGTGAGTCAAGAGTTTCAACGTGTTTTGGCGGACAAACATTTGACTCTTCTCTATGGACTCGTACGTCATATTTACATTCCCCAAGAGGTTCGCGAGCCGATTCAAAAAGGTTACGTCTCGGATGAATTGCGTCTGACTCGCGATGAAGAAACCAAGACTGCACGAATCGAAGCGAACCTGCGAGAAGCTGAACGTAAGGTTGAACTGGAGGCCGAACGGGTCCGTGCGGACACGGATCGATTGAAGGCCGGTGTCACGGCTGAAGGTCAAAAGAAAGCCAGTGAAATCGAAGCGTCCACAAAGCAATTGGTGGCGGTGATCGATCGTGAGTCAGCAGAACTAGACGCTAAGAAGACGGTCACACTCGGACGTGCCGAGGCATCCGCGAAACAGATGTCGAGCGAAGCGGAGGCGGATAAGTTCCGACTCGCCGTTGAAGCGTTTGGGAGTCCAGGTGCTTACAACAAGTGGCAATTCGCAGAAGAATTGCCTGATGATCTCGATCTTCAGTTGTTCTACGCCGGCGAAGGCACTTTGTGGACGGACCTCAAGAACATCACGCCAACCATCCCATTAGAGAAGTAGGTGGTGACTGGGACGCGTCTGCACATTGACAAGAATCGCAATTCATTCGGGTTGCGGTTCTCGTGGTAACGCCTCGAGCAAATCGTTCGCGGCCGCGTCGAGGCGCGGTAGTAATTCCGCTGCGGATGCTAAATCGCCGCCAGCGGCAAGCTGTTCGATCTGGCTCGCCAATCGATACGTTCTTGTCGCTGCGAACAATTGTGATGACCCTTTGAGCGTGTGTGCGGCACGCTGAGCCTCTTTGGGATCGCCATCGGGAAGTGTTTCGTGAAGTTTGGTGAGTAGCATCAGGCACTCTTTTCGAAACACCGTCGCAACTCGTTTCAAACCCGTGAGTCCACCAGGGAATCGTGCAGCGGACGCGATCAGGTCACAAACTTGGTCGTTGACTGCCTCCGGTGCTGTCGAAGCCAACGTGGCTGGCGTCAACTCGTTTGGCGTCGATGTGGCATGAGTCAGTGATGAGTCTCGAGTGTTGTTGCTCAGCGGCTGTTCGCGAGGTCGAGATAAATCTGCGAATTTGATCAGCATGGTGTTGAGTTGATTCAGATGAATGGGCTTGGAAAGGTATTCATCCATGCCCGCCTCTCGGCACGCGGTGACGTCTTGTGCCATGGCGGCGGCAGTGAGCGCAATGATGGGGATGTGTGCTCCCGTCACGGATTCGCGAGTTCGTATTTGCCGAGTTGCCTCAAGTCCATCCATGACTGGCATGTGCATGTCCATCAGAATCAGATCGAATTCGCCAGTTGACCATTTCGCGATCGACTCTTGTCCATCGACCGCGACAACGGGCGAGTGTCCAAGGGCTTTGAGCATTCCGACGGCGACGTACTGGTTGGCAACGCCATCCTCCGCGACCAGAACTCGCATCGGCGGACACGCCGGAAATTCGCTTGCGTCGAAGGGCTTTTCCGAGTTCGATTCAAGGTCAAGCGCACGGACCACCGACTCGAACAGCTCCGATTGGATCACCGGCTTGCTGAGATAACGAGCGATTCCAAGTTCTTTGCATCGAAGCGAATCACCGGGACGATCCGATGATGACAGCATGATGATACTGCACTGCGTGGCGCTGAAATTCTCCCGAATCTGGCGGGCGACTTCGAAGCCATCCATTGCTGGCATCATGCAATCGAGAATCACCAGCCGAAATCCGTTGGATTCACTCGCCGCTTGGAATTGAGCGTCTATCGCCGCTTGCCCCGAATCAACCAGGGTCGGGTTGAACCTCCACGACTTCAGGATCTCCTCAAGGATTCGGCGATTTGTCGAATTGTCATCGACGACGAGCACCGCTAGTCCTTCCATGTTTGCTAGTCGTTCGACGGATGTGGTGGAATTGAGTTTGTCAGCGGTTGGTAAATTGATTGTAAAATGGAACGTCGTTCCGACGCCAACTTCGCTTTCCAATTGAAGTTGTCCCTCCATGAGCGCAATCAGTTGTCCGGCAATGCTGAGGCCTAGTCCCGTGCCGCCATATCGCCTCGTCGTCGAAGCATCTTCTTGCGTAAAGGCCTCGAGTACGGACGCTTGATTTTGGGGGGCAATTCCAATGCCCGTATCGCGGACACTGAATGAAAGTTGCCGTTTGGTGCCAACTTGATTCTTCGATTCAAGCCGGTCAACGACGCGAACGTCGACGACGACTTCGCCCACATCGGTAAATTTAATAGCGTTGCCGATTAAGTTAATCAGGATCTGTCGCAAGCGACCTGGGTCACCGCAGAACCAATCTGGCACATCGGGTGCAATTCGACATGCAAGTTCTAGTCGTTTTTCATTGGCTCGCATCGCGAGGGTTTGCGCCGCTTTGCCAACCGTCTCTCGAAGCGAGAACGCGATCGATTCCAGATCGAGTTTGCGAGCTTCGATTTTCGAGAAATCGAGAATGTCGTTGAGCAGTCGCAGTAACGAATCGGCTGACTCGCTGACTAAATTCACGAACTCACGTTGTTCAGCATCCAACCGCGTTTGCGAAAGCAATTGAGTCATGCCGATGATCGCGTTCATCGGTGTGCGGATTTCATGACTCATGTTCGCAAGGAAATCGCTTTTGGCCCGGTTCGCACTATCGGCGGCGGCGAGTGCCAATTGCAGAGCGTCTTGTGATTCTTTGAGCTCCGTGATGTTGCGTGAGATGCCAAACGTGCCAAGGAGTTTGCCGTTGTGATCCAACAGCGGCATTTTGGTCGTCATGCACCAAGTGTCGGGTTTGTCGGGCCACGTCTCTCGTTCAACTTGATCCACGACGGGAGCGCCGGAGGTCATGATCTTCAGTTCGTCATCGCGAGCACCTTGCGCGTGTTCGCCGGTAAAAATATCGGCGTCGGATTTTCCAATCGCATCATCAGGGCTCTGCATGCCAAATTTTGTCGCCATCGCGGCGCTGACACGAAGGAAACGACTTTCGAGATCTTTGAAGTAGATCGAGTCGGGGATCTTTTCTAACAGCGTTGTGAGCAAATGTTGTTCATGATCCCGGCTAATCTCCGTGCTGATTTTCTCGGTGACATCCCAGAAAAGCAGCACAACGCCGATGATACGACCCTCCGGATCTCGCACTGGGCTCTTGATGCGTTCGATCCATTGGACCTTGCCGCTTGTGGTTAGCGTTTTCTCAACGCTATGCAGCGATTCGCCCGTGTCGAGAACTCGACGATCGTCCTCGGTGTACTTGGCGGCGATTTCCTGGGGGAAGAGGTCCTCGTCACGCTTGCCAATGATTTCTTCGGTCGTCGCTCCACGCCACTTGAGATACGCGTCGTTAGCGAAAACTCTTTCGCCCATAGAGTCTTTAATCAACACGCAAAGCGGCAGGCTGTTGGCAAGTGCCTCAAAGATTGCAGACGAGTGGAACATTCAACGATTTCTTTTCGATTCGCGTTGGGCCAGTGACTACGTGTGGGCTAGTAACTAAGTGCGGGCCATTAACTAAGTGCCCAGCGTATTGCGGCGTTTCACAAGCGTCACTTCGTTGCCCTTGTCATTATACGCAATGGAGTCGACAAAACTTGTCATAAGCACCAAGCCTCGGCCACCACTTGTGTCGAGCATGTCTGGGTTGCCCGGTTCCGGCAACGTGGAAGTGTCGAAACCGTTGCCGGAATCGCGAACGACGATGCGGATCTCCTGTGTCGTTGCTGTTGCCGCAACGTATACCCGTCGGTCGCAGTACGGTGACTCGCGTTTTCGGGACTCAATGACATCGTTCGTCGCATCTTCGTGAATGATTGCGTGATCCGAAGGCGTCTGGGCTCGAGTCAACTCGAGATTACCGCGATACATCGCGTTGAGTACCGCGTGCTCGGTTGCCATGCCCAATCGGACGAGTTCCATGCCACCAAAGACCTGGAGCCCGGACGAAATTTGCATTAACAAACCAGTTAGCGGCGCGATCAAGGACGAATCGTTTGGCATGTCAAACTCGAACACATTCTTGGTCAACGTCGAGATGAGTTTGGAATAGCTCTCGTCGGATTGCAGAACACTGAGGACATCCGCAATGGTTTGGTTGAGCAGCGACTTCATTTCGCGTTTCGGTACGTAACCCGCTGCCCCGAATTGCAAGGCCTCGACCGCGAGCGACTCTGAACCTTGGCTTGTGACCAAAATTGCCGGGATATGCGAAAAATCCACTCGCATTCGTTGGACCAGCTCAAGTCCATTGCACTCCGGCATTTCCAAGTCCGTTACGACCACATCAAGCGAATGTTCGACAAGTGCTTCCAAGCCAAGTCTCCCATTCCCAACATGCATCACGCTATGTCCACCTTCTTCAAGAAGCATCGTCATCTCAACCGCCTGGGTTGAGCTATCTTCGACAAGCAGTACTCGAGCCATTGTGGGATCCCTTGAACATGAATGAGCGTGATATCGGCGACTAGGCATGCGTACGTGGTCTTGCTCGCGTACGATGTATTGATCCTACCACACCGACGGGGTGCCCATGCAAGTTTGGCGACTGTGGTATTCTTGTGTTCGTCTTGGTGATTGCTCGGAGAAACGGAGGTTGTTGGTTCTGAAATGTCGAGTGTTTCCAATCAAGGTCGATGGTTTTCGTTGCAAAGCGATCACCGATTGTTGTGCGAACTTTGTCCTCGCGCCTGCCGGCTCAAGCCAGGCGATCGAGGATTCTGTTTTGTCCGTAAAAACGTTGATGGCACAATGGTGCTGGATACATACGGCAAGAGCACTGGGTTCTGTATCGACCCGATTGAAAAGAAGCCACTGAATCACTTCCTGCCTGGCACGCCGGTGCTCAGCTTTGGCACGGCGGGTTGCAATCTTGGATGCAAGTTTTGCCAAAACTGGGACATTTCCAAGAGCCGCGAAATTGCCCGACTCAGCGACGAGGCGACTCCCGAAGCAATCGCAGCAGCCGCGCTCCATACAGGTTGTCGAAGTGTCGCCTTCACTTACAACGATCCCGTGATTTGGGCTGAATACGCGATTGACACTGCCAAAGCTTGTCACTCGGTCGGTGTAAAAACGGTGGCTGTCACCGCGGGCTATATCTCGCCTGCAGCACGCGGCGAATTCTTCGAGTCCATGGACGCTTCCAATATCGACTTGAAGGCGTTCACGGAATCGTTCTATCACAACGTAACGGCATCACATCTCCAGCCTGTGCTGGACACGATCCAGTATGTTTGCAACGAGACGGATTGCTGGGTTGAGCTGACGAACCTTGTGATACCGAATGCGAATGACGGCGCCGACGAGTTCCAGCACATGTGCGACTGGATCCTTGCGACCGTAGGGCCAAATGTTCCGATCCATTTCACGGCGTTTCATCCAGATTTTCGGTTGATGGATCGAGCCAACACGCCGCATGAAACGTTGATTGCCGCGTACGAAATTGCCCGACGTGCTGGGCTGAATTATGTCTATATTGGTAATGTGCATGATGTCGCGCGTCAAAGCACTTCTTGCCATGCCTGCGGACAATTGCTTATCGAACGTGATTGGCATCAACTCGGTCAATACAATCTCGATGGCAATCGATGTGCAAATTGCCAAGCTGAGATCCCTGGACGCTTTGAATCGGTTCCCGGAAATTGGGGCCGAAAACGTCAACCGATTCGAATCGCATCGGATAGCCTTGTTACCCTTTCCGCCGCACCCCAAGTGAAACCCATGATCACAACGCAAGATTCTGACGTTGCGACCTTGAGTCAAGACGAACTGTCGATCATTCATTGCGCCGCGTGCGAAGCGGTTCAAGCGGCCGTCACCGGAGGTTCAGCGGACGTGGTTCGATCAACGTTGGGTGAGTTAGCGTCACGACCTGTGCACGGCGTGTACGTAACACTCAAGCGAGCGCACGCACTTCGTGGTTGTTGTGGTTCGCAAGGCAGCACGCGACCGCTTGTCGATGTGCTCATAGATTCCGCATATCGAACGGCCCGCGAAGACCCGCGGATGCCGTCGATCGTCGCGACGGAGTTGCCCTACCTCGATGTAACAGTCTCGGTTCTCGGTTCGCCACGCCCGATCGGAGCCGTGGGCGCGGACCGCGAGAAAGTTGTCAAAATCGGCCAGCATGGACTGCGGATTCTTCTGGGCCAGTCCGTCGGATTGCTGCTTCCATCAGTGGCGGTGGAGAACAATTGGAACGCAAGACAGTTTCTGGACGCCGTTTGCAAGAAGGCTGGATTGCCCGCAGGTGCATGGCGCAGTGAAGAAGCTGACGTGCGGATCTTTGACGGGGTGTCGCTCTCTCGCCCCATGAAAGTCGAGCCCGCCGCCCAGACCCCTGCGGAACCTCGCGTGCTATCCGTAGCCGATCTCGAATCGTTGGCGGAGTGGGTGAAACAGAATCTCGTAGCGATGCAAATGGGAGCCACACCATTCTACTATGCGATGAATGTCTCCGACGCCAACGTGCCCGGGATTGCTTTGCAAATCCAGGTTCCTGGTGTCGGTGCTCCAGCTCAATGGATGCAGTTGAGTCTTCGCGAAAGCGTGGCGCTCCAATCGACGTTGTTTCAATTCACGCAAACGGCGGCATCGTCCATGCGTGGAATGGGCGATGCAATTCACTGGAACGTCACGCTCGCTGTGCTGAGCCAGACAACTCATCACAGTGCAGTGAACGAGGTCGACTTGCGTGGTGTCACGTCGAACCAGCGAGCACTGGTTATCACGGACACAAAGCGATGGTCGGTTTGCTATGACGAAACCGAACAGATCGACGCGGTGCTTCGATCCGCTTTGAATCTCCAGCCGTTTCGCGATCGCGTCACCCAGGTCTACTCGATGCGATGTGAATGCAATTCGCCAAAACTATCGATTTCGATCTCGCCGCAAGGACAGCCCAAGGTCGTCGCTCGTGCACCCGCAGTCGCAGGTTCGTTCTATCCCGGTGACGACGCGGAGCGAGAGGCGTTGCTAGATTCGTTTCTCGCCGATCTGCCGCCCGCCAAGAAGACCAGTGTTGCCGCAGTCATGGTTCCGCACGCCGGCTTGCGTTTTAGTGGTCCCGTGGCGGCGGATGTTTGGCGCAGGCTTGAGATTCCCGAAACCGTACTCATTATCGGTCCCAAGCACACCGCCGATGGCGTTGATTGGGCCGTTGCCCCGCATGACCGTTGGCACATGTCAGCAACCGCTAGCGTTGCCGGATCCAGTGAGCTTGCCGCAAGTCTTGCGGAATCCGTCCCCGGTATGCAATTAGATTCGGGCGCCCATCGACGCGAGCATGGCATCGAAGTTCAGTTGCCTTTCTTGCATCGATTTGCACCTGAATCACGTTTGGTTGCGATCGCGATGCATGGTGGGACGTTGGATGAGTTGCAATCCGCATCCGAATCGCTCGCTAAGTGGATACGGACGCTCGAAAAGCCGACGCTTCTCGTCATCAGTAGCGACATGAACCACTTCGCTGACGACGAAGAAAATCGACGTCGCGACCGACTCGCTCTCAACGCGATGAAGTCGTTCGACCCCGCCGCACTGCTAGCCGTATGCGAGGCGGAGAGTATCAGCATGTGCGGGCAAATCCCCGCCGCACTCGTCATGCTGACTTTAAAAGCGATGGGAATGTCCATGAACTATCGCGAAGTCGCCTACGCAACTAGTGCTGACGTCACCGGCGACACGTCCCGCGTCGTAGGTTATGCCGGTGTGCTCCTCTAAACTCGGACCCGTGATGATGAAATCAACTTGGCCGTGTTGCGTTACGCGGATGCTTCTTGCTTGGTTGCTTTTCTGGGTTGTGACGGCAAAGACCGCGTCAAGCCAGTCCCTGAGTACTGTTCAAGATCGTCAAACCTTGGCTCGTCTCCAAAAACTATCGGAGACGCTGGTGCCACTTCACCAAAAGATGCTTCCTGTTCGGCCTGGTGATTGGCTTGAATCGCATTCTGAAAAGGGACAAACTTTTTCGCAGTACGTGCGATCGAATCCGATCGCGATCACCGCGTCTCGAAACATGCTTTATGTTTTACCACTGGGCGAATTTGACGATTCTCAGAAGAAGATCATTGAGCTCAGTGCGGAGTTTCTCGGGCTCTATTTCGGGTGCAATGTTAGGACGCTGAAAACGCTCGCTATCGATGACGTCATTCCCGCAGACGCGAGGCGAACTCATCCTGCTTGGGGTACGCCGCAAATCAAGTCGACCTATGTGTTGGAGAAGTTGTTGCCGCCACGAGTTCCCAAGGATGCCGTCGCGATCATTTCGTTCACAACTTCCGACCTGTATCCCAGCGAAGATTGGAATTTTGTATTTGGGCAAGCCACATATCGTGATCGCGTCGGAGTGTGGTCGCTTTATCGAAATGGTGACCCGGAGACCGAATTCAATCTGTGTCTGAAAAGGACGTTGCGAATCGCGACCCATGAAACGGGGCATATGTTTTCGCTGCCTCACTGCACGGCTTACGAGTGCAACATGTGTGGCTCCAACAGTCTCGAAGAATCCGATCGTCGGCCGCTCTACCTGTGTCCTGAATGCGTCGCCAAGCTAGGTTGGTCGACACGGTGCGACCCAATGCTACGATTCAAGAAGTTACTCGAATACTGTCGGCGAAACGAATTGGACGACGAAGTTGAGTACTTTTCCAAGGCTCTGGGCGTCGCTCAATAGTCGGCGTTCTGGCAATAAAAAACTCGTGGCTGAAGGAACCCTTCAATCACGAGTTTACTTTTTATTCAAAGCGTATGAAGTGCAACTACGCGACGGGCTTTACTTCGTAGCCCTTGCGGTATTCGCGACGGAGGAACGGATTCGCGAGTTCCGCGTTTTCGCCCACGAATTGTTCCTTCTCGGGATCATGCGTGAGTACGGGGCTGCTGTGTAGTTCATCTAGTTTGACGCCAAAAGCAGCCAGCGGGCTGGTCATGTCGTCGACCACTTTCTCCCAATTCGGGAGTGAACCGGCGGAAACGAGTTGGTCACGATTCCATGCTCCGGCGGCGCGGAAGCCGACGTTGGCGAGGTTGCACCAACCGGTGCTGTGATGACCGTTCTCAATCGGCGCATTCAGCGAACTGGCGTCACGTGAACGAACGGCGTCAACAAAGTTCTGCAAGTGAGCAGCAACCGTGTCGCCATCCCCTTTGAACTTTCGAATCGTTTTGCCGTCGCGGTCGACTGCTTGCCCACTACCACGTTGTCCGAGGTAATAGCCACCCTCGCAAACAACGACATAGCCGCTGCCGGGGCCAGACATCGGTTTGCCGCCTTTGACCTCCCAGCCGCCTTTGCCGTCAGGCTTGCTTGGCAAGTTGCTCAACGCGATTACGGTTGGGAACATGTCCGTTTCGTAGAGAGCGAAATGCACATTCGGCGTTTGGCCAGCATCGTTCCATGCGACGCGACCGCCTGCGGCAACGACCTTCTTGGGCGTGCTGACTTTGTCCTGGTAGGCCACATTTCGAACGTCATCCAAGACGTGCACACCCCAGTTGCCCATTTCACCGCTGCCGGTGTTCCAATCCCAGTGCCAATCGTATTGCAGTTGGTTGCGGAAGATCGGTTGATCGGCTGCTGGGCCGAGCCACAAGTCATAGTTGATGGACTTGGGGATTTCGAGCGGTGTGTCGCGTTTGCCAATCGTCCCGCGAGGTCCAAGACGATTGGTTTGAACGTATTGAATTTCCCCGAGAGCTTTGTCTTCATGCAAGAACTTACGAGCGGCCATTTGAAGCGAGTCGCTGCGTTGTTGGGTACCGAGTTGGACGATGCGACCCGACTTCTCGGCGGCGCGAACAACTTGACGGCCTTCCCATTGCGAATGCGAAAGTGGTTTTTCGACGTAGACATCTTTACCAGCTTCGAGTGCCCAGATTGCTGCAAGGCAATGCCAGTGATTGCAGGTAGTAATGATGACGGCATCGACGTTCGGATCATCGAGAACCTTGCGTAAGTCCGAATGCGATTCGGCTTTGTGCTTGGATGCAAGTCCCTTGGATCGCTCTTCGTCTGGATCTGCAACCGCAACCAAGCGGGCGCCCTTTACCTTGCCAAGTGTTCCAGCCAGTTCGCCACCGCGTCCGCCAGCGCCGAGGACGGCGATACGGACTTCATCATTCGCAGCGGCGAAGCCACGAGCAGGCAGGGAAGCCACAGCCACACCGGTTGCGACTGAGCCAAGAAAAAAACGTCGATCCAATTTACCGGACGGAGTGACCTTACCGGACTGGGCGGCGTTTGAATTCGGAGATTGTAGGTTGCGTTGCAGAGCCATTGGACCTGTGGGGGGAAATGGAGGAAGGGTGTTGTACGGCACCGTATTGTGACAGCTAGCGCCAAGAAACACAAATTAGACGAGGCGAATCACAGTCCTGAAATTGCCGAAAATCTCGGTTTATTTCACGGGTTGACTAGCACGCTGGTAAAAACGTCTCGCGGCTGGGTGCATTGCAAGTCCCTGCCATTCGGCTGCTCGTCCGAGCGGAATCAATCCAGGAATGATCTCGGGAGACTGGTACAGCGCTCCTAGCGTCGCCTCAATGAGGATATTTGGCGCGTCCAATTGGGCAGCCAAAAAAGCGGTCGTACCGACGGTGTCGATTCCTTGTTCTGGTATCAAAGCACCCGTGTACTCATCGGCGGAAATCGTCATCGGTCGTAGCGTCGGGTGCTGCAGCGAGACTCGAATGCCGTTTTCGATCGGCAGCAGTTTCCATCGGCCACTCGTCAGTAATTCAGCGACGAGTCGGTTCCCCCGACCAATGCAGATGACCGCGACATCCGGCGCATCAGTATTCGCTAAATTGACCCACGGCGTGACCTCACGCGTCAATACCTCGGGCGTCAAGTCAAAGGAATCGAACACTAATTCCGCCGCGATGCGTGAGCCGCTTCCATCAGGCCCGACGGCACATCGATGTCCGCGGAGCTGAGCCATCGATGTGACACCGGAATCGTCTCGCGCGAGTAGATGAACCGCTTCAAAAAAAAGCGGCGCGACAACGCATAATCGATCATCGTTGACCGCTGAGGCCTGCATCGGTGCCAGCAAAACATCTCGCGCAAGCAGTCGAGCACGATTGTCGAGCGATCCGCTACTTGAAATACAACTTGTTTCAACGGAGTGAGTTTGCGACAACCGGTTGGCCAATCGCTCAGCCACTTCATCATAAACCCCACCAGGCATTCCACCCGCTAAAACCACTCGACGTGGCATCGCTTGGCGAGATTGCTGTAGCACCGTAAGTCCGATTGCGAGGATCATCGGTGTGAGAAGGAAAAGACTGAGCACGCATGCTTGAAAGCGACGGTGACTTGTGGATGGGGCGAGGAGTCGCCGACCCAACAACGCCGCGACAAGTGGGACACCCTCGAACCAGTGCCATGCCTTGAGCAACATCGATCGCGGACGCGCCGTAATTGGACGACCTTCGAGAAACGCGTCCAAGTCCTCGGCCAAACGATCCGCCGACGGATATCGTTTTGCCGGCGATTTCTCTAAGCACTTGGCGACGATCGTTTCCAAATCTGCAGGCGTTTCCGATCGGTGCGTACGAACGGACGGCGCCGGATGATGCACGACTTGGATGAGGGTTTGCATCACCGTGTCCGCAACAATCGGCGGACGTCCCGACAAGCATGCAAAGAGGATCGCACCCAGTGAGTACACGTCGCTTTGACGAACGGCGCGGTCGCTTTGTCCGCCCGCCTGTTCTGGCGCCATGTAGTGTGGTGTTCCAATCGCTGTTCCGCTTCCGGTCACACTGCTGTCACCATCCATGTGCTTGGCCAATCCAAAGTCCGTGACATGAATGTTGTCTTCGTTGTCGATCAATACGTTCGCTGGCTTGAGGTCGCGATGCAGCACACCTTTGTTGTGCGCGTGTCCGATTGCCCGAGCGACGTCGCGAACATAACGAGCTGCGTCGCGAATACTTAGCTCTTGGTCGTTGATTTTGCGTTGCAAGTCCGTACCGTCGACAAACTCCATCGAGAAATAGTGGTGGCCGGCAAGATGACCAAATTGATAGACAGAAACGATACCAGGATGCTTCAGTCGTGCGGCTGCTTGTGCTTCGGTATAGAAACGCCGAACCTCGTCTTCGCCCGCCAAGATACCGCTACGAATCATCTTCACCGCAACTTGTCGTTGCAGGTGCTTTTGTTTCGCGAGGTAGACGACGCCCATGCCGCCACGGCCAAGGACTTTTAGCAATTGATAGTCACCAAGGTCGAATGGCAGTGTTGGGCCAGTGTCACCTTTGGGTCGATGTTCCATCGGCAAAGTGATCGCTGGATCACCGCCGGAAAGATAGCCTTCGGAGTCTTCCAAAGGCGACGTCATGTTGAGTGCCACTGTATCGGCTCCAGTCGACACGGTTGGCTTCCCCGACAGAATTCCGCCACTGGAAAGTGAGATGCGACCGATCATGTCAGCCGCTTCCATGAGCTGCTTGAGCTCTCCGGCCAGCTCGGGGAACTGGGCCAGGAACTCTTCGCGGCTGCTCACGTTGCCTTCATCGCACGACTTCAAATAGGCCGCGAAAGCCTCATCGAGCGGATCGGTCGTTGGCAGTGGATCGGTCATGGTGAACTAAATGGCACAGTTGTATTGGTCGTCAGGGCGCGCGGTCGGCGATGAATCCCCAGAATGATCCACTCACAACCAGGGGCTTGAGGTGTCATCAAGAATCGTGCGTAGTTTTTGCAGGCCACGTTTCAGCAAACCCGCAACCGCCATTTCGGTTTTCCCCATCCGTTCAACAATTTCCGAGAGCGGTAAGCCCTCCATGTAGCGAAGCCGAATCGCTTCGGCCTGGGTCTCTGGTAATTGGTGCAGTGCCCCAAGCAACGCCATCGCGGCTTCTTCGCGAATCGCGACTCCGCTGGGGCTCGTCGTACTCCCTGGCATCTGTTGCAGCCAACCACCGCCGGCCGAGTCGCCCTCGGGCGTTTGGCCTGGTTGGACTTCGCGTTTGAGCGATCGTTTCTGTGTCGTGATGTGGCGGGTTACCGCCGATGCGACATTGTTCTTGAGCATCCCACGCAGCCACCCAGCAAACTCACCCGGTGTCTCACCACGGAACGCGTCCAAATCGCGTTTTGCTTCTAGGCAAGTCACTTGGACAATATCCGCAGGATCGATTCGCCGTCTCAGCCGTTCCGATAAATAGCGATGTGCAAGCATCAGCAGATACCCTTGGTACTGCTGCAACAATTGCCCCAAGGCATCGTTATTGCCACGTTTTGCCCCGACAAGCAGTTCGGTTGTGGAAAGTTCGCCACTCAATCGACAATTCCGCGTTTTGAAAGAGGCAAAAAGGGTGCTGGTACCAGCGTTTGGTCAGCGGACACCAAGTCGATACAATCTTACACTGCCGCCGCCCTTTCACAGTCACTGACTTGAACGGCGTCGAAAAAAGTCGCTCGGAAAATCCATGGCGGCTGGCAATCATTTTGTTCGAAAGGACCGGTTGATGACAGTTAAAGTGCAACGGATCGCAGCTTTTTCCCGCCCCCGAGTGAAGTTGGCTCGTGGATGCCTCGCGATCGCCTCGCTCACAGTCCTCGGTATCGTGGGCTGCGGAAAAACCTCGACGCCTGAGCAGGCTCCAGTACTAAACGCTGCTACGGAGGATCTGGTGCCTGCGGTATCACCACCCGAACCTCCCGGCAAAATGGAAATGCCCGCGAACTTGGTTCCGGACGAATCATCTGTGGCTGAGCCCAAGACATCCAACGGGTTTGAGCTCCCCAAAGACGTGCCGCTACCCGATTCGTCTTCTGTAACCCCGGCAAACCCATCGCTTCAATTTGCAAGCTGGGAAGAAATCGAACGAACGGCAAAAAGCACGAACCGTGTGACGGTTGTGGACGTCTGGTCACTCTCGTGCGCACCCTGCTTGAAGGAGTTCCCTGGCCTAGTCCGTCTGCACAAACGGTTCGGCGAGAATGTTGCGTGCATCGGCGTGGACGTCGACTATGACGGCCGCAAAACTCGGCCGCCGGAAACGTACCAAGCACGTGTGACTGAATTCCTTGCGACGGTCGGCGCGGAGTTTGCGAACTACATCAGTAATACGCCAAGCGACGATATCTACATTGCCGCAGACATTGATTCGATCCCCGCCGTTCTGGTTTACGACGCCAAAGGCGAGCTCATCAAAAAGTTCGCCGACGCGGGCGACACCGCAGGGTTCACATACGACAAAGATATCATCCCACTCATCGAAAAAATTGCTGGCTAAATGTCGTCACCGAAATTTTGGAAATAACGCCCTCGCAATTCAACGCGTGGTTTTCGTTTTTTGAATTCGCTTAACATGTCGAAAGGAATCGGTTATGCCTTGGATACTCACGTTGCCCAGAATTGTCATCGACATTCCAGCAAGAAGAACATTGCATCAGTTGCCGTCAAGTAAATCCTCAATCCGATGCACTGTGGTGTCGATGTCGTGATGAGTTTGGATCAGCCGAGTTGCTGCGTCGGCTCGTTGCGTGGCGATATCACGCCGGGTTGCAAATTCGCGGATTGCGTCGGCGAGATTTTTTGGGTCATTGGGGTTGGCCCACAGGATAGTTGGCTCGTCTCGCTCGAGCTCGATCGTCCCGCCGGCGCGAGTGGCGATCACGGGCGTGGACAACGCGAAGGCTTCGAGCACAACGTTGGGCATCCCTTCAAAGTGCGATGGCAACACGAGTGCGTCTGCGGTGGCGATCCATGGCGCCGGATTGCGCTGACGCAATAAGAACTGGATTTCATGCGGCGCACATCGGGTGGCGCGTTCTTGTAGCTCCGTTCTCAAAGGACCGTCGCCGATAAGCCACACACAGATTGGCGGAACATCTTCCTTGGCCAATCGATTGATCGCGTCGACAAGATCACGTTGGCCCTTCTCCGCCGTCATGCGTCCGACGCAAACGAATGTTAATCGTTCGTCGCGCGGAGGTGTCTCAGCGCTAGCGAGATTTTTCATGCGTACAGTGTCGACTGGATTTGCAATCGTTATGATCCGGTCTCGTGCAAGGCCATAGAAACGAGCCGCGGATTCCGCAGCCAAATTGCTGACGGCGACGATTCTCGCAGATGCACGATAGGCTTTTCGAAGATGGCGATGTTTGAGCCAAAGGAAGCGAGACTCAACCAGCGGAAAGGCTTGCTCTGGTGGGCTGACAATCGTCGATACGCGGGGAACGGATTGCTTCAAACCACCGGCGATCATGGTCATGTGGAACGTACGGTCGTAAATCACGTCAATCGAAAGCTCGTTGACCACATGCGTTAAATGCCGGATCTGCTCTCGAAATACTTTGCCTGGGACGTAGAACCCTCGCGTTGGTGGATGATCGTCGAAGGCGTGAATTGGCACATCGCTGGGAACTTCGCCGAGAAGATCACCGTCCCGCTCGAGCAGATACAAGTGCGGCTCAAACCGCTGGCGATCGAGATGCCGCAGCAACAGCAGAATCTGTTGTTCGCTCCCGCCGCCGCGCATCGAGCTGACCATCAGCAAAACACGCTTTTTCAAGGCAGAGTCACCTCGACCCAAACGAGTCGGTGATCGGAGGCTGAGATGATGCTTCGACGGGGGTCTTGTGGTCCAGGCCAAAATACGCCAGCGTCTGTCACGGACATTGGCTGGCTTGGCAAAACATAGTCCACACGCATTCCGTCTTTGCCTCCGAATGCAGCCGTGGTCATCAATCTCGGTTTCGCGGACTCGGACTCTGAGGCGTTCGCCGGGAGGAGATGCATTGGTTTCGGGTCAGTCAATCGAGGATGTTGAAGCAGATTGAAAATCGCTTCACGACGTCCGTCGCCATTGACCGGATCCGAGTTCAAGTCGCCGGCGATGACAAACAACGCGTCTTCCCCTAAGCCACCCTTCACGCCGGAATCGTCCGTGAGGAACTGAGCTGTCTCGCCTTGAAGGTAGTCGGACCAAAAACGGATCTCATCATGATTTCGGCATCCGTTGTGATCATCGGGCCCATCAAAGACGGGCGGTGTGGGATGCGAGGCCAGCAAGTGAATTCTTGTGTCGCCGATAATGATCGGGACGTCCGCATGATTCTTGCTAGACAATCTTAGCTCCGACCAGACCTCATCGTTGTAGTATGACGTTTGTGCTCCGGGATTCATCGGACGAAGGGCTCCCGGAAGGTCACACCATCGAAACCGCTGGAACGTGCGGACGGCTTGCTTGTCGATCGGAAAGCGACTCAGCACAGCCATCGCATATTGGCCAGGATAGACGCCGTATCCCCAAGAATCGTTCGCGCCAGAAATCTCTCCATTGCCATCAATATCCAGTGTCGAAGCAACACCCGTGTTACTCGCAATGGAATAGCGATACTTGTACTGGATCGCGGCCGAGTCCTGTTGATCCACAGCAAGGTATTTGTCGGCGAACAGCTCGAGTGTCTTGTGGTCAGCGTCATAATCGACCTCGTTGAGCAAAAGCACATCGGGTCGGGCGGACTGGATCACACTCGCGAGATTCTTGGCTTTCGGATCGGATCCAGATTCGAGTCGACGTGCGACTTCCCCGAGTTGTTTGCCATAGAGCGACACGTTGTAGGTCGCAAAGCGAATCGTTTTCACAGGCTCGTCGGCAATGCACATTGAATCGAAAAGCACCGAAAGTAAGAAAGCCATTGGCAAGTAAATGGCCCACATGGTCTCTGATTGTATCGGATGCTTTTTCGTCTGTTCGAACGATGAGGCCATCGATTGTCGCCTGCTTTTGTGGAATGTTTTACAAAGGTATCGTCGCACATCATCCCCCTTTCTTCACCCAGGTAAATGAGGGGCGGGCTGCCCACGGTGATGATCTTAACATTCGACTGAAGAACGCAGCCTAGCAAACGCGACTTCAAATCGGCCCAGTGCGGTCGTCGTCCGAGTTTGAACGTCCGAGTTCGATCGTCAGCGTGCCCCCTCGTTGGTAAAATGCTCTGTCTTCGGTCGTGGCACCACTTAAGCCGCACACGTCTGCAGCGAATTGGACGGCATCGTTAAGCGACTTTTCGTGTTCGATTTTCTGCAACTGGCCCCACAGCACAACGGCGGCAAAGGCATCGCCAGCTCCCACTGCATCCACCCATTTTTTGGGTTGAGGCGCTGTCACGGCGAGTCTCGCGCCGTCGGAATTGTACCACTCGACGCCGGCGGCACCCCGCGTGACATAGATTTCATGGATCCGATGTCGAACAATCAATTCTTGTACTGCGTGTTCCCGCTCAAGCTCGGTCGTGAATATCTTACCACCGATTCGACTGAGCTCATCCTCGTTTAGCTTGACGAACTCCGCTCCATCGAGCATCGGTTTCAACCACGCCTCGTCAAAGTACGGCATGCGTATGTTAATGTCGACGAAAACGGGCGCCAGTGATTTTTTGCGCAGCTTCAAGATCGTGTTGCGAGTGGTTTCACTTCTCCAAGCCAGTGACCCGCAGTAGAGGATATCAATACTGTCCAAGTCCACATCGGGCTCGGATATCGCATCCCAGGCGACTCCAGTCGTGATGTTGTAAGTCGGTTCACCGTTGTTGAGAGTGACTTCAACAGTCCCCGTCGGCCGATCCGCGTGTACTTCTATGCACTCGGTCGTCAGCCCCCATCGGCGCATTTGATTGAGTATTTCTTGCCCTAGCTCGTCCTCGCCAACGGCACTCACCATCACGGGATCGACGCCAAACCCAGCCAGATTCCAAGCGACGTTAAACGGCGCACCGCCCAATACTCGATGCTGAGGGAAGCAATCCCAGAGAACTTCGCCAACAATCAATACTCGTGACATCGAATGAATTGCCCAATTAGGTTCTGAGGTTAACCACAGCTCCAGCAAGCTTATCAGCTCCAGCAAGCTTATCAGCTCCCGGAGGCGGAGAAGTCTTCTACACGCTTCCCGCGATGGCGAAACTTGCTCAGGCCCTGTTTGCATCGGCACAAAATTCAGTCAACTGAGCATGTTGCGGCTAATTAACCTAACCGGATTCAACCACAAGCTAAACCCATGACTGAACACAACCCAGCACAGATCGACCCAGCACAGATCGACTCGGCGGAATTGAATCGAACGCTGGGGGCGGTTCCGATCGCCGCCAATACGACGCAGTTTTGTGTATGGGCGCCGGCGCTGGATCGACTTGAAATCAAGGACGCGACAAACGACCAAACCTATCCGCTTCGAAAGTTCGCGAGCGGTTACCACGTCGGAGTGATCGAGGGGATGAGCGTCGGTGATCGCTACTTTGTGCAACTCCCCAACGGTCCAGCCAGGCCCGATCCCGCATCACGATTTCAGCCGGACGGGGTGCATGGCCCGTCGGAGGTGATTGATCGAAGTTTTGACTGGAATGATTCGGATTGGAAAGGTGTTCGGCGCGACGACTTGATTGTCTATGAATTGCACATCGGCACATTCACGGACAACGGGACATTTGTCTCCGCGATCGAGAGACTTCGTGAATTAGTTGAGCTTGGTATTACCGCGATCGAGATCATGCCTCCCAATGAAACGGCGGGACGTTGGAACTGGGGCTATGACGGGGTGAACTTATTCGCGCCGCGTCAATCTTACGGAACGCCAAACGACTTTCGCCGCTTTGTCGACGTGGCCCATTCAATGGGCTTGGTTGTGATTGTCGATGTCGTCTACAACCACTTTGGACCTGAGGGAAACTATCTAGGCGACTTTGGCAGCTACATCTCGACGAAGCACGATACGGTCTGGGGTGCGGCGCCGAACTTGGACGGTGCACAGCATGGGCAAGAAATGCGACGTTTTCTCATCGCGAATGCAATCCATTGGCTGGATGAGTATCACGTGGATGGGCTGCGCGTCGACGCAATTCACTGTATCCGTGATGATAGCGAGCAGCACTGGGTCGCCCAACTCAGTGATGCGGTGCGTCGATGGGGAGAATCGCAAAAGCGTGAAATACTATTGATCGCCGAAGCGAACGTCTACGACCCCGAAATGATGATCCCGATCGCGGACGGCGGCTACAATTTTGATGCATCTTGGTGTGATTGCTTCTTGCATTCCGTCTTCGGTGTCGTGCGTCCAGGCGAACAGCTATCCAATCGCGTCTACGACCCCACTGACTTGAGACGCGTGCTTGCTCAAGGATTCATTTTCGATGGAACGATTCGCCGTGAGCGTGTACGCAAAGAATTAACACATCGAGTTCAGACGCATGGATTGGTGTACTCGATTCAAAACCATGACTTCATCGGCAATCATCCGTTGGGTCTTCGGTTGCACCAATTAACGAGCGTGGCGACTCAACGTGCGGCTGCAACGCTACTGGTTCTCTCCCCAGCGATTCCGATGTTGTTCATGGGCGAAGAGTTTTGCTGTGACCAACCGTTTCAATTTTTCGTCGACTTCAGTGATGCGGAACTACGACGCGGAGTCGTCCAAGGGCGACGCGCGGAGTACCCACAACATGATTGGGCGGATTCCGTGCTTCCGATTGATCCCGAAGCGTTCTATCAATCTCGTATCGGATCGCTTGCCGGTGGTGATCCAGAAACGTGGGTGTGGTACCAGTCTCTCATCTCGCTGCGCAAACGTCTTCGAAGACTGGGGCTGCTCGACGACGAGCGAATGGCGACCCAGTCTGATGTTGAGACAGGGCTGTATCTTATTGAGTACAGCATGGGGACGGCGCTTGTGACAGTCGCTGTTCGACTTAACGCGAATGGCAGCTCAGAAGATGAAGTGGAGCTTCCAACGATTCGCGGTCAGCTCGTTTTGGATTCGCTTTCGCCAACATCGCTATCGACAGCATCAAGAGCAGGGCGAACTGTAATCGCAGCGGAAAGCAAAACATCGAGATCGTTGGATTTCACGATGAGGCCAAACCAAGCGAAAGTATTCCTCGACAATGTCGAATGAGTCCGGGCGTCGGAAAACCTTCGGTTGATTAAGCGTTCGAAGGCACGGACTCACTCGCGCAACGCTGCGAAAAGCGGTGCATTGCCATGAGAGAGTGTCGTCAGCCGGCAACGTCTAGCCTCGCAGGCTTTTTCGAAGCGAAACCTTAGTAACGTACTTTTCAAGTTCCGTGTCTAACAACGTGAGTTGCTCGTCCATCCAATCACCAAATGGCTCGACCGATTGTTCGGGCAATGTCGCGATCAATTCGTTCCAATGCTCTGTGTTAGGCTTCGGAACTGCGTGTGTGGTTTTTTTGCTTGAAGTCGTCATCGGATGAGTCTCTGTCTTGTGCGTCCATGCGGTCTTTGGTGATGTTTGTCGACGACCAGGCATTACGGCCTGTTTTGTTGAACGTGACGCGGCCTGGTACTTACCTAGACAACCTCAGGTTCACATCTCCCTTTGTGCAATCATTGTGCCGGATTTCCGATCGTCGTCAGTTTTTTCATGCTAAGGCTTTTTCAGCAAATGACTTAGGAAAAAACGGAGGTGACTTCGAATGGCCGGCAAGAGTCGAATCTGCAACAGCAGTTGTTGATTTCTGCCAACGGGACAGGCAATCAGGTGCTTCCTGCACCGTATCTCTGTCATTAAATAAAGCTTACTTCCCTTATTCGCGTTTAAGGAGAAGAAAGTTTCCTTTAAGAGGTTGGTTTTTTAAAGTATTTTTCGATAAGGTTGGATTGGCGAAACTGCGCGGCCTCACTTCGCAATTCTTGTACGCCAAAGCTGCTCGAGTTTTCAGCATCCAGGCGGGCTGGCAGCCAGGGATGGCAAGCAAAGGATACGAGTTTGAGGTGCCTTCGGAAATTTCTGCTTGCCAGGCCAACATTTTTCGAAGGCCAGACCAAGATCCCTAGACGTTCTGCGAATGACTTCCTGTAACACGCAGCCAAGTCATTTTCCAAAGCCGACGTGGCCAAGACCTCGCTGCGAAACCCAATCCTTTTATGCTGGGGTGAAGAGCATGTTGAAAAAAATGATTCTTGCGGGCGGTGCCCTCGCCCTGCTTTCAGGCGTTTCGGTGGGAACCCCGATTTGGAGCTATGCTCGTTGCGGCGCCAATTGGATGACAGATTCCGCTTCTGACGCTGTCCCGATGGAATGGGAGCTGAAACGGGCTCGGCAAATGATTGCCGATCTCAAGCCAGAGATCGAAACGAATGCAAAGCGGATCGCTCGCGAAAAAGTGGAAGTCGTGCGACTTGACGAGCAACTGAAGGACACGAACGAGCGGCTGGACAAGGCACAAAGCGACATCACGCGTCTCTCCGGGGACCTGAAGTCTGAGAATACCTCGTACAGCTATGGTGGTCGAACTTATACGTCCGTGCAGGTCAAGTCGGACTTGGCTAGCCGGTTTGAACGGTTCAAAACACGTCGCGAAACGGCTGAGAAGCTCGAGCAAGTACTGACCGCTCGCCAAGCGTCGCTGCAATCGGCTCACGAGCGAATGGAAGCGATGTTGGCCTCAAAACGTCAACTGGAAGTCGAAGTTGAGAATCTACAAGCTCGTTTGGGGGCACTGCGTGTTGCTCAAACAAGCAGCAATCTCAATCTCGATGACAGCCACCTCGCACGGACTCGAGAACTTCTCGATGAGATCGCCACGCGAATCGATGTTGAGGAAGAAACATTGCAAGTAGACGATGCATACTTCGGCGAGATCAACTTGGACGTACCGAGCCAAGAGAACTTGTTGGACGAGATCAGCGCTTACTTTGCTCCAGGGTCACCCGATGATTCGGGGTCGCTGGTTGCGATCCAGTTGGATTGATTTCTGGTTTCAGGAATGAATGTCCCTTAGAAATGAATTCAAACATCGAAACCGCCGCCGTCGACCCGACTCATCCGAAGCGAGCTTTCACGCTTTGGATCGACGGTTGCGGCGGCTTTCGGTTGTTGACGGGAACGAGTTGGTCAATCGGCGGAGCGGCGGGTATCTCCACATGTGATATCGCTGTGCAAACCGACTGGCCGCGGTTGGCTGGAACGGTGACGAGCCAGGAGGGTGAGTACTTTTGGGACGGCGGCGGGAGAAACCAGCACTGGTTGCGACAGGACGGTGAAGTGCCGATTCCTGGTTCCGCAAGAATGATGCTGCGACGCCCCAGTCCATTGAGTCAGTCCGTTGTGCTTTCGCTGAATTCGGCTCATCGATTTGCGGGACATGTGGATGCGATCGTCTTGGTGAAAGACACCGTTTTGGTGGGACCGGGCGTTGAATGCCACGCGAGATGCCGTGGACTCGAGAATCGGTTGGTCTTGATGGAAAAAAACGGGCAATGGCGAGTGAAATTAGGTCACAATCCGCCGGAACCCATAGCCTCTGGGGCAAGGTTTATGGCCGAGAAGGTTGGAATGACATTGGAAATGGGCTGAAAAGTCCAAAAATACGATCGGGCGACGGAAATGGCTTGAATCGTTGATTTACTTGAAAAACATCGAATGGGATTGCGAAATCTTGGCGCCCTGAAACGAGCGAACTGTTGCCTTGGAAGAGGCGGCATTTCAACGCGACTGGAAAGAGATCTGTAACGTTTCTCGTCAAATACTGACATACTATGACCACGCTCTTCGATAAACTGAAAGGCAGACACGGCTCACCGGCGGCGGTCATGGTTTCGGAATTGGAGTTCTCGAACTCTTCCCAACCAGGACCCCCAACGAGTGAGCCCAAGGCTGATGCCCGCGACCTTCGCGAGACCATTCAGTTGAACCCTACACCACTCGAACCCACTCCAAACGCGAGCAACGTTGCGTCAATGTCGTTCAGCTATCCTCCAGGCTCGATGCCGCTGCCGCCGTACCGCATTCGCCGCGGCATTGGCATGGGAGGATTTGGTGAAGTGTATTTCGCTCTGAGTGAAGCGGGTAAAGAAGTCGCGCTGAAGCGAGTCCAACGAAACCTCGATGTTGAATTGAGAGGCGTATCCCACTGCCTGAATTTAAAGCACGCCAATCTCGTCTCGCTGTTCGATATCTGTCGCGATGCCGAAGACCAAGCTTGGGTCGTGATGGAGTACGTCGCCGGACCAAATCTGCGAGAGGTTTTGGATGAAGCTCCTAGCGGGCTTCCTGAGGCTGAAGTACGCCGCTGGTTCAACGGAATCGCGGCCGGTGTTCGGCACTTACATGCGGCGGGGTTAGTCCATCGCGACTTGAAGCCTGGAAACGTGTTCGACGATCTCGGTACTGTGAAGGTCGGCGATTACGGGCTGAGTAAGTTCATTTCAACGAGCCACCGCGGCGGGCACACGGAATCCGTTGGCACGTTCCATTACATGGCTCCAGAGATCGGTCGCGGTCAGTATGGCCGCGAGATTGATATTTATGCACTTGGTATCGTGCTCTTTGAATTGCTTACAGGCAACGTGCCGTTTGATGGTGAGAGTTGTCACGAAATCATTGTGAAGCATCTAACCGCGACGCCGAATTTGTCCGCGATCAACGAACCCTATCGATCTGCTGTCTACAAATGCTTGGAAAAAGATCCGGCGAAACGACCGAGCACTGTCGATGAGTTGCTGGGATTGCTACAGATGAACTCATCGGGCGCTGCGGTTGCACAGCCCGCATACGCGTTCTCACTCGACCCACCGGTGGCAGCAATACTTGCCAGTGACAATCTTCAATCGAGTTCCGTACTGCGTGCTGGTGCTGGTCCGCGAGCTGCGGTGAATTCAAGTTCAGATGAACCCTTAGCGAGAGCTGTTCGAAATTCGTTCGATGATCTCCAGCGTTGGTGGGCGGCGCTGGATCGGTCACCGGGAGCAAAACTGTTTCTGACGATCGTTGCCGTCTTCGTGTTGCTCATCAACACCCATTGGCTCGTGCCTGCTTTGTCAATGCTCGGCGTGTTTTACGTTCCGTACTACATCGTTCGTCACATGGTGCTCCATGTGCGTGAACAACCGACATACGCCCAAGCCCAAAAAGTCGCTAGCGTGAACGGGATGCGAAGCCGAGTCTTGAGTCGTCAGCAGTGGCGTGAATTGATGCGAAGTGATTTGCGAGCTAAACACTCCGTGGTTCGCATGGCGGAGTTGAGCACTTCGTGCATTGCCGCCACGTTCACGACAGTTGTTCTGGCGTTGGTCGCCGGAGTGATTGGCTTGCGAACTGGCGACGTCAATTCCGTCGAGATCGCTCCGTATTTCTGGATGGGGACGGTTGTCCTCGGTTCCGCGTACGCGTTGATTGGCTTAGGGAAAATCTGGGAGCGGGGCGACGGCGAGAGTTTGAAGCGACGTATCGCTTTGGCTGGAGTTGGTGCTGGCGTCGGCATGTTCGCGTTCACCGTGACGCAGTTCTTGATGCTGCCGATCAACGGCGATTTCGTACGTGAGCTCGGTGGCACAACGTTGCCGCAAGCTCTTTATGACCAATCGACGGGCGTTCCGCGTGTCTCGGCGTGGATGGCTCACTATGCTGTTCTGTTTGCCGCTGTTCGCTGGTGGAAACCAGTGGATCCGCTGCGACGTCGTCGGCTCGGATTATGGAGCGTCGCTGTTGCCGTGGTGGCGGAATGGATGGTGCATCAAGTCTTGCCGATCCCACAACCAGGCGGCATGTTTATTGCCGGTGGATTAGCGATCGCTATTCAGATGTCGGCACCATGGATCAATTCAGTGCCACAAACCTCGACGTCACCAATGCGCCAACCGGGGATGAGTCCGAACCAGGCTCCTCAAGGGAACGTGTCATGAATCATTCGATGAATCAGAATTACGGCCTAGTCTTTGTATCGTGCGTCGCGTTGGGTTATATGCTTAGCACGTCGCCTGGGTTGCTGGCAGCAGCGGAAGAGGACGACGCCAAGACCTTGATGCCTTCAGAAACGTCTCCGTCCGAACTTTCAGTGGCCCCGCTTGACCACGTTGTGTATCCGGCGGATCGCCCGAACTGGCTCGCGGAAACACCAAAGCTTGAAGGCGAATCGCATCAATGGGTAGTTGTGACTCCCGCTTGTGATAGTCCCAAAGAGGCCGCAGATATGATCGCTATTCAGGCTCGGGGGGCAGTCGAATCGTATGTCGAGCATCTCACCGGCGCCACGACGGAACGAATGGAATTTTCCATCCAAGATCGCTGGGTCGACGATGTACTCGTTACCAAACGTTATTCAGGCGAGTTCACTGAGGGTGATGCATCTCGGTTCGAGGAAGCGGTGATGCTGAGTTTTCCACCAACAGTCCAAGAACAAATCCAAGCCACATGGAAAAACTTTGAAGTGCGCCAGCGACTTGGCGCAATGGGGCTCTGTGTCGCGGGTTTTCTCGGGATGCTATTTGTCGGATCCGGCGTACTTTCCGTGGTCGGACGTCGATTTCAAGTGAACCAGCCCCTGTGATCCTGGTAGCGTCAGCTTTTCCTCGACAAGAATTGCAAACGAAAACATCTCAAGACACCCTACAATAGCGAAGAACTTTGAAGTACGTTCAGCTAGGTGAGGGATCAATCGATGAGAATGTTTCATGCTATCGGATTTGTTGGTGTGATGTGCGTTGTGGCATCGGCCCAGGAATTCGAGATTGTCGATCCAGTGGGGCAGGTCACTGCGGTTGCCGAAATCAGTCGTAATCGACTCGTCGTCATCGACGGCAACGGCGAGCGTTCCGACTACATTCGCGAAATCCGGTACGACTCGACGGACGGTCAATTTGCCGGCTTCTTTAATGTCCTCGCCAACCGTGTTTTGCGATTTCCGAAGTCGGGTTTTGGCAGCCTTTTTTCAGCTGACTTGAACGAGGCGGTTCCTCAATTCCGGCAAACGATTCGCAGCGTACGGCCTCGCCAGAACGTTGCTTCCAACCGACCCGCATTGCCGCCGGGTTACGGCAACGGTTTCTTTTCGCCATGGGCTCCGCCGATCGCACGCAGCCAATCCGTGTTGATCGATACCGAAATTGTCTCGAACGAACCGCTCCCGCCGGTGACGTTGAATTTGTTGAACAGTGGCAGCCGTGATTTGCAAGTGGAATTAGTTGGTTTGAGCCAATCGATTTCGAACCAAAAAATACGCTTGGCTCCCGGCGAAAATCGGCCTGTCACCGTCCAACGCGACAATGGTGGACAGCGTATAGATTACTATCGAGTGATCAGCCCGACGGGCGAGACGTTCACAAAGCAAATCGCGACGCCGATTCCTGCCGTACCGCTTTATGAAGTCGTGGTGCATGAATGGGCGATGCAGTCCATCGCGATTGATCGGACTGGTAAAAGCCCCAATGCGATCGAGGATATCAGCTTTCAGGGAAAAGGAATCGGCCGATTCCCGCTGCCCGCTGGCAACAATCTTACGAGCACGACAATCGACGTGAAGCGAGTGGCTCAAGCCGCAGGCAATCCGGGTGCCGTCGCTCCCTTGGTGCCAAGTAACTCCTCGAATGATCGCGCTTCGGACGAGCCTCTTGATCGAGCGCTCCGCGACGTTTTGGAACAACAACGCCGCGCCGCTCCATCGGCCCGATAGTCATTGCCCTAGCGAGACGAATCTATCGATCGGCTTTACACTTTGCGGATAAACGATGCTGCGTAACTCCGCACTTGGCTGCCGTTGAGAACATGGACCATCCGAAGTTGTTGAACTTTTTCGTCGCTGAATGAGCTCATGGGCACGTGGACGAGATGTTTCTTGTGCCGACGTGCTAATCGTTTCCATCCGCTGCCTGGTGGTAGCGATGACATGATCGCGATCTCGCGTGCCCGGGAATGAAGACATGCGGCTGCGATGAGCTTTTCTTCGAGTGTCTCGGTGTAGTTCAGTCGCGGATCCGTCCAGATGTCTGGAATCACGACTGGTGGGTACAAGAACATGGCTCCTCCGTATACTGCCAAGCCGATTCCTGGCCCCACCATTTCTTCTTGGAAATTTGTTGCATAGAACGCAAGCGTCGATTCGCTTTCGTGCTCAGCAAACCAAGTTGTTCGCCACGGATACTCACGTGGGTCCGAAGGTGAGTCGAATAGCATCACGCACGCATCAAGCTTGCCACGGCTCGGAGGGACAACCTTGACGTAAATTTGTCGCTCGTACCAATGACGAAGTGTGTCTCGGATGTCGATACCATCTTTGATGCTTGTCGTGAACTTCTCGGTTCTCGCTAAGTCATTGCCGAGGGTCGCTTTCGCGCGATCGAACACTCGCGTGCGAAAGTTTTCGATCTTTTCGTCTTCTGGCGGATAACTGCATTGCCCGTACGGATTCCAACTGTACTCCCAACGCTCCCGATCTTTGTCGGACGGTCTTGGTTGAAGCTTCAGCGTTCGCCAAGCGATCGGTGGTCCTGGCAATCGGCTGACCAAAGAAACCGTTTCACCATCTGGCAACCGTCCTTGGTCAATGCCAAGAGTTGCCGTGGGCAATTCAGACGTTCCGGGATCAAACAAATACTCGTACTGATTAGCACGTTCGGCGACATGCAAGGCAAACTGGTCACCCAAGATTTGCTTCGCCGCGGTCACGATCGTGACTAAGTCAGGAGTCATTCGGCGATGAATGAGCGATAGATTCCGAATGTACTGCAAACACTTCGAAAGCAGCAGCGGCGTGATTCGTCGGGCGCGGTTTCCAAGCTCGGCTCGGTACGAAACCCTGGCCGCGATCAACAGCTCTTTCACACCGTCAATTTGGAGGTCTTCGTCCTCGACGAGTTCACTGCGCGCTCGCTCGTACAGCGACGTGATAAACGGTAATTCACCAAAAAAGAAAGCGAGGGTACGAGGTTCGACTTGATAACGTCTCGGGGGACTGACTTCATCGTGCTCGGGCAGTTCGATGTGGCTTGCGGCGTCGGTGTTGTTGCCGGTGCCGTTACCGCCGACTCGATAGAGTTCGTTATACGCTTCGCGAATCCATGGCCAATACAGCACACTGACGACCACCAAGATTCGTTCATGGCGTTTTTCCAGGTCACCCAGTCGCCATGCCATGTGAAGAATGCGATTGCGAGTTTGCTCGTCTGGCGGACGTGTGATACTTGGAAGTACGGCTGCTGCGAAGCGATCCAGTGACACCTGTCGCACGGCAAACGGATCCGGCATTACTGTCGAAAATGGTTGAAACGGATCCGTTTCTAAATCGATATAGGCACGCGGTATGTGTTCGCCCATCGCAGCCCGAATTGCCATGATGACGGGTTGGCAAGGGTCAACCGGAACGTAACTGAATGACGTGTCGTCCCAGACATCGTCGGACTCGTCCGAATCGTCGTCACGCTCTTGGAATTCGTTTTTCGATTCGTCGTCACCTTGGTTCCAGCTCGCGACACCCCAATCGTTTTCCTCGGGCGGCGTCTCGAAACGAACCGAGGGCTCCTGGATCACGATGGTTGGTCGAGGTAAATCGAGAACCGATTCTTCGACTGCTTCGCGAAACGATTCCGGTAGCGGCACCGCGACACAATCAAACGAGTGTTCAAGCATCCAACGTCGTAACGTTAACGAGAATTGACCGCTGCCATGAATGACCGGCAACACCGTGATACGATCGCCAAGCCGAAGCAATTCGGGAATGTCGCCGCTCGTCGTGTCGCTCATGATACGCCTCAGGTTAACGTTGACTCGCTCGGTTCAGACACTGGCGCTGCGAGTACTTCGGTCGCATCCGTTGTGATGTACTTTTCCGCGACCCGATGCAGATCGTTCTCGTCGAGTCGGCGATAGCGATCCAACCGCTCATCCAGACTGACATATTCGTTTCGATAAAGCCAGCGGCTGCCAAGGCCAAACAAGCTATTGCTTGGCCGTTCGCTTTGCATGATGTAGCCAGCGACCGTTTTGTTGATTGCTTGCTGGACTTCGTCTCGCTCGAATCCTTTTTCTTTGCTGAGTTGTAGCACGTCGTCCATGAGCTTCCGATTGCTGGCGAGGTCTTCTGGCGCACAAGCCAGATAGCTGAACATCGCTCCGGTGTCACTGAATTCTTGTGGCCACATGGTTGCGACTTCAGCCCGTCCGGTATCAATCAATTCCCAGAATAGGCGGCTTCCTCCCTCATCCGCCACCACCGTCGACATGATCCGTGTGGCATAGCGGTCGTCGGAATTCGCTGAGGGGCCTGGGCTGACTCGGATCAAATATGTTTGAGATGCGTCGGGTACATCGAGGATTGGATCAATGGCGATACCGTCCGGTAACGTGTCGGATTGATCAGGCGGAAGCGGTGAAGTTGACGGACGGGTTGCCCATGTTTGCGTGTGTTGTTCTGCCATTTCAACAAGCGCATCGAAATCAACATTCCCTGTTGCCGCGAGCACAATCCGCTCCGGTCGATAGCGGCGATTGAAATAGTCTCGCATCACATCGACGGTCATTGCTTGGATCGACTCTGCCGTACCAAGCACGCGTCGGCCGACGCCGCGAGGGCCGAAGTAAACTTCCATGGCACGTTCGAAAGCGCCAAACGGCGGCTGGTCCTCGTATTTGGCGATCTCTTCCAAGATGACGTTGCGCTCGGTATTGAACTCATGTTCGTCCAGCGCTGGGCTGAGGATATCCGAGAGTAGTTCGACGGCGCGGTCTTGGAACTTGGGAAGCACCGTTGCGTAGTAAACCGTTTGTTCTTCGCTGGTATAAGCGTTGCTTTGGCCACCAAGTTCATCCAACTCACGATTCACATCTGCGGCGCTCCGTTTTGCGCTGCCCTTGAACATCATGTGCTCAAGAAAGTGACTCGCCCCAGACTCAATATCGACTTCATCACGACCGCCAGTGTGAACAAAGTATCCAATCGCCGCCGAGTAGCCACGGCGATCGACTTCGGCCGCAATGCGAAGTCCACTGGGAAGCGTAACAGCTCGGAATTCTGGCATCTTGTATTATGACTTCGAGGAACAGTTGGTTGGAACGCGGAGCGGGTTTTCGCCTAGGGTAACGATCCGATAGTTGCCGGGCGGATTGCGGTGCCATTCGTCACAGATCCCTTGAGCAGTGATCGACGCGATAATGTCTTCGATCTCGCTCGTCGACATCACACGCCCAAGTTGCAATTGATCCGATGCCATGGATGACGCTTTGGAGGCGCTGGACTCCTGTTCCATGATCAGGCTGCTCTCGACGCGAACTTTCCAGCGATCCAGTTCGCTCGGGTCGAGATCATTCGGCAAGTTTTCAATCTCGCGAATCGCGACGTCGAGTGTTTCTTGGGCTCGCTCGGGCGTCGTGCCCGCGTAGACAAATACGGCACCGCCTTGTTGGAGCGAGTGGCAATTTGCTGTGATGGTGTAACACAGCCCGCGTTTTTCTCGCACGCGATCGAATAAACGGCTGCTCATGCCGTCGCTCAAAATGCCAACTGCGGCGCGACGTTGAAAATAGTGTTCATGTCCGTACGGAAGCGAATCAAAGCTGAACGCAATATGTGTTTGGCTGGATGGCGATTGAATGTGTTCATACACCGCTTCGCCATTCGGTTTCCCCTGAACGATCGGGACGCCCGTTTTAAGATCGCCAAATAGCTCTTCTGCCAAGAGTTGGATGTGCCCGGGATCGACTCGTCCGGCGACCGCGAGAATCGAACCGCCAGCATGGTAATTCGTCTCGTAGAAGCCTCGAAGTTGGTCCATCGTGAGTGCTTCGACGCTATCGATTGTGCCGTACGGTGTTCGTCCCAAGCGCGGACCGTATTGCAACTCGCGCAGACGTAGCATCACGCGTTGTGTCGGTTCGTCTTCAATCGCGTGCAGCTCTTGAATCGCCATCTGCTTGGCATCGTCGAGCTGATCACCCGGCAAGTGAGGGCGCCGGACGGTGTCGGCATAAATGCGGATGGCATCCGCTAGCGAGTCCGCTGGCATCGATGCGTTAAAGGAAACCATGGACGTCGATACGCTGCTGTTGCGATCGATGCCAAGATTGTCTTGCACGGCAACGAGATCGCGGCTGCTGTAAGGCCCCGCACCACGTTGGACCATTTCGCAAAGCAGCGATCCCAGGCCACCACATGCTTTCGGCTCAGCTTGCAATCCCGCATGCAACGATAGCGAGAATGCGGCTGTGCGCAGCCATGGCATCGGTTCGACAAGCACCGTCATACCGTTGGCAAGCGTCGTTGACGTGATCCGAGACTCAGTGGCTGGGGAATTAATAGCAGTAACTTTCTAAAGATTCAGACGCGGAAGCATGAACGAGACGCGTTTACAGGCCGCTCGAGTTTATAGGCTGATCGAGTTTACAGGCTGATCGAGACGACTTCGACAGTTTTGACGTGGCCAATCATGGTGGTCATCGTGACGTCGTCAATGACGATGGGAAGTAATTGCCCTGATTGGCGCATTTTTCCATCGAAAACAACGATCCGGTCACATGGCGTACGTCCCGTCATTTGCCGGATTGCGGATTCATCGTCCTTGTCGCGATCCAAGCGTTTGAGGTCCTTCTTGCTCGGGCCTTCCACGAGAATTTCGACGACTTGGCCGAGGAACTTCTCGTTCTCTTCTTTACAGATCCGGTTTTGCACGTCGAGTAGTTCGTTATTTCGTCGCACTTTGACTTCAAGCGGCACATCGTCTTCGAGACGGTCAGCGGCTTTTGTTCCTGGTCGTTCGCTGTACTGGAAGATGAAGCTGTTCTTGAACCGGCAACGTTCGACGAGCGAGATCGTTTTTTGGAAGTCCTCTTCGGTCTCGCCGCAAAAGCCAACGATGAAGTCACTGTTCACGGCGGCGTCGGGAACGATCCGCTCGATCCGTTCGAACATTTCCATGTAATCAGCGATCGTGTATCCGCGTTTCATTCGCTTCAGAACGTCATCGCTGCCGCTTTGAGCGGGCACATGCAAATACGGCATGACTTTTGGCAGATCGCGCACGGCGGTTAGCAATCGCTCCGTCATATCTTTTGGATAGTTGGTCACGAACTTGATGCGTTGGATGCCATCCACTTCCTGTAACTGTTCGAGCAAGCTCGTTATGTCGGTTGTGTGAGCGCCGTCCTTGAACTTGTAACTGTTTACCGTCTGTCCAAGCAGCGTGATTTCCTTGCAGCCTTGTTCGGCCAAAATCCTCGCTTCCGACAAAATTTGCTGGGGCGGTCGACCCTGTTCAGGTCCACGTGTGTTGGGGACGACACAGTACGTGCAAAACTTGTCACATCCAATTTGAATACGGAGGTAAGCTTGGTACGGAGTCGGACGCATCTGAGGATCACGAAGTGGATCGAACGTCTCGTGGCTGCGCGCGATGGTCGCTTGCGTGCCCTCGGTTCGTGATAGCGATACAGCCATCTGGCGACCTTCACCACGACCGATCTTCTCGAGCATTTCGGGGATAGCGTGCAATTGTCCTGGGCCGACCACCAGATCAACGAATGGAGCTCGTCGGAAAATAATGCCTTGATCCTTTTGTGCCATGCATCCCATCACGCCAATCATCTTCTCCGGATGCTCTTCCTTGGATTGGCGAAGTCGGCCCAGTGTACTGTAGACTTTTTCTTCGGCGAGCTCACGGACGCTACACGTGTTGAAAAGCAGTACGTCTGCGTCTTTCGCCCGGTCAACAACGACGTACCCGTGACGCTTCAAGTCGGCGACGACCATCTCGCTGTCCAGAACGTTCATCTGGCAGCCGACCGTGTTAATGTAGACTCGCTTGGACATGAGCTAATTGTTTGTCTTGGATCAATGGATAGAGCAGAACGGCTAGGACGCTGGGTCAGACTCTTTTTGGTCTTTCGCTGGCATTGCTTTCGGGACGGGGACGTCTTGGCTGCGTTTGACGTAAGCACGCAGGGCTTCAACCAGCCCCGCACGTCGGCGCCCAGCCACACCGGTGAGCAATAGCACCGCGATGGCAGTGACCACGAGCCACAACCAAACGCTCGGCGACGAAATCGAATTGGTGAGCATCAGAATCATCCCGAAAGCATACCCGCCGAGACTCGATTCAGGGTAGGCAGGTTTGAACTCGTCCAAAATTGTAAGCATAAATACTGATTTTTGACGCTGCCGGGAAACAAAGAGGCGCCGGGAATGACAGGTCCTAGGGTTTGCACGCCCCTGGGATCAGGTTGAAGATCATTTCCCAGGGAAATATCGGTTCAGGAATGCTTGGCGGTCGCCTTGCTCTGCCGCGTACTGGACCATCGCGTAGAGACGTTGTTGGTCGCGGAGTTTCTTGGCTCCTAATTCGTCATTGTCCGTGAATCGCGGTAACAGTGGGTTGGTGATTTCAAAGCATTCGGGCGGTAATTCGCCTGCGAGGACGCCGTAACGAGCGAGCATCGCGATGCCGGTTTGAAGACGGTGGTCGTGGCGGCTGACTTTTTGCAATCGATCGTTCATCCACTCCAGCCCAAAAGCTCGGCAAGGCTCGGGGTGTTCGGCAAGTAGTTCATACACGCGAGAGTAGAAACTCGCATCGGGATTGGCCCACTCGATGAACTGCATTTGCGTCATCAGATCGCTCTGGTCATAAAGCCACACACAGCGGCTCGGTTTGCCGTCACGACCAGCACGTCCAATCTCTTGGTAATACGACTCGATCGATCCCGGTGTTTCGGCATGGATCACCGCTCGGATGTCTTCTTTGTCAATTCCCATCCCAAAGGCTGGTGTCGCGAGCACGAGATCCGCATCGCCGAGCATGAATTCATCCTGTACGCGTCGACGATCGCGGCGAGACAGGTCACCGTGGTAACACACGTGATCGATACGTTCGGCAAGCATCCAGTCACTGAACTCCTGCAACGTCTTGATCAGGGAAAAGTAGACGATGACGCTTCCGCCGCGAAGTGATTGATCGGCAAGCAAGTCCGTCAGCGCTTTGCGTTTCTCGTCTGCGTCCCACATCGGCATGACGTCGAGTTGCAAGTTCGGCCGGTCGATGCCTTCGTGGAACAGTTCAATGTCCGCCGAATCAATACAGAGCTGTTTGTAGATGTCACGGCGGCACTCGGCGGTCGCGGTGAGCGCGATCGTCGTTGGATTGCCGAGACGCTCTCGAATTTCGCCCACGCGTGAATAATCGGGACGAAAGTCGTGGCCCCATTGGCTGACACAGTGCGCTTCATCGACAGCAAGCAGCGTGACTTGCCGCGAATCAATCACGTCCAGAAAGTCTTCTTTGCGAAATCTCTCGGGCGTGACGTACAGCAACCGATATTGACCGTCACGGAGTTCTTGATAACGTCTGAGCCGGGTTTGTCGATCCAGCGACGAGTTCACGAGCGTTGCATCGATACCGCGAGCCTGGAGCGAGTCAACTTGGTCCTGCATTAATGCCACCAGCGGCGACAGCACCAGGACCAAGTCTCGTGAATCCGGGGCGAGTGCGAGAGCTGGGATTTGATAACACAGTGACTTGCCCATTCCTGTTGGCATGACCACCATGGCATGCCGACCCGACTCAAGTCGATCAATGATCGCTGCCTGAGACGTGCGGAACGCTTCGTACCCGAAATGGGTACGAAGCAGGTCGCTGAACTGGCTCGTAGTCGTCATGCTCGGCGCTACGCGTCTTCGTCTTCGCCGGACTCGTCGCTATCGTTTTCATCGGTGTCGATTTCCGACTCATGATCCGACATTTCAGCGTCGGTCGAGTCGGCGTCATCATCCGAGTCGGCGTCATCAGTCATTTCGACAACGGGAACGGGTTCGAGCTCGTCAGGTGCGTCTTCTTCAGGCGGTACGCAAACCACTGCGATCAATTGGTCGCCTTCATCGACGTTCATAATTCGCACTCCTTGCGTGTTACGACCGATGACGTTGATTTCGTTGGCCTTGATCCGCTGGATCTTGCCCTTGGCGGTCATCATGAAGACTTCGTCGTCATTGATCACCTTCGCGATTGTCACGACATTGCCATTGCGTTTGCTGGTTCGAATGTCGCGAACGCCCTTGCCGCCACGTCGCTGCGTTCGATAACGCTGGCTCGATGGGCTTCCTTCTTCCTCCGGACCGTCGTCGTCTTCGGCGACTGCGTTGGGACCAAATGGCGTCCGTTTGCCGTGACCATTCTCACACACGGTAAGCAATGTAGCTGTGGGGTCGGCAACCACCATTCCGACCACGGCATCCTCGCCACGTAGCGAAATGCCTTTCACGCCGGATGTGTTTCGGCCCATGGGGCGGGCGTCGCTTTCATTGAAGCGAATCGCCATACCACTGCTCGTCACAAGCACGACTTCGTCTTCTGGTCCAACGACAGCGACGTCAACAAGTTCGTCGCCTTCACGCAACTTGATCGCGATAATGCCGCCCTTCTTCGGGCGACTGTATTGCTCGAGTTTGGTTTTCTTGATCAGACCGCTGCGGGTGGCCATCATGATGAAATAGCCTTCCTGCTTGAAGTTGCGAATGGCAAGGCACTCAGCGACCTGTTCATCGGGTGCCAAGTTCAAGAGGTTCACGATCGCACGACCCTTGCTTTCGCGATTCAGTTGAGGCAAGTCGTAAACTTTTTGCCACCGAACTTTTCCAGTCGTGGTGAAAAACAGCAGGTAGTCGTGTGTGCTGGCGACGAACAAGTGCTGGATTGGATCTTCGTCGTCCGTTTTCGCGCCCTTGAGTCCCTTGCCGCCGCGACGTTGGGTGTTGTAAACGCTTGACGGAGTCCGTTTGATGTACCCGCGATGGCTGATCGAAACCACCATTGTTTCTTCGGTGATCAGATCTTCGAGGTCAATGTTGCCGATTTCTTCGAAACTGATTTGCGTCCGACGCTTATCACCGAAGCGGCGTTTCATCTCTTCGAGATCTTCGCGGATGATTCCATAGATTCTCGCTTGATTGCCGAGGATATCGAGGTAGTCGATGATCTCGGTAAGCAATTCGGCATGCTCGTTGCCAAGTTTTTCTTGCTCCAAGTTGACCAATTGGCCGAGCGTCATTCGCAAGATCGCGTCCGTTTGGACGCTGGTCAGTGTGTAGCCATCCGCTTTGCCGCGTTCAGACACGAACTGTTCAAAGCCGGTGTCGCCCAACGCCCGCTGCATCATTGCCGCTGGACACTCGATTTTCATCAAGCGTTCTTTAGCCTCCGGTTGAGTGCGGCTGGTACGAATCGTCTTGATGACTTCGTCGATGTTGGCGAGTGCAAGCAGCAATCCTTCGACGGTGTGTTTGCGACGTCGGGCTCGTGCCAGAAGGAACTGGGTCCGTCGGCGAATCACCGTGACGCGGTGTCGAATGAATTCTTGCAACATCTCCTTGAGCGTCAGCTCGCGTGGCTTGCCGTCCACGAGCGCCAAGAAGATCATCGAGAACGTGTCTTGCAACGGCGAGAACTGATAGAGCTGGTTCAGCACGACGTCTGGGTCCGCGTCCCGCTTCAGCTCAATCACCAACCTCACAGGCTCTTTCAAATCGCTTTCATCGCGAATGCCAGAGATGCCCTTGACCTTTTCGCCATTGACGAGCGCCGCAATCTTTTCGATCACGCGGTCACGGTACTGTTGGTACGGAATCTCGGTGACAACGATACGGCTGCGGTTGCCTTTCATCTCCTCGATCGCGCACTTGCCGCGAACGACGATGGTGCTGCGGCCCGTACGGTACGCTCGGCGAATCCCTGCTCGCCCGCAAATGATGCCGCCGGTTGGGAAGTCTGGACCGGGAATGATCTCCATCAACTCGTCGATCGACGTGTCAGGATTTTCGACAAGTCGAATCAGTGCATCACAAACTTCCGTCGGGTTGTGCGGTGGAATGCTTGTTGCCATACCGACGGCGATACCGCCCGAACCGTTGATCAACAAGTTCGGAAAGCGGCTTGGAAGAACGGTCGGTTCTGTGCGGACTTCGTCGTACGTCGGGATATAGTCGACGGTATCTAGTTTCAAGTCGTCGAGCATCGATGCAGCAACGGGGCTCAAACGAGCTTCCGTGTACCGCATCGCGGCTGGAGGGAGACCAGCGACGCTTCCGAAGTTTCCTTGCTTGTCGATCAACAAGCTTCGCATGTTCCATTCCTGGGCCATACGAACGAGCGTCGGGTAGATCACGCTTTCGCCGTGCGGGTGATAATTGCCTGACGTATCGCCAGAAATCTTCGCGCACTTGACCCGCTTGGCTCCTGGGCCGAGGTTCAAGTCATTCATGGCAACGAGGATGCGGCGTTGGCTCGGCTTGAGCCCGTCACGCACGTCCGGAAGCGCTCGGCTGACGATGACGCTCATCGCGTAGGTCAGGTAGCTGTCCCGAAGCTCATCCTCGATCGGGAGCTGGATCATCCGTAGCGCTCCAGCGCCACGGTTGGTCTGGTCGAAGCCAAATCCGCCTTGGTTTCCGTCATCCTCAGGAGTGGCAGGACCCGATGTACCGCCGATGTTATTGCCGTCGTCTTCAGCCAACGTCTTAATCCGTGCGAGAGAACGCGATGACCGCCCTGGGGGCGGCAAATAAGCCTTGAATCAGCCGAGAAGTCTAGCAAATTGCAGCCATTCTCACAACGACCCGTCAGCCCGCTGCAGTTGACGCAAACCGTTGATATTTCAATACTTGCAACACCTTATTTGCTCGGGAGAATCCGAGTCACCCTGCAACACTTGGTTCGCCGCATGCCGCGTATCACGAGTATCCAGATCGGCGAAATTCGGACTCAAGGCGATCCGGAGTCGCGAGACGTCGAGAATCGTGTTTGGACAAGCGCGTTCGACAAACGACTTGTTACTTGCCCCGTCATCGTCACGAACCGGGGAATCCAAGGCGATGCGGTTGCGGACACGAAGCATCACGGCGGCCCCGATAAGGCGATCTTGTGCTACGCAGCCTGTCATTACCCGCTTTGGCAGCACGAGTTGCCACAACTCCCGATCGGCCCTGGTGGTTTTGGTGAGAACTTGACGCTTGCTGACGCGGATGAGTCAACCGTTTGTATCGGTGACCGCTACGAGACAGCCAACTGTGTGTTCGAGATCAGCCAGCCTCGCCAACCGTGCTGGAAAATTAATAGACGCTGGGGGCTGAAGACTCTCACAAAGTCCGTCGCACAAACTGGACGCACCGGATGGTACGTGCGAGTCATCCAAGGTGGCGAGTTGGCGAGTGGCGAAACGATGGTGCGAACCGACCGTCCGCATCCCGACTGGACGGTCGCGCGAGCCAACGATGTGCTCTTCGGTCGTGAAGCCGATCGCGCGGTTGCCGTCGAACTGATGAATCTCGCTGTTCTCGCTGAATCCTGGAAAGCGGATCTCGCTTGAACTCGGGCGTAGCCGCTTGTCGATGCGAGACTGGACAGCCGCCTGTCGATGCGACACAGTGAGGGCATCCGAATACACCGTTCTGAATCCTGGCTCCTGACACCTGAGTCCTTATTCCATGTCCTCATCCTCCGACGACCGCATTGTTGAATCGATTCGTATGTATCGTGAAGCACTGCATCAAACCCGAGCCCTTTACATCGGCAGTGGTGAATTGATCCGCGGTTCCTATGGTTGGCTGCAAGGAGACGGCGAGACAACCACAGTCTCGGGCCAGATGGATGACTTGCATCAAGGCTTTGTGATGAAGGTCTTCGCATCCGTGTTGCCTGGCGTCGAAGCTCGCTCGATAGAGCAGCGGCAGCTCGGTCGCGTGTTGCTCGAACACATCTGGGGCAAGTCCGTACTTGGGAACCAACTGCACGAAGCGGTGCAGTGGTTGTTGGATGCCTCGAGCGAGTTTCGTTGGCGCGATCTGGTTCGACCCTTCATCGAGTTGCCTGCACTGCGTGATCGTTGGGGCGAACTGGAGACACTGGCGATGCGAATGGCGAACTTGGTCGCCGCTGTCGATGGCAGTCTCAGCAGCGACGATACCGCAGCCATCGAGAACGTCAGCCGCCAACTTGCTGAATTGAACGTTCACATCCCCGAACAAGTCGACCATAAAGTTGACGTGGACAACGCACGCGACGCACTGCAGTGGTTGCGTGACGAGGCTCAACGTCTTCGCGATGGCGTCTCAGTCACTGCGGCTGAAAAGCCGACGGCAACGCCGAGTGGTCCGCCAACAGCGACCTCAACACGTGAGCCTGCTAAACCAACGCCCGCGAAACCTGCGCCTCCGGACAACCGGACGCCCGAAGAACGACTTGCCGAAGCTCGTGCAAAGCTCGACCGCTTGGTCGGACTCGGTGACATCAAGGAGCAAATCCAGACGCTGACGAACTTCCTCAAGATGGAAAAGAAACGCGTCGAAGCCGGCTTGCCCACGACCCAGCCGAGTTTGCACATGTCGTTCGTCGGCAACCCGGGAACTGGCAAGACCACCGTCGCACGCATCATCGCCGAGATCTACGGCGCGCTTGGAATTCTTACCAAAGGTCACCTCGTCGAAACGGACCGCTCTGGTTTGGTCGCCGAATATGCTGGCCAAACAGGACCTAAAACGAACGCAAAAATCGATGAGGCTCTCGATGGAGTCTTGTTCATCGATGAAGCCTACACGTTGATCGACGAAAGCGGCCAAGACCAGTACGGCCGAGAAGCGATCCAGACGCTGCTTAAACGAATGGAGGACCAGCGCGATCGGCTCGTTGTGATCATCGCGGGCTACACGAACGAGATGGCGAGAATGATCCGCAGCAACCCCGGGCTGAGCTCCCGCGTGGGCACAACGATGGAGTTCGAGGACTACTCGCCCGAGGAACTGTGTCGCATCTATGAGTTGATCGCCAGCAAAGCGAAATACACATTGCCGACAGAATCACGCCGACGACTGCTTCGCGGATTCACGTATCTCTACATCGGACGCGATCGACACTTTGGCAACGGGCGAACGTCTCGAAACAGTTTCGAACGGAGCGTGCGTCGACTGGCGAATCGCCTAGCACCGATGGAAGAGATCACACAAGAGTTGCTGACCACGCTCGAACCAGTCGACATCGAAGTCGCTGATGTGACGCAAGCACACCTAGCCGCGATGGCCGCGGATCCAGGGAACGTCAAGGTGAAGTGCAACCACTGCGACACCGAAGAAGTCCTCGACGATCAAAAGCTCGGCACCGATGTGCTGTGCAGCAAATGTGGCCAAACTTACATGGCCGCATGGGGCGAACCAGTGCTTGTCATGGACGATGAACCCGTTGCCGACGAGCAAGTTGCCGACGAGCCAACAAATGACGGGTCCACATCGGCAGAGACGCCTTAGGTTTAAGGGCTGGAGGCCCGGCAAATCGACTGCCGGTGGCATGAGCCACCGGAATGCGGAAACACCAACCACAAAGGCCTGAAGGGCCGACACAATGATCAATGCGGCGGGCGTTTATCTAGGCCGCGGACCTTCGGGTATCTATGCCGTGGGCGTTCGGCACAGAAATCGTTTTTCTAAGCCACCTTCTTGCCGCTTGGCACCCGCAGATCAAACAGCCCAAAGATCTCATCGCGGGTTAATCCACCACCTTGCGCCGGTGTCGGGATCGATGACGGATCGTTGCTGAACAACGCGTCGAACATTTGACGCTTCTGGTCAAGGATTTCGGCGATTCGCTGTTCGATCGTGTTGGTTGCCATCATTCGCGTTACCGTCACTGGCCCAGCGGCCCCGATTCGGTGAGCACGATTGATCGCTTGATCTTCGATCGCCGGGTTCCACCAACGGTCGAATAGAAACACGTACTGGCAAAACTGCAGGTTCAAACCGACGCTGCCCGCCCCGTAGCTCATCAGAATGACGCTCTTGGACGGATCATTCTTGAACTGGTCGATCACGCCATCGCGTTTCTTGTGCGGAATGCGACCATGATACTCCAGCGGCCCAAATCGCTCCAGCGCTGGACGCATCTTGTCGATGCTGCCCACCCACTGACTAAATACGATCGCCTTGTAACCGCTCGCCGTTACTTCTTCCATGTCGGCGACGAGTCGCTCGAGCTTCGCACTACTGCCGGTGACCGGATCAAAATTACAGATCTGCTTCAACCGCAACACTAACTCGAACACGTGTTGGATCGTCAACTCTTGATCCATCTTTTCGAGATTGACCACGCCTTGTTGCTCAGCCGTTTCGTAGGTCGCCCACTGCTCCGGCGTCAGATCCAATTCGGCATCACGAAACATCTTTGGCGGCATGTCGTCGAGCACCATGTCTTTGGTGCGACGCAAAATGTGATCGCGAGACGCATCCGCCATTTGCTGGATCGGCATATCGCTTTTCAAATAGCCTGGGGCGATGTACTCAAAGATACCGACGAGGTCTTCGGGTGAGTTCTCCACCGGTGTCCCCGTGAGTGCCCAAGAACGTGTTCGCGGAATCGCTCGCACGATCTCGCTGGTTGTGCTGTTCTTGTTCTTGATTCGCTGGGCCTCATCGAGCACCACCAGATCAAAATGCAACCCGCTATCGAGGACCGTTTCGCGATCTCGCATCAGCAACTCATAGTTCGCGATGCGGACTGGCACCTCAGGCGACCGCCACTGGAACTCACGTTTTGCCGCATTGCCTTCAATCGCTGCGACAGGGATTTCTGGTGCCCAAACACGGAACTCCCGCAGCCAATTCGTGACCAGCGGTTTCGGGCAAATCATGAGCACGCTACGAACTTCGCCGCTGCACAACAATAATCGAATCGTGCTGATCGCTTGCATCGTTTTGCCAAGCCCCATTTCATCCGCCAGCACGCACGCATAGCGGGGGAACATGAACGCGATCCCGTCGAGCTGGTACGCAAAGGGCTCAAATGGAAACGTCAGCTGGCCGCTGCCGACGAGCAGATCAAGCGGCGGCTGCAGCAAGTAATACAACCGATCTTGAAGCTTAACGATTTCGCGAGGCGGTTGGATGCGAGAGCGACGACGAAGCTTGGTATCCGGCTCAGTCGACCTGGAATCGTCACAGGAAATGTCTGGGCGAATGCGTCCGGCAACACTTTTCTCTTTGTTGGCCTTTGGCAAGATCCACTGACTCGCCTCTGGGAACAAGAATCCGCTCGCACGTGTGGTCAGCGCGGGAACGCGAATCGAGATCGCCCGAGCCTCGAGCGTCTCGATGGGCATGGAATAAACATCCGCCGGCACAAGCGATTCGCGCGACCAACAGTTCTCGGTGTCGAGTTCTGCGGTGAGTCCCGACGAACGATTGGCGTCAAACACATTTCTTACGTTCACGTTTATGCGGCCCTCGCGATTTGCGACTGCGCCTCGCGTATCGCTTCTCGAATTCGCTCGAACGGTTCAACGACGTCGGGAACGTCAGCAAACTTTTCGCTTAAGTCACGGACGGTTTCGATCCGTTCTATAGCTGCGCGAAGCGTGCCGCCTGCGAAAGGTACAGTTCCGTATCCGGCAAGCATGTCGTCAGTGATCGGGCCTTCATCGCTCTCCGCAGCCTCCGTCACGAGTACGACAGGAGCATCACAGAAAACGTCCAGCCGAAGTGACTCGGGTTGGTCACAACACACCAGCGACAGCGGCGTGCGCACTTTCTCCATCAGCAGCTTGCCGATGACCTCGACGATCAAGTGGCTGCGTAATGTCGCGCCAAACAGGATCTCATGAGTCTTACTCGGACGCACCGGCAGCGTGCACTGGAACTCCAGTGGCCGTCCGCTGCCGTTGAGGACGAGCAAGCCGCCCGTCCAGCCAGTTCGGTCATTCTCGATCACGGTGAAATAGGCGATCGAAACGGCGTCAACGGTTTGAGCCATGCTTACCATACGAAGAGTCAAGGAGCGGCTTCGGCGCGGATGCAGAGCCAGTGAATTCGTGCTGCAACCCTTCTCTTCGGCGTGGCGGTTGTAGGGTCTTGAGCGGTAATGACGATTGTGCGTTTCACGCGGCTATGCGAAATCGGTCGCGGTCGTCTATTCAATCTGAAAACTTGACGCGATTTTTCCGGCGAAACACGAAACGCGATAAATAAAAACGATTCGAAGTAACCGTTTGCTCGACAACACAATTTTTCGTTGGTTATACTCGGTGTCTGTCCGCTACTGAGCCCAGCTCGTCCGACGCCGCAGGAAGTTTCCCGATGTCCTACGATCACGAACCGATTTCTCCCGTTTTTCGAATTGACGTGTCGGCTGAAGCCGGTTCCCAAGCCCCCGTTTCGAGTGATCAAATCGTTATTGAATTACTTCGCCAACTGGTGATCGGCCAGCAACAGCAGAACAAGTTGATCGAAGAATTGACGCATCAGACCGTCGCTCTTCAAAAACAACGCGTCAGCGAACTGCAGCAGTGGAAAAACGCCAATCCAGACCTTGCACGTGCTTGTCGCAAGGCCGCCGAGTCGCTCAGCAGGGTCCAGACGCAATTTCTCGAAAATTTGACCGAAGAAATTGTCGAAAACGAAGAAAATTTGGTCGATGGAGACTTCATGCTCAACGAATTTGTTGACCGTTTTGGCCCGCGTTTGGCCCATTTAAACGGTGTTCTACAGGTTCTTGCCCAACTCGGGACCGGTGAACCGGTAAGTTAATGCAAATGAACCTTTCGCGAAATGCTCGCGTCGGTTAATCTACCGCACTCTTGTGGTTCAGAGCTCATCTGAACCCCCACTAATCGGGGCGTAGCGCAGCCTGGTAGCGCGACTGGTTTGGGACCAGTAGGTCGCAGGTTCGAATCCTGTCGCCCCGATTGACCATGTTTAAAGAGTCACCTTCCCAGGTGACTTGAGCCATGTTTTCCCCAGATTTTGCATCGCCGTCATCCGGTGTTCCGATGCGATCTGTGGTGGCTATCTTCGGGACTGCGGAACATCCGCAGTCACCCTCTGGTCGGTTTGGGTCGCAATTGTCGCGACCGTGGATGGCGACCGGTAGCTGATAGCCACCGATCGATATGATTCCTGAGCGGACTTTTCGCACGCCTCGCTTACCCGACTTGGCGTCATAGAAGTCAAGGCCGATCCGTATCCCCAATTGCTTGAGAATCTCAAGCAATCGCGTTCTGGCCGCCGGGATCGTGGCGAAGCGTTCAAGGTTGCTTAATTTGCTAACGCTGAGACTAGGCCCTCGTTCTGCGGTCGCGCGATCCAATGCCTCTTTGAACGACGCATCGTCTTTTCCAAATGCGTGCATGTTTCCAGAAACAGAGTGTTGCTTAAAGGACGGCGAAAGACAGAACGATTCCTGAACCGTTGGATAAATATTGCTGAGACTGTCTGAATCTAGGCGTCTGTGACGTCAGTTTTTGACGACCGCCCCGAGGATGTTACGTCTGGCGATGTTACGTCTGATTGTCTCGGATACGGCTGATGATTCGCTCGGGATTCGGCAGACGCTTGGCGACAATTTCCATGTCATCTTGCCCGGAACTGGAGATCGCGACGCAGCCTACATTTAATAGTCGTTGTATAAACGATTGGTCCAACTGGATGTTGCGGACGTCGTCGTGTTGAACTTCCGAAGTCTCGCGAGACACGATGCCTTCTTGGTAGATCGTGCGATCGTCCGTGACCGTCAGTGTCGTGAATTGGCTCAGGAGCATCCAGTATCCGATGACACCAGCAATGACCAAGAGCGTGATCGCACAAAACCAAGTCAATAATGTCGCTGGTCCAAGCACCATCGTTTCGCCCATCGCATAACCCGCCAATGACATGTCGGCGACTGACATGATCATCACGACGACAGCGGCAAGACCGAAGAGGGCGATCACAAATGTTGCGATTGGTCGCGCACGGAAGACGACCGGATGAACTCTTACGAGGTTGCGTTCCTCCTGTTCGACGACCATGCGGTTTGCGTCCACCGTCTTCTCATCGACCTCGTGAACGGACGTGACTACCGCAGTCGGCATTTCCATCTCGAAGGGCTTTTTGCAACCCGGACAAACCACCGGCCCGTCAAGGTGCTCGATCGTGCTATCGACTTCGTGCTGGCAGTACGGACATTTAGCGGTAAGGACTTGCATGACGCGTGGTTCCGGCGTTTGAGGAGTGGCTTGAATGCAATTCCTAATCTCTAGATGCATATCACATGCCGCAACCGTCCTCGGGCTTGTCACAAGCTTCGTTGCTGAGCATCAAGTTTGAGACAAACTCGGCTACATCGCCGATAGCGGCCCCTCGTTTGCATCGCAGGTTAACTGCGATTGTCCCAACCGCCGTTCAGACCTACGTGGTTGAGACACCACGGCTACATCTATGAAGGTTTCTCACATGCCCACTACAAGCGACGAAACGACTCTTACAGCCCTCTTGCCCGACGATTTGAAAGATTTGGCTTCGGTTTCGGGCGATCCCTGTGTTTCTATCTTGATGCGGACGCACCACAGCGGTCGCGAGGTCCAGCAAGGCCCGATTCGCCTGAAAAACCTGCTCAAAGAAGCGAGCCAGAAATTGAAAGCGGCTGGGCATGACGACAGCATTCTTGATCGTCTGACTTCCAAACCCAACGAAAACGAATTCTGGCAGCATCAAGGTGAGGGGCTGGCGATTTACTTGACCCCCAACGATTGCCGCATGTTTCGCCTCAACCGCAGCGTCGACGAACGCGTCTGCGTTGGCGAATCGTTCTTCGTTCAACCGCTAATTCGCGAATCCAATTCCGGTGGCGAATATTTTGTGCTTACGCTTTCTTGGGACGAAGCGAGCTTGTTCCGCGCTGCGGGCGAATCCCTCACGATGGTCGAAACCGACGCACTGCCAGCGAAATTCGATGATTTAGTTTTGCCGCGTGACCCGGAAATCAGCCTGCAAAACACGAGTCACCGCAGCGTTGGCAACACCGCCGGAACATCAACTGCAATGTTCCATGGCCAAGGTGAGGGCGAAGAAAAAATCGAAGCCGATCGCGATCAATACTTATCGCTCGTCGGGGATGAAGTCGCTGGGGCAATCTACAACACGCGGTTGCCGCTAGTGGTGGTTGCCACCAGTGAAGTGGCTGGACATTTCGAGGCAACGACGAAAGTTCAAGTCGACGCAAAAGTCGACGGAAGCCCATCCGAGTGGACCGGCGATGAGCTTCGCCAGCACGCACGCAAGGCGATCGCACCTCACTTGAAGCCCGATCGTAGCAAGTTCGGTGAACGTTTCGGCACCGCGATGGCGAACTCCAAAGCGTCCCACGACATGGATGAAGTTTTGAAAGCGGCGAAAGCTGGCCGCGTCGAATCGTTGATGGTGTGCCAGCACGAAGATCATTGTGAGCAAACAAATCAAGCCGTCCTTGGAACACTGCGTCGAGGCGGCGATGTGCTGCAATGCAGCCCTGAATACATGCCCGCTGGCGCTGCGGTCGTCGCCGCGATTTTCCGTTTCTAAACATCTTCTACACAACGGCTCACCGTTTGCGGTCATCCGTTATCCATCTAGCAAACATCTCCTACATTAGGAACAACTCATGGCCTTTGCCGAACCCACCTTTGACACCGATCTTGACGTCGAAGGCTTCACACCCACCGATGCCGAAACTCAAAACATCGCAGCCGAAGTCGATCGAATTCGACTGTTCGTGCAAGAGTTCCCGATTCAAATCCTGCACATCAATCTGGAGTACAACACCAATAGCGAAGAGTATGAAGTCAAGCTCGCACTCGTGCTGCCTGGTCAAACCTTCGCCACCGGCGACGTCAGCGAAGTTTGGGAACAGAGTCTCGAGAAGAGCGTTCTAAAAATGATTCGCCGCATCGAGCATTACAAATCGACAATGTCTGGCGAG
>JBGSNA010000303.1:0-2381 GCA_041739875.1 Pirellulaceae bacterium
CGTACGCAGTTGCCTTCGCCTAGTGCTTTATCAATCGGAGTTGTCATTTGGTATACTGAGCTCCTTGAGACTCCCAGTCTCGCACAGGGGACTAATCCCGAAGGATGGCACCCCATAAACTTATGCCCATGCCGGGCATAAATCGGGTAGCCGCCGTCATTGCTGACGGCAGCCCCCACACCACCTAGCATGCGGGCCCGCACTAGGCGGTTCCGTGACGAGAAGCTGACTCGTACCAGAGTTGCTTTAATGACAGTAAGCCTTGTTGCGTTAGCCACTTGTTGGTCAGCGCATAGCGTAGAGCGGGTGTGCGAGACATCCGCCAATACTTCTTGCGACTGATGGCGTGTTTGATGGCCATATCGAGACTCACGCCCCGAGCAACTAGATTCTTCACCTTCGTACGGGGGTGACGCCACTGTTTCCAGTAGCACATCCGCACGCGGCGGCGAATCCAGCCGTCGAGAGTGATGATGTCTTCGAACTGACGGGCGAGGCCGAAGTAACCTACCCAACCTCGCGCGTAGCGGTTGAGGTCGGTCAAGCGACGTTTCATCGATATCCCACGGCTGCGGCCTGTGAGTTCTTTGAGGCGCTGCTTGAAGGCGATCAGTTTCTTCGGTGCGACCTTGATCGTCACACGTTTACCTGTAAAAGTGAACCCCAGGTATTCGCAGCCTAGGGAGGGCCGCACGCTGCTCTTGTCCTCGTTGACCACGAGTTTCAAGTGTTGCGTGAGGAACCGCTTGACCGACTCAAACACGCGCTGAGCACTTCGCTCGCTACGCACGAAGATTTGAAAATCATCGGCGTATCTCACGAATCGCAGTCCGCGTCGTTCGAGTTCCTTGTCCAAGTCGTCCAGGAGGACGTTGCTTAGTAAAGGAGATAATGGGCCACCTTGCGGCGCGCCCTCTTCAGTCGGTTGCAAAACGCCCTCAACCATCACACCCGCTCGCAAGTAGCGTCCGATCAATCGCAGCAAGCGTCGATCGTGAACCTTGCGGCTCACGCGGCTCATTAATACATCGTGTTGGCACTTGTCGAAAAATTTCGCAAGATCGACGTCGATGCAAAATGAGTGACCTTGCCGGATGATTCGCTGCACCTGCTTGGCAGCTCCATGGGCGGATCGTTTGGGGCGAAAGCCGAAGCTCGATTCCGAGAATGTCGGGTCGAATATCGGCGTTAAGACTTGTACGATGGCTTGTTGTATCAGACGATCGAGCACGTTGGGTATACCGAGCAATCGATCGCCCTTGCCACCGGGTTTGGGAATTGTCTTGCGACGCACCGGCTGTGGCTGGTACGTCCCTTCCATGAGTTGTTGTCGCACCCTGGACCAGTTTTCACCAGCCCATCCTTCGAACTCGTCGACTGTCATGCCGTCGGGTCCGGGAGCGCCCCGGTTGCCTTTGACTTGACGCCACGCGCGGCGAAGATTTTGAGGCGAGACAATTAACTCCATTAAAGCGTCCTCAGCGGACACGTCCAAGGCTGGCTGATCGCTGGACGCCGGATCGGTTGATTCCGTGCGGAATAATTTCGCCTTGAGCGCCCACGGTTCTTCGCGTGCGAAGTCCAGTGGACGTTGCCAGGCACCTCGATCCAAGTTCATCGGTAGCTCCTCCTTATTCTTCACGGTTTGGTCCTTTCTGTCGTTGTTGGTAACAACGGTTCAGTACTACGACCTCTGCTGTCAACTGCACGCGGAAGGCTGAGTTCCCTCAGTTCCATCCGGCTTTCGAGCAAGCTCTACTCCCGGACCTTGGCGGCAGTCTTCCCTGGATAAGTCGACTTACTTTCGCTGCACAAGCTCTTGATTTACCAATCCGACCGAACGAGATGGTTTCGCTCAAGGTTGGCTGACTCACCTGGTCGAACCGGCCTTATATCAAGTTTCTGTTCGTAACCTCACAGCTTTGATGAGAAGGCGTCTGAGTGGCGATAGCTTGCCTTTCGATAAATTCGTCGGCAGTAACAAACTCAGCGTTTACGCGCACCTTCGCGGGCTTCTTTCTCACGGTCGGTCGCCCTTCCGCAATTGCCCTCATCTAGTACTTGCTCCTTTGTGGAATTACATTTGGTATACTGCCTTTCCAAAAGGTCTCGTTCTCGTACAGGGGACTTTCACCCCACAAGTTAGTCGGCATGCCAGGCATACCAAAGCCATGAACCCAAGTCGCCGAGCTAGTCCAACTTACTAAAACAAACAATCGCGGCGACTGGGTTATGGCCGCCGTTGAACTAAACCGCTTCACTCTCAGGTCTCTCGCGACTCTAAGCCGACTCCTTCTGCGATCTTAAGTGGCTTGCTGCTGGTGCAACTCTCTGCACTTGACTGGCTCCGCATCAGTGACAACTGTCTGGCTGCTGGGCGG
>JBGSNA010000387.1:0-14563 GCA_041739875.1 Pirellulaceae bacterium
ATTCCCGGCCAAAGAATTCGACTTCATGCTCTCCAATCCACCGTATGGTAAGAGCTGGAAAAAAGACCTCGAAACGATGTGTCCGTCGGGCAAGAAGGACTCGATGCGCGATCCACGCTTTCGCATCAGCCACGCCGATGAAGAAGATTACTCACTGATCACCCGCAGCAGCGACGGTCAAATGATGTTTCTGGCCAACATGGCCGCCAAGATGAATCACAAGACCGAACTGGGCAGCCGCATTGCACAGGTTCACAACGGCTCGTCGCTGTTCACCGGAGACGCCGGTCAGGGCGAAAGCAACATTCGCCGCTGGTTGATCGAAAACGACTGGGTAGAAGCCATCGTCGCGCTGCCGCTGAATCTGTTCTACAACACCGGCATCGCCACCTACATCTGGGTGCTGAGCAACAAGAAGCCGAAAGCACGCAAAGGCCAAATCCAGTTGATCGACGCGACACAGTGGTATCGACCGCTGCGCAAGAACCTTGGCAAGAAGAACTGCGAACTGGCGGAAGAAGACATTCAGCGGATCATGGACGCCTATCTGAAGTTCAAGCCGACCGAGCAATCGAAGATTTTCCCGAATGCCGCGTTTGGCTATTGGAAAGTCGTCGTCGAGCGACCGCTGCGGCTGAAGAGCCAACTGACGATTCCACGCATCGAAGCCTTGCGGTATGCCTCGGGAGACGAGGAGATTCGAGCTCAGTTGGTGGACGAATTCGGCGACGCGTTGTTCGAGGATTTCAGCAGCATTCAAAAGGCATTCATCAAACGCTTGGCCGAGTGGGGAAGCGACGAAGAGGATGAAGAGGGTACGCCAGCCAAGTCGTTGCCCGAAAGCAAAAAGAGGAAGTTGCTGAGCGAGGATTCATGGCAACGCGACGCGCGGCTTGTTTCCATCGCCACCGAATTGCGAAAGGAAATCGGCGATCAGTTGTTTGACGATCACAACCTGTTTTGTGAAGCCTTCGATACCGCGATCAAGAAACTGGACTTGAAAGTCACTGGCACCGAATTGAAGCTCGTATTGCGTGGCGTGAGCTGGACGGACGAGGCCGCTGCACCAGTCATTGCCGCCATTCACAACCCGACGCGTAAGCGAGGGAAAGAGGCACTAAAACCTGATCCGATGCGCGGGCTTTATCAGTGGGACAAGCTACCGGATTGTCTACGTTCCAGCGATGACAGGCTGGAAGCCTATCCCGCAGGCACACTCGTTGAGTTCGAGCCCGATCCCGACTTGCGAGATAGCGAGCAGATCCCGCTGTTGGAAGAGGGCGGCATCGAGGCGTTCATCGAACGCGAGGTCTTGCCGTACACGGCTGACGCATGGCTGCAAGGCAAGAAGGGGAGCGTCAAAATCGGCTACGAGATTTCGTTCACACGTCACTTCTACAAACCCGAGCCGCTGAGAACGCTCGACGAAATCCGCGCTGACATAATTGCCGTTGAGCAAGAAGCCGAAGGCCTGCTCGATCAGCTGCTGCATGGAGGTGTCGCGTGATTGTTGACTTGAAGCCTTACGAAACGTATCGCGATTCTGAGTTGCCATGGCTCGGACAGATACCATCGCATTGGCAAGTTAAGCGAGCGAAATCAATTTTGTTGGCCATTGATCGGCGTTCGAAGACTGGCACTGAGGAGCTCCTTACTGTCTCATCTGCCAAGGGCGTTGTGCCTCGCTCAACGGCTAAGGTAACAATGTTCAAGGCAAAGTCTTATGCAGGCTACAAGCTCTGTTGGCCAGGCGACCTTGCGATTAATAGCCTTTGGGCATGGGGAGGAGGCCTCGGGGTTTCGAAACACCATGGAATCATTAGTACCGCATACGGCGTATACCGTGTCCGCCACGACGCCGAATACAATCCTCGTTACCTTGATGCGCTCGTTCGGTCTCAACCATACAACTGGGAACTAAAGCTTCGTTCTAAAGGGATTTGGATTTCGCGATTACAGCTTACCGACGAGTCTTTCCTGAATTCTCCGCTTCCGATTCTGCCTTCCGACGAGCAGGAGTTGATAGTTCGATTTTTGGACTGGGCGAGTGTTCGGTTGGGGAAGGCGATCGCGGCGAAGCGGAAGGTGATCGGGCTGTTGGAAGAGCAGAAGCAAGCGATCATCCACCGCGCCGTCACCCGCGGCCTCGACGACACCGTCCCCCTCAAACCCTCCGGCCTCGACTGGCTCGGCGATGTGCCTGAGCATTGGGTATTGCGCCGCGCAAAATACTTGTTTCGTGAAATTGACGACCGCTCCAGAACCGGTACAGAAGAACTTCTATCTGTTTCGCATATTACGGGCATTACACCACGAAGCCAAAAAAACATCACGATGTTTAAGGCTCGCACGTATGTCGGCCACAAGATTTGCCGCGAGCATGATCTTGTTATCAACACGATGTGGGCTTGGATGGCAGCGCTTGGCGTCTCTGGAATTGAAGGAATTGTGAGTCCAGCGTACGCCGTTTATCGACCTCGAGGCAATAAACTCGTCGATGGGTTTCTCGATTTACTACTTCGAATCTCGGCATACCGATCAGAATTCCTGTCGCGTTCAACTGGAATTCGACTGTCTAGAATGCGGCTCTACCCCGAAGCATTCTTCCGCATCCCAATTCTGGTTCCACCAAAAAAAGAGCAGCTTGCAATCGTCGAGAGCGTATCAAGCAGTACAGTTTCGCTTGGGAAGAATATTGAAACGCTTCAACGCGAGATCACTCTTCTTCAAGAATACCGCACGCGACTGATTGCCGACGTGGTGACAGGCAAACTGGACGTTCGAGAATTCGCTCGCACGCTGCCAGCCGACATTGCCGAAGAGGCCGCCGAGCTCGCCTACAGTGAATTTGGCGACCAGGATTTTTCCGACGCCGATGACGAGCTCGCCGGGGAACCCGCATGATTGAGTTTGTGCGAGGCAACTTGTTCGACGCCGACGTGGAAGCAATCGTGAACGCCGTCAACTGCGTTGGCGTCATGGGTAAAGGCATCGCACTCGAATTCAAGAAGCGATTCCCCAACAACTTCATCGCCTACAAAGCCGCCTGCGATGCGGGCGAGTTGCAACTTGGTCGAGTACTCATCCACGACGAAGGACCGTCCGCTAAGCCTTGCTACATCATCAACTTCCCCACCAAGAACCACTGGCGCAACCCCAGTCGCCTCGAAGATATCCGTAGGGGCCTGGATTCGCTGGCCGCCGAAATCGACCGCCGGAAAATCCACTCCATCGCCATCCCCGCCCTCGGCTGCAGACTTGGCGGACTGGATTGGCAGGACGTTCAATCAGAGCGGGGAAATCGGCTATTGGCCTGCAAAACCAGCAAAACCATGGTTTTCGAGCCAAAGGAGTCTAGCCCACGAAACCAAAGTTCCCATAATGGGAACTTTGAGATTGACTCTGCGAAGGGAACTGTCGATAATTCATGAGGATCTTCTGTCGTAATACCCTGAAGGCGTTTTGGGATGACAACCCTCGCGCTGAGCAGCAACTGAAAGCGTGGTACGCAGAAGCGGAAGCCGCGAGCTGGGCCTCACCCGCTGACGTGAAAGGCAAATACGTCACTGCCAGCATTCTCAAGGATGGCCGAGTTGTTTTCAATATTCGTGGCAACGAGTTTCGGCTAATCGTAAGCATCAATTACGACTTTCAGGCAATCTACATCCGGTTCATAGGGACGCACGCAGAATATGACGACATCGACGCGCAAAGCATCTAAGCCATTTCATCCCAAGGTCATCAAGACGACCGTGGAGCATGAACGTGCGCTAGCGCGTATCGAAGAGCTTTTCACGGCGAAGCCTGGCACGCCAGACGGTGACGAACTAGAGCTTTTGCTTCTGTTGGTCGAGACCTACGAAGCAAAAGTATACCCAATTGATTTGCCCGATCCAATCGAGGCAATTCGTTTCCGAATGGAGCAAGCGAAACTGAAGCAAAAAGATTTGATCCCGATCTTTGGCACCAAGGGCAAGGTATCGGAAGTCCTGAACGGCAAACGCGAACTTTCGCTGACGATGATTCGCAAGCTTGTAAGCGAGTTAGGAATTCCGGCTGAGGTCTTGCTCCAGGAACGCGGTGCGACGCTCGATGATGGAGACTTCTTTGCGTTGGGAAAGAAGTTTCCCATAACGGAAATGTACAAACGAGGATGGCTGAAGGGGATTGTTGGTTCATTGCAAGAAGCAAAGGATCAGATTGAAGATGTGCTCGCTCAATTCGCTGCCGCCGTGGGCAATCCGTCAAGACATCCAGTTCTGAAGCGACAGAATGTACGTTGCGGAAGCCAGATGGATGACGCCGCGTTAACCGCTTGGAAAATTCGCGTGATGAGCGTCGCATCGCGTGAAAAGATTCCGGTATATCAAGCGGGAACTGTTAATGAGGATTTTCTGGAGCAAGTGGTCAAGCTTAGCTACTTCGACGATGGGCCAAAACTTGCCGCCGAGTTTCTTCGCAAGAGTGGTATTCACTTGATCGTCGAGGCACATCTTCCAAAAACGTTTCTTGACGGAGCGGCAATACGACTAAGCGAAACCAGTCGCATTGTTGCACTAACGCTTCGATATGATCGTTTGGATAATTTCTGGTTTGTTTTGTTGCATGAACTAGCGCACATTGCTTTACATATTGATTCCGGTATCTGTGACTCAATCGTTGACAATTTGGATGAAGCAAGCACCGAGAAGATTGAGAAAGAAGCGGACGCTTTAGCGATGGAATCGCTGATTCCAAGTTCAGACTGGAAAACGGCTTTTGCTCGCAAACGTGCCAGTTCAGAAAGTATAATTGCATTCGCTGAAGCACACCGTATTCATCCTGCAATTCCGGCTGGTCGCATTCGCCGTGAACATAAGGACTACAAGAAATTCAGCAATTTGGTTGGTAGTGGAGCAGTTCGAAAACTGTTTGTTTGAGCCAAAGCAAATTCGCTAAAGTCTTTTTGAGTTATCGCTATGTCCGATTCTACCCAGCCGCCTAGTTCTGTAAGTGAAAAGGGTTCCTTTTATCATTCAGTAGCACGTCCGTCAGATACTAGCGAAGGTGGCTTGGAAACGATTATCTTCGACGACATGCTGGCGCGGGGCTGGTTGGCAGGTGATCGTCATGACTACGATCGACAATACTGCGTCGATTTGGCGAAGCTCAATGCGTTTCTGGTCGCGACACAGCCCGAGGTTGCTTCGGAACTAAAACTCGATAGTGACAATCCGACGCGTCGAGCGTTCTTAGCGCGGCTGGAGAAGGAAGTTTCCGCACGCGGCGTGGTCGATGTTTTGCGGCATGGCGTAAAGCACCAGAAGTACAGCATCGATCTATTTTACGGAACACCGTCACCCGGCAACGTGACGGCTGCGGCTAAGTATGCAGAGAATCGCTTTAGTGTGACTCGCCAATTGCACTTTAGCTTGGATGAATCGAAGCTCTCGCTCGACTTGGCAATCTTCATCAATGGCCTGCCCATCGCCACGTTCGAACTGAAGAACAGTCTGACAAAGCAAAACGTTGATCACGCGATACGACAATACTGCAATGACCGAGATCCCCGCGAACGGTTGTTCGGCTTCGGACGATGTATGGTTCACTTTGCCATCGACGACAGTCAAGTCATGATGTGCACGCACCTCAAGGGTAAGAAGTCTTGGTTCTTACCGTTCAATAAGGGGCACAACGACGGGGCTGGCAATCCGCCGAATCCCAACGGCCTCAAGACAGATTACTTGTGGAAGCAGATTCTCACGCCGACTAGCCTAACAAACATTATTGAGAATTATGCTCAGATCGTCGAAGAAAAGAATCTCAAGACGGGCAAGAAGACACTGAAGCAGGTCTTTCCCCGATACCATCAATTGGATCTCGTGCGGACCGTTTTGTCGGATGTCTCTTCACGCGGCGTTGGCAAGAGGTATTTAATTCAGCACTCGGCAGGCAGTGGTAAGTCGAACTCGATTGCCTGGCTGGCTCATCAGCTAATCGGACTTCAGAAAGACAGCAAGCAGATCTTCGACTCGATCATCGTCATCACCGATCGCCGCATTCTCGATCAACAAATCGATGCCACCATTCGGCAATTTATGCAGGTTGGTTCGACCGTAGGCCACGCTCGACATAGCGGTGACCTTCGTAAATTCATCGAAGCGGGCAAGAAGATCATTATCAGCACCGTGCAGAAGTTCCCGTTCGTGCTCGAGGAGATTGGAGATCAACATCGCGGACGCAATTTCGGGATCATCATCGACGAAGCCCATTCCAGCCAAAGTGGCAAAGCCGCTGCCGCTGTGAGCGAAGCACTCTCCGATCCTGAAGATACGATCAACGACGCGTTAGAAAAGCGGATGGCGGCTCGCAAGATGCTGACTAACGCCAGTTACTTCGCTTTTACAGCAACTCCTAAGAATCGAACGCTGGAAATGTTCGGTGATGCACTGCCTGGCGAAGAGGGAAAAATCAAACATCGTCCGTTTCACACGTACACGATGAAACAGGCCATCGAAGAGAAGTTCATCATCGATGTGCTCAAGAATTACACTCCCGTCAACAGCTGGTACAAGTTGGAGAAGGTCGTTGATGACGATCCAATGTTCGACAAAAAGAAGGCACGAAAAAAGCTCCGCAAATACGTCGAGTCGCATGACCACGCGGTTGGATTGAAAGCAGAGATCATTGTCGATCACTTCAATGAATTCGTTATCGCACCTCGCAAAATCGGCGGTGAAGCCAGGGCGATGGTGATATGCAGTTCGATTCCGCGAGCGGTTCAATACTATCTCGCCATCAAGAACTATCTGCAAAGTATCAAGAGCCCCTATCAGGCCATCGTCGCCTTTTCCGGCGAAGCGGATGTCGATGGCGTGGCAATGACCGAATCACAACTGAACGGATTCCCGAGCGATGAGATTGCAGATCAAATCCAGGAGCATCCATATCGGCTACTCGTCTGCGCCAACAAGTTTCAAACGGGCTATGACGAGCCGCTGTTGCATACGATGTACGTTGATAAAGTGCTGGCCGGTGTTCAAGCCGTGCAAACCTTATCTCGCCTGAATCGAGCACATCCCGATAAGAACTCGGCCTTCGTCTTGGATTTTCAGAACAATTCAGAACAGATTGTCGATGCCTTCTCGAACTACTATCGCACGACACTGTTGAGCGAAGAGACTGATCAAAACAAACTTCACGATCTGAAACGCGACCTGGATGCCGCTCAAGTTTATTCTCAGGAGCAAGTTGACCAACTCGTCGATCGTTACTTGGCTGGCGAGAGACGCGACACGCTCGACCCGTTTCTTGACTCCTGCAAGGACATCTACGTCACGCAACTAGATGAAGATTCCCAGGTCGCCTTCAAGGGGAATGCAAAAGCCTTCGTTCGCACTTATGACTTTCTTTCCTCGATCCTTCCCTACAGCAATCCGGCCTGGGAGAAACTGTCGATCTTTCTATCGATCTTGATTCAGAAGTTACCCGCTCCGGTTGAGGAGGACCTATCCAAGGGAATCCTTGATGCGATCGACATGGATAGTTATCGGGTTGAGAAACAAGAACGCATGAATCTCATGCTCACGGACAGCGATGCGGAGATTGATCCGTTACCTGTTGGGGGCGGAGGCGGTCATGGGCCTGAACCTGAGCTGGTCCGATTAAGCGAAATACTCAAAACCTTCAATGAGCAGTTTGGGACTCTATTTACGGATGCCGATCGTATCTTTAGACGAATCAAAGAAGATGTTTTCCCAGCCGTGAGTCAGGATCCTGCATATCAAAACGCCGTTGCGAATACTCCGGAGAAAGCCCGACTTGAATTAACAGCGGCAGTCAAGAAGGCAATGGGACCGATGCTGAAAGATGATACAGAGTTCTACAAACAATTCGTGCAAAATGAATCTTTCAAGCAGTTTGTTGTGACGTTCGTGGATCAACTTCTCAGCGATGATCGCAAGGCCGGATAACAAATCTTAGCTACACAAAATGTTCTGGAAATCTGGCATGAATCGGCTGGATGCGGTTTCACGGTGGCGAAACTTCAATTCTCCCGAGTCACTGTAAAATCCGGGAATCCCATCAAGTTGCGCACGATGTGACTTTTTCATGTTGGGCTTTGTTACGAAAGTTGAATGGTCGAACAAATTTCACTTGAGAATCAGCTATTAGTTCATGCCAGGTCACCCGCAATGAACAATCCCCACACCGCGGAAGATGCCGGCACAGTCCTGCTTGTCACTTGTCACTCAATTGAAAAGTGTACAACATTGGGGCTGGCGGAACGACAAAATTGATTGCGGCCCAGTTGGATGTTTTGGCGGTAACATCGTTTATCGCTGGTCGTGGTGGTGCGAGGCGATTGGTCCCGTTTGTTTCAAGAATATAGTCAGCTAGCGCAGGCGAACCATGTGCGGAAGATACGTTAAAGAAATCACGGATCACATCCTCAACTACCACGAGTACCTGCAGGATTTCATTGATGCCAGTCGTGCTCCGAATGCAACGTCCCAGTACAACGTGGCTCCGAGTACGATGCAAGATCTCCGCTGCGACGATGGCGGTGGCTCGATCGTCCAGCCTGGGAAGTGGGTCTGGTTCCGCATTGGTCCAAGGATGGCAAGGGGTATCAGATCAACGCACGCGCCGAGACCTGTCATGAGAAGCCCATGTTCAAGAAATCGTTCCAGCGACGTCGATGTGTCACGTGGGCGAGTGGCTACTACGAGTGGCAAGCCGCATCATCTGGCAAGCAGCCCTATTACATTCACTTCCATGACCATCGGCCGTTCTTCTTTTACGGGCTGTGGCAATCGTGGAACGACCCCAAGACCGAGGAATCCAAAGCGACGTTTGCCACGCTGACGACTGCGCCAGCGGAGCACTTGGCATTCATTCACGACCGAATGCCCTGCATCGTCGAAGTCGATCACACTGACGTCGACCGATGGCTCAATCACCAAGATGACGACTTCGAGGCCCGCCACGACCTATTGCGGCCGTATGAGTCACACGACCTCGTGGCCACACCCGTATCGACCTACGTCAACAGCGTCCGCAACCGGGGCCCAAAGTGCATCGAGCCCGTGTGACGATGGATCGATAAGTCAGGAGACAATTTCGGCTCGGCAATCACTGCCGACGGAACGTCTGAAGCAGACCACGTGAAAACAAAGAATCAGATCAAAGACGAGTCAGTTCGACGGGTTCATGCGCCCTAGTTTCTTCATGTCACCAAAGAGGCATGAGACTCGCCAACCATACAAGAGTCCAGAAAGCATTATTTGTTTCACGCCTTTACCGTCTCTGGGATGAAAACTGTAGAGCACGCAACTAGCGACGCAGTATTTTGGGACACATCAGCCAGCACCTGAATCAGTCAGCTGTGTGCTGTTCGAAATGCCTGCGACATGACTCGCGGGCTCAATCGGAATATCAAGTTTTTGACAGATGAGCTCCCATTCCTTTGTTAGTCTTGGGTTTTCTTTTTCGAATAGCTTCGAGTCGAGCAAAATTCCTGATCTTGCTTTCGTGCATTCGTAGTCAGCAAACGCAGACAAGGTTGCAGGTATAGCCTTTGCTGAATCCGCCTTATGATACTTATGAACAAACTGACAGTGAAGTTCATCGTATGTACGTGCATGGTTCCAGCGCAGAAGCTCCAAGCTAACGTAGTGTGAAAGTACATCGGCGGAGAAGACTAGTTGAGTTACCCATACTACGACATCGATGTTTTCATGTCGCACAACCAGTACCAGCATCCATACGAAAAAGTACCCGCCCGTCTTTAGCCGCTGTTGAATGAGCATCTTTGCAGCGAGTTCCATGCCAAAAAAACTATTCTCCATAGTGTGCGCTGCAAGACGTTCGTAAGAGGGCGGAAAACCATTGTTGTAGTACTTGGACGTTGACTTAGTCGTTAGCGGTACACCAAAAGCGTCTGATAGCAGTTGCTTCCGTCGAAGGCGTTCTGCCGTCGGGAGCAGCCAAAACTTGGTCACCAAAAATAGAATCGCCAGTAAAACGCTAAAGCAAAGGAAAACCGTTTTTAGAACGCTATTCACATTATCGGAAAATGCATCCGGGAATAACACGGCGAGTGAAAACGGAATTGTCAACCAAAACAGAATCCCGCTTGCATGATCGGCATTCCGCGCAGGTACGTAAGTTGATGCAACTTCATCAATACGGTTATCAGATTCGCTCATTGGGAATTTGGCCTTTTTGGAGGTGACATCATTTAGATGGATTCGCAGTCGCTACTCTTCACCAAACGGCCGCGTCGGCTTTGTTTTCGCAAGTACTGCCTTCGCTAATCCAAAGGAAATGGCTTTGTCCGGAAAGGCTTCCGTCACCAACGACGGAAGTAACTTTTGTGTCAAATCAGAGTAAGTGAAGCCGATCTGACCATCCTCAGATTCGCCTGTGAGTTGAGCCAGTTCATCGATCTCAGCTGGTTTGATACCAGAGTTTTCCAACGCAGAGTCGAGAACGGCTCTACGTTGGTCAATGTTTGGTCGGCCAAACTGAAATGTTGCGGCTGCGCGACGGTGAATCGCTGGGTCGATCGAGCTGAGGCGATTCGTACACATAATCACAAGGACACGTAGTGACTCGTCTGACAGCTCGTTCAGCCCGCGTATTATTGCGTTCACGCCAGCCCTATCCTCGTGATGCATCTGGGCGAATTCGCGTGATTGTGCTAACGCATCGGCTTCGTCGATTAACAAAATCGTTACGGTATCTTGTGAAGCCGCAGCGGTTTGTCGGATTTCGGCAAACGCATTTGTGATCAAAGTCGTCATCTCGCCAACCGTACCGGTACCGCGGGCGCTGAGTGTCATTGGGTACAGCATCACTTCGACTTTCAAATGACGTGCGATGGCATCACCGACCGTCTCGGCCAACGCAGTTTTTCCGGTCCCGACGTCTCCGCCAAACAAGAACAACGGCGGTCGCCCTAGGAACGATTTGATTACCGGAATTTCTGAGCCATGGTGTCGTTTGGACCACTCACGAAGTCGATCTGGTTGGACGAGCAGAGTCGCCTCAGTAAGCAATCTATGTTTTACATCGTCGATACCGACGAGACGTTGATACTGCGCCAACGCACTTCGATCTGGAAACGTACGAATCTCTCCGAAGACTCCGTTCTGTGTTGTCAGCATTTCAGTAGGGCCTAAAGGAGGAACGAGATGTACCGGTACCGTTTGAGCTATATGTTTTGTCTGACGTCCAGTAACCAACGCCATCGGATGGCAACTCACCTGGTGTTCGTTTGATCGGGAGCGACTCTTCGATGCGATCGCGTTCGGATTTGTCGAGCCCCCACCACTTTGTGCTCTTGGTCAGAAAGTTGTAGAATGTCGCGTTGTCTGTGTTCGCCGACGAGTAAACTCGGCCAGGCCGGTCGTCGGTCGCCAAAGTGCCATCACTATTGACCGAGTATCTCCATGAAACGATACGTACTCCGTTCTCCTTGAAACCGAATTCAAATTGTTCGAGGTATCCATTCTTCAAGAGTTGCGAAAGCTCTTCCGAAAGGTTAGCCAGGTGATTCTCACCGGGAAGTCCGTAATACGCTTGACATAAGTGCATGTCTGCGGCAACTTTTGAGATGATGTGACGAGCGTGAACGATCGTAAATGTTGCGCTGTTGGTTCTGCTGTGTGTTGACATCGTTTCTATCCTTGAAAGCTAGGGCCGAGGACGATTTTCCAACCATCCACCGCACGTTGTTTTGAAGTGGCATAACGGGCGTCAGCCAATGCATCGAGTGAGTCTTCAGCGGCTTCTACGATCGCCTCCCGTTGTTGCCGACTGTATTCCGCGGCCATGTTGTTCTGTGGATTTACCGGGTCGAATATTTCGATTTCATCGCCAGTAGCTCCAGGGAGCTCTGTCGATTTGTAGTTGTCTGTGAACGCGATCCGTTCCCTGAGCTGTGACTTCACGATGTATTTGAAGATTTCTTCCATCCCCATCGTGTAGTCATCAAATCGGACTCCGTCGTCCGCCAACTTTGCGACGACCATCTCTGCCATAAATGACTTGAACTCAAATGAAGAATCTTCGCGGACCCGCTGCTTAATCCACCACTTCAGCAAGCGAATTGCCTGTGCAAAGTTTTTTGGCTGCAACTCCTTGCGTTTGCGAATGAACTGCAAGTGGAGCGGGATACTTGTGAGAACTTGCTCAGAGGTGCTTCGAGTAAACAGATAGCCACGGTCATCCGGATCGCCTTCGTATCTAACCGGGACTACGTCAACATTTAAGCCGGATTGGCTGAATGAAACAGTGACGCAATATTCACTTGGAACGATTTGAGATGCATTCATTTGTGGATACGCTTCTCGAATCCGCTCTGCCAACCACTCAATCAGATCGATTTGATCCACCGGAACGGCATCGTTGTCGCTTCTGACATAGACAGCGAGGTCAACGTCATTAAGCGTCTTTAAACCGGTTCCTTTCGCGAGACTTCCAAATAGCAGTAGCTTTTCCAAACCCGCGTCGGGATGTTCACTAATGAATGTCTCGACTTTTTCGCGTAGTCGTTTGACTTGAGAGCGAAGGTCTTCTGCATCCTCGCGTTTGAGGTTTACCGATCGCTCGGCGTATGCCGCCACAATCTGGTGTGTGACATTCGGACTGATCGCTGTTGACACTTTGCTCTCTCTGCTTTTGTTGGAGTGGCATAGCATGAATATGCGACGGTTGTCACGATTGCCACGCCTGTATGTAATGTACCGAGTAATGAATGAAACGCAAGCATGGGCTCGTTCTAGAATGCATTTGGCGCAAGTCTTTCACGGGAAACGACTTGCACCTGCGTAATGGAATACCCTCCGGTGGGGGCCCTGTGGAAAGTTTCGTTTCAAAACCTCGACTTTTTGTCTGCAAGCCAATACACTTACGCTCATCAAATCCAGTCCCGAAAAGTGAGTAGCGACATGTCCCGCCCATCACGAGTACATCGTGAGTCAGCATTTCACGAATCCGAAATTACAGAAGTAATGCAGTTTGCATTTCGCAACCTCTCCGACGTGGAACGCGAAGTCATCCAGCATTACGCCACAGCGGGTGGCCGACGTGGGTGGACAATGAGTTGTGGTGAACACGACAAGGCAAATAGCTTGCGAGTGCGTTTGCATCGGGCACTCAAGAAGATGCGGAGTGTCATTGAAGCCGCGATCTCAGAGTCGGGAGTCAAATTGAGTGACGATGCGGTGAGTGACCTAACTAGTCCTAATCGGCTAGTTTTTTTCTTTGGAAACGAAACATCGCCACACATGGGAGTGAACCGCCCATCGGTTCAACGCTTTATTTGTGTCACAATTGAAGTTCCTGAAGACGAATTCGACTCAGCAGCTAGGGAAGCGCTGTTCGATCATTTCCCGTACCATCAAATCCGTTTTTCACGATCGTCGGGTCCGTCAATAAACGAATCCAGCGACTCGGATGCAGATTCGGTTTACGACCGAAGACTGACTCCACGATAGTGAGTCAATTAGGTCGTATTTTCGACCGAAGGCGTGGCCACCGCTGCCGAAAGAGAAACGGTCTCCAGGTCGCTAGAACCTCGGTAGACGTTCCAACACGTAGCAGCGAAAAAACCTCAATGCCGGCAACACTGCAACGTGCCGCAAACCGATGTTTCAAGTTGGAGCGACCACGGGCCGTCACGCCTGCGGGAGCGAGCGACGAAAATGCAGCGAGGCAAGACTATCCGTGGTGAAGAAAAGGTGCGAGGACTCTTTCTCGGTTGTTTTCGATGTCGGACTTGCGCGGACGAGCGGCCAGCACGAATTGCCTGGAGTTATCGCTAACTCGTTTGGGCGTATTGGTTTTGTATTCAATTCTCGGTTTAGTCAAATATCCGAAGTTTTTTGGGGCTACGTTTGTGTAACCGTGGCTCGGCCTGTGACCAATCCGCAACTGCCAGAATGCAGACCGTAAGAATGGAGGCTGCATCGTCCTGAGCCTGGGACCAATCCGCGACATGACTCTCGATCGGATTGAGATCCGTTCAACCGGTAATTCACGACCTCAAGACAACCTTCGCACACCAACTCGCCGCATAGCAATCCTTCGTCTTGACTGCACCGGCGCGGCGGTGAGCGGGACGATTTGCGGAGACTCGGGCGTGTAGCCGCAGTGTCGGCATTTGCGGTAGCGGATTCGTCGTCCCGTGGCTTCGTCGGCTCGCGTGGTGTAGACGCTCAAGGTCCCGGTGTCACAGGCGGGACATTCGTTGGTGATTCCGTCATCCATTATGATCTCCTCCGAAACGAACTCTTGGGCTTGCGAATCCATCCGCCACTGGAAGCTCTCGGCGATGCCTGGTGGTCGGACTCGTTTTTGATTTCTCGTTGGCGGTCTTGTAACTGCTGTTTCGTCTCAGCCACGATTGGACGTGTGGCGGGGACCCGCATTGTGCGATCGGCCTTCGACTCGGCCTTGCTTGTCGCACGATTGGCCTGGTGCGACCCAGACACCTCGCTGGATGGCTGGCCGGCGGTGTTCCTCGCCAAACTCGCCGTGGCACGCTTCACAAACATATCTCGCAGAATCGGCGGCG
>JBGSNA010000025.1:0-8440 GCA_041739875.1 Pirellulaceae bacterium
ACGGCTCGAGCGATATTGCCTTCCCACAGAAGGGACCGGGTCGGCACGCGAGAGTGATGATTTCGGAGCTCAATAGCTGGCCTGCGTTTCCTCCAGCACGGACGCTCAGCACGACGTTGTTACCTTCATCGCACCTCCGCCTGAGGCCGAAGTCGATGGCTAATCGTTCTTCGTAAGAAACTTTCATTCTCTATCCAAAACCGGTTTTATCCCGGCACACCCCTTCCCCTTTTGTTTGTCCTTTCGGCAACAATCGTCCATCTGCACTGAAGCGACAGCGTGTCAGTTTCAAAAAGCTTCCACGGCCTAAGAAACGTTAAGGCGATAAGCGAGTGGTGGTTGTAGACGCGCACCAAACTGAAACGGGACGGTTGGTAAAGAGCTAGCGCCGAATTTTCGCGGCCGCGATCAGGGCATCCACTTCTGAAACTTGTTCGAGAGGCAGGCGACTACGTTGATACTTGTTCCAGAGAAGCTCCCGCAACGTTTCAAGATCGTCGAGCGGGATGACCGGAAAAGTTGTCCATTCCTCATCCGACTTCAGTCGGGACCGGAGTTGCCACTTGCCACCGTGTCGGGAGATGCAGACGATTCGGACATCGCCTTCGGGCGTGTTCTCTCGCCATTCGTGTTTTTTCATGATTCTGCGGCCCGCAGGCCTGCGTCAGTCGGTTGTCGTTGTGTCGCAAGGTGCACTTTATCCCGAAACGAGCAACCTCGCCATTGCGCGTGCGTCGATGAAAACGGAGCGAACATTGGAGGTTCGTCTGTTCAGGCATCGCTCGCGTGAAGAAACAAGATCGCGGAAAGTTGATTCGGGAAATCGGTTATCATTTGTCTGTCGGTCTTGGCTCGTACGCCGGTAAGTCAATCCCAGTGGTCATTCCACAAGTTCGTACCGCTTTGTTGCTGAACGCACAGCGATCGATTGCCTCATTTCCCAACTCTTCGCACGAAAAAAAAACCAATGTCGAATCGCTTCTCAATGCCGCTCGTGTTGTTGCATGTCTTTCTGTATGGGCATGCCATTGGTCAGTCGAACGTCGGTGGCGAAAGTGACTTAGGCGGCGAGGCGGCACTGCTGCTCGACGCGCCGCCTGCTGTGCCAGAGCATCTCCAAGAGATGTTTGATCGAATGGAAGCAGCCAATCGGCGTTCACAGGATGTCTTTCGACAGTTGTCGGTCGAGCAAATGAACTTCAAGCCGTCCGATGGCACTCACACCCCGCGATGGAACGCCGAACACATGGCCGGCCGTCAATTGCTTTTCTTCTCACAGATTTACAACGCGCTTGATCCAAGCATCCCGGTCGTCGACCAGAATCCGAAGCAAATGCCTGCGGACTACAAAGCTCGGAATCCTAGCTGGAGCGGCAAGGATGAAGCACGCGCCATGCAAAGAGTGGATGACTTCTGTCGTCGTTACGCCTACTTGCTAGAAAACATTCAGCTCGACGACAAGCCACCCGCAACTTCCTGGCGTTCGCTCGGTGCGCTATTGCTTCAAATGGAAAAGCACTATGACGAGCACACGGCTAACGTTAAGAAAAAGTTTCAACTGCCGGATTGGCCAAAGAAATAGTTGACTCACCGCCGAAAACAGCCTCGCGAAAACCGGAAGAATTTACCTTTTCGAGAAAGTTGTTGCTTTTACCAAGTCAGACAGAAGCGGCTTTTCTTGGTCGGAGCAAGCTAGCCAGTTGGCGAAGCCAACGGCAGCATGCGAACCTTGTAGAGTTTCGTCAGCTCACGGCGACTTGCCTTAGGCGGATGCTCGCGTGATTGACTGTTTTTGAGTTCTGGAACCTTTTTTTGATGACGTGCCAACCGATGGGCCATGAACCGAGTTGTGCGATTCGATCAACGACTACTTGCGAACAAAATCCATATCGAAAAAAGTAATCGTGGTAACGGTTTTTTGTCTTCACTAAACTTTACGGTTATAGGAGTGGCTTCACCAGGCTGCTGAAGTTGCAGGGCACCCTCTGCCGACTGAACCAATTGTCCACGACTTATTGGGCCGTTTGGTCCCCAATAGATGGCATAAAGGAGCTGATCGTTCTCAGGTTTTAATTCCAACTTTCGCCCTTTGGAATCTTGGTAAGTACCGACATACGATTCGGCGTTTTGCGGTTGCTTAAGTTCGACAGCAGTTGGTTTTGCGAGGGCCATCTTGAGATCGGCACTTAGCTGGCTGGCGACCGAGTCATTCATCCGCACAATCAACGGCAAAAAAGAGTTTTTGGAATCTTGCAGGATGAGGGTGATACGTTTTTCGACCGAAGTCTGCTGGTTGTCATCGACCGAAACGTACGATGGTAGTACCTCGCAAGTCAAATCCTCTTCAGCAAGATGAACGACTTGATTTTCGTTTAGTTTGTAAGGCATGGTTGCTAGAGTCGCAATCATGGGGTCAGTAAACTCCTGGCGGTCGTTTTTTTGGTCCAGGAGCTTATCGAGGTCAATGACTACTTGGGCCGCAGTCTCTGTGTTCAGCCGAATAATCGCGGCCGAAAAGGACCCGGCTGAGTTGGATATGAAAAGGGTTACGCGATCGTCGATCACATCTTTCCCATCTGCGAGTGAGCCACGGTACGAGGCGGATACAGACCAACGATGGTCCTTAACCATCACTAGGCCATTGGTGTTGAGCGTGTAAGGCTTAAGGTAAAGCGACAAATTGACAGGCATCTTCGATACACTGTCCAACGTTCGCTCGATAGGTTTGTCTTTCTGCGCCCGTTCCGATTCGGCTGGAGGCAGGTTGGTTGTTGTAGGTACTGGAACCGCCGGGGAGCGGTCGGAACCTGGAGCGTTCGCTCTGGAAGAAGGAACATCCGGCGCAGAGGGGGAGACTACGCCAACGGTGCTGTTATTTTGGTTCTTGTTGAGGAAAAACAAGCCCGCTGCCATCACCATGAACATCAGCACGACTCCGGCCCCGACACCGGCAAAAGGAAATTTGTTCGGCTTCGTTTCCCCTTTAACGAAAGGAACCGATTGCGTTAGCCGCGTCACCCCTAGCTTTTTCGCGGCAGTAAATCGCACCCCGGCTTGAAGCTCGCTCTGGCATCGAGCCAGAACGTCGAAGAGTTCTTGGGCAGATTGAAAACGGTCTTCGGGTTCCTTGGCTAGTAGTTTGTCAACGATTGCCACCAACCAGTCTGGGATATCAGATATGACCTCTTGCATCGGCCGCGGAGTATCTTCGGTGACGCGGCGAAGCACAGCAAGGGCGATAAAAGCACGGAACGGTGGATGGCCCGTTGCCAGCGCGTAGAGCTCGCTCCCCAAACTGAACAGGTCGGTCCGCGCGTCGAGCTTGGCTCCTTTGGCTTGTTCTGGAGCCATGTACAACGGAGTCCCAGAGATCGATCCACTTTCGGCTCCGAAAAGACCCCGGGGGTCTTTGGTGCGTTCCGAAACGACATTTGATGCAGCCGGAACAGAAACCAAACGAGTAGACTACACGTTCGGTCACGACGAGATTGCACAAACAGTCACCGAAAACGGAGTCTCCACGACACATGTGTTTTGTCATGACGGACACGGCAGCGTTCGTGTCTTGTACGACTTAGCTGGTGCAGTGGCTCAAGTCTTCACCTTCGCTGCGTACGGCCACATGATCGCCGTACACAGCGGCACTGGAGCATTCGTAGCTGGTGGCGAAGGTGCGGCACTCTCGTCACTCGGTTACTCCGGTGAAGTGTTCGATCTGAACGCTCAACAGCAGTATTTGCGTGCTCGGTTCTACGATCCGGCAACAGGTTGCTTCAATCGACTTGACCCGTTCGCAGGCAACATGCAAGACCCGCAGAGCTTGCACAAATACGCCTACGTGCCTGGCGATCCGATACTGGGTGTTGATCCGACTGGCCGAGAGTTTTCGCTCGTTGGGTCAATTGCTGGATCAACTATTGGTGCCCAGCTAAACTCTATGACTGGTGAAGCCGGTAACCTTGTTGCCGAGTCATTCCAGAGAAAAGCTGTTGCGTGGGATACTATCGGTTGGACCTTGGCGTTCAGCTTTATCCCGTTTGCGTCGGTCATCGGCGACGATATTGCCAGAAGTCTTGGTCCGCTCGCAAAAGATGCTTTCGATCGGTTGCCCTGGGTTCGAAGTGCTTTCAAAACGATTGACAATTTGCCATCCGATTTGGTGCTACAGCTTGCCATGCCTCAAGTCGTTCGGCGCGCAGTGTTTCAGTTGCGAATGTTCGCCGAACATGGTTACGCTATGTTTGGGAAATACAAGCACCACCTAATACCGATCAGCGTTGTCGATGAATTTCCTGAACTGATGAAGCGAGCAGCTAGAGGCGGATTTGACACAAACAGCGCATATAATGGTAAGCTACTTAAAGGCACCGGCAGCAGGTATACGGATGAACTTTTTGACGATGGCTACCGTCATTTCTGGAGTCATCCTGAGTATAACGACGAAGTCCGGACTCGATTGCAATCACTAGAAACAGCTTTGCTTGGAGCCACAGACGATGATGTTGCGGGTGCTTTAGCCAGTTTAGTGTCAAGTCTTTCGTCTGAAATAGACAACTTAACTATTATTGTACGATAACTTACCACTTAAACGAGAGGAGGCCAAATGCGAAGTCATATTAAAGAATTGCTTGATGCGATCGTGCTGTCAATATCAAATGGCCAGGAACCGTCTGACCTAGATTTGATCTCCGGAGAGCCTTTCTTTTGCGAGAAAATGCAACTAGTGAAGTTCTTGCCCGCAAGCACAAATGGAACTGCTTGCATTTTTGTGACGCCCCAAGGCGGATGGGAGTCGACGTTTGGAGATACATTGCTTACTTGTCCATCCATCACTGTTCGCATACCCAATGCTCGAGAAAACCATTGGGGTCAAATACCCCTCGGGGCTTTGAAAACAGTAAGCTTTAAAGTCGGTAAGCTTAGTGGCTCCGGCATGCCGCTTAACTTACTAAAGATAAATTATCCAACGCCTCGAGTTTTGGTTGGCTTGGAATGCTTTGAGGTTCCAGAGAACGGACATAGTGTACCGGCTACAAGAAATCTAGATTTTTACCAGCTAAGTCCAGATTGCGCTGGCACAATCTCGCGTGTTGGTTTGACACTTTTGCAGGACGAGAAATTGGGCCTAGCAGATCGACGTTCGCGTCACGTCTCGAACGACATAACATATGATACATATAGCCTTGCGGATAAAGAGATGGTCAACTTCTCGGTTATCTTGGCGTTCTATCGTGATGTTTTTTTTAGAATCGCCGAAGAGCCCGGTGAAATTTCTGAATTGGAAGTGAGGTTTTGTCCCGACCTCGCTGAATTGATAGTCGAGGTATCTTACATCCAAAGCCCCAAAAAAACATGCGCAACATTGCATTGCAGTCAAGAAAACTTCGAACGTTTCTTAGTTATTGAAGGACTCTATGAATCCAGCGAATCTATCTCGGAGAATCAATTTCTGCTGAGGCTTTGGAACATCTTGTTGTTACCGCTTGGGGCCAATGCCCTAAGCGCCAGTTTTGAAATACTTCGGCGCAAGGGAATAACGGAATTGCATTGCTTGAGTCAGCACTTTGAACGTTCTGCGTGGGTTAGGTATTTGTTCGGGTAGGTGTTACGGGCCGAGTTGTTTGCTCAACTGGAGCAACGTGCCGATTCCACCGGCGGCGATGGCTTGTTGCTTGTCAGCCAGTTCATATTTAACACTTTCCGGTCGAATCATTGGCGAGCGGCCCGACCAATTCTTTTTGTCGATTCGCTTCATCATTCTTCGCTTGCGTGCTTGAGCTTTGCGTCGTAACTTGGCGTTCACTCGAAACCCTTCGTTGAGTGCATGGATTGAAGTTGTAGTAACCTCCAATACACGCGTAAAACGCGGAGGGTTTTCGAGTTTCTCAAACAAAATTCGACTCAAGCTTCGCTTGATCAAGGCCTAGTAGCGGACTGGCGACGTTCCAAGCTTGGATGATGCGGTTGCGTGTGCTGGAATTGATGCGTGAACGAGATTGTCCATGATCCATCGGACCCTTTGGGAGTCTGCCGTGGAGCTGCAAAGCTTCCTTGCGAGCAGCGGGTATCCATTTTGTTTTATTGGCGGGATTGCGTATCAACGCTGGGGCGAACCAAGAACGACAGAAGACCTCGACGCGACGATTTTGACCGACTTTGGTAAAGAACGTGATGTGATCGAAATGGTGTTGCGACGTTATCAATCACGCGTTCCCGATGCCGCGTCGTTCGCTGTCCAGGCTCGAATTTTGCTCATCCAAGATCTTGCGGGTTCACCGATTGACCTTTCCATCGGTGGGCTACCGTACGAGCACGCAGTCGTTCGCCGTTCGACGCTTTGGCAGACGCCGGCATCGGGTAGTATCCGAACCTGTTGTGCGGAAGATTTGGTCGTTTTGAAAGCGTTTGCTGCGCGCCCTCAAGACTGGATTGATGTCGAAAAAGTCATCGTGCGACAGGGCGATCGACTGGATCGCGAGCTTGGTAGGATGGGTCAAAACGCGTTAGCGATGCAGACCCACCAACCGCAAATCGTCGACAGCCATGGTGGGTCAGCGCGGCTAACGCCGCTCGACCCTCCCGACGTTTTAAAGACTCACAGCCCCATCGGGATCGCCGGTTGATTTGGATTCGTATTCCGTGGGTGGCGCTGCGCTTACCCACGGCTACGTTCGGAAACCGCTCCGCGGTGGCTCCAACCATCCCGAAGGGATTTGTAGATCGTAGCCGTAGGTCGCGAAGCGCACCTACGGTTTGCAATGGATTCGAATCGCGCCAACCCCGAAGGGCAACGCTGTGAAGCATTTTACGCCGCGAGGCTGGCAATCGTTTTTCGCAGTTTTTCGCGTTCATCAGCGGTCATTTCTCGGACCTGCGGGTCACCCAGCGGTTTCTTGTCCTTGTTTTCCGGTCGGTATCGCGCCTTCTTGTCAGTATGGTTCTCGTACTTTTGGACTAACGCATGTCGCAGGTGCTCCAATAAATCATACTCGCCTTCACACGCTTCGCTCAGATTACGCATCGACTTGCGGATCGCGCGCATCGTGTTGGCAAGGCTGCGGTGCTTTGGATCGTAGGCGACTTCGGCTTCTTCCTCCATGGGATTGGGCTGCTTGATCTGTTGAGACAAGGCCATTAACTCTGCAACCGCCATCGCGCGAAGCGACCAGTCCAGTTCCACCAATACGCGGTCACTGTTGCGACAGCGCAGCGTATGCTTATCCAAGGTTTGCTTGAGTCCGCGAAATTCGACTTCGATTCCCCAGCGCATCTTGTAATAAGTAACGATCTTGGTGCGCGGCAGACGCTTCTCGTCCAGCACACTGGTAAGCATCCAGGCTTTCGTCCTGCCAAGGGTCACTCGAACCCATCGCAAACGAAGTGGTTTGCCGCCAGATTTCATCTGCCCATGAGGCCAACACAACACCGATCCCCCGCCGACTTCGAGGATGTCTGCGTGTTCGCTGAGCAGACGCACATTGGCACCAACGCGAACGAGAAAATGCTTTCCTGATGCGAGAATCTCCTTCCATAGCGGATAGCCTACAAAGCCTGCATCGCCACAAAACAGTGTGTTTTCCGCGAAATCCTCTTGTCGGATCATTTCCGTCACATGCTGTCGTTCGCATGAGTTGGAGGGACCCAATCGCCAAGTCCAAGGAAGCTTCAAGCTCATGTGCCACATCATCGTGATCCACGTTTGCGGAACTTGAGGGTGAGGCTGTTTGGAAGCTTGACGTTGGCCGGCTTCGATTTTAGCCGCTGCCTTCTTCTTCCTTGTTTTTGCTTTGCTGCTTTTTCCGTAATTGGGAGCACAAAAAGATTGCTCATTGTCGACACTGCGTGGTGTCGTCGCACGAGAGCCATCGAAGCCCAGCAGCACCCATTCATCGGTGAACCAGAATCGACCGGCAACCTGTTCAGCCAGTTCCTGAAAACGTAGACGTAAACGCTTCTGCATGACCACACGATAGGCATGCAGGGCATTCATGAACGAAGTGTAGCTTTTTGCGACCCGATCCAATTCCAAGCGACTGCACACTTCATCGGCTTGCTCGAAAGCATCGGTGACGTTCTTGGCTTCATGCCATGCCCAGATTAAGGCTTGGGCACCCAGCTCTTCAGGCAACCATTTGACATTGCCGTGAAAGCGATCTTTCGCAAATAATTGGACCTCGCCGATAAACCACGAAAGCAAATCGGAGAACACCTGAGCGTTGAGTCGGGGAGATTTCCTTGCCCTCCGCGTGGGAATTGCTTTGCGCTTGATTGCCGATTTACGATCGCTTGATTGATTACCACGAGCCATGGCCAGATTCCTTTCTGACTGAAGTGTTTCAGTTGGTTTGGGAGGAATCTGGCTTTTTTCATATTACCGCTTTTGCGGAAACGTCAGTTTTTGCCGAACCAAAATGCTTCACAGCGTTGCCCTTCGGGGTCG
>JBGSNA010000057.1:0-2003 GCA_041739875.1 Pirellulaceae bacterium
GCATGGCCAATGTCCCGACTTCCTAACTGGGTCAAGCGCGTCAACGAACCGCTGAGCGACAAAGAAATCGATGCCGTTCGTTGGGAGTATCAAGCCTGGCACTCCGTTGGGTACCGAGACGTGGGTCGAATCGACCGCGCGTCGCCTGGATCTAGAATCGACATTGCGTCCCAGAGGACGCTCACGTGTCCATTACCCAGAAAATGACTCCTGACACCTTTGTCTGCTGTCAGAGATCACTGCGAAGGAGTGGATTGACCGGTAGTAGAGGGTTTCGGCAGCGCCTTGTCCGATTCACTAGGCGTGTCGCGTGCGTGTCGAGCAACAAGATCCATCGGTTCAGCGAATCGTTCGGGTTGGTCCGTGATGATGCGAATGTTCTTCAGTCGGATCGCCTGTTTCGTCGCGCTGGGCTTATTGCCCAAAGCGTGAATCTTCAACGCAATGTAGCCTTCTCGGTACTTCTGATCGATCAAGTTGCATGTCGGCACACCATTGACCCAGACTTTGACCGATGGCCCAATGCACTCAATACGGAAATGCGACCACTCGCCGAGCTTGAATGCAGCCCGCGCCCTGGCGTCGTCTTTGAGATCGAACATCCATGTCCATCCCGCGCCGAAGTCATCAAAAACCCCACCGGTCCAAGCTCGTTCGGTATTGTCAATTTTCACCTGGTAGCCGTGCAGTCTGACCTTCGCATCCGCTGGCGTATCGACACACCGCAGTAAGATGCCGCTGTTGAAACTGGGATCATCCTTCAGGTCGAGTTCCAAAATGAAATCACGGTACCTCTTTTCAGACGCAACGAAAGTGTGCTCGGAAGTGTTGATGCGCTGCCTCAGCACCATCGCACCGTCCTCGATCACCGCTGGCGCAGGATCGGTTCTCGCAACGATCTTCCATCCGTCGTAGTCCACGCCGTTGAATAGGTTGACCCATGGTGGCTCTTCGCCACAAAGACTTCCGACCTGAAAAACGACGGAAACAGCGAGAAGCAATACGGGGTTGTGCATAGTGTTTTTCTTAGTTACGAACGAAGGAGTTCAAATGACTAGTGGTTTGACGCTGGGTCGGCGACCGCGTTTGGATATTCAGATCCCGACAGATCGACATGATAGATTGTACCTTTGTACGTCACGAGATAAATCTCGCCTTGCTGGTCAGTTCCAAAGGACGCAATCCCATTGGGCGCGATGCCAATCCGATAAACGCTTTCAAGTTTACCATCGTGCTGACGTAGCCCCCAAATTAGCCGCGTGTTGAAGTCGCCAAAAATATAGACGCCCTGATAAGAAGGAGCTGTGTGGCCACGATAGACATAACCGCCTGTAATTGAAAAGCCGAGCCCATGCGGGTAGGCGAATACCGGATCAACATAGGTATCACCCGCCCGGGCGTACTCTTCCGAGAAGGGAATGAACGACTCTCGAACGTTCCAACCATGATTGTCGCCACGATGAACGATCGTGACCTCTTCGAACTTGTCTTGCCCGACGTCGCCAACGTACAGTTCACCAGTCTGCGAATCGAAGCTGAATCGCCACGGTTCACGAAACCCAATGGCCCAAGTTTCGGCGCGCACGTCAGAGTCTTCGCGATGAGCTGGCCAGAAAGGGTTATCGACTGGGATGGAATAGGGCAAGCCATCGTCTCGATGATCGATATCGATTCGCAACATCGAACCCAACAGAATCCGTGGGTTTTGTGAGTAACCGTTTGGGTCCTTTGCTGGCCCGCCATCTCCAAACGCCGCGTAAAGCATCCCGTCAGGTCCGAAATCGATGCAACCACCGTTGTGATTACCCGCTGGCTGGAATGTTTCAAGCAACCGACGCGAGGGTTCACCCGAATCACGCAACCCGTCTGCTGCAGCTTTTCGCTCGACCACGGTCGTTTTGACTTGATCGTCCTCCTCGACTTCATGTTCGAGAAAGTATCGGCGGTTGTTGATGAAATCGGGGTGAAACGTCATGCACATGATGCCATGATTGGCACCGGTA
>JBGSNA010000110.1:0-13003 GCA_041739875.1 Pirellulaceae bacterium
AAACAGGTTTCGTTTTTCTTACTCATCAAAATCCCATCCTAGTAAATTCGAACTTGCAGGTCGTGCAGTTCATGCGACGGTTCGGGCTGATAGATGAACGACTTGCGATCCTGCTGACCCACGGCATCAAAGTGCCAAGACGCGAACGATCTACAAGACGTTTGGAAACAACCGAATCCAACCCGTTAAAATAATTGGAATCACGAGCGTTTTTCGTCGCACGGTAGATACTAGACGCGTGATGCGGGATTGGGCGGACAGGGATTTCTCAATTCGAGTGATGCGAGCGTCAATCTTTGCATTCTAAAGCCTCGCACGTTTTGCGAGTCAGATCAGGTCGCCTGAACTGTCGCGCTGAGTCAGTCCGGAATATTTCGATAGCTCCGCAAACGTCGCTGTGGTGTATCGTCGACTCCGGGAGGCTGCGACATCCCGGCCGCTTGGCTGGCCACGACTTCGCCCCCATTGTTGGGTCTTTCTTCGTCATGTCGGCGGCTTACTCGCCCAGAAAAACTTCCCTCCCCGATTGGGCAAGCCAACCGGGGAGGCGGTGATGGGGACGACGTTGCTAACTTGAAAACTTGGGCTCGTGCCAGACAAGCTGGCATGGGGCCAACGCAACTTGAAGTTGGGGGGGGCAACTGAGTTCTAGCTTGAACGGGGCAATATCTGGGGCCAGCGATGTTTGTTTGCGAGCTTGCGATTGATGGATAGACTGCCAGCGTAATCCCTGCACGGCGGAATTATCTGGGGCCTCGGAGCCCTCGAAACGGAGTCGCGACTCCGGAGCAGGTTCTGGTCATTTTTGCGGCGAGACGCTGCGATTGACGCGATTGTCGCTGTCGAAACCGTGCGGTTGGAAGCACGTTTAGCCTAGCTCGACGCTGCGAACCGTAAGAATAGACTTTGCCCAAGCGACAACCTAACAGCTTCGCAGCGACCAGAATGTTGTTGGTTCGGAAATACACATCCACTCGTAGCAATCACTCTGACATGTATCACTGCGAATTCATACGTGGAAGTTCACATCGTCGACGATGCCCAACACTTGTGCTGGCAGGATGATATGATTCTCGGAGCTAGGTTCTGATGGGCCGCTTGCACCACGTTGAATAATTCAGTCGAAAACTCTGGGGTTTCGTTTCAATGAATCACAAATTCGCACTGGTAAACTTTTTTCGTGCAGTCTGCGTTCTTGCACTGAGCCTTCCTGCTCTCAGCGCTGCGCAACCCTTAATTGCTCAGCAGCCATCGGGTAACGTGATCACTCGTGAGAACGATAAGGAGGGTGCCGTGGATTGGCAACTGACTCGCGTCCGAACGGATCGCACCGATGGTGTTCGCAGCCCGTCGATTGAAGGTTACTGCTCCAAACAGAGCGTTGCTGCGGGTGAAACGATTGACATTTTTGTCTCCAGCCATCCTGCTCAGGATTTCTCAATCGAGATTTTCCGTACCGGCTATTACCAAGGTCGTGGTGCACGGTTGATGAAGTCGATCGGGCCTTTGGCGGGGAAGACTCAACCGACGCCCGAGTACGGTGACAAGCGTTTGCGGGAATGCAAATGGGAGAAAGCCGTGACGTTGGAGATTCCAGAGGACTGGGTCAGCGGTGTTTACGTTGGCCGACTAACGACGACTTCCGATGTCTCCGGATTCGGTTATTGGCAAAGCTATGTTGTATTCATCGTTCGCGACGACCGCGAGGCGGATGTACTTTTTCAGTGCAGTGACAATACATGGCAAGCTTATAACCAGTGGCCGGATAAGGACTCAGTTTACACTCACCCCAAGGGAAACCAGGGGCCGTGGTCCGACGTCAGTTTCGATCGGCCGTACAGCATGTATCCCCAGATCTTTAAGAATCCACAAACGGTAGGCAGTGGCGAATGGCTTTGTTTTGAGTACCCGTTGGCGTATTGGTTAGAGCAACACGGCTATGACGTCACGTACTGTAGCAACAGTGATATGTTGACACCCGACCGTGGGCTGAAGTGTAAAGCGTTTCTCAGTGTGGGCCACGATGAGTATTGGGACTTGCGTCAATACACCAGCGTGACAGCAATGCGCGACCAAGGTGTCAACTTGATGTTCTTGTCAGGCAATTCTGTTTGTTGGGTCAGTCCATTGCGTGACAGTCAGGATGGTCGCGCGAATCGCATTTTGTTTCGTGGTGGCCCCTACGGAGGCGATTACAAATGGGCGGTGCAGCGTGAAGCGAATCATGGCCCGTTTCCGCACCGTGGCCCGGACGAAGGCTATTTGATGGGCGCAAGAAACGTCGAACCGGTTAATGGTGGCGGTGATTGGGTGTGTACGAATCCCACGCACTGGATTTACGAAGGAACCAACATGAAAGCGGGGGATCGCATCGCAGGTCTCATTGGTTGGGAGTATCACGGTGACCCACCGCAAGATATTGCTGGGTTGGAAATTGTCGCCGAGGGGTCTGCGTTACAAGGCGGCGTCAATCCACAACAATGGGCTGCGACCATTTACCCGGGGCCGAGACAGAACTTTGTATTCAATGCATCAACGATCTGGTGGTGCCAAGATTTATCCAGCCCTCCAGGACATCAACTGCCTTGGTCGCATTGGTCTCGGCCTCACGGACCGGACGCGAGAGTCCAGCAAATGATGAAGAATCTGATTGAACGGGCAACGAAGTAGACGTTTAGCCGGGCGCGACACCGAGCGTGATTTTTCAATTTGTTATTCGCGTTTGAGTACGTTGAGAGCGAGGGAGCGAAGAAAGGATTACAATAGCGCTGGACCGTTTCCCGCCTCCATCGCAACCGATGCCCGCCATGCTGCGCAATCAATCCGTTCGTTTATGCGTTTTCGTCTACGCAATCCTGGCGACGTCCATGTCCTGTCTTGCTGACCAAGGCACGATTCGCTTCAACCGTGATGTCCGCGGATTGCTGAGTGACAAGTGTTTTGCATGCCATGGACCGGACGCAAACACGGTCGAAGGTAACCTGCGATTGGACTTGGCTGACGCGTCGGCGAAACCTGATGGAGCGATCGTGCCGGGCAATTCCGGCGCAAGCGAGTTGGTGCGGCGAATCTTGTCCGATGATCCCCAAGAACGCATGCCGCCACCGGAACTTCACAAAGATCTCAGCCCCGAAGAGCAAGACATACTTCGCCGCTGGATCGACGAAGGTGCGCCGTACGAACCGCATTGGGCGTACACGTCCATTGAACGTCGAACGCCACCCGCGACCCTTTCCACGCCCTCGCCAAACCTCATCGATCGGTTCATTGAAGCTCGTTTGGCGGAGGAAGGTATCGAGCCTGTCGCCGAAGCGGATCGCGTCACGCTCATTCGACGGTTGTCGTTCGATCTCACAGGAATACCGCCCACGCTCGATGAAGTCGAGGCCTTCATTCACGACACATCAAGCGACGCCTACGATCAGCTCGTGAGGCGATTGCTAGCGTCACCTCGCTTCGGCGAGCGCATGGCGATTTATTGGCTCGATCTCGTTCGATACGCCGACACGGTCGGCTACCACGGCGACCAAGACGTTTCGCAATCACCGTATCGCGACTATGTCATCGACGCTTTCAACAGCAACATGCCGTACGACCAGTTCATTCGTGAGCAGCTTGCCGGGGATCTTTTGCCTGGATCGACGTTAAAGCAACAAGTCGCTTCTGGCTACAACCGGCTCAATCAAACCACCGAGGAAGGCGGCTCGCAGGCCAAGGAGTACCTCGCGATCTATTTTGCTGATCGTGTGCGCAATGTTTCTCAAGTGTTCATGGGGGCAACACTAGGTTGCGCTCAATGCCATGATCACAAGTATGATCCGTACACAGCACGTGACTTCTATGCGATGGGTGCGTTCTTTGCTGACCTTGACGAACGAGGCGTTTATGGAGCACGGGTTCGACCACCGATGATTCGCGTCCCGTCGTCGGAGTTGCAACAGCAACTGGCCGCAATCGATGCGCAGATCGCCGAATTGAAATCGCAAGTTCCTTTGCTTCGCGAAGAACTGCTTGCCAAACTCGCTGAGTGGGAAACCGATACACTCGCGAATATCGACGAGGTCAACGAAATTGATTCGGTCTGGATTGAGGACAAGCAGAATACCGGCGGCGACAGCGATGGGGATTGGGAGTTCATTACGCACGAACGGGGCCCCGTCCACAGCGGCACGAAGTCACGTCGCCAGACCTCGAAGGGGCGGGTCCAGCACTTGTTTCAAAATGCAAAGGTGAAAGTCAAAGTCTCCGAGGAGACACGGTTCTATGCCTGGGTGCATTTGGATCCAAAGAACCCGCCTCGATCGATCATGTTGCAATTCAACGATGGGTCGTGGGACCATCGTGCAGTTTGGGGCGGCGATGAGATTGACTACGGTCGCAAGCCAGAGAACTGGGCTGGATACAACCGCCGCGGTGAATTGCCTGCCACCGACGAATGGGTGCGGCTCGATGTGCCTGCCGTCGATGTGGGGCTCGCGGTTGGACAAGAAGTCGCCGGCATGGCGTTCACGCAATTCGGTGGGCTCGCGCATTGGGACCAAGCGGGATGGGTCGCGACGGATCGAGTCCCTAGCGATGTTGCCGAAGCGCTTCGTCTTGGTGTTGAAAAGCGTAGCGAAGCACAAACCAAGACGCTCCAGGATCATTACATCGCTCGCGCCGAACCAATGATCGCATTGCAAGCGAAGATCAATGAGCAAGAAAAACAACGCATTGCCACGGAAGAGACTGCACCGCTTACGGTTGTCAGTGTCTCCGTCAAGCCTCGCGAGATCCGGGTGTTGCCTCGTGGCAATTGGATGGACGATTCAGGCGAGATTGTTGAGCCAGCGATCCCGTCGTTTCTTGGCAAACTTGAACTCGGTGACCAACGCGCGACTCGACTCGATTTCGCGAATTGGTTGTGTCAAGCGGATAATCCGCTCACGTCGCGGACGATGGTGAATCGGCTTTGGAGCCTCTTGTTTGGCCGCGGGCTCTGTGCCAGTGTCGATGACTTCGGAGGCCAGGGAACATTCCCTTCATATCCCGATTTGCTTGACACGCTGGCGGTAGAGTTCATTGACAAGGGCTGGGACATCAAGCACATGCTTTACGAAATCGTCACCAGTGATGCGTATCGTCGCTCGTCCAAACCAACATCAACGCTCGTCCAGCGCGATCCCTATAACGATTGGTTCGCGAGGCAAGGGCGATTTCGCGTAGCGGCGGAAGTGGTTCGCGACAGTGCGCTCGCCACAAGCGGATTGCTCATCGAGCGTGTGGGTGGTGAAAGCGTGCGGCCGTACCAGCCGGAAGGTTATTACAGCCAACTCAACTTTCCGAAACGAACTTATGTTGCTGACCAGGGTGACAACCAATATCGTCGCGGCGTGTATGCACATTGGCAGCGTACGTTTCTGCATCCGATGCTCAAAGCGTTCGATGCACCGAGCCGAGAGGAATGCACGGCGTCGCGATCTCGAAGTAATACGCCGCTTCAGTCGCTGGTGCTGCTCAACGATCCGACGTTCGTTGAAGCGGCACGCGTATTCGCATCGCGGATCATGCGTGAGGGCGGTCCAGAAACCGATGCACGAATCCAGTGGGCGTATCGAACAGCCGTCTCACGGGTGCCGGAATCCGAGGTAGCAATCGAACTGCGACGAGTGTACGACGAGCACATCGAACATTATCTCGCTCACTTAGATGACGCGAAAATGTTGATTGCGACGGGTGCTCCGCCCATCGAAACTGAATTGGACGTCGCAGAATTGGCTGCTTGGACAAGCGTTTCTCGCGTCATCATGAACTTGCACGAAACCATCACTCGCTACTAGTAGAATCGCCATGAATCCGTTGATAGACAAGAGCTTTACAACGCGACTTGCGCGACGTACGTTCCTGCGTCAAACAGGCATCGGGTCCGTTGCCTTGGCGTCGTTGTTCGATCCGCAACTTGCTCAAGGTGCTTCGTCCATCGGTACCGAGAGCAGCAGATTGACGCTGCATCACCCGCCGCGTGTTCGGCGAGTCATTCACTTGTGTATGGCCGGTGGACCAAGCCATTTGGAGACGTTCGATTACAAGCCGGAACTTGCGAGGCTCGATGGGCAACCGATGCCCGAGTCCGTGACGGCGGGCCAGCCGATCGCCCAGCTCCAGGGCCAAGAGTTGAAAGTGCTCGGGCCCCAGCACAAGTTCTTGGCACGCGGTGCGAGCGGGTTGGAAATGTCCGAAGTATTCGAGCACATCGGTAAGTTTGCCGATGACATGTGCGTGATCAAGTCCATGCACACCGAGCAAATCAACCACGATCCCGCTCACACGTTCTTCAACACAGGGACTGCGATTAGCGGCCGGCCGTCGATGGGTTCGTGGGTGCTTTACGGTCTTGGTGCCGAGACCCAGGACTTGCCCGGATTCATTGTGCTGACCAGCGAAGGTGGAGGACAAGCGCAACCCATTAGTTCGCGGCAATGGCACTCAGGTTTTCTGCCGAGCCGGTTTCAAGGTGTTCAGATGCATGCGACCGGAAGTCCCGTGCACTACGTTGGCAATCCGCCGGGAGTCGGACGTTCGCAACAGCGTGACATTGTGGATGCAGTTTCTCGCATCAACAGCATTCGCAATGTGGAACTCGAAGACCCCGAGATCGCAACCCGTTTGGCTGGGTACGAAATGGCATTTCGGATGCAAGCGTCTGTGCCAGAGCTGACCGATATGTCCAATGAGCCACAGCACGTTATCGACATGTACGGTTGCCGGCCAGGCGACGGATCGTTCGCGAGCAACTGTTTGCTCGCTCGTCGGTTGGCCGAACGTGGTGTGCGATTTATTCAACTCTATCATCGAGGCTGGGACCATCACGGCGGCGTAAAGAACGGTGTTACCACGTCCGCCAAGTTGGTCGACCAAGGCACAGCAGCCTTGATCAAGGATCTGCGCCAACGCGGCATGCTCGAAGATACGCTCATCATTTGGGGTGGTGAGTTTGGGCGGACTCCGATGGCACAAGGCAACGGTCGCGACCACCACATCAAAGGCTTCTCCATGTGGATGGCTGGCGGCGGAATTCGGGGTGGACGCAGTTTCGGCGCGACGGATGAATTCGGTTACAACGCAGTCGAAAACCGCGTCCACGTGCGTGATTTTCATGCCACGATGCTGCACATGCTCGGTATCGACCACAGTCGCTTTACTTACAAATTCCAAGGCCTCGATTTCCGCCTCACCGGAGTCGAGGAAGCGCATGTCGTCAACGAACTGCTTGCTTAGCATCGCACAGGAATCTCCGTGCTCCGCATCATGTTGCGATTCGCGACGGCGCCCATGGAGCAACAACCACCGCACTAGAAGAACCACAGCACAATAAGAACGAGAAATAGTGCACCAAGCCGTTGCCGTCGTTTGCTACAATCCTTCCGTTGCCTGGGCTACTGGCTCGCTCCCTTATCTTCGCAAGATTCTCTCAAGCTTGGTGAATACCGCATCATGAAAATGCATGTTCAATCGATCTATCGCATTCGTTCTCTGTGCATCGTCATTTCGCTCGTGATCGCTTGTTGGAGTTTGCAATGCATCGTGCATGCACAAACCGCAACTGCGACATTGGAGGCGGAACCGACCACGACAACGTCGTCGCCCAAAAAGCGTGCGGGCATCAACACAAGCTTCTATGTCGATCCTGGCTGGGATGGAGAGCAGTTTCCTGAGCATGCGATGTGCTATCGAACGCCCACCGAGATCGCTGAGATCTACAAGAACTCGAGTAAACGTAAAGGCGACGTCATCACGTCCTACGACAAAACGACCGATGGATCGCTGAGAATCATCGGCACCGGACACAGTTTCATGGCGCCGGGCTACACGACGTTGCCGCTCATCACCCGTGCTGCTGGACTCAATCAACCGTCGCCCGTACTGCATGTCGGCGGCGGTGTCACCGGAAGCGCTCGGTACAAATGGGAAGAGGAAAATGGCATCTTCGGCTTCGATCGCAAACCCGTGCCCAAGGTGCTCGCGTCCATCGCAAATGCCAAGTGGGATGCAATGATGTGGGGTCCGTACTATCACGACCGCAAAGAGTACTACTCGTGCTGGATCGACTTTTGTCGCCAACACAAGCAAGACATCAAGTTCTTTCTCTCCGATGCTTGGCCACAACTCGACCAGCTCGATTCGCTCCCGAAAAGCGAAGACGAGTTGACCAATGAAGTTGTCTCTCGCATGCACGCCGAAAAGCGTGAAACGTACCACTCCATTGTGAATGAACTCAACGAGACCTATGGTGAATGCGTCTTCGTCTTGCCAACATCGCGTGCCATGGTAATCGCGGTGGAGCACTACCATCGAGGCGAGCTGCCTGGCGTCGAAGGACTGCATAAAGCCATCGGCGGTAAAGACCGCTCGTTATGGCGTGACCACCTTGGGCATCTCGGTAACGGTATGGAATCGCTCGAGGGCTACGTGTTCTATGCCACGCTCTATGGTCGATCGCCAGAGTTAATCCAAACCAACACTGGATTGCCAAGCAAAAACGGTTACCCCAGTCCTGAGCTGGATCGAACGTTCCGCAAGATCGCATGGCAAGCCGTGACCAGTGATCCCTTGTCAGGCGTCGTTGATGATAACCATAACGGAATCGCTGATGATCGCGAAGAGAACTAGCGCATACGAATGTCGAGAACAGAAGCGGCGTGCAAATCCCGCTAGCCAATGCATGTTTCGAATTTAGTCGGTCATTTTTCTACCGGCTCCAATCGCTTGATCGACATACTCCGAATAAGCATATGAGAATTGCCTGATAACCCGATGCCGATGCTTCCTTTCGGGACAGGAGCCGGCCGCGTGGTCTCGTTAACGAGCGCACCGTCAAAAAAGACTCGAAGTTGACGGCCACGCACTTCGACTTCCATCGTAAAAAACTGCTACTCCTTGAGCCGCAGCCGCCGAAAAGGTCGCGAGACAATCCCGTCTTCGGCAAGCGATCGACGTATCAACCCCGTCTCACTGACTTGCTCGCCGCTCGTCGTGCCAATTTGAATTCGATAATAGTTCTGGTTTCCGCGATCCTGCGTATTCGACGCGCCCACCAAGATACTGCTCGCCCAATTGCCACAAGGTGACGAGACAACTCGAAGCCGAAAATCTCGATAGTTGTCGTCTTTGGTGACGAGTGATGAACCGCCGGTATAGCTCGCGTTCCTCTTCCATGTGCACAGCAACCCGTCCATCATCCCAATTCGCCAGATCGCATTGGGGTTTCCCTTGATTATAAAATTCGACAAGCCGGTCTCGGCAGAGAATAGACTCACGTACTCCGGCTCATCGATCGCTTTCGCAAATTCCACCAGTGCAATCGTCTTGGTTTCGCCCGGCGCGACCTCGACGCTAAACGACTGCGGCTCAAACCCTTCTAAACGTGCCGCTAGCATGTGGTCTCCCGGAACCACCGCCAACTCAACATCGCCGCTTGATGGGTTCCGCTTAATTTCCACGGGTGTTTCATCGACAAATACGGTGGCATCCAAAGGCAAATTTTTGATGATGTAAATGGCTTGGTTGGTGGATCCCGTCAACGAACTGAATGCGAGTCCGCCGACAACCACCGTTCCCAACAACGACGCTCCGATCACGACAGCCCTCCGCCGTGACACCTGGCTGGTCGCGTTAGTTGACGACATCGCATCCGGTAGCTGTGGTGGCGTAGATTTTGGACGCGGTGGTGACTGCGGACCTATTGTCGAATGCAATCGTGTCGATGCCGGTTGCAATCGACTGGCGACATCGTCTGCCGACGCCGGACGATCAGCGGGCTTCTTTTGCAACAAGTGCATCACGACGTCAGAAAATCGTTGGGATAGGCCGGGCACCGCATCGACCAGAGGAACGGGCGACTTGTCGCGAATGGCGTCGTACAAACTTACGAGGGTCCTTTCGCCGAACGGCAACTTGCCGGAAGCGAGTTCATACAAGACGATGCCAAAGCTGAATAGATCGCTTCGAAGATCCAGATCTTCACATCGTGTTTGTTCTGGCGACATGTACGCAGGCGAACCGACCAGCCCCTTATTCAACGTCAACGTCAATGTCACAGGTTGATCCATCGATTTTGCGAGCCCAAAATCGAGCAACTTGATGCGGCGTGACGATGCATCCAACCAAATATTCGCAGGCTTTAGCGTCTCGTGATCAATAAGTAGGACAGGCTGCCAGCCTGTCCCTGGTGAAATGACAGGCTGGCAGCCTGTCCTACGTTCAAATTCGTCAGTTGTTGTTCACGCGATCCTTAAATCGCGATGAATCAGGCTCTTCGCGTGTGCCGCAGCCAAACCGTTTGCGATTTGCACACCAATCGACTCGACCTCAGCCAACGGAAGCTTCTTGTGCTTTCTCAGATGTACATCAAGCGGCGTGCCTTCAAGAAACTCCATCACCATGTACGGCGCTTCGTTGCATATCCCAACGTGGTGAACACCGACCACGTTCTCATGCTGGATAGACGCAAGTGCTCGCCCCTCGCGCAGAAACCGCTCCTTTGATTTATCTCGTCGTGCAATATCCGGCAGCATCGCTTTAATGGCAACGAACCGATGCAAGTGCTCGTCAAACGCTTTAAAAACAACACCGAAACTGCCTTCGCCAAGAACCGACAAAAGCTTGAACGTATCGAGCCGAGCCAGCTCGTCGTCTTTTTGTGGTGGCGACAAAAATCGGAAGCGATCGAGAATATTGTCGACCGCTGCTGCTGGAGGCGTCGCACGATTCTTGAGCCGATCGGGACCATCGCCAAAGAAGGTTGTGGTCCCTCGAGCATCCGGAAACTTTTTCAACTCACTGATGAGGTCAATCAACGATCTTGGAAATGCGTCACCTTCGGACTCCATAATCCGTCGCACATGATCGTTCACCGTTTCATCGTCGAGTTGTTGTTCGAAACGCAGTCGACAAGCCTTGCACGTCAGCAAATGGTCACAGATTTCCGCTTTGTCCGCTTTATCAAGATCATCCGTCAAAAGCCGCTCAAGCACCCCTGGCGAAGGACAATTGCCGTCATGGTTCTCGAGAATTCTCTCCCTCGAAGTGCCAAAGCCTTCGCGTAACGTTGAACGTAAGCACACTTGTCACAATGACAATGCGAGTGATCCTCGCTCGCCAAAACTTTGCTCTGCGAAGCATCCGCTGGCACTCAAGCAGAAAATAATTTAACAAATGTTGCAAACGCGAGAACTCCACGTGTGAATTCGAGACCGAAACAACTTTTGGAAATCTCTTCAAGCGTCGTTCGCCCTTCCCTCGAAACAGCGAATGCGACCGGCAAGAATTTCGTATACCGGGAGCGTGAGGCTCCTGCCGAACCAGTGCCCTTGCGTTGGACGATATTTTCTTTTCTGCCGGTCGCCTGAAGGCAGTACGCCAGCGCTGGTGTATAGCCTTCAGAGACCGTCCAGCTTAGGTGGATACTTTCGCACGGCGTTTTTCGAGGAGATACAGCGTCAGGGTGTTCTGCGCCACCGCGAGGAGTCCCACCTCGATGCGCACTCGGCTCAAGCCACGCCCATTTTGGACATCCTGGTTGCGGTGCAATTTCCCATCGGCGAACCGACGCTCAATCGCTTGGGCGCGTATGTGACTGCTCTTTTTGCCACGCTCACCATCCATCTTCTGCTTCTGCTCATCCAGCACTTTTTGATCGCTCTGCCGGGCAACTGTGCGTCGCTGGGATTTGCCGCCAAAGCAACTTTCAGCTAGAGGGCATGACGAACAGATCATACGGGACTGCTCAAATCGCAATTCGCCCAAGGTGCGTCCATCTGCGCGGGCAATCTGAACCTCCTTGACGAATTTCATGGCGTGGCCACCAGGACATGTCATGTGACGAGTCGACTCGTCAAACGCAAACTCGCCCGATGCAATCTGAATCTTACCATTGGGTAGCTTGCGTGACGCCGCCGTGTTGTCCTGCACCGGAGCATACAGATCGATGTTCAACTGCTCGCAATCTTGGAGGTCAAGAATTGAACAGTAGCCTGAATCGGCGTGAAGTGTGACAAGCCTGCCAGCGAGGATGTTTTGTGACTTTCCAATCATATAAGCTAACGTGCCGTTGTCGTTGTGTTGTGCAAAGACATCGTATGCAATGATGACGTCGCTGGCACAGTCCGTCACGAATTGAGTGTTATACAGAGGACGCAGAACTTTCTTTTTGTCTCGACCGATGACTGCATCAATATCGGCTGGACTGATGGTCATCTTCAATTCGTCCTTCTGGTAGCGAGTTGGTTTGGCACGGTTTTTTTCAATGTTTTCCAGCATTCGGCGTTTTGCATTGAAGTACCGATGGCGTTGCTCTTGGCGGCCTTTAGCGGTTGCTGCAACCCATTTTGGAATCGCTGCAACGGCCTTCGCGGCAGCGATTTGAGAGGGATTATCCAGTTTGCGGATGATGCGTTTGAGCTTGGACAGGCGACGATTGAGCTGTTTGAGATTGAAGAGTTTATGACGCGAGGCGGCAGCGGCGGTGAAGGTACCATCGATCGCGCACTCGTGAGGGTCAATCAGTTTTGTATCAATCGCATGGGTAACGAGATCACGATGCAACTCGCTGATGAACTTTCCACATCGATCACGAAAGTCGTACCAGGCTGTGCGTGAAGGGCAGACGCCGTTGCCGACGAACTTGCACTGATCGCGCGTACTGGCATCACGGTGCCAAGCGGCTGGGGAAGTGACGCCATTGAGGATCTCGAACAAGGCAATCGAAAGCATGCTTTCGGGCAAAAATGGTTTCGATCCAGTCCCGCGATAAGCCTTGTGGAGCGATTGGATATCGATCGCAGCGATTGTTCTTAAGACGGCTTGAACATGGTCGTTGTCAGCGAAACGCTTCTGAAGTTCTTCCCAAAGCGGATCTCCCGGGCCAAGCGGGTTCTCGCGGAATGGTATTTTTTTTTGAGTGGATCACGGCTATCCTTGCCAACGGCCTGTCGTTTGGAAATGAATTCACTCGCACCTGTAGTGC
>JBGSNA010000120.1:0-3773 GCA_041739875.1 Pirellulaceae bacterium
CAGTGAACTTTGCCACCTCGATCAAACGGTGCCGCAGCAGCTTTCCGGACGCAGCGTGGTTCCTCTGTTGAATGCACCGGACGCGGACTGGCCGCACGTTGCCGTGACTTCACACGATGTTGGCAACGCCGCTATCAGTGATCAACGCTATCACTACATCCAGTACGCCGACGGCAGCGAAGAACTCTACGATCACGAGACGGACCCACGCGAATACTTCAATCTGGCTGCGAAGATCGAATCCAAACCCGTCATCAAACGATTGTCGAAAAGTGTTCCAAAGTCGTGGGCTTCCAGCGGACGCAAGCATGACGAAAGTGGCCGAGGCGAAAAAGAGTGACAATGAGAACGACATCAAAAACTTCTGCTTACGTTTCAATGGAGCGCCAATCGAGAATCACCACGGTGTTTTTTCGCGTCTCTGTGGTGTTGCTCGCGTGGGGAACGTTCTGCCTTTCTGGGTCGTTCGCCGACGTTGCAAACTCAAAACCGAATATCGTCTATTTCCTTGTCGATGACATGGGTTTTGCTGATGCAGGATTCAGCGGGTCCACCGATATCAAAACACCCAACATCGATCGGCTCGCTAAGAGCGGTGCGGTGTTGACCGATTATTATGCCCAACTTGTTTGCTCTCCAACGCGCGCGGCACTTTTGACTGGGCGATACGCAACGCACACGGGAGCCTACGGACTTTACGGGCCGTTGATCAAGGTCGGTTTCTCATTGCAGGAACGCCTGCTGCCACAGGCCCTGCAGGAGGCCAATTACACGACCGCGATTTGTGGGAAATGGCATCTCGGACACGTCGCCGAGCACGCGCCGACCCAGCGCGGTTTTGACTATCAATACGGATGCTGGGATGGAGGCCTCAACTACGACACGCACATCTCGATGAAAAAACTGGATTGGTATCGCCAAGACAAACAGTGCGACGAGGAAGGCTACACGACGCACCTGATTACCAAGGAAGCAAATCGAGTGATCGATCTGCAGCCATCCGACAAGCCTTTGTTTTTATACGTCAGCTACAACGCCGTTCATTCACCTTTCCAAGTCCCTGAATCTTATAAGCAACCTTATGCGCACCTGGACAAGAATCGGCAAACGATGGCGGGGTTGGTCGCGTCGGTAGATGACTCCATCGGTCAAGTCGTCGATCAACTCAAGAAGAAGGGAATGCTGGAGAACACGTTGATTATTTTCTCCAGCGACAACGGCGGTGTTTACCCTGATAAGTACACTGACAATTCGCCCCTGCGCGACGGAAAGGGTTCGATCTATGAAGGCGGCGTGCGAGTTTGTGCGTTTGCCACGTGGCCAGGCAAGATTCCGGCGGGCGTTCGCATCAGTGAACCGATGCACGTGATCGATTGGTATCCCACGCTGCTGAAGCTTGCCGGTCTGCCGCTGACGCAAGAACTGCCACTGGACGGGCGCGATATTTGGCCGATGTTGACCAAGGGTGCGAAGTCGCCGCATGACGCTCTGTTGTTGGTTGGTCGAGATCCCAGCGTGGCCGCAGTTCGCAAGGGCGACTGGAAGTTGCTGGTCAACCCGGAGATTAAGTACGGCTCCGATGAAAAAGAGTCAAAGAAATCGAAGCATGAGACCAGCGTCACCGCTGACATGCGGATGGAACTTTACAACCTCGCCGATGACATCTCCGAGACAAACGATCTTGCCACGAAGCATCCCGAGAAAGTGAAAGAGCTGCACGCCCGATATGTGGAGTTCCTGCGCGACGCAGTGCCACCTGCCAAAACATCCCGCAAGAAAGCACGATGAGCCGAACTCGCTAGCGTCGGATTCCGAGCAATACCTGCGGCTAGCGCCGTCGGCTCAAGATGCAAAAGGTGATTCAAAGGTAAAGACCAAAGATGAATAAATCGAAATTATTTCCCTTTCGTACTTCTAAAAGAACGAACGACAGAGAAACAGCGTCTCACAGAGAAACCAATTCAAGTCGAGTCAACAACTCTGTGTTCCTCCGTATCTCCGTGGTGATCCTTGTAATGGGACTGACACCTCATTTTGGATCAATCGCCGTTGCCGCAGATGCGAAACCCAACATAGTTTTTATCCTGGCAGATGAACTTGGCTATTACCAAACGGGGTTCATGGGATCTAAAGTCATCAAAACTCCCAACATGGACCGGATGGCCAAGGACGGTATCATCATGAGAAATTTGTTGGCAGGAAATGCGACATGTGCGCCAACGCGTTGCTCACTGATGACTGGCAAACACGCCGGACATGCGGCGATTCGATCAAATGACGGAATGTCCATTCGAGACGAGGAAGTAACCATCGCGGAGATGCTGAAACAGAAAGGCTATGCCACCGGAGGATTTGGCAAGTGGGGAATCGGCGGTCGCGGCTCGGATGGCGTTCCGGAGAAAAATGGCTTCGATCTGTTTTTCGGATACTACAATCAAGCTCATGCTCACAGTTACTACTCGCCGTTCCTGATCCGCAACAGCGAAGAGGTGCCGCAAGCCGGAAACAAAGGCGGCCGTAACGGCCAGTCTTACTCAGCATATGTGATTCATGATGAAGCTAAAACATGGATTCGCGAAAATGCTGAAAGACCATTTTTTGCCTATCTTGCTTACACGCTCCCTCATGGCCCTTTTGCGATTCCCGATGACGATCCCGCGTTAGACGCCTACAAGGGTTCGGGCCTAAAAAAGGATGAGCTACTGTGCGCCGCGATGACCACGCTGCTGGACACGCAGATCGGTGAAATTCAAACCCTGCTCCAAGAGTTGGGACTGGAGAAGAACACACTGATCATGCTTTCCGGTGACAACGGCAAAGAGGGACTCTTTGGAGGCAATAAGGACCCCGATTCGGATTTTCAGTTTCGTGGCGACAAAGCAAATTTATACGAAGGCGGAGTGCGAGTCCCATTCGTCGCCTATTGGCCGGGAACGATCCCGGGCGGTCAGTCCAGCGATCACTTGTGCTATTTCCCTGATGTCATGCCAACGATCGCGGAGGCGACCGGAACCAAGCTTCCCGCCGATACGGATGGAATATCGATTCTGCCAACGTTGATTAGCGAAAGAGGCGCTGGTCACCCACAATCGCAGCACGACTTTCTGTATTGGGAACACAAGGGTTGGCAGGCTTTACGTCAAAACAACTGGTCGTTAGTCAAACCAACTAAATCAAACCAATGGGAGCTATACGATCTCGCCGACGACCCAGGGCAAAAAGCAGATCTCGCCGCCAAGAAACCAGAATTACTTAAACGATTGACAGCCTTGGCCGAGCATGCACATGAACCACAACGCCAGGGTGCTTACGAAAGCCGTGAATTGGATGATCGCGACAAACACAGCAAGTAATGCAACTTCACACTTCCTACAAAGAAAATCTCAAACATGACAACTACGATCAAGCAACTTTTGTCGCTTACGCTTTCCATATTGATTGGCTCATCCATCGCACAGGCTGCTGAATTTGAATCGATATTCAACGGAAAAGAATTATCGGGCTGGAAAGGACTTGATGGGTATTGGAGCGTTCAGGACGGCGCGATTGTCGGGGAAACCACCGCGGATAAGAAGATAGAGAAGAACACGTTCTTGGTCTGGCAGGGAGGCGATGTTTCTGATTTCGAGTTGACGGCGACGGTCAGGTTTAAGGGCAACAACTCGGGCGTGCAGTATCGTAGTCAATTCATTGACGAACCGATGCTGGCATTGATGGGCTATCAGTTGGACATGCATCCCACGGCTAAGTTCTATGGCATGTTGTATGGGGAG
>JBGSNA010000318.1:0-2513 GCA_041739875.1 Pirellulaceae bacterium
TTGGGTGGTGTTCATTACGAGTGCGGCGGTTGCGGTCGTGAACACTGGGTCGGTCGCTCGTGCGGCAATCGGCATTGCCCGAATTGCGGTCATGAGAAGACGCAAGTTTGGATCGAAAAACAGTCTGCTAAGTTAATGCCAGTCCATCACTTCTTGGTCACTTTCACGGTGCCTCGGGAGATAGGCTCGGTGCTGCGCGGTGCTCAGCGTGAAGGCTATCGCTGTCTGTTCGATGCCAGTGCCCAGAGCATCCGCGACGTTGGTGCGGCGACCAAGAGTTTGAAAGGTTGCAACCTCGGGTTCTTCGGCGTGCTGCATACTTGGGGTCGCGATCCGGCAATCTATCATCCACACATTCACTACGTCGTTCCTGGCGGCGGAGTGAAGTTGGATGCTCAGGGACGCGCGGAATCGTGGCAGAGCACGCCGAAGAATTTCTTGTTCCACCATGGCACGCTGATCCGGGTTTACAAGGCAAAGTTGGCCGATGAACTACGTGCTGCAGGCTTGTACGATCAAGTCGGCAGTACCGTGTGGACGAAACCACTCGTGGTCGACATCCAAGCGGTTGGCCATGGCGTGCCGACGCTGAAATATCTCGCTCCGTATGTGCATCGCGTCGCGATCAACGACAGTCGGATCATGGACGTCAATTCGCAAACGGTGACATATCGGATTCGCCGCAAAGGCAATTCGATGGAAACGAAGACGGTTGCGGGGGAGCGATTCGTCGCGGATTTCTTGCAGCACGTGCTACCGACGAATTTCATGAAGATCCGTCACTACGGCTGGATGAGTGCGAACAGCAAGATCTCACTGACGGAAGTCAAATGGCTGGTGTGGATCGTGCTTGGCTGGACGTTCTGGTTAGGCAGCGGCCACGCGCCGCAGCCTGAGAAGCTGACCGCACCGATGAAGTGCCGGGAGTGTGGCGGTGACTTGCGAGTCGTGGAGGTGACGTACACGTCGCTGGGTTCGCTGGGCGTTCGTGTGGAACACGGTCTGGCGTATTTCGATAGTGGGTAGTTGATGTGTGTTGAACTTGCATCGTCGGTCAAAATCGAAACGTCTTCAGGAGGGCGAAGGATGAAGGTATGTCATCACACTCGCCACTGGCGCCAAACGCACGAAATTGCGTCTATCAAGAGGGCCAGTTTCAGGCGACTTGAGTATCATGAGAGGCAGTTGATACGATCAATCGTGATGAGCTGGTCAAAAAGAGAAACCATCATCTGCGCCGGAGAGTCGTGTTTAGAAGCAAAAAGCATAGGGGCATGGAGAGTCACCGGGCTTCTTGAACATAGGACTTGAGCTTCGGCTGAGCGATCGCGTTTTAAACAGCGATGACCGAAGAAAATAGCATCAGAAAGTGACTCAACCGTCGCGTCTACGCGAAGTCAAATCCTCATTGGTTATCCGCCGGTCTTGTGGTGGTCCAGCACTACGAACGCAAGGCTAAAAGCGGTTCATGAGGTTTTTCTCTTCGGCGGTAAGTTCAACGTCGTCGGATTCGACACTGGATTCCTGGTACGCTTGGAAGGCGAAGTACAGCCCCGCAACAACGACAACCGCAACCAAGATTAAGGCTAGGCCGATTGCCCACGATTCGCCGGCCATCACGCCGTTGTAGACGTTCCGAATCGCACGGCCGATGCTCAGACGGGCAACAATAAGCAGAGGGGTGAGAGCCATGTGAATTCTCCAGTGTTATTAAAGTGTCGAATAGGGAAGACGGAACAAGATAGAATTGCCTGTTGACTGCTTCCACTCTCGCTTCGCGTGAAATGGAGAAATTTGCGAGATCTTCACATGAGTCGGGGCAGGTGGCGAGACGTTGCTATCCACGAGTCGTTTCAGTCGGATAACGTTGGCCATCAGCGGGCCGCGTCGGGAAATTCAACCACTGCCAAAACGCTTGACACGCGGCTCCGTTGCATGGCTTGGTTACCCGCCGTCTTCAGGGATTGATCCATCGGGGCAGTCCCATCGGATCCATGTTTGTTGCATGGCAAGAGCACGAAATCGTTTCAGGTCGGATTCCGTTGGATAGTGATTCATACGTTCCCATATAGGGAGATTGGGATGTTCAGGCGAAATGTCTGGTCGGAAGCATTGGTCAACTTTCCACTGGCCTCGCCAGTCAATGTATTCTGGATTCCGAACGATGCTGCAAAGTAAGAAATCCTCGCTCGATTCGCCAACAACGAAAAGCCGTTCTTCCCCATCCACCGACGTAGCAGGATGGAGTGGGTCAGCAACAATATGAAAAACTCGACCTTCCATTAGTAATTCCGTGGCGATAACGTCCATTCGAATACTATGCGAAACGTATTGGATTCCAACATACGCAAACCAGCCAAACATCAGCACAAGGCTAGCGATCGTCAATGTGCGGTACAAATGCATGGTGTTCCGTCGGGTAACGAGATAATTCTCACCGGTTGTGCGGGTGATAAGTTGATTTTTGGGCGTTATCGCCGGTTGGACCTTCGGTTCCTTGGGTGACCCATGAA
>JBGSNA010000173.1:0-33653 GCA_041739875.1 Pirellulaceae bacterium
GTCCGGCACGATTGGACGAGCAAACGGTTCCGATGCGATCGGCAGCGTCAATGCAACGACATCCGTTGCCTACGCTGCAGCCGGGATCACTGGCGGAACAAGCCTTGCCAACGCGAGGGCCGCAGTATCAGCCTCGAGTGGCGTTTCTGTCGCAACGTCACGGGCGACTGCGGTTGATGAACTGCCCGTCTCAGCTGACCTCATCGATGCGAACGAAACTAGCTCCGTGAAAGACAAAGACCTGATCGACAAAGACTCGATCGATGCGTTCGTCGCTGAAGTCACGCCAGCGAAACGCTTGATATCGAGTTCATCTCAATCGCAAGGCCACCAGCAAGAAGCTGAAGCAGTCGACATTGCCTTCAGCGAATACAGTGCTGAGGAAGAAGCTGACGATCAAGAAATTGCGGCTGACGATTTCAGACTGAATCTACTCAGCTAGATGATCCGCGGGTGTCACTAGCGACCGGCGAGGACTTTCTCCAGAGCGGCCAACATTTTTGGCCATTCATTGAGAACGTCCGACGAATGGTCGATACGCTCGGGGTGCAGATTATGCGTGAGCTTGAGCTGACAGCCGGACTTCTCCGCTTCGAACGTCACAATCACGTGATCGCTCTCGGTCGAATGCTCTTCCACGGCCCAGGTAAAAACGAGTCGATTGGGCCGGTCGACGATGAAGTACTCGCCAACGTATTCGATAATTTGCTCGTTGCGTTCCACCGCAAAATGGAATGCCCCGCCAACTTTTGCGTCATTTCGCATCGTCAGCACGGTCTCGTCGCGAACTCGAGAACCAAACATCCACTGCGCGAGCAAATCCGTATCGATCCAAGCATCAAAAACGCGTGCTGGAGACGCTTTGAAGAAGTGTTCGAGTTGGACCTGAGATTGAGTACCGTCTGACACGTGATGTTCCCTGATTCACGAAAGCCGAACGAATCACCGCTACGACAATATCCGAGAGGATCGGATACTTCGCAACCGCTATGCCGGACTAAGTCGTAGTTTATCAGAATCATAGCGTGCGAAAATCCGGGCGCGAGCTTTGGTTGCTCCCCTCAATCATTTCGAAGACATATCGCGTAAATTACCGGCTTTACATGGTCGTGTTTGCCAATTATCGCGTTTATTCAGGCTGCGTGTTTCCAGAATCTTTGACGCGTTTGCTTACAACTCGATTTTGCTACTGATCGGAATGCCTCTCCATCAGCTATTCTTCGGGCCCTGCATCTCGATCGCCCTTTCACACAATTCGTGCAACTGGTGGCGTTAAACAGGATGTTGATCACTACCCAGGAACCGAGATGACCACTGAAACTGCTAAAATGGATTCCCTTGCGGAGCCGATTGATAATGCCCATTTTGGCCAGGCAGCGACGACACTGAGACCTTCCAACCAAGTCGACGCCGAACAAAAGCCGTCTCTTGCTGGCCAAGAATTCACTGCCGCGGACCAGGAAGTCCGGTCCGTTGTCGTCCGTGACGCGTACGTGGAGACCTCGGAGAACGCTCAAGACCAACCGGTTCGGCCAACAACCTCAAGGATTCGCTGGGATTACGCAATTTTCTTTTCAACGCTACATGCCCTGGCGTTGCTAGCATTACTTCCCTGCTTTTTCTCGTGGGCCGGTGTCGCAGCGTTCGTGATTGGAACGATCGTGTTTGGCCAAATGGCGATTCCGATTGGGTACCATCGACTGCTATCTCATCGCAGCTTTCGGACACCGAAATGGTTTGAGCGAACGCTTGTCACGCTTGCGATGTGCAGTGCCCAGGAGACTCCGGCTCACTGGGTCGCTTGGCACCGCATGCATCATTCACATTCAGACCATCGTGAGGACCCTCACTCACCTCGACTGGGCGTAATGTGGGCGCACGTCAGCTGGCTGATGTACGAAAGCCGAACTCGCTTGGCGACATTTTCGATGTACGAAAAGTATGCTCGCGACATCCTGGCGGACCCGTACTACCGCTGGATCGAGAAGCTTCCGATCCCTGCGGGCATTTTCTTTCTGGGCCATGCGGCTTTATTCGCAATCATCGCGAACGTCGCGTGCGTTCTTGCGATGGGAAACACCTCGGAAGCGTACCAGCTTGCCGCGAGTCTGTTCGTTTGGGGAGTGATCCTTCGCACGGTTTGGGTTTGGCACATCACGTGGTCAGTCAACTCGATCACACACGTGTTTGGCTATCGAAACTACGAGACGAGTGACGACAGTCGAAACAATTGGTTTGTAACACTGTTGACCGCTGGCGAAGGCTGGCACAACAACCACCATGCCGACCCAGCGAGTGCTTCGGTCCAACATCGCTGGTGGGAAATCGATCTGAATTACTACGTCATCCGATTGTTTGGCGTCTTGGGACTCGCCACTCACATCATCCGACCGCGTTGTAAACGAAAACCGCAGTCGCAAGCTTCCTCCAGTTAAGCGTCTGTACTGAAAGTCCAGACACCGCAATACATCTTCGAAGCGTGCTGAAACAGAATCCCGGTGGGGCTGTGAGTTTTTAAAACGTAGGGTGGGTCGAGCGGCGTTAGCAGCGCTGACCCACCATTGTTGTCGACGATTTGCGGTTGGTGGGTCTGCATCGCTAACGCGTTTTGACCCACCCTACATAACTGAAACTAAATCCCGGTGGGGTCAGAACCTACCAGTGCGTGTTTCACGGTTATGGCAAGCTCCCTCTACCCGAAAGGCAGACTGGCAAGCCCAGAGGAAAAAGGTCAAGCCCAGAGGAGAACTGGCAAGCACAGAGTCAAACTGGGAGCTCCAGGCAGACCGGGTGACGGAGACAGCATCCGTTCGACGTTTGACATCTCTTGACGAACGATCACTCCGCTTCGTACCGTGCCGCGAGGACACTTTACCGCTTCCACAAGAAGGGTCTCGATGAGGCGGATCGACGGCAATCACTGGTTGAACTGGGGCACGCTCTTTGCGAGTGTGATCACGATTGCTGGCTGCGCTCCTTGGAGCGATCGTTCCGCGACGACATCTTCAAAGTCACCGCTCACTGCATTGAGCAATGACGCCCGAGCGGCGACGATTGAAGTAAAATTCATCCCCATTCTACTGTCGGAAACGGCTCAAAACTTGACGGCCGTGTCACCCTCGGCGGATGCACCCAGTGATCCGATTTGGGCCACACTACGATCGAATATCTCGAGCGACACAAGCTCGCCCTCGGACCGCGTCCAGTCGTTGTGGCAGTGGGTGGACGAGACGGGTATCGAGCCGGAGTTAAGACGAAGATTGAGCGAGAACGGACTGCGAATCGGACGCGTGATCGAACAAGAACGCTTCCAAAATCGCCTTCAAGAGATGACACCCGTCCTAGACCCAGTTGAATCATTCATGGCTAACGCATCTGTGGCCACGGAGTCATCGCAAGGGCAACAGCGAATTCAAATGCAACTTGGGCGGCGAAAGGAATTGCCGGTACGAAATCCGACACGAGGGAACGAAGTCGCTCTTGTCCGACTCAATGGTGAAACGATCGGCCAAACCGTTGAAGACCCTCAATATCTTTTTGCTATGACAGCTACCAGCGGACGAGTCTCCGGTGAGCTTCGATTGCAACTTCGCCCCGAGATCCAACACGGCGCCATGAAGCAGACTTGGGTCGGCGTGGACACGGCAATGCGAATCGACCAACGCCGAAGTGTGTGGTCACTCGAAGACTTGGAAATCGACTTGACGGGCGCTCAAGGCGACTTGTTCGTGATCTCAAGCCTCGAATCGAGCACGGGCCTGGGCCGCCAGATGTTCTGGGGATCGATGCCTGACGGTTCCGTTCAACACACACTGCTGCTGGTCAAATTTGACCATATTCCAACAAGTGTCGATAAGCTGTAGCGTCAAACGGTAGCGTCTCGCCAAACACACCACACCACATCGCTCAGGCGAATGGTCTAGCGAGGCAACTTGGTGACGATTGCTGCGAGCTCACGGTATCTTGCGTACAACGAATCGTATGCACGCGTTCGCTCGTCAACCGGTCGTATGAAATCTCGTTGACTCGCATTGACGCTTGCCATGGACGAAGAAGCATCGATCACGGAGTCGAACCCACTCACGCGAGATCCGGCCACAACCATTCCAAGCACAGCCGCACCGACCGCCGGTCCTTGGATCGAAGGATGAATCTCGATTTCATGCCCTAGCACGTTCGCGTAAACCTCGACAAACGCGCGATTGTGATGCGGCAGTCCCCCGGTCGCAACGTACCGGTGAATCGGCACGCCGCCATCTTCAAGCAACTCGACGATCCAACGCAGTCCGAACGCGGACGCTTCCATCAGCGCCAAATACAAATGCTCTGGACCGTGCTCAAGCCCTAAACCGGTAAACGCACCACGGAGACTGCCGTCCATGAGCGGCGTTCGGCAACCATTCATCCAGTCCAAACACATCACACCATTCGCGCCGGGCGGTAACCGCATGGCGGCTTCTGCGATTGAATCGAACGAATCCAACCCAAGCAATCGACGCAACCAAGCAAACGCGTCACCGACCGCAGCTTGGCCGGTCTCGTATCCGTACATCCCTGGCAGAATTCCACCTTGGACCACCCCGGCCACACCTGGAACATTTGCATATTGAACTGAATTGAGCATATGGCAACTGCTAGTTCCCATCACCATCACGAGACTTCCAGGCTCAGCGGCACCCACACCAGGCACTGCGGAATGCGCGTCGATGATTGCTGTCGAAACAGGCGTTCCCTCGCGAAGCCCCATTCGCTGGGCCATGCTTGTCATTAATCCACCAGCACGTTCGCCCGGCGATCGCATGATCCCTGGCAACCGATTGGCCACTGCCTCCGCAAGCTTGGGGTGAACGGCGCGGAAATAGTCCTCCGACGGATAACCATCGGTGGCGGACCACATCGCCTTGTATCCAGCTTGGCATGTTGACCGTGCCAAAGCCTCAGCCGCTCCACCGACAAGTTGCCAAACGAACCAATCACCGGCCTCTAACCAAACTTCGGCCGCCTCAGCGACGCTGGGTGCAACTTCGATCGTCTCCAACAACTTCGGATAGAACCACTCCAAACCAATCGTCCCACCATAACGATTCAAGAACGATTCACCTCGCTCCTTCGCGACCAAATTCATACGATCCGTCTGTTCCAGTGCACCGTGATGCTTCCAAAGCTTCGGCCACGCCAAAGGAATCGTTTTGAACTCGTCTAACTGGCAAAGCGGCGTACCGCTTGCATTCGTTGGAAGCATCGTGCAACTTGTGAAGTCGACGCCGATTCCGACGATCGATTCGCCATCAATCCCTGACTGTGTGATCGCAGCACGTGTGGCCTCGATCGCTGATTCAATCCAATCACCAGGTGACTGCAGTGCATAGCGGACAGGAAGTTTCTCGTTGGTCCCTGGAAGCCGATCCGTGATCTGGCCATGCGCATAAACGGAACTGGCCAAACCCAGTTGACGACCGCTTGCATCGATGAGAATCGCGCGAACCGACTCCGTCCCAAAATCCAATCCAAGTGAAACTGCGGCTGACATGCTCACTTGCCCTCGAATGTGACACTTGTGTCCAGCCGATCGCCGGCGACCAATTGCTTTGGGTCGACAACAACGTGCTTGATTCGATCTCGCTTCCAGGTGTAACTCATGTGAACATTACCATCATTGGATTGCATGATCGCGGGATAGCTGAACTCCGCTCCCATCTCTTGCTCAAGTAAACCGACACTTCGCCAATCCAATCCATCGTTCGAGATCGCTAAATTCAATAGGCCACGTTTCCCCCATCCTGACTTGCCCGAGTCCAGGTGATTGTAGATCAACAGGTGTCGCCCATCGGTTAACGTCACCGCCTCGATTCCCGAGTTCGGATTTGGCAAATGGGTCGCCTCCATCGTCGTCCAAGTGTCACCTTGATCGCTCGAAAAACTCGTTGCAATCACGTTCTCTTTCGTTCGACAAAGCACCTGGAGCCGACCATCCGCGTGCTGTAAGAACGTCGGTTGGATGGCATTGAACTCTATCGCATCATTGATCGGGCCAACGCGTTTCCAATGGCCTGAGACTTTTCCGTCGACTAATTGTGTCGACTCAAAGTGAACTCGCCAGCCGTCATTTTCAGTCGATGAACCACTTAACAAAACATTTTTATCGCTAAGCAAAATCGGTTTGCAACGCACCGGACCATCGATCCCTTCCGGCAACCGAACGCGGTCCGTGAACGATCGGCCACGGTCGTAGCTGACCATCATTTCGCCCCACCACTCGCGAGGATTCGGGCCGACTTTGAAGAACAGAATCGTCGGAGCGTCTCCGGGCGGTTGGAACAGAACAGGGTTCCAGCATGGGTGCCGCAATCCCTCGTGCTGAACACCATCGGCAACCAACTGAGGCTTCGACCAAGCCGCACCGTCGTGATAGCTCGACCAAATCCCAACATCTGGCTTGCCCTCTTTCGTTCCGCCGAACCATGCAGCGACTAATCCGCGACTCGTCTCGCAAATCGTGGATGCATGACACTCATCGAACGGAGCCTTCTCAAATACAAACTCTTCGCTCACCAATCCAGCGAACCGCGGCTGGATCGGAGCAATGGCCGGCTTCGCTTGAATGGCATCTGCACTGAATTGAATGCAATCGTCATGTCGAATGTGATAGATGCGTCCATTCTCGCTGCCAACGAGCAAATCGGGCTTGCCGTCATGATCAAAGTCACACACGGCGGGACTTGCGGTGTGTCCGGACACGTCCCGCTGTGTCAAGTTGCCAATCTTTTTGAGCACTGACTTACCGTCACGATCTTCACAGTTGCGATACCACGTGACGTTCTCCGAGTTTACCAAGACGTCCAAGCGAGAATCGCCGTCCCAATCCACCACGGCCAGCTTCGTTCGTCCCGAGCTGCCACACGACTTTGGGTTCAATTGGATCGGCAGATTGTTTTCGTCAACGAAGATTCGCTGCGCAGGCCCGCCAGCGGATCGAAGCGTCAAATAGCCTTCTTGGTCCAACATCACGAGATCAAGCTTCGCGTCGCCATCAAAGTCGATCGCAAACGGTGTCGTTCGCCACTGGGTCAGTGACGCACTTGACTTTGTTTGCCACCAATACCAATCCGGCGGTAACTCATTTTGTCCAGAATCAAAATCACGAGCGACAAGCGTTCCCGAATCGTTCGAGAGCATGCCTAATTTTGCTAGAATCGAGTTATAGACAATGTCGCCATCACCGTCGCCGTCCCAGTCCGCCACAGACAACGTTGTGTAACCCCACTTCGCTTCACACGGGCCTTGGATCGAACCGCTTGGACCGGCCATCACGCGAAACGGAGCAACGGTGCCATTGCTAGAACGGACATCTAGCAACTTCACTTCGGCCCACTTGGGCAAATCATTCTCGCCATCACCAAGGTTCTCAAACCATCCGATCGATCCAGCAGTGTTACCGCACAAGATGTCTTCATCACCGTCGCGATCCCAATCATAAGCGAAGGGCGTGGCGAGTGCTCCAAACTTCAACGTGTCGGCGACCTGGCGAAAATACTTCGGCGATTCAAATACCGGCATCCCGTCGCGAAACACACCCGTGTTCTCGACCAGCGCCACGCGACCATCTTCATCGCCAACGATCAAGTCAATGTCGCCATCGGCATCCCAATCAATGGCTGTTGGCGTAATCATTTGCAGATCCATCACGAGCGGCTCGCCTTGGACGTTCTTGAGCCTTAGACCCGACGCGTACTGCGGAACGCCACGAGTCCCGACGTTCTGAAAGTAGGTAAAGCCATCGAGAAACTCGCCGCAAAGCAAGTCCAAGTCCCCATCGTTATCAAAGTCGGCAAAGTTCGGACAGGGCCAACCATACACGTCGATGTCGCCGCCACCAGCACTCAAACGCTGGGGCGATTTCGAATACTTTGGCAATTCGTCCGAGCCTTGGTTCTCGATTAAATACACATACCCGTGCAAGGGTCCGTTTCGCCAATGGCCGTGATTGTCGTAGGCATGGTCCCAGACCAAATCAGCCCAATCGCCAATACCGACAAGGATGTCGTGGTCTGAGTCACCGTCGAAATCGACGTAACGCCACATATTTGCGCGAGTTCGACCGTTCGACGAATGAGGATTGTTCGTCGGATAGATTTTCTTTGGCTTGTCAAAATTGAACTTGCCCGACGCAGGATCGCGTCGAAACTCCTGGCCAGGAACCATGACGACTGGCTCGTCTCCGACCATGCTCATCATCATATAGTGCTGAGCCTGGCCGATTCGCACGCCTGGTTTAAAAACAGGCATCTTCACGCTCGGATCTTGCGTGGGGTTCTCGAAAAAATAAACACCCCGCGAAGGCTTGTCCGGGCAACCCACGACAAGGTCCAAGTCACCATCACGGTCATAATCCATCGGCAAAGGATCGGCCCACAACCCGACACCGAGGTCCACTTCCAAACCAGGATTATTGTATTCGAGCGGTTGCAACTTCCACGGTGTCTCTTCCGCAAACAAAGTCCCGCCGCACAATACATCAAGAGCAAACAACAACGCAATGAACGTCACTTTTCTCGCGTCAACTTTTGCCCCACCACGCCTCGAATCGCATTTCATCTGATTCACCTCATTCATTGTGTTGTTAAGCAGGCGTCTGTGAATTCCTGCGACTTGAAACGGCCCAACCCAATAACACCATCAAGCTCGGCCCGATGACAATTACAAGTAGCGGATGAAAAGGACTGGAGTAATTGGCTAGTGCTTCGGGCCAACGATCCGTCTTGGAAAGGGTCATCCAAGCGATCAACAGCATTCCCATCACCAATACGAATGATGCACCACGACTGCGAATCGCTGGAACGAGTATACCAAGCAAAAACAGCCCGATGATCGCCGCACCCAGCACACTCGAAAGTAGCCACCACACATCCAAGACACTTTCCGTCAACTGAACGAGTGCCAACGCCATAAAGGTCCCCATCGTTCCCCATGCAATTGTCGACAATCGAAGCACCATAACGTGCTGAGCATCGTTGGATTTCGGTCGATACAATCGCTTGTAGAAATCGCTCATGACGAGCGTCGCCGACGAATTGAGCGACGTCGAAACAGTGCTCATCGCCGCCGCAAACACAGCTGCAATTAATAGTCCACGAGCGCCCTGTGGCAATTGAGAGGCAATAAAATGAGGGAATACGCGGTCACCCAAATCTTTCGTCGTTAAGGTCGCAATTTTCTCGTCAAGTTTGGCTTGGTAACCTGGCGAAGCCACCGACTCACCCGCTTGCATTAGCTTTTGTTCAGCCACCACGAGTCGCACTTCTTGCGTTAACTCGGGGTGCCGCTCGTAAAATGCATAGAGCGACGAACCGATAAACAAGAACAATGCACTCACCGGCACATAAAGAAGCGCACCGAACCAAATACTCTTCGCCGCCTCAGCGTCGGTACTCGAGGCAATGTAGCGCTGGACATAACTCTGATCGACACCGAAGTTTCGCAAATTGTCGAAGAACCCATACGCAAGGACGACCCAAACCGTCGGCTCGGACAGCGGCCACAGCGATGTACTTCCCAGCGAAAATTTGCCTGCGGCGCCAGCGACTTGGATGACTTCGCTCGGTCCACCAGGCATTTGCCAAAGTAAGATTCCAACCGCCAGTAATGCGCCAGCCAACAGCACGACGGCTTGGACAGCATCCGCCCAGATCACCGCAACGATACCACCGACAAACGAATACAAAGTCACGACCACACCGGTCGCAACAATTACGATCCGGATGTCCCAACCAAAGAGCACGGCCATCGGCAAAGCCATCAAATACATCACAACGCCGATACGTGCGATCTGGTAGAGCAGGTAGAAACAACTCGCGTAGATTCTCGCCCACAACCCAAAACGACTTTCGAGCAGAGCGTAAGCGGAGACCTCTCCCGAAGCACGATACAACGGCAAGAAAAAGCGGACTGCGATCGCCGCTGCGAATGGTATCGCAAGCGAAAACATGAATGCGTTCCAGTTATCGACGAACGCTTTGCCGGGAAGTGCGAGATAGCTGATACTGCTCAAGTATGTCGCAAAAATCGATAATCCACAAAGCCATCCTGGTAACGACCGTCCAGCCGCCGTGAATTCGTCTGCGGAGTCGTTCCGCTTCCAAAAATAGAACCCCAACCCCAGAATGCCGACGAAATAGCCAACAAGCAGGAAATAGTCGAGCAAAGAGAAGTACATCGCACCGACAATTGGGCTCGCATTGATCATAAGACGCCCATCGCTCTCAAAATCACCGCAACACGTTCCCTTTCTGGCGGTAAGAATGCGTGAAATGGATCGGCCGGCAAGTCGCTGCAGATACCTAACAGCGACAGCGCGCATTTGGTCGCTTTGATGTGTCGCGACGCATACTTACCGATTTCGTAAATCGCTTGAAATTGGTTAATCCGGCTGCTGGCTTGAGCAACCGCCTCATCATCGCCCGTTCTATCATCGCCCGTTTCATATTTGCAACGTTGCAGCGAGTTGTAGCATTCCACAAACATTTTCGGTAGCGCGTTCGCACCGCCGCACACACCGCCATCGCCACCAAGACGATGCGCATCCGGCAACATCGCTTCGGGACCAATCAAAATCGACCAATCGGGACGTTCCGTTTTGAGTTGACAAAGACGAGCAAAGTACTCCATATCGCCACTGCTGTCTTTCACGCCAACGATCGAATGGATCGACGACAATTTCCGTAGCGTCTCGATCTCGTACCAAACTTTCGTTAAACCCGGCATGTTGTAAAGCATCAACGGCAGTGGAATCAGCGGTGCGATATTCTGCACGTATGATGTCAACTCTGTTTGTCCAGCAGGAAAATAATAAGGAGTCGTTAACACCGCAGCATCGACCCCACAGTCAGCCGCATGCTTTGCCAGATCGACGCTCTCGACGAAGGCTGTATCGGCCACGCCAACTAACACGGGGACCCGTCGATTCACCAACCGCGTTGTTTCGCGAATCAACTCGCGTCGAAGTCGGTAACTCAAACTCGGCGCCTCACCGGTCGTGCCCAGTATAAAGATCCCGGCGACACCTCCTTCGATCACGTGATTGATGAGCCGCTCCAGCCCTTCACGGTCCAGTTGATCGCGCTCAACCAACGGCGTGACTAGGGGCGGCACGATGCCTCGAAGAGAAAACCCCGAAGACGATCTTGGCTCCGGCGTTAAATCGAAAGATGCAGCACGATGGGTCATTGAAAACATCTAGACGTGTATAGAAATGTGATGGACCGATAGTTGATAACAGAAAAAACCGACAACGTCCGCTTCGAACCGGTCCCGCGAGACCAACATAGTCTATAGAGTTTGGGTCCAGCGTCAATGTGGAGCAAAATTCTATCGCGCCTGCGGACTAGCTTGCGATCTCAGGCGGCTGGTCATCGACAATGGCAATTAGCGAAACCGCAAGTCCATGACGAATGTGCTCGATCGACGCTTCCCTCGCGGCCTCGGAATCGCCACTGCGGATTGCGGAAAAAATCTTCTCATGTTCGCGGCAAGTCCGCTGCATCGCCTCCACATCATGGCGATGCCGACGTATTCCAAAGACGCGAGTGAGCACATGAGACTGTGACGCGGTGCGGACCAGGGCTTGGTTACCTGTCGCTTCGATGATCAGCATATGAAATTGGTAATCCGCCTTGTCAAACTGGCCGGTGATTCGTTTCCCCGCGAACGGTTGCTGGGACTCCGCGTGCTTGGCGGTGAGCTCACGCATCCTGGAAAGCTGAGTAGCAATCTGTGAGATCTGAGGCGGTGTCGCTCGCTTTGCCGCTAACGCTGCTGTGCTTGGCTCAATCACCTCGCGCACTTCATAAATCTCGATCAAATCAGTTCGATCGAGAGTGCGAACGATTGCCCCCATATTTGGCACCAAATCAACGAGTCCCTCCTGGGCCAACAATCCGGCGGCTTCGCGAACCGGCGTTGCACTGACACCGATTTCCTTGCCAATCGGGCCGTAGAGAAGGCGAGAACCAGGCTCAAAGTCTCCGGCAAGCAACTTGCTTCGGAGATGCAGGTAAGCCCGATTCGCGTTCGTTTCAATCGTCATTCACGGCGCCCTGTTCAACGACAATGATGCAAAACAAGTCAATGGAAGCACTAACTGAAGCCGACAGCTTGATGAAATCAGCTTATTGAGCAAGACGAGGCGTCACAAGCTGTGGCCATGCTGGCTTTCCAGGAACAGCCGTTCGGATTTGCCAAAGACTTCCTCCAGCGGTAACAAAAAGTGTTTTGAGATCGTTGCCGCCGAATCCACAATTCGTCGTTTCATCGCGAGGGATATGAACGTATTGCAGGAGTTCCCCATCGGCTGAGAATACATAAATGCCGGCGGTCGGTGACTCAGCGGTCTCTTGCGGCAGATGCGGTTCGTTGAGGCCTGCGGCGACAAACAACCGACCTTCCGCATCCAGCTTCATTCCGTCTGGCCCGCGAGTCGTTTTCCAATCGTACACAAGAAGCTGACTCGACCGATCAACGCTACCATCCTCCAGCAATCGAAACCGCCAAAGCTTCCTTGCTCCACCGAGCGAGTTATTGTTGTCGGCAACAAACAAGAACTGATCATCGTGCGTCACCACAAGACCGTTGGGTCGATCAACTTCATGCGTGATAATTCGAGTCACGCTGCCGTCGGTATCGATACGGTAAACGCCTTCGATGGCTTTACCTTGGGCATCGAGAATTTCCATGCCCGCCCGATCACCATACTGCGGATCCGAGAAATAGATTCGATCCCGCGAATCAAGGGCCAAGTCATTTGGCTGGTTGAATCGCTTCCCGTCAAACGTCTCCGCTAGGACTGTCGTTGAACCGTCAGTCTCGATCCGACTGACGCGTCGCCTCAATGGCTCACAAATCACCAGCCGTCCGCTGCGGTCCCACATCAATCCATTGGAGCCAGCGTTCTCTCGAAACACGGTGGTGACACCACCCTTGGTTCGCTGATTGATGTTCCCTTCGCCACTAGTCAGCAAACCAAGTTCGGGATGCCACGCTGGACCTTCTCCAGCACCATGTTCTTGCAACATTTCCGGGTCGGAAACAAAAATCCCGGCATGGCTCTCTGAAATACTTAACGACTGTGTTTCTGGCGACTGCGCGACAAGAGCGTAAGGTGCCAATAAACACGACGCCCAAATCACTAAACGGGCTACTGCGTTATCCATTTTTGCTCTCGACAGATTGGATCAACCAACGAAACCACCTAGTTCAACGAAGGCAACATTGTAACACGAGAACCTTTGAACTATGTGGTACGCTACTGCCATCTGAACCCGCCCGCTAGGACTAGGCTCGCACGGGAAATTTCAACCATCACCCACTCCCTGGTCCACCCCCAAACGCCAACCAACGATGGCAAGATGGCTGACAGCTAACGAAGCTTAACCTTCACGCGAGGCTCATCAGTGCCCCATGCCAACCACGTTTCACTGGATCTCCACACAACAGTCGCAGTATCGTTTCAATCTCCTTGCGAGTACCACTGATTTTTTCACGGCCTATTGTAGGTTGCTATCCATTGCATTGACTCAAAGGTAGACACATCACCTTTGAATTCTCGCGCTATTGGCAACTCACTCAGCATCGATACTGTTGGTGATCATGCACGCGGTGATTTCGGCCGCATTGTTCATCCCCAAGTCTCACCCCCCAGTTGGACACAAAGAATGATTAAGTCGATAAGTTGCCTCCTTGCATTATTGTTCGTGTCTTCTGTATTGGGATGCGGCGATGACGGAAACAAAGTCATCACCCCCACAGAAGACTATCAGTTGAATGAACAGGAGCAAGCAAACTTAAAAGCAGAAGAGGACATGAGAAAATAGTTAGAACGAAACCGTTGCGACATGGCGTGGAACGGGCGGTTCTTCATTTGTGTCGACCCATCGAAGCCTTGTATTTCCAGTAGTATTCTCATTAATGTTTGGAGAGGTAATGGTTATGTTTCTGAATTCTGAACGACCGCGACACCGAGGTTTCACCTTGGTCGAATTACTTGTGGTGATCGCCATTATTGGCGTGTTGGTCGGTTTACTTTTGCCCGCGGTGCAGGCGGCACGCGAGGCAGCGCGTCGAATGAGCTGCAGTAATAACTTTAAGCAAATTGGTCTTGGTCTTCACAACTACCATTCGGCTTACAACAAATTGCCGATGCAGATGGGTGGTACGAAAAGCACCCCGGGTTCAAATTGGTTCCAAGGTGGAGACCTCGCAAATCAACTCTCCCTTGGCTGGCTGGTTGGCTTGACACCCTTCTTTGAGCAACAAGCTTTGTGGGAGCAGATCAGTAATCCGAACGTTGTGAACCTCGCCGCGCCAGGTACGGTTCGCGTTCCGCCATGGCCAGCGATGGGCCCGACGATTACGGACGAGGACAATATGCATGGCAGTGGCGTAAATACGCGAAACACGGCTTATGCACCCTGGGTGACAGACCTTCCAACCTTGCGGTGCCCAAGTGATCCTGGGGTAGGTCTTCCGGCGATGGGAAGGACGAATTACGCCGCATGCATTGGCGACGCCACCGACTTCATGTCGGATGGTGCGCATTTCAGCAACATGGATGCATCGTCCGCGCGAGCTCAAAACATTCGAGCATCGGGACGAGGCGTATTCGTAACGCGTCAAGCGACTGGATTTAGAGACATTCTGGACGGACTCTCCAACACACTTGCGGCGGCGGAAATCGCGACTGATCTCGGTGATCGCGATAAGCGAACCATTCCACGAGCGCTCATTGGCTTTACCGCAGCCCGTGATAATCCGTTGTTTTGTCGCATGAATGTTGATACGCTTCGGCCTCAGTTTTGGGCGCCAGGCGTGACCCAAATCGCCGCCGCCAACCAAGGTCGCGGCTTTCGATGGGCAAGCGGCACCGCCACCTACAGCAGTTTCAACTCAATCCTTCCGCCGAACTCAGAAGTCTGTGTGACTTTTTTCGACACTGGCCAAGGCATGTTACCGGCAAGCAGTCGTCACCAAGGGGGAGTACACGTTTTGATGGCTGATGGGGCGGTGAAGTTCATTACCGACTCGATCGAAGCTGGAAATTCACGTGCAGGTACAGTCTGGTTGAGCGGTACCCTTGGAAGCGCGCCGGGATCCATTAGCCCCTACGGACTCTGGGGAGCCCTGGGGACAAAAGCAAACCGAGAAGTGATCACTAGCGAGTTCTAGCAGTCACGCATATTGATACAGCGTTTAACGCCACGAAAGCTCAAAAAAAACAAATGCGGCCAGCGCATCAAGAACGTCATACCAGAACCAGTTCTTGATGCGTTGTAGCTCTCTTCGGGCATCACGCGTTTCCCCACCAAGCAAAGCGTAGCAGACTCTTGAGCGATGCAATGGCATCCTTTCCGCAAGCTTGCCATTCATCGATTCGATCGCTGCCCATAGAATGCGTTCGTGCCATCGATCGTGACGTCGCAAGCTGGGGCGGGAAAAATGTCGATTTTGAAAGAGTGCGTACATGGGTAACCAGAACGATCTTGCCGAGCTAGTGGAAGTGATCGTTCGAGAACGCTTGCGTGAGCAAGCGGCAGGTCACGGCCTGGATCATGTCATGCGAGTGCTGAATTCGGCACGCATCATTCAGTCGGATGCTGGAGGTGACTTGGAAATTATTGAGTTAGCAGCTTTGTTGCACGACGTTGGCGATGCCAAGTTTCATGACGGTGTCGAGCGGAGTGCTGAGTTTGCACGTAAAATTCTAAGTGAGCATCACGCGACAAACGACGTAATCGAGCATGTCGCTCACATCGTGGACAATATTTCATTTCGTAAAGGTGTCGATGCAAGTGAATTGTCCTTGGAAGGCAAAATAGTGCAGGACGCGGATCGACTCGACGCGCTGGGAGCGATCGGTATCGTGCGGACAATCGAGTACGGCGCGGCGGTTGGTCAACCGTTCTTTGCGCCCGATGCGGGTAATACAAAGACAGGGATCGGGCACTTCCATGAGAAGCTGTTCAAGCTGAAGGGTTTGCTCAATACAGATGCTGCGAAACGACTCGCAGGAGAACGCGAAGCTTTCATGCGAACTTTCTTGGACCAATTTTTGCGTGAAAATCGAATGATATAGCTGCGCGCCAGTTTCCGTCGTCATTACCTCACATGGGATGGCTACGGTCGATCTGAGCGTTTTCGTGCCTAATCCTTTTCTCTTACTTTTTTGCACCAGCCAGTCGTGAGGGACTGTCCCTGTAACTTCGAAGTCAAAATCATGGACACGCTCGTGTATTTGCCCAAGCCAATTGTTTCACCGCTGGAGTTCGGTATGCCCAAGCGTCTGCGAATTGACGATGAAACAGTCCGCTAGGCGTGTTGAACCTCGATTGCGCCGCCTTTGGGCTGGTGGATGGCGGCCAACAATTCGCCGAACCACGGCGTATTGATATTGAATGGTTTGCCACCTTTGATGCGTTCAAACTCAATCGCACGAAGTTCGTTGCCGCGTTCCTCGTCTTCTCCGATCACGCCTCCGTCACCGTCAAGCGCGCAATCGACAGCCTTATTTGCGCATCGGGCGATCAAAGCGAGGTCTTCCTTGTTCGCTCGCGCCGCTCGGCTGAAGTAGCCACTCTTTTGAATGAGCGTCTTTTCGGCGCCGATCATGTTGGCGAATTGCGCACCGAACCATTTTCCGGGATTGACCGTGTCAAGCTTGTAGTGCCCGAAAGCGTCCTTGGGCACTTGCTCGCCGCGAGATTCCATTTCTTGGACAATCGTGTCCACTCCAGCACCTTCGGAAATGAAGATATTGACACAATCGAATTCGTCCATGATCGCCCGCAAGCGTTTGGCTTCTTCTTCGAAGTTGAATCCCATTTCTGGAACGTAGACGCCGTGGACTTCGCGGCGCTCGCGGCTCAGCCCCATTTCGGGGAGAAAACTCATGCCGTCAAGTCGCTCGCGATATTTTGCTGCGGTGGCAGCGGTTAACCATCCACAGTTGCGTCCCATCACTTCATGCACAATTAGCATGCGAGGATTTGCACTATGTTCGCCGACTACATTCTCAAAGTACTTGGCGCCTTCTTCCGCCGCCGTCCAAGCACCGAGACTTTGCTTGATCGGGATCACGTCGTTATCAATGGTCTTGGGCAGACCGACAACGGTGAGCGCGTAGTTGTTGTGTGCCAAGAACGCAGCGAGGTCGGCGGCAGTCGTATTCGTATCGTCGCCACCGATCGTGTGCAGAACATCGATGCCGTCGGTACGCAGTCGTTCGGCGGCGACTTCCAACGGGTCTTGCCCATCTTTGACCAAGCCTCGCTTGACACAGTCAGCGACATTGGTGAGCTTCACACGACTGTTGCCGATGGGACTGCCACCATGTTGGTGAAGTACTTCGGCATGTTTTCGCATCTCCGGCGAGACCACAAAGCTGTCGCCGAGAAGCAAACCCTTGTATCCCGATCGATAGCAGACGATCTCGACGTCCTGGGCCTTTGCTGAGTAGGATTCGATCAAAGCCCCAATGGCCGACGAGAGGCATGGCGCGAGTCCTCCGGCTGTCAAAATTCCGACGCGTTGAACCGACATGCGTTTGACCGACATAGTGGCTGCTCCCAAGAGAACGGTGTATTGATGTGGATGAGGTCGGCGAAGAGCCAAACCGCGTAGCCACACAAGCTATCGTTTTTTGAGGAAACTTCCATCGGGTTTCGTGTCACCCTAGGCATGACGACTCAAAAGCCCGTGGTTTTCAGCGGAATCGCGGCGGTCGCCCAGCTGACTCGCAACTTGGCGTTGAGGCAGAAGTAGAAACAAACGCCACCAGCCACCACAGCAAGCGTGTCGACCGCGAGCATGCACTCCGAATCATTTGCATGCGATGATTCAGTCCGCCAAAATGATTACACTGTGCTCAACTATCCGTTTCGACCAACGGTGCGGATTGAAAATGCATTCAAACCCATTGAGAACTCCGATGAATACTAATCTGCTCCCACTCATTGCGCTGGGTGTGGCTTGTTCGTTCGCCCCATCCATGGCTCGCGCGGAAGAACGCGGGAAGCTGATTTTCGAAGACAATTTCGAACGCTATGAGTCCCAGGAGCTTACAGACGAAGTCGGAAACGGTTGGGGAACCAATAGCAAAAGTCGTGCGAAAGGGAACAAGCAAGTCGATTTGCGTGATGGCGCGATGCACATTTATATCCACGAAGCCGCGGATCACGCCGTCTCCGTGACTCACGCGTCGGAGTTCCAGAACGGATCTGTCGAGTTGCGATTCATGCTCGAAAACGACAAGGACACCTTGGGCTTGGATTTCGCGGATCTGCAATGCAAAACGGTCCACGCCGGTCACTTGTTCAAAGTCACCGTCGGTGCCGGCAAAGTCGACATCTCGGACCTAAAAACCGGAACGATGAGCATGGACGTTTACGAAATGAAGCAAGGCGGCAAAAAGCTGCCTGCCGATGTGTTGCAACGGCTCAAGGCCACAAAGAAGGTTGTCCCCTTTAAATTCGAGACTGGAAAATGGTACACGCTTAACGTTGACAATAAGGGCGATTCAGTCAGCGTGGCGATCGACGCAAAGGACGTCAGCTCCTTTGTTTCCGAAGGCTTCGCACACCCGACCAAGAAAATGCTTCGTCTCGCGGTACCGAAGCAAGCCGTAGTTGACGACGTCAAGATTTTTGCTGCGGTCGAGTAACATGGCCGCGATCTCGCGTTGTTCGACGGCGATAACTTCGGTGATGCGACGCAAGTTTCTTAGCGTCGCGATGTTGCTTGTTTCCCAATGCTCTATTGCTCTGGCGGAGGGCCAGATCGCATTAGCGGAAAACGATGCAGTGTCTCCGATGGATCTGGCGACGCCAACGATGACGCTCGACAAACCTGGTGCCGGAAAACGCGTGCGTCAAGTTGCAACACAGTACGCTGGCACGGACGTTCATCACGTGCTGTATTTGCCCGTGGATTGGAAGCCTGGCGGAACGTACCCTGTCATCGTGGAATACACCGGCAATAAGTTTCCAACGAGCGGTTCAAGTGGCGAGATCAAGGACGCAAATCTTGGCTACGGCATGACCGGCGGCATTGGATGCATCTGGGTGTGCATGCCGTATGTTGCGACGAACCACCGGGAGAACGCAGTCACTTGGTGGGGCGATAAGCAAGCGACGGTCGATTATTGCAAAGTGAACCTGCCGATAATCTGCGCAGAGTTTGGCGGTGATCCCGACAACATGTTCATTTGCGGATTCTCTCGCGGAGCGATTGGCGTGAGTTACATCGGATTGGCTGATGACGAGATCGCGTCGTTTTGGAAAGGCTTTTTCACGCATGATCACTTCGATGGCGAAAGGAGTTGGCCGTATCCTGAAAGCGATCGTGCGTCTGCATTAGTGCGGCTTTCGCGGCTGAAGGGACGTCCCGTGCTGGTATGTGGTACGGGCGCAACCCATGTTCGGGACAACTATTTGAAGGATCATCTGGGACTCGCCGAATTTACGTTCCTGGATGTACCGACGTCGAAGATATTCAACATCCCCCAAGGCTCCGTGATTCATCCGCACACGGATCTTTGGATGCACAAGGACAGCAAGTATCGAAACCAGGCAAGAAACTGGTTTCACAGTACCTATAAAGCGACGAACACTCAAATTGCACGTGAAAGCGAGTAGTGTCCCCTCTTCTTCCAAGTTGCGGTGTTCCAAGTTGCCATTTCCAAATTGACGTACCACGCAGTCGGGATGACAGATTGCTTGGCTGTCGATAGAAATGTGACTTGGCCAAGGCGGTGCGAGACTCAATGCGAAGGTCCCTGATTTAATCATTGCCGCTGGCGGATTCAACTAACCATTTAAGACAGAAACATGCTCACGATTGAGAAATTCACGTTTGGCGTCGGTGATCGTTTTGCGCATCAGGCAGGCGCGCAGTTGAGAGCCTTTGAAATGCTTGCCAAGGATGGGGTGGATGTAACTCCGGTGTGGAACAAGTCGAATCGTGAGCACACCTTCGTCGGTTCGAAACCGCAAAGTGTGTACGACGCAGCCAAGGCGGCAGTGGAAGCGAGGGGATGGAGAAAGCCTTGGCACGTGGACGCAGACCATATTCAGTTGGCGACCGTGGATCCGTTCATTCCTTGTAGTGATTTCTTTACGATCGATGTTGCCGACTCCATCGGTAAAGCCGCTCCAAAAGCCGAGGTCAATGCGTTCGTGGAACGCCACCCGGAACTCGTCGGTACATTGACACTTGAGGGGCTCTCCGAGCCACTTGAAATCACTCAAGCCGACGTGCGGCGCGTCGCCGAACAGTACTTGTTGGCGGTCAAGCAGGCGGGCACTATCTATCGACATATCGAAGCGGCTAAAGGTGCGGACAACATCATTGCGGAGATCTCGATGGACGAGACGGACTCGCCCCAGACACCGCCAGAGTTATTGGTGATCTTGGTCGCGATCGCCGATGAGAAAATCCCCGTCCAAACCATCGCGCCAAAATTCACTGGACGATTCAACAAGGGTGTTGATTATGTCGGCGACCTGAAGCAATTCGAACATGAATTTAGTGACGATCTCGCTGTGATTGCTCACGCAGTGAAGAACTACTCGATGGCGACGACGTTGAAGTTAAGCGTCCACAGCGGCAGTGACAAATTCAGCTTGTATCCGATCATTCGAGAGTGCTTGAATCGCACGGGTGCGGGCTTGCACCTCAAGACGGCGGGAACGACTTGGCTCGAGGAAATCATCGGTTTGGCCGAAGCTGGAGGTGACGGGCTCGTGCTAGCTCAAGAAATCTATGCGTACGCGTTGGAGCACGTGGAGGAGTTTTGTGCGCCGTATGCGAGCGTCATCGATATCGACAAAAGCAAGTTGCCGAGTGCATCAACCGTGAATCAGTGGTCCGGACCTCGTTTGGCGAGCGCCATCCGGCACATTCAAGATAACGAAAACTTCAACGCTCACATGAGGCAATTGCTTCACGTCTCGTTCAAGGTGGCTGCCAAATATGGCGCGCGATACACCGATCTGCTTCAAGCCAACGAGGCGATCGTCAGTGCCGAAGTCACGAAGAACATTTACGAACGCCATCTGCGTCCCTTGTTCATCGGTTCGTAGGACAACCAACCACAACTATAAGCAAGCGGTGTTCCCCCCACTCCGCTTATCGACCGACGTTGAATCGACGGAGCAAGTTCAGCAATCTCTTGCTCGACGGTGTCAGCCGTGTGCGATTGAATTGGTCGCCAAGCTTTCGAATGGCCTCAGCTTGTGTTGGGTACGGATGAATGGCACTGGCGATTAACGACAAGCCAATCCCATTGGCCATGGCAAGTGTGAGCTCGGAAATCATGTCGCCAGCATTCTCGGCGACAATGGTGACACCGATGATTTTGTCAGTTCCTTTCCGCGTGTGAACTTTGACAAACCCGTCCGTTTGACCATCAAGGATCGCGCGATCCAAATCAGCAAAGTGTTGAACATAGGTGTCCACTGCGATGCCCGCCTTCTTGGCTTCATGGTCATACATCCCAACGTGTGCAACCTCCGGCGATGTGTACGTAGCCCACGGGATAATCAGATCGCTTGCCTTTTTCTTACCGAATGGCCCCACGGCAAAGAGCGAGTTTTGGATCACGATCCGGGCCATAAAGTCGGCCGCGTGAGTGAACTTGTACTTGGAACAAATATCGCCTGCGGCATAAATACGCGAGTTAGTCGTTTGCAAATTGTCGTTGACGTCGACGCCCGTGGGGTCGAATCTTACGTCAACAGCACTGAGGTTCAATCCTTCAACGTTCGGGGCGCGGCCAACCGCAACGAGCAATTGGTCGAACAGAGTTTCGATCGTTGTACCGTTTTGAGTGATCTGGACTAGTATCGCGGAATCCTCGGCCGGGCCAACCGTCATGTCTTGTGCGTTGAGCAACACACGCACACCGTCATGCTCGAAATGCTTGCGAACGACTGCCGATGCCTCCACGTCTTCGCGCGGCAACATTCGATCGCCGCGTTCAAACAGCGTCACTTGGCTTCCAAGTCTCGCGAACGCCTGCGCCATCTCGCTTCCGATCGGGCCGCTGCCGATAACGCCAAGACGCTTTGGCAATTCAGTCAAAGAGAAAAGACTCTCGTTGGTGAGATAGTTGACGGTGTCGAGCCCAGGAATCGCTGGCGCAGAGGCTCTCGCACCTGATGCAATTACCGCTTTTTTGAAATTCAATCGTGACACCGATCCGTCACTTTGAGTCACAGTGATGGTGTCGTTATCAACGAACGCCCCTTGGCCGAAATACACGTCGACACCCAAGTCCGCAAACCGTTTTGCGGAGTCATTGGGGCTGATGTCAGCTCTCAGCTTCCGCATTCGCTTCATTGCCCGCGCGAAATCAATCGTTGTGCCATCGGCAACATTGATTCCGAATGGCTCTGCATCACGTACGGACGCCGCAACTCGCGATGCACGAACGATCGCTTTGGAGGGAACGCAACCAACATTCAGACAATCACCACCCATGAGGTCGCGTTCGATCAGTGCGACGCGGGCACCAAGTCCCGCGGCCCCAGCCGCTGTCACAAGTCCGGCGGTACCAGCGCCAATGACAACTAAATGATAAGTGTCACGTGGCGTTGGGTTCGCCCAATCCGGAGGATGGACATTCGATTCGAGCTTGATGTTTTGCTCGTCCTGTGGTTGGAGTTGGATTCGACCAGAGACGCCCATGAGTTAGTCTTGTTGATGAGTCGAGTGTTGGTGGATATCGGAGGGTAATCTTCTGTGCGACATAAACTTCATGACATTGCGAACGACTAGGGGAAAAGACCCTAGCACACCGAAAGCAATAAGCAGTTGAGTCAATTGTCGCGTGCTAAACACGGCACCGATGCCTTTGTCTGCAAGTGTTTGAAGGTCCGGCACACTAGCGCCGGCATACACATACACCATTGTCCCAGCAAGCATTCCCAGCTGGCTAACCCACCAAAACGTTCTGGTACGAAGCGGCGTGAGCCCCATCACGGCATTGATAACAAAGAACGGGATCGCCGGTATAAGACGCAGCGTGAAGAGAAAGAACGCACCTTGCTCCTCCAACGCTTCGTTGAAACTCGCAAGCCGCTCTCCAAATCGATTTTGAATTGCATCGCGAAAAATGAACCGGCTCAGCAAGAACGCCAGCGTTGCACCAGTCGTCGACGAAAAGCTCACTAACACCACTCCGGCAAGCATTCCAAAATACCACCCGTAAACCAAAGTCAGGACGGCGGCGCCCGGTAAGGAGAGTCCCGTCACCAACACATAAATGATGAATGCAAATCCAAACACAAGAACCGGGTTCGTGCTTTGGAAAGAACGCAAATCGGCCTCTCGCTTGGCTAGATTCTCGAGGCTCAACGCGTCACCGAAAAAGTAGTATCCAAAACCAGCGACACACGTAACGACAATGAAAGCGATGACTTTCGTGCCCAACGCTGAAGGGGATCGACTCTCGCTCGTTGTTGTCGCAACTGCTTCAAGCCGTGTCGTTTTTGTCTGGGTCGTTTTTGTCTGGGTCGTTTTTGTCTCTGTTCTCATGGCATGCTCTCCAACAACACCTATGACCAATCGAAAGACCGGTCCGCCTGGAAAGCGAGGCATAAATACCAAAGGTAGGCTCGGGACTGGCCTGGCGTCAATATTTTCGCCACGTTTCTACGACATACCCGTTAAAAAGCGAAACGGTGGCCTACTCGGTGGGCTCAACCTCAGACGGAGCATTCGGATTGTCGGCAGATGAAGTTTTGCCGCCGCCTCGGAACTTGGCAATTAACCCCTTAAGACCACGAGGCTGTTCGAGAACAGCAAGTCGTTCCTCGAGCAGTCGATGTTGCTGGAGCACTGCGGAGTGCTGTTGTTGCGAACGTTGGGCGTGCTGCTGGTTCCCCTTCTCAATCAAAGCAAGTTTCTCGACAAGCCCAGCATGTTCGCCGCGTAACTTGCCATGCTCAAGACGCAAGCTTTCGTGCTCCTCTCGAAGCATGCTGTACGCTTCGTTGATGGACGCGAACTCGCCTTGAAACTTTTGCCACGTTTGCTTGCCGCGTTCACGCAGCAATTGAATCTTCTTCGCAGAAGTATCTTGTCCTTGAATTGCTAACGAGCGTGTCTCGTCGATCTTGACTTGCACCACGCTCACAGCTTCATCCATGTGAGCTCGCGAGCGGTCAAACGCGTTGGACTCTGCGGCCTCAATCTTGGACTCGAGCGTTTGCCTCTGGTTGGTTATCTCTTCGCTGATTCTAGTAACCGACTGGTGCACCACAAGCTTTGCTGTTGACTGTGCGATTGCATCGGCCGCCTCAGTGATGACCGGCATGTGCTTCTGAACCGCCTGGTCAACTTGCTCCTCGGCGAACTCGGCGAGCGAGTCACCCAGATCCGATACGCCAACTTTTAATGATCGATTGACGAGTTCGCCAATCAGATTTCCGATGTCATTGGAAGTTACACTGATCGTGGCATCCAAGCGGTCACCGAGCGGCTCCGAAGATTGTTGCGGATTCGAAATCGAGATCACCCTTTGCATCGTCTTTTCCATTCAGGGCTCATGGTTGCTGCCGCCGCTTCCGCAACCACACGTGTCCGTAGGTCATTTCGTAAAAGTTTATCAAAGCCTAGAGTCACTGGCGACACCCTTGATGGTGCGAATGGCTACGGACTGGCATCGACGCCCCGAACGTTGCAACCCGTGTGCAATTGGGCAAAACGTTCCCCTACATGCGTGCGGTCGCAACTCCGCCGTATCGATGCCGGTGTGCATGTTCAGTACGACAGGGATTGGACATCGATCCAACGTTGCTCTCGATGGCTTTTCAGGATCGCTTCGCAAAGCAAAATTTCACGATGTCCGTCGTCGAACGTTGGAAACGGACAAACCGCCGTGAAATCGCCTTTTGCGATGTAGCCATAAAACGCTCGGAACAGTTGCTTGAACGTGTCGGGGAAGCCTTCGTTATGGCCACCGGGATAGTTGGCGATGGCACTCGCCAACGAGCCCATGAGCGACGGGTCGCGAATCAGGCTTTCATTGGGGCGATCCCGATGCCCGATCCAGAGTGCGTTGGGTTGCTCGCTGTTCCACGCAATCGCCTGTTGGCTTCCCGCGATCTCAAATCGAAGGCAATTCTTGCGACCGGCCGTGGTCTGGGAAACTTGTAGAGACCCACGTGCGCCACCAGAGAATTTCAGTAGCACGTTTCCGGCGTCTTCTGTCTCGATCGTTACCGACTCAGTCACAGTGGACGGTGTGGATTTTCCTGAGAACGTTTCTACGCCGCCAACGGGTCGTCGCCGCTTCGAATGCACGATCTGCAAGTCAGCACAAACGCTTGTGACATGTTGACCGGTAATGAATTGGACCAGATCTAACCAGTGCGTACCGATGTCGGCGATCGCACGCAATTCACCACCATCAGCAGCAAGCACCCGCCAATTGAAGTCGATATCACGGAGTAACCAATCCTGCACATACGAACCATTCACATGCAGTACGTCGCCGACAGCTTTGCCCGCGACCCTCGCAGCCGCCTCATGGCACAACGGATAGAACCGAATGTTGTACGCAACACCGGCTGCCAAACCACTTTCAGCAGCAAGCCGCACTAACTCGGCAGACGCGTTCGAGTTCATCGCCAGCGGCTTCTCGCACATCACGTGCTTGCCTGCGCGAAGCACAGCCGATGCTTGGGCAAAGTGAAATTGGTTTGGCGTTGCTAAATGCACCGCATCAACGGAATCGTCCTCAAGTACCTCCTCGAGCGACGCATATCCACGGGCTAGCGCAAGTGATTCGGCTGCGCGCGTGGACTTCTCTGGCGTCGAACCGACGATCCCAACGACATGAACGGATGCGCGACGCAATCCTTCGACATGGACCGGCCCAATGAACCCAGTCCCCACGACCACCGCAGTTAACGGTTGCGTCATTTACTTGCCTTCCTCCGCCCATGTTTTCATTTGAGCGATATTGTCTTCGATTTCTTCCAGATGCGACGGGTCGTCCTTGCGTCGTAATGAATTGAGGTAGACGTCCATATCACTTTCGTACATTGCCATTGACTCAGCCACGCGGCCTTGATCGTTCGTCTCTTCCATCCACGCATCGAGCCGCCCACGCAGCTCTGCGAGAGTGGTCGCATATTGTGGGTCATCCGACAGATTTCGAATTTCATGTGGATCGGCTGTGACATCATACAGCTCTTCTTGCGGCCGAACGTCTCGGAACACCAACCGTTGCGTTTCGTCGAGCTTACCAGCCGCATACCACTCGCGCATCGCGATCAAAATTTGCTTTCCATCCTTGTAAGCACAAGGTTGTAAGTAAGGTCGATTCGGCAGAAAGTTACGTATGTATTTGAATTGCTTTGTTCTCACAGATCGAATGTGGTCGACGGTCTCGTCACATCGATCGCGTGCTCCGAATACAGCCTCGCGTGGCATATAGTCCGAAGCAAGAATATTCTGGGACTGCATGTAGTCGGGAATCGCAATCCCAGCCGCCGCGAGAGACAGCGCGGCGATGTCAATGTGCTCGACCAAGTCATCGCGCACTGTCCCCGCCGTGACACCCGGTCCGCGAATCACGAGTGGAACATGGATCCCCTCGTCATAAAGGAATTGCTTGCCGCGAGCGTGGCTGATTCCGTGGTCCGTCATGAATAGAACGAGCGTGTTTTCAAGCTCGCCTTCCTTCTCTAGCCGAGCAATGACTTCTCCCACCATCACATCGGTCATGCGAACGGAATCCAAATACGCTGCCCAGTCTCGCAAGACATCAGGGTGATTCGGATAATACGGTGGCAACTTGACTGCCGAAATGTCCGTTGGATTCCCGAGAGATGTCGCAGCGGAACGATGAACCTTATCCCAGCCCGACGCATCACTGCCTCGGAGCTTGCCACCGCCCGTTTGAATCTGAGCAAAAAATGGTTGCCCAGGCTCCCGTTTGGCCCAGTCCGTGCCATCGTAGACCGATACATCCCATTCGAAGTTGTAATCGGTCTTTCCCAGCCCCTTTCCCTTTGGCCAGCCCGAGATGGTTGTGAAGTACCCAGCCTCTTGAAACATCTTGGGCACAAGCTTGATCATCTTCGGTAACTCAATCTTCTCGTTCCCACGTCCGCTGCGATGATGGTGCGCACCGATGCTTGTTTGATACATGCCCGTGATGAACGCTGAACGGCACGTCGAGCATACCGGAGCCGTCACGTACGCATTCGTAAATTTCAAACCGTTCGCGGCGAGTTTGTCGACGTTGGGCGTTGCGATGGCCGTCTCGCCATAACACGCAAAATTCGCCGACATGTCGTCAGGAATAATCCACACAATATTTGGGCGTTCAGCATTCGCTTGTTCCGCGCAAAGTACCGCACCACACGCAACGAGCAGCCCCAGACAAGGTAAACCGATGAATCGCATCATGAAAAACTTTGCAAAAATGGTACGAGGGACGTCTCTCACGATAACATAAACAACACCCAACGACGCAACAATCACTTGCTCGATGCCCCAACAATGATGACCTTGCGAGATGCACTCGATTCATTTTCGATCCGCGACGGTTGCTATTTGAAGCATGGCTTCAGCATGAACCGAGGTTGCAGCATGAACCGAGGAGTCCCAGTTCGCGTGCGCCACTTGGTTTGTGACTGCCGAATCGGCCGTTGCTAACGAATGTATCGATTGTGCAAAGGAAATGTCGCTCGTCGAAGTATTCCACACGGCGTCAATCTCCTGCACTTAACAAGCTATTCGCGACGTTTCACGTGCTATTGCACGAGAGTTTGCGTGTAAAGTCGGAATTCGTTTGGCAACTACCCCAGAACGATTGTTGCGTCGATGGGGGCGAATTACGATGGACCGTTCCAGCGAGTCGCTCGTGCGTTTCGATAAATACCACGTGCGAGCTTTCGGCGACTCAAGACACTGAATCGGGCTCGCTCATCTGGCGAATACCCTGATACATCCGAAGCGACTGCATCCAAATGAATGTCGCATCCAATTGACTGATGGAAGACTGAGCAAGCTACATGGCAACTACCCCTCGGAAACGCTCCACGTCACGACCGACTGCGAAAGCCAAGCAATCGCAACAAGACGAGAACCTGAGGCAGATCGAAGCGATCAACAAGTCTCTCGCAGTCATTCATTTCGATATGGATGGAACAATCAAATTCGCGAACGAGATCTTCTTGAATGCGTTGGGATACACGCTGCGCGAGGTGCAAGGCAAGCATCACAGCATGTTTGTCGACGCTGAGACGCGATCAAGCCTGGAATTCAAGTCGTTCTGGGCGAAACTGAATCGAGGAGAATCGATCACAGGCGAGTACCGTCGACTGAACAAAAACGGGGACGACGTTTGGATCCATGGCTCCTACAGCCCCCTATTCAATAACGACGGAATCCCGGTATCCGTCGTTAACTACGCATCCGATGTGACTGAACAAAAGAGAATCGCAATCGAGTTCGGAAGTAAGATCACAGCAATCAACAAATACCAAGCTGTCATCGAGTTCGATTTGGATGGCACAATTGTCACAGCCAACGAGAACTTTCTTAACGCAATGGGTTACACGCTGAATGAGGTGCAAGGTCGCCACCATCGAATATTTATTGAAGCTGAAACACAGAACAGTAACGAGTACCGAGAGTTCTGGGAGCGTCTACGTTGTGGTGATTCATTCACGGGCCAATACAAACGCATCGGTAAAAATGGGAAAGTGGTGTGGATCCAGGGATCCTATAGCCCAATCTTTGATCTTCGCGGCCGACCGATAAGGATCATTAAGTATGCCATCGACGTTACGGAACGAATGCAGTTGGAAGAGGCTGCGAAGCGTCATGCTGCACAAACACGCGAGATTGTTTCACAAGTCATCGAGGCTGCGGAACAGCAATACGAGGCGTCGTCGCTCGTCGCCGAGAGTAGCGTGAGCCTGAGCGAAGGCGCGCAGCATCAAGCGGCAACCGTCGAAGAGATGACGACGTCGGTCGCGGAGTTGGTTGCGTCCATTCATGTGATCTCTGAGAGTACCCTGGAGTTGAATCGACAAGCCAATGAGTCGTCGACTCTTGCAACAGAGGGTGGTTCGGCCGTCAAGGAAGCAATCAGTGCGATGCGACTGATCCAGGCTTCGTCAGAACAAATTCATGACATCATTCAAGTGATTGGAGATATCGCGAGTCAGACGAATCTGTTAGCACTGAATGCCGCAATCGAGGCGGCCCGAGCAGGTACGCATGGACTTGGTTTTGCAATTGTCGCTGATGAGGTTCGAAAGCTCGCCGAACGTTCGAGCGCAGCGACGAAAGAGATCACTCAATTGATCAAGGAGTCATCGCGTCGTATTTCTGAGGGTGCCGCAGTATCCGAGAACGTGGAAGAATCGTTGCGTGCGATCGTTGCCTCGGTCCAAAGGACCGCAGTTGGAATCGCAACGATCGCGGAATCAGCTGAAAGACAGTCAGCAAGCGCGAAGGAGGTCAAGGGATCGATTCTGGCCGTGTCGGGTACAGCGGAATTTACCGCCGCTGCTTCACAAGAAATGGCCGCCAGTTCAGAGGAACTCGGTGCTCAAGCCCATCAGCTGAAATCACTCGTTGCGAAGTTCCGGTAGGGCGTTCGCATAAGTTCCTCTCACGTTGTCCCGCGTCATCTCGCTTTGCCGCTTAAGAAAATCCACAGCGCCGATTTCGCACCAGACTTAATGATCGTGGCCATCGTGGTCATGGTTGTGGGTGATGTCAGCCCGATACGGTGTGCCATTGATTGTGACGACGAGTTTGGCCGCAGAAGCTTCGTCGTCCAAATGAGAAACGAGCTCGGCGTCTTTAAGCATGAAGTGCGAGGACTTACCGTTTGGGTCGCCTTGTTCGGGTGCAGCGGTAAGTTTGAACTGCTCTGGCGTGCCATCGTGAGTCAGGTTGATCATCAACTCTGTCGAATCGATCGGGACGACAGTGGTCGCGGCGGCGTCGAGGATATAGGCGCTCACAGACTCTGCGTCATGAACAATTTCGGCGTGATACTCTTCATTGCCGAGTTCAATCAGCGATCCATGGTGCGGACCTTCACTTGGATGCGAGTGGACACCTTCCATCGACGGAGGCAACGAGTCCATGGTGACGACATCGCCGGTGTTGTTCGAATGGGTCGAACTGGAAGTATCCTGTGGCTTCGTGCATCCGAGGGCAATCAGAACCCATCCGGCAGCTGTAACGAGCTTGACGTAACGCATGATTAATTTCCTGAAGTTCAAAGAAACGGGAGAGCAGGAATTCGACCTGCTCGAGAAAAAGGGTAATTAGCAAATTGAAGCGAACTAGGCTTCTTCGAGGATCACCTCATTTGATTCCGCGTTGACCACATCCTGTGCGGACTTCATTCCGAACAACCAAAACAAAGCGGGATGAACAAAGAAATCCAGCACGGTCGAGCTGACTAGACCGCCGAGGATCACGGTGGCGACTGGATAGAGAATCTCCTTCCCAGCTTCGCCGGCGGACATAACGAGAGGGACTAAGCCTATCCCGGACGTCAATGCCGTCATCAGAACCGGTGCCAGCCGTTCGAGTCCCGCGCGGACGATCATCGACGGCGTGAACTGTTCGCCTTCGTGTTCAACTAGGTGCAAATAGTGCTGGAGCAACAAGATCCCGTTGCGAGACGCGATGCCGGCAAGAGAAATGAATCCCACCATGGCAGCGATTGTGAGCGTTTGTCCCGTGAGCACTAGCGCGGCCACGGAACCGATGAATGCCATGGGTAGTGCAGCCATAACTTGAAACGCCAAGTTCACAGAACGGAACAGTGTGAACAAAACAAGGAACACACCGACCATCGAAAATACAAAGAGAACCGAGATGATGCGACTAGCCGATCTCTGGCTCTGGAATTGTCCGCCATATTCGACAAAGTAGCCCGACGGAAGTTGGTCCACGATCGGAGCGATCGCCTTTTGGATATCGCCGACGACATCCACGACGCCTCGGTCGGCGACATTGCATTGGATCACAATACGTCGGCGCACGTTTTCACGATTGACCGTATTGGGGCCACCGGATTCATAGATTCTCGCAAGACTCGAAAGCGGGATCGCACTGCCTTCGGGCAGCTGGATCGACAATCGCCTTAATTCGTTGATGTCTTCGCGGTACTCTTCCTTCATGCGGACCTGCAGATCGAAGGTGCGCATCCCATCCAGGACTTCTGACACGACACGCCCATTCATTGCTGTTTCGATATACTCATTGACGAATGAGACCGACATGCCGTACTTCAGCAATTGGTCTCGATCCAGTTCGATACGCAATTGTTGAATCGTGACTTGCGGCTCGATCAAGGCATCCTTCACACCAGGCACGAGTTCCATTTGCGATTTGATTTGTTCGCCACGCTGGCGCAGCACGTCCAGGTCATCACCGTAAAGTTTGATGCCGACTTGTGCCTTTACGCCGGAAAGCATGTGCGAGATAAGGTGAGCAAGCGGCTGTTCGACTGCGGTCACGATCCCAGGGATCTCGTCCATTGCGTCTCGAATTTCGGCGAGTTGTTCTTCACGCGATCGAGGCGAATTCGGGTCAAGTTCAATAATCATCTCGCTCATGTTGACTCCCTCCGCGTGCTCGTCCAACTCAGCACGTCCGGTACGTCGTGCGAATCGAGCGACGTCGTCGATATTCTTCAACGACTCTTCGACGGTCTGGGCGATCGCATTGGAAGCTGCGAGCGACGTTCCTGGAGGCAAGACCACATTGAGCTGGATCGTTCCCTCGTTAAACGGCGGCAAAAAGTCTTTCTCGAGGCGTGATGCAAACAAGGCGGCCAAAGCAACCATGAGCAACGTGAGCGACAAATTCAAGCGTGGAAACGTCAAGCTGAATCGGATCACTTTCTCGGCAACCCATTTCAACCCAGCCAGCACAATGCTGTCTTTCTCGTGGCCGCTTCCCTTAACGGTCCCCAGCATCCAATACGAAAGAACCGGTGTGACCGTGAGCGAGACGAGGAGCGACGAAAGGATTGAAACGATATAGGCGACACCGAGCGGTGCAAAGAGTTTTCCTTCCATCCCGCCGAGAGCGAACAGCGGAATGAACACAAGCACCACAATCATGGTGCCAAATACAATCGATCGGCGAACTTCGGTGCTCGCGCGAAAGACCACAAGCAGCGGATGCAGCGGTGAGCCAGCGGCTCGATTTTCCTTGAGTCGTCGATAGATATTTTCGACGTCAACAATTGCGTCATCGACAAGCTCGCCCATCGCGACCGCGATGCCGCCCAACGTCATCGTGTTGATCGACAACCCGAAAACCGCGAATACGATCGCAGTCATTACCAGGGACAATGGGATTGCTGTGAGCGTGATAAACGTCGTGCGAAAGTTCAGCAGGAAGAGAAACAGCACGATCACGACGAGAATTCCGCCATCACGCAGCGCTTCGATGACATTCTCGATCGCACGATCAATGAACGCTTTTTGCGAGTAGACCGTCGACAGCTGCGTTCCCTTGGGAAGCCCGGGGCGGAGTTCCTCAATCGCCGACATCACGTCGTTGGTAACACGTCGCGTATCGGCCCCCGGCTGTTTGTTGATCGTCAGCACTACGGCTGGGCCACCAAGCCAAGAGGAATTGAGATTTGAATATTGTGGATCGAGAGTGGAAGAGGCTGAACTTGATGCATTTTGATCTGGACTTTGCCCTTTGCTCACGACCCTTACGAATGCGGAGCTGTCACCCCGTTTGACTTGAGCGCCTTCGATCACATCAGCCACCTGAGACAGTAGAACTGGGCTGCTGTCGCGGATCGTGACGGGAACTTTCTTCAGATCACTCACACTTTGGATACGACCGAGCGAGCGGACCAACAACTCACTTGGGCCTTGGCGATCAAGGTAGCCGCCGGTGCCATTTTTGTTGCTCCCGGCAACAGCAGCCTCGACTTCGGCGAGCGTGACACCAAAGCGAATCATCGCGTCTGGATCCACCAGGACTTGGAATTGTTTGCGTTGGCCGCCCATCGTAAAAACTTGCGAGACACCAGGAATGGTGAGCAAGCGTTGCCGAACGACCCAGTCCGCTGTGGTCCGCAACTCCATTGGATCTGCGCCGGGATCGTCGTTCCACATGCCGAGCATCAACACCTGGCCCATGATCGACGAAATCGGAGCGAGTTGGGGGGCAATGCCTGATGGCAAGCGATCTTGGATCATCTGCATCCGTTCCGCGACGATTTGCCGGTCGGTATAGATGTCGGTACCGTAAGCGAACTCGACATAAATCACCGAGATGCCCGCACTCGAGGAGCTGCGCACCGCCTCGACGCCGCTTGCCCCGTTCATTGCCGTTTCGATGGGAAACGTGATGAGCGATTCCACTTCTTCGGGCGCCATCCCAGGTGCCTCCGTCATGATCACGACGCGAGGCCGATTCAAGTCCGGAAACACATCGATCGGCATCACCATCGCTTGCCAAGTGCCGGCACCAATCAATATCACAGCGACTGCGATGACGAGCAATCGTTGGTGAAGCGCGAAGCGAATGACGGAGTTGAGCATAGGGTGTGGAAAATGGAAAATGGAAAATGGAAAATGGAAAATGGA
>JBGSNA010000184.1:0-28848 GCA_041739875.1 Pirellulaceae bacterium
AGCCCAATGTAGTGACCGAAGCGGCCCATTTCGCCGTCCACACCTGGCCGGACCAAAAGGTGATAGTGATTCGGCATCAGGCAGTAAGCGAACAGTTCTATCTCGAATCGTTCCAAAGCCTCATCGAGAATCTTCTCAAACGCCTCGTAGTCTGTATCCTTTTCAAAGATGGTCGCACGAAGGTTCGCCCGGTTGAGCATGTGCTAACAGTGCCCAGCAGCGTCAGCACGCTTGGGTCTTCCCATTTGACGCATCCCAGCAAGGATAATGAACTATCAAAAAGCCATTCTAAGCCAAAACAACCTCTCGGTCAACAGGAACGGTACCGGACACCTTTTCTCACCTGTGCCGTCGTTTGTCCCTCACGTAACGGCTCAACCGATTTGAGGCGTCTGTGGGTCGTTTCTTCGATCAACTCTTGACTGACGGCATACTTGAAGATTCGCACGACGATGTTCGTCAGCCGGTTGCAATACTTGCGAGCGTAACCATGAGCGATCCAGCGTTTGCGATGAACTTGGAGCTTGACGGGTCCAAAATCAACCGCCTCGGTATCGCCATCATGCTTGTCAAGTTCGTCACACACTTGATCCAGCTTGTGAAGTTCGGCGCGGCTGTTGGCGTAACGAACAATGGAGTGCTCGCGGAACGCCGCTGTGACGTGTCGCACGAGGATGGGTTGCTTTGTCTGGTCAACTGCTTGTGAGCCAATTTGACCAAGCAGAAACGCAACCTGAGCATCGGTAGAGCGTATGTCAAAACCGTCGGGTAGTGACATTCCGCCAGCTTGGTAGGTGCCAATCAGGACGGCATAGTGAGCGATGGATTCAGGTGAATCGTGCTTACCGAGATAGAAGTCTTGTCCGTTGATTCGGACAATCGACTGACCAGAGAGATGGTAGCTGCGAGCAGGTGCTTTGGCTTTTGGTCTTGCCATCGGTGGAACTCCCGTTTTGCTTCCATACTGGGGTTTTGCAGTATGAAATCAGTGTTGAACGGGGCCGCACACCTTCGAAGGTGGTAACGCTTGTTGCGTTCCAGCCAGTAAAAAACGTGGTTTTTGCAGAGTACACCCCACTGGGCTCGAACCAGTAACCTTCGGTTCCGTAGACCGATGCTCTATCCAATTGAGCTAGGGGTGCTTGTTTGTGTTCCAGATTGTAGCGGGACGCTGCTATGTCGCAAGTGGAGTTATGGGACGGATTTGATAGGCTGCTTCTCTTGCTTCTGGCGCACTTGCTTCTGGCTTACTTAGCTTATGCTGCTTCGGCGGTGGGTAGTCGGAAGATCTCAAGCAACGAGTCGGAAAGTCCGTCAATGGCTTCATCGCGTATCTTCAAGGGGCGGCTTGCCCAGGCTCGATTCAAAGCGAGCTCGATGCCAACGTAGGGCTGGTTGAAAAACTCTGCTCGCATGGCCCGTGTGAGGCTGTCTTGGGTTCCGCGTCTGGGATAGTTCCGTCGAACTCGCAGCATCGGCGCGATCTCGTAGAGGTCGTCGATCCAGTCTAAGCAGAAATCGACTTCGTCTTGTTGCGACGGATCATAAAGTAATCCGACATCCGTTCGTCGCATGTGCCCCTTGCTTGAGGCTGCGAAGGTGCGGACTGACAAATGGATCAGTATCGGACTTTGCCGAAGTCCGCTCTTGATCGCACTCCTTACTCGCTCACGATACGGAAAGTAAATCTGGTCGAGTAACCTGGCTCGTTGCACGGCATCCAACTCGCGAGCGACACCGCCGAACAGTTGACGGTGACGAACAGACCGAGTGACATCAACACAGTCAAGCGAGTACTCGTTCTCGATGATCGGCGCGTTGAGATTCTCGGCTAATCGTCGGGCTGCGTATCGTCCGCTGGAATCACTCGTGACGGTTCGCGGCGAAAAAACGAGTGAGTGCGTATTGTCACTTTCGCCGGCTTTCGCAGTTAGACTCGACCAGTGCGCAGGGACACGACGCCCCCCCGTTTCGCAACTGATCAAATACATTCCCGCCTCAATTGTCCCGTTCAACTTTTGCCTGAGATCCAACTCGACGAGCTTACGCACGAACGCACAAACTCGTAAAGACCATTCGCGATAAAGCCGGTAACCTGGGACACTTGCGGGATGTTGCTCAGGCTTGATGTGCACACGGCACACGTCAACACGGCACAATCGCACGTCGTGGATGCGAGTTGGGTCGAAACGATTAGCGACCGTCGCGTAGGCGATAGCCGAGGAAGTTATCGAGATCGGGTTCAGCTTCGATTTTGGCGACGGTGCGCTCAACATCGTACTTCACTCGCCGATAGACGACTCGCTCGTCATCAAGCACCACATAGCAGCTGCGCGAATCACCGTCGCGTGGTTGACCAACGCTTCCCACATTGATCATCAAACGCACGTTCGGATCGCTCGTGCGATACCCTTCGCCGGTGTCGTGCGGACGAATGAATTGGCAATCAGTGGTAAAGACTCCAGGGACATGCGTGTGTCCTTGGAAGCAAAGGTGCGGAATCATTGAGAACAGTTTCTCAAGTTTCTTGGCATTTTGAGTGTCTTCGGGGAAGACGTATTCGTTCGTTGGCCCACGTGGTGAACCGTGGACAAATAGCAAACCGCCTTCACGAACGACACGTGGTAAACGGCACAGAAACTCCATTCGGCGACGACTCGCTTCAGGGCCGTCTTTGCTCATTTCGAGTTGCGCTCGCGTCCAAAAAATTGCTTGTTCCGCAGCGAAGTTAAAGCCTTCGGGGTCAAACAGCGCGCTGCTGTCGTGGTTACCAAGGACACAGAAGTCGAACTTCATGACTTCGTCTAGGCAAGCACAGGGATCGGGGCCGTATCCGACGACATCGCCGAGACAAACAATTCGATCGACGTTTTGGGTCCCGATGTCTTCGAGCACCGCTTCGAGCGCGGCAAGGTTGCCGTGAATATCGCTAAGGATCGCGGTACGTTTCATACAGAATGGTCAGTGCACAGTTGTCAGTGGACAGTTGTCAGTAATTGAAAGAAAGGGAACGGTTCAACCAGCCCTACCGTCCATGCTTGATTCGGTCGCCCAGCGCGTCGGCTAAGTCCGGGATATTGTAAATCTTGTTCGCGGTCTTGCAGAAATCGTAGACGACGCGGCGATAGGTCAATGTCTTGGCGACGGTGTCGAGGATAACGTAACACGCTCGATTGTCTTCATCGCGTGGTTGGCCGACACTGCCGACGTTGATGAGCACCTTGTTCGTGGTCAATTGGTATTGGTGACTGCACTCCATGGGCGAGATGAATTCGCACTCCGTCGTAAAGACGCCTGGGAGATGCGTGTGTCCCATGAAGCAATAACGCTCGACTTTGCCAAACAAGATCTCCATTTTGCGCTGGTCAAAAACGTGCTCTGGGAAGACATACTCGTTCGTCGGATCACGGGGCGAGCCGTGCACAAACATGAACTCGCCTTCATCCTTGAACCGTGGAAGCTCGCCGAGGAAATCCCAGCGCTCGTTCGTGTCGGCAACTGATCCGATACCGGCATCGAGCTGGTCCCTTGTCCAGTAAATCGCCTGGAGCGCCATCGGGTTGAACCCGTCGGGATCGAACAGGGCAGCCTGGTCGTGGTTACCGAGGATGGTTGCCTTGGCGTTCTTGCGAACGAGATCAAGGCACTCGCATGGATTCGGACCATAGCCGATGATATCGCCTAGGCAATAAATCTCGTCGACTCCGACCGAGCGCACATCATCCAGCACGGCTTGTAGTGCTTCGAGGTTTCCATGGATGTCGCTGATTAACGCTCGCTTCAACGTAGTCTTCCTAAGGGTGTTGCGCGTCTCGAGAGGGGCGATTGTAAAGGGAACCAAAAATTGCCGACAATCCCACGCTACAGCTTTCCTTCACATTAATCACCATTGATCCGAGCGCAGGAAGCGATTTGTTGGATTTTAACCGCGATACGGACCCTATGACCGCCCCGAAAGAGTTGAATGATGGAGGCCCAGCCGATGTTGCTGCTATTGTTCAAATCGCGATTGAGACCACAGGCCGCTCTGCGAGTCTCGCAATTCTCCGTGGCGACACGGTTCTGGCAAGTTATTTTCTGGATGATCGTACGCGGACAGCGGCCAGCTTAGCACCCGCCGTGAAGCGAGCTTTGACAGAATGTGCGCTTTTGGGCGAGAAATTGTCACTCGTCAGTGTTGCGGACGGCCCAGGATCTTTCACTGGGTTGAGAATCGGGATCACGACCGCAAAAACGCTAGCCTACGCTTTGCGGCTGCCGATCGTTGGCGTTGATTCCGTCGCATCCGTCGCTGTGGCAGCATTTTGTGCTGTTCCTGGGGGCGATTCGGTGCACTCACTTCGTGTGGCGTTGGACGCTTACCGAGGCCAGGCTTTCGTGGGCGAGTTTTGTCGAGATGAGCTCATTCCGGAGATTCCGAAGCTTTCTCAGCAATGGAGCCAGCATCCGAGTTCCGTTCGTGTGGTCGACGGAAAAGAGCTGGAAGATTTCTTTGGCAATGCCCTTGAAGGTACCTATTTCGCCGGCGACCAGAAAGCACTCGGGGGGAGGGTTGCGGAGGAGCGCCGCGTCGAGTTTTTAGGGCTTTCTGGTCGCGAGCCGACGGTGGTGGATGCCGTCGGCGTCGGACGTTTGGCAATCAGAGCCTATGCATTGGGCCGCACAATGAGCCCGATGGAGTTACTTCCGAGGTACTTGCGTCCAAGTGCTGCGGAAGAAAAGGCCTCGCTTCAAGTTTGAGCGACGTATCAAACGCGCTTCGACTAAACCGCCAACGAACTGCCACAGGTGTGGCAAACAGTCATGGTGACGGGACAGTGCGCTCGGGGGGGGGTGAACCGAGGGCTGAACTTGAACACGGGGCCGGAACTCTCTGGGGGCTACACGGGCACCTGCACAGCCACGGGCACCTGAACTGCCAAGGGAACGGATTGGCGTCGAATTCCGTCACTTCCATAGAAGATCACCGTTTTGTTATGAAGATCGGCGATCGCAGTCAACTTCACGCTTCGAGGCCCGTGAACACAAAAATACAAGCCACAGGTTTTTCCGGCACGAACGACTTCTCGTTGAGTCATCGGAAACTGGTTCGGTTCCAGGTGTCCGAGTTCGCAGAGCTGGCGCTCGACCGCTTCGCGAAGTGAGTGAAAGTCGATAGTGCGTGCCGAGAAACCAATCATTCTGATCGCAACCTGGGCTGGTGTATGAATGCGGGAAACACGAGTAAAGCGAATCGAACTTGGAAGCTCGCATCGCTGGGCAAGTGGTCTATCGGCGGTGGTCTCGGTCCTCGTGAGTTATGAAAAAAAGCTGAAGCTGTTGAACGGGCAATCGAGGAAAGCCTTAACGATTGTGATGTCTGGCACGCGGCCAAAAGATTGTGGCAAGCGAATGAACAGATCATTCCCACCAACCCGCCGATCGTCGACAACTATGGTGGGTCAGCGCGGCTAACGCCGCTCGACCCACCCTACGTTTTAAAAACTAGCTACTAGCCTCTCGGGGAGGTCAAGCGAAGCGAGGGCTGGCATGGATATCTGCGCAAGTCAGACGATCGAAATCCACCCTCCCTAAGGAGGGTCGCAGAGTAGCTTGCGACGACGCGGTGAGGCGTGACCGACAAGCTGGGCAAACCGCATCTTGGGCAAGGCGCTGACTTAGAAATCACCAGTCAGGATCTCGCTCAGGGCTCGCACATGGAACCACCACAGAACCACATGGAGCCAGTTGCCCGAGCCAGTTGCCCGAGCGACGACCTTGACACCATGCGCCATCACAAGCGTGGGTGGCCCTGTTTTACTGTTTTACTGCTGCCCTGTTTTAATGTCCGATTTACTGCTGCTTTACTTAACAAGCCCACTGCGGCCGCCAGCCCGCTATCTTTCCTACCGCTGCGAAATAAACTGAATCGAGAATTGACAGCTCCAACGACTTCGAAGACTGAGCGCTTGATGAAACCCATTTTGATACTCATCGCAGCGCTGCTGTACTCGTAGGGCTACAAAGGGCCGCCCTTGCACACAATCTCGATCTTTGCCAACCCGCTGATGAACGACAAGCCAACGCTCGATGCCCCAGACGTGCTGGCCGTGAAGCCAGGCGAAATGCCGCCGTCAAACGGGCCGTGGACGACGCTCTACTTTCTGCCGGGCGTTCACGATCTCGGACTCGCGTTTCCGCTGCGTGCGAATTGCCAATATTACATCCCCGGCGACGCGATCGTGTACGGCACACTCTCCAATCGACAATGGGGCGATGGTCATCACGTGACTATCCGGGGACTCGGGACTCTTTCGGGCGCTCGGCTAAAACATCCCAACTACGTCGAGCCAGAAGTCTCGGAGAAGGAACACGGGTTGTATCGTCCGATTGAACTGGTCGGCACCACGTTGATCGAAGATTGCTTCCTCCGCACTCAAGACGACTCGCTGTATGTGAACGGGCTGGGTATTCGCCGCTGTGTGTTGTGGAACGACGCCAACGGTTCGTCGTTTGTCTTGAGCAGTCTGTCGAGCGTCGGTGACCGCAAGCTAGTCGTGGAGGATTGTGACGTGATTTATGCGCGAGCCAAGTGGCATCATTGGAGCGGTGGCCGCGTCTTCAACATTCGCGCCGAGAATAATGGCGAGGGTGGCTCGGGGGTGATCTTTCGCAACATCAACATCGAAGATCCTCGACCAACGCCCCAGCAGTTCTTCCTTTGCATGACAGTTCCGCCGCCTTATTCGAACGAGGCGAAAATCAGCGACGCTGGAGATGTGTCAGGCGTCTTGTTCCAAAACATTTCCATCGCCGCGCCAAGCGTGCTAGGTGAACCGCAAGTACTCTGGGGCCAGTCCGATGCTCGCATTCGCAACTTGACCTTCGAGAATATGACTGTCGCCGGAAAGCCCGTGCGCGATGCGGAGTTCTTCAAGACGAACGATTTCGTCCACGGACTGAACTTCACAACCAACCCAGACGCCAAACCTTAATGCACCACTATCGAGCAGAGATCGATGGATTGAGAGCGTTGGCGATCATTCCAGTCGTGTTGTTTCATTTAGGAGTCAGCGGATTCTCAGGAGGATATTTGGGCGTCGATCTGTTCTTCGTTCTATCAGGTTATCTGATTACTCAAATCATTGCGACCGAGATCGACGCGGATCAGTTTTCGATTCGTTGTTTTTGGGCTCGACGAATCCGCCGAGTCTTGCCCGTGTTAATCACGGTTGTAGTGACTGTCTTAACGCTTGCTCAAACGATGAACTATCCGCAGGAGCGCAGGTACGTCGCCGATCAATCGACTGCAGCGCTGGGATTCGTTGCCAATTGGTATTTCTTATGGAATATCGGAGACTACTTTTCTCCCACAGCCGAACAGTCGGTACTTTTGCATACGTGGTCGCTGTCGGTAGAAGAACAGTTCTACTTCATCTACCCCTGGTTGTTGGTTGCGATTTTTCGCTTTTTACCAAGGCATGCAACCTGTATTCTGGTCGCGCTGATGCTGGCAAGCGTTGGCTCATACTTTCATGACAGTGCCGCCAATATCGCAACCCGTCACGAACTCAGATCTGGGATGGCATTTTATGGGTCACATAACCGAGGCTGGGAGCTGCTTGCTGGTGCGATCGTCGCGATGATGCAACCTCGATTGTCGATTGAATTGGGGGGAAACAAGTGGCGGCTTCTTCGTTTTCTTCCCTGGATCGGATTCGCGTTAATCGGAGCGTCAATCCTATGCCAATTCGAATCCACTCGGACTGAGTTGAATGCAGTGGGGATCGTTTTAGGAACGTCGATTTTGCTGGCGATTCCAGGGACAGGGTGGATCTTCAAAACCTTGTCGCACTCGATCTTGGTACTCATCGGAAAACTATCGTATTCCATTTACATGTGGCATTGGCCATGGATCGTTTGGGGCACGTGGCAGTTGAACGGGCGTTCGCCGTTGTGGTTGCTACCCGCGATCGTGATCACTTCACTTGCTTCGTATTTTTTCGTCGAGCAACCGCTGCGACGATGGACAAAAGGAACGCGTTGGATTGTTGCGGCTTTTGCGATTGTTTTGATCTACGCCATGGTCGAGGGGCGTCCGCCTCGACAAGTCGAAGCATCCAATCAAAAGATGCAGCGTCCAGTCTGGAACGGAGCAATGTTCGATCTGGCACCACGTACCAATACGGGGGATTGGATCATGCGTTTGCATGACGCAGGCGTCATCGTAGGCAGCTGGCCTCAGGGCGATTCGCCAGTGGACACCTCGTTGGCTTACCAGGACGCTGGCTTGTTGCTGGGGAACAACGACAACCGCCCGCCGCGATGGGTCATCCTAGGTGACTCGCATGCCGCCATGTGGTCGGATGGATTGAAGCGGCTAGCGAACCAGTGGGATGTACCGGTTAGTTTTTGGAGTATTCACGGCGTTGATCCGTTCATTCGCTTTCCAGTCCAAGCGAACACTGGCTCGGGAGTTCTAAACGCACAAGAGAAGGCGAATTACGATTCGGCGCGATTGCAGAGGATCGAATCATGGAAGCCAGATGTTGTGGTCGTGGCCGCGCGCTGGCTGCTATGGGGCGATCGTTCACCGGAAGAACTCGTCGACTTCTTACATCAACATGCCGACCATGTTTTGATCGTTGGCGTCATTGCTGAAAGCGAAATCGGAGATGAGTTGGTCGTGTCGTATCTCGACTCAATTGAATACTCTCCGAAACAAGACAGCCTTCTTTACTTGCGAATGAAGCAGACTGGAAAGCTACGAGCAGCCGAGCAACGTTTGATGGCCGATGCCAAGCGTTATGACAACGTGACTGTCGTTCCCATGCTCGATCTGTTCGGTCGTGGCAATGATTGCTTGGTGGCCATTGGCAACCAAACGCTGTACTTGGATGACGATCACTTGACGCAATTCGGCGCGGATTTAGGGATGGAGAGAATTCAATCACAGTTGCAGTTTTGGACGCCGCGATCGAATTTCGTGGGCGAACCGAATTCCGTGGGCGAACCGAATTCCGTGACGAATCGAAGCCGTGACGAACCGAAGCCGTGGGCGAACCAATAGAACGGCCGTTTGAACAGTTCACTGATTGTCGCTTTATACGCACTCCTCTTCCCGCGTAAGTTACTAAAGCTAACGCCGATCCGCTGATGAATGCGGAGACGACGCCGAGTCGTGGGTTTCACGCATCGGCGGTTCGCACACCAGCCACAACTGGAGCGAAGCGATTTTCTACGACCGGAGGCGCTAATTGGCTGAAAGAAATCTACTGTCGCCGATTCTCAATAATTATTCCGTAAATTTCGGACGATACGATTACAACGGTTATACCGTCAGGGGTAGTGACCGATCCAATGCATTGCTCCGCGCCAGTCTTTCTACTTTTGAGTTGCACACAGTGTCAGTTACAAAATATTTTTCACGGTTGCACGCGTGTTTCCCAAGGAAATTCTGTGTCACCGCAACGCTCTGTATTCTTCCATGTATGTTCAGTCCCCCGTTGTCCGCTCAGGACACGGCGGAGAGCACCAACTTGAACCGACAATGGTTGATCAATGGCCCTAGTGATTTGATCGACGATACCGTGGACACCGTGGTTGCCGATGGCGACCAGGATGTGCTGATGGAATCGATTGTGGAGCGATTGCAAAAGGCCGAAGCGAGGTTGGCGGAGCTCGACTCGCTCGATACTGACTCCTTAGAAAAGATGGTGGCCGACTCGGAGGCCAAATCGAGCGATCCTCCAAAGCCGAAGAGCTGGTTCGAAAAGTATCGCATCAGCGGCTACACCCAATTCCGCATCAATGAGACACTCTCCGAAGATTCTGGCTCGGCGCCGGCCCAGCATGTTGGTGATAGTTCGGTGGGAGACGACCAGGGTTTCATTATCCGACGGGCTCGCTTGGTACTCCAAGGCGACGTCACGGATCGAATTTCGCTCTACTTCCAACCGGACTTTGCAGCGAACGTTCCTGGCAGTCCAGACAATAATCACTTCGTCCAACTTCGCGACTGGTACAGCGATTTGCACTTTGACAAAGACAAGGTGTACCGGATTCGCGTCGGCCAATCAAAAATCCCCTACGGATGGGAGAATATGCAATCGAGTCGTAACCGGTTGCCCTTGGACCGAAACGATGCGTTCAACAGTGCTGTTAGAAACGAACGTGACTTGGGTGCGTTCTTCTACTGGACTCCTCAATACGCCCAAGACTTTTTCGATTACACGTTGGACGAAGGCCTCAAGGGCTCTGGGAATTACGGCGTGTTTGGGATCGGGGTCTACAATGGCCAAGGCGGATCGCTTCGAGAACAGAATGACAACCTTCACCTTGTCAGCCGTCTGACTCTGCCGATCACCTTTCGCAGCGGTCAATTGATGGAGCTGGGTGTCCAAGGATACACCGGCAAATACACTGTTCTTTCTTCGGCGATTAGCCCGCTAGGCGTGGGGCCAACGGCGCGCCCCACGGGCACACTTGAGACCGGTAACGTGGACGGGATCCGTGATGAACGGATTGGGACATCATTCGTCTATTACCCCCAACCATTCGGGTTTCAAAGCGAATGGACGGTCGGACGAGGTCCAGGGCTGAGCGAGGACCAAACCGCAGTGAATGAGCGTGCGCTATACGGCGGGTATGGGATGTTTATCTATCGACATCAGTCGGAATGCTATGGCGAAGTCTTGCCGTTCGCTCGCTGGTCCTATTTCAAAGGCGGTTACAAAACCGAACGAAACGCCCCATTCTCCGAAATCAATGAGTTTGAACTTGGCGTGGAATGGCAAATGACAAAGAACCTTGAATTTGTCAGCATGTACACAATCACCGATCGAACCAATACGCGAGCGATCAGCACCAACGACACGCTGTCTTACAGCCAATTCGACGGCGATCTCCTTCGCTTCCAGTTGCAAGTGCTCTATTAGTCCGCGAATGACCAAGGGGCTTTTTCATTTCATTTGGCATCAGTTCAAAAGTGACTTCTTCCAGCGGAACGTAGCTCTTCGCACATTAGTCACCTTTTGAAACCTTCTCGGCACAATTGTGCTATTCAATCGCCACCTGTGATTGAACAGACTGCCGCGGAAAACCGCTTTTTCGCCGAGTGAAAAGCCTCCGCATTGCGAAGATGTGCTGAGTCGTCAATTTTGGCACTTTTGTTATGGTGTCACGCCATCAATCGGAAATAATCATGGGTGACGCCAGCCCCATCGACGATGCCATAAGGAACTTCAATTCACTTTAGGCGTTTTGGCAGCAGGTAACTTCGTTTAGTCGAGTTTCTTTTTCTCCTTTTTCGCTGAGGTAATTTCGCGTGAGATCTTCTAGAAGTCGTAGTTCTGGTTTCACATTGGTGGAACTGCTTGTTGTCATTGCCATCATTGGCGTCTTGGTCGGTTTGCTTTTGCCGGCGGTCCAGGCTGCACGAGAGGCAGCGCGTCGCATGAGTTGCAGCAACAACTTCAAGCAAATCGGGCTTGGAGTTCACAACTATCATGCCGCTTACAACATGCTTCCCAAGCATGGCACGGGAACGCCCGCGCGCGCTGGTGGCCAGCCGGAAGGTGCGACAGTTGGCAACGCACCCCTCGCCAACAACCGCCTCTCGTTGACTTGGCTTGTTCCGTTAACGCCGTTCATTGAGCAGCAAGCGCTGTGGGAACAAATCAGCAATCCGTATCGAGACCCTGTATCTGGTGCTCAGTTTCCTGCGATGGGCCCCGACCCTCGACGTTCCATTGCACATCATGCAACCACTCGCTACGAACCGTGGTTAACGGAGGTTGCATCGTTCCGTTGCCCAAGCGATCCAGGTGTTGGTCTGCCCGCTCAAGGACGGACGAACTACACCGCGTGTATCGGCGACTCGGCGAACGCTAGCCCGAGTAACGTCGCTCCGCTGTTCGGCAAGGACGACAATGGCAACGAGAACGCAGCACGTGCGATCGAGCGAGCTGCGTCCGGCCGAGGCTTCTTTGTTCAACGAGAGCCCGCTTCGTTCAAGGACATTCTTGATGGCTTGTCGAATACCATTTGTGCCGGTGAGACGCCGTCGGATCTTGGCGACAACGACATTCGAACTCGCGGTGCGCTTTCCACAGCGGCTAATGTCCGTGGTGTTGGCGGCAACAAAACATGCGACGTCCATATCGATCCCGCGCGACCTCGTTTTTGGCGTCCGACAGCGACGTTCGTTCCGTTGCAAGGCGGCGGCACCGAAGCAGAGCAACGGCGAGGTTTCAAGTGGGCTCACCTGCGTGGCATCTGGGGGAACTTCACTGCCACGACGCCACCGAACAGTGGAATCTGCATGGACATCAACAACTTCAATACCGGTAATTTGCCCGCTGGAAGCCGACACCAAGGCGGTTGCCACATATTGATGGGTGATGGAGCCGTGAAGTTTGTGACGGACTCGATCGAGTCTGGCAACCAGAACAGCGCACACGTTAGTTCAGTGGCTCCCTACCTGCCTGCTGGGTCTCAAAGCCCGTTTGGCCTTTGGGGCGCTCTGGGCACCAAAGCTTCTGCGGAAACGAACGCAGCTCTTTAAACACGTTAAAACTTTCCGTTCGAGCGCACTCTTGTGTGTGCGCTCGAACAAACACCAAACATTGAACTTGATTAGGTTGATTGATGAAACGACTAATAACTCTCGCTTCCCTGTTATTGATGGGAATGCTTGTAGGATGTGGAGGCGAGCCTGTCGCAGCTCCTGCGTCGTCGCAAGACGAACTTGCAAAATACGCCGCCGAGAATCCATCCCCGCCCGAAACGCCTGTTGACTAGCCATTGCGTCGTGCAGGCTTATATATCGCTTAGCTCGCCTTGTGTTCTTGGGCTAATGCAAACAACAACGCCCCGTAGCAATCACTTTGCTGTGGGGCGTTCTGCTTTTGTCCCGCATGATTCCATGCACACCTTCAACTCCCACTTAAACTTAAACTTGGAGTTGGTCCAAACAGAAAACCGGACCGTGCCGATTCCGACGGTTTAAGTTTACGTTTAGGAAAAGGAGGAGGGATGGGATAGTTTCTTCCCCCGGGGCCCTACGAATGAGCACCTCTGCAGAGCAGACACCGAAGCCCCGAGAACTCGACTCGCAATGAATGCCCGGCAAACCAGAATAAACTGCTATTTTTGAATTTCTCGGCTTCGGATAAAATACGAATCTTGCAGGTGATGTGGAAAGGATTTCCGTGCGTTTCCAAAACGTGTTCGATACGACGTCGAGCACTTGCAGACGTTCGTTGAACACCGCGTTCAGCGTTTGCTCGCTCATGGAAACTCTCGGCGAAGGAAGCCCACACATGCTTGTACTCTCTCGTAAAGAAAATCAATCCGTCGTTTTCCCGCGACTTGGTATCTCGGTTGAAATCACGCGCGTGGCGGGTCGTACCGTCTCGGTCGGCATCACCGCCCCCAAGGACATCCGTGTGCTTCGCGGAGAATTGGTCCATGATGATGTCTCCGCTTCTGTAGCCGAAACAACATCCAAACCCGAAACGGATCACGCGCTTCGCAATCGACTGAACAAGGCACAGTTAGCGCTACGGCTTGCCAGCAAGTTACTTGCGGCTGGTCGCGTAGATGACGCCGAAGAATCCCTTGCGATCGCGCTGCAGTCGCTTGAGACTCTTGACCAGGGAGCGGACGGCACGCCGGCGGTCCAAGTGACACCGCCAAAGCTTGGCAAGCGCAAGCGAGCTCTGCTTGTGGAGGACGACCCGAATGAACGCGTGCTGCTGGCAAGTTACTTGCGTGCATGCGGCTTTGACGTCGACACAGCCGAGGATGGACAAGCGGCGTTAGAATACCTCGCTTTCCAGAAGCCTGACGCTGTGGTGATGGATATGGAAATGCCACGCCTAGGTGGCGAACAGACCGTTCGTGAGATTCGTGCGGACTACAACTTCGACGACATGAAACTGTATGTCGTGAGCGGTCTGGAACAGCGTTCAGCAAACGTCCCGGTCGGTGATCGCGGCATCCAACGCTGGTTCCAAAAACCACTTTCGCCCGAGATTCTTGTGCAAGAACTGGCGTCGCTGAACTGAGCAACCTAGCTCAGCCTACGCAACGTAGAGGCTGTGAATGTCACCCGCAGGTTGCTCGGTCCATCCCCAAGGGGCTGTGATTTTTTGTAGGGTGGGTCAAAACGCGTTAGCGATGCAGACCCACCATCCGCAATTCGTCGAAAACCATGGTGGGTCAGCGCGGCTAACGCCTCTCGAACCACCCTACGTTTTAAAAACTCGCAGTCCCTTCGGGATCGATGGTTGATTTCGATTCGTATTCCGTGGGTGGCGCTGCGCTTACCCACGGCTACGTTCCGAAACCGCTCCGCGGTGGCTCTATCCATCCCGAGTGACGACGACGCATTTGCTCGACTTGTGAATAGATTCACAGTTTCGTAGCTCAGCCTACGCAAACTAGCTCAGGATTGGATTCTGCCACGCCAGTCTCCCAACTTGCCCTACGACGTTATGCGCATTCCGCCTCGCAGTTGCTCTCAACCCGTTCCTTAACCCCCATAGAGTTCACGTGCCATCAGCTCGTTTCTCGAAGTGAGGCAATCAAGCGATTCAGAACATCCAAATCAATCGGTTTGACCAAATGCGAGTCGAATCCTGCGTCGTGCGCCTTTTGCACATCACACGACTGGCCAAACCCAGTCAACGCGATCATAAAAATGGATGCTCCCCGAGAGTCCGCTCGGACTCGGCGGGAAACCTCGTAACCGTCTATTCCTGGCAACCCAATGTCCACCAAAGCGACTTCGGGTGAGTGAACCAAAATCGCATCCACGCCCGACTCCCCGTTGGCACAGGCATGGATCGTATGACCATCCAGTGCCAACAACGACGTGAGCATTGTGCGACTGTCGTCGATGTCCTCGATCAAAACGATCGTGCGGGCATTCACCACGCCATCATCATCCGCCGGGTTATTGCCGATCATCAAAAAGCTGTCTGTATCGATAGGAGCCTCGACCGACGGCAAAACAATTCGCACCGTCGTTCCAGTCCCAGGGCCTTGGCTTTCCGCAGTCACCGTTCCACCATGGGCTTGAACCAACGAACGCACGAGCGTCAAACCAACACCCAAACCACCTTCGGATTGTCCCACGGCTGCGTCAATCTGAACAAACGGATCAAAAATATTCTCGAGCTGGTCCCTCGCGATGCCAATCCCAAAGTCGACGACGGTAATCAACGCTTGGTCACCATGTTGTTCAATCGTGACGACAACGTCGGTATGTTCGGGCGAATACTTCAGCGCGTTGTGAATCAAGTTCACCTGCACTTGCACCAAACGCGTGGCATCACCGTCCACGTAAACTGGATGCGATGAAATGTTCCAGATGATTTTTTGCAGGTGCGAAGTCGCTTCGCTCAATGTCGTTTCGCGAACCAAATCAACTAAGCTGCACAAATCAACTATCTCACATTTCAAGTCCACTTTTCCGTGAGTGATCCGCGAAATATCCAGCAGATCCGATAACAGCACTCGTGTCATCGTGATCTGGCGGTCGACGATTTTCGCCGCCTGCAGGCGAGTTGCCTCATCGGTTCGCTCATCTTGTATCAAGCGGCACGCGTTGAGCGCTGCGCCAAGCGGATTGCGCAATTCGTGTGAGAGGGTAGCGAGAAATGCTTCGCGCTGTTTGACTTGATGACGAATTTCATTCTCCATCGCCACGCGCTCGGAAACGTCACGCGCGATCTTCGAGATCCCAATCAATTGGTTCTGGCCATCGAGCACTGGCGAAACGGTAAGCGACACATGCAACTCGCTTCCATCCTTGTGCAATCGCATCGTGTCGCGTGTGTGCAACCGTTCTCCGGCGGCGATCGAGCGGTGATACTCCGTGACCTCCTCGCGTCGTTGAACGGGAATCATCATCGAAACATGCTGCCCAATCGCTTCGTTCGCAGAATACCCATACAACCTCTCGGCACCGGCATTCCACGTCGTAATCATCCCTCGCAAATCTTGTCCGATGATCGCATCATCGGTCGACTCCACAATCGCCGACATCCACCGCAATCGTTCTCGCAAAACTTCGAGTGACGACACGTCGACGAGCATCAAGACAGCGCCCTCCACCTTCTCGTCAATGCGGTACGGCACCATTCGAAGCAGATACAACGTACCGTCGTGCGAAAGCGTCTCGCATTCATCGGGCAAGCCGCCACGGACGACTTGCTCGAGTCGTTGAACGAGGCCATGGACAGAAAACTTCGGTGAGAAACTGCGGATGTAGCGTCCCACATCATGCTCAACAAAATCGAACACGCGTCGCACACGCGAAGTAAACCGGCGAACGCGAAGTTCTTTGTCCAAGAAGATCGTGGCGACATCCGTGTTTTCAAGCAACAGGTTCATGTCCTGGTACAGCTCGGCAAGCTCTGTATTCTTCCGCTGGTGCTCGGCGTTGACGGTGTAAAGCTCTTCGTTGACGCTGTGCAGTTCCTCATTGGTGCTTTGCAACTCTTCGTTTGACGCGATTAGCTCTTCGTTGGTTGCCTGCAATTCCTCATTGCTGGTTTCCAGCTCCTCGATCGTCGCTTGCAGATTTTCACGCGAGTAGCGAAGGTCACTCTCCAGTTGTCGGATATGGTCGCGTGACGCGTCCAGCTCGCCGGTAAACTCCTCCGTTGCGACATCGGAAACGCGATCCGCATCGCCAAGGGAAACGCCAAGTGCATCAAACGAGACAACATGATACTTTCCTGAAATCGACGGATGACTGAAGGGAGTGATCATCAAGTTGAACATTTGGTCGACGCCATCAACACGCAGCGCGACGTTCGAAAATCGGACGGGTGAATTTTCCTTGAGCGTCCGCCCAATCGCGCCCGAAAGCGTTGTACGAAGACTCTCGTCCATCAACTCGAGCACATCGAGCGATGGCTTGCGCGGTCGAAGTCGGAGGAACTTTTCCGCACCACCAAAGCAATCGACCAACGCTCGGTTTTCATCGATCAGCAGACTCGGCGGCATGAAACGATTGAGCAGTTGATCATGCAGCGTTTGCTGCTCACTGGACGACACGGGCGCGGGAAGATTTGTTCGTACCGGAAGGGTGTGAAGTTCGACTCCGAGCAAACGATCCATCGGTGCGTGAAAGTCGGCGGGTAAACGGATGTCGCGTCGCTTTCGATAGATTCGCGCACGTTCATGCAAAACATCAAACTCACCAACCAACTCCCCAGGCGACTCGCTGCCGCCCAACAACATAATGCCGTCCTTCTTCAAACCATAGTGAAACATCGACAACGAACGCGTCTGAGCCGGCGGTTGGAAATAGATCAACAGGTTACGGCAAGTCACCAGGTCTAAATCGGTAAACGGAGCGTCGTTGAGAACATTGTGCGGCGCAAACACGATCGACCGGCGAATCTCAGGGGATACTTGATAATCGTTTTCGCGACGGATGAAATACTTTTCTAAACGCTCCCGCGAAATCCCCTTGAGCACTTCCGACGCATAAACGCCTCGTCCAGCATGCTCGATCGACGCTTTATGAACGTCCGTGGCGAATAGCTTGAGCTTGAACGGACGCCCCTGTCGCTCAAACAATTCGTGAATCGTGATCGCTAACGAATACGCCTCCTCACCTGTCGCACAACCCGAGACCCAGACGCGAAATGCATTGCCTTCGTCGAGCCTGGCAATCGCATCCGGCAAAAACCGCTCGCCGAGCAATTGGAACGTTTCAACATCGCGAAAGAACTGCGTCACTCCAATCAACAGATCACAGTAAAGAGAATTGAGTTCCTGGGCATCCTCGGCGAGGCGATCGGCATACTGATCGAGCGACTCAGCACCGACCATCGCGACCCGCCGGTGGATGCGCCGCAGTACGGTGGTGTCCTTGTAAACGGAAAAGTCGATGTCATGGACGCGACGAAACAGTTGATAGATGGCGTCAAGACCATGCAATGTTTCGCGACGAAGTTCGACTTCGGCAATGCGTTGCTTTCGAGTGACGCGGGGCTCGAGTGTGATCCGCGCCAAAACCTCGCCGATCGCTTCGGGCGAAAGAACCTCGTCAACGACTCCGGTGGCAATCGCGCTGCCCGGCATGCCATCGAATTTAGCCGTCTCGAGCGCCTCCGAAATCACAAACCCTCCGTGCCGAGCAACCTCGACGACGCCGCGAGATCCATCCGATCCGCTGCCGGATAAAATGATGGCAACGGATCGTGAACCGTACTCCGTCGCGAGCGACCCGAGAAACGTGTCAATCGGCAACGCAAGACCATGGTCACGATCCTTGTCTCGCAAGTGGAGCGTGTTACCCGAGATCACCATCTCTTTCTTCGGCGGCAATAAGTAAACCGAATTCGCGGCGACTTGCATTCCCTCTTCGACACGGTGAATTGCCATGGACGTATCACGCCCAAGCAATTCAAGCATCATACTTTTGAAATCGGGGGAAAGGTGTTGCAAGACAACAAACGCCATCCCCGTATCCGTTGGCAAGTTGCGAAACAGCTTTTCGAGTGACTCCAATCCGCCGGCTGAAGCCCCGATACCAACAACGAAACAGGGTTCTGACGCGGCGTGGTCACCGCTAGCGTCACCGAGACGGTGAATCAATTCGTCATTGGTGTTCATGGCTTCGCATCTTGCCTTCAGAGAATGACCGTTAACGATTCAGTTACTCCGACTTCGTCGCATCAACCTCTTGCTGGCTTCGACGACGCCCACCTTGACGCACCTTGTCGATTTTCTGACTCAGCGTGTAGGAAACTCGATCCGCAATTCGGTTCACTAGGTTTTGCAAATTGTCGTCAGCGTCTTCGATCACGATCGGCGACATGCGTTTCAGGTGAATCACGCAACGACACTGTTTGTCGATACCTCCCTTGGGTCCGTTGATGTCACGAACGCTCACGTTCATTTTGCGGATTCGAGATTGAAATCGCTCGACCGAGCTGAGCATCAAATCAGCGAACTGCGTCCTTGCAGAGGGAGCAAAATCCAAGTTTCCGAAATGAGTCGAGAGCATCATGGTGGATTGCCTTTTCAAAAGGAAAGTTCCAGTGAGATCGTTCGCCAACCTGCGACACGCACTACAGAACTCTACGCACTCCAAGCAAGAAAGATCATTCTATTCCAACCGCAATATCGATTGTTTTTCTCTATCCATTCATCTCTCTGGTGGGTCCCAGGTCACTCAAAATAGCTTTCCTATGGTTCGATCGCGTTTTATCTATTTGTTAAATGACTCGTCGTGTTTCTACAGTAGATGACCGGCTAATAGACGAGCGGATTGGATGTTCCTGGGTCACCGCAGCAAAGTAAATCGAGTTGCCGCTTGATCAAGAGTGATGAACTGCAGATCTTGATTGCCGGCGTTACTCGTGGCGAACTGAGGGTTCCACGGCAGGGCGTAAGCGACCACGCGTCCCGAACTTTCTTCGGAAACGTAAACGACACCGCTGGCAAGTCGATTATTTCCAGTGAACCCGCGGAAATCCGACAGCCCCGTGGCCATCAAGTACGATCCAGCGTGTTCCGGAAACTCTTGGGTGACGTTGTGGCGATACCGAATAAAAAACTGGCCATTGACGCGGTTGAGAACGTACCCCGTCATGTCGCCGGTGGCATGGTCCAACGTCACGACAGCTTCCATGCCGGAATCCAACGGAACTGTCACCATCGTTTTCTTGTCCGTTCCATGCGCTGTCATGGCGTAGGCCGTTTGCGGGCCGCGCTCGATCAAGACTTGGCAAATCACGATGCCTGAGAGAAGTAAAACCGCGAGTGGAAGCGTTTTTGCAATCATGAGTTCAACCCGTGTGAGACCATCGAACACCTTCCATCGTTTTTATCTATGGAATGTCGCTGCAATTTCTATTTGCCTAACTGTACGCATCAAACTTAGACTTATGCAGGAGCGATCGAAGGTTCTTTAAAAAATTATCCGCTGGCCCAAAGGCAGTGACCATGTCCATCTCGCTTACCGACCCCGCCGGCTTGCTTGATGTTGACCACAGGCTACTGCTGGAGCGACGGTTCTTGTTCGCGCTTAGCCGCTACGAGTCTCGGATCATCCGCACGGAGATTGCTTTCACTTCGGATGAAAGTGCGAGCGAAAGCAAAAGTGCGAGCGAAAGCATCGGCATTCAGTGTCACGTCACGGTGGAATTGCAGCGAGCGTCGTTGGTGTCGCTTACAGAAAAACATTCCGACCTGACCAAGTGCATTTCACGCGTTGCGGACCGAACGAGTCGCGCCGTGAGCCGATCGATCGACAACGCAATTCAACGTGAGGGCAGTCACAGGTCGTCGTTGTACACATCGATCCATACCTAACGATTCACGCGTCTCGATGGAAACAACGAATCCTCACCTCCACTTCTCATGAGCGATGTCATGATCCTTGCCAACAACGTTTCGCAAGACTCGCCGCCAAAGACCCCTGAAGCGAATCCACGATCGGGAAACCGAACCACCGCCACGGTCGCCAAAGTCGGCTACTTTTTCATTGACGAATTCGCCGACAAAGATGTTGGCGAAACTTTCTTAGCCGTCATGCCGCTTGCGAAGCAAGGAACGCCGACAACACCGCCCCGTGGAATGCCGGCGTATCTCGAACACTTGTGGAGATTGCCGATACTGAACCAGGCTCAAGAGCAACATTGTTTTCGCAAATTGAACTACCTGAAGTATTTGCAATCGCATTCGCAAATCAACGCACTCGCTTGCATTGCGTGCCAAAAAATGCAGGACGATGCGGACGCGATTCAGGAAAGCATCATTCGCATGCGAAATTTCATTGTTGAGTCCAACCTTCGCTTGGTGGTTTCGATTGCCAAACGCTACTGCTCGCCTGGATTCGAATCGTTCGACGAGCTGATTTGTATTGGAAACGCCTCCTTGGTTCGCGCCGTCGATCTGTTTGACTTTCGACGAGGACATCGATTCAGTACCTACGCCTATCAAGCGATCGAACGCTCAATCATCGGTGCGTTTCGGCGCGACCAGAGATACCGTAGTCGTGTTGCAACCAATGGAGACGATGCAATGGAATCGTTCGCAGGGGATGCGGGCGATAATGTCTTGAAGAAACTGGAGACAGGAGAAGCGATCGAGCAGGTTACGGAATTGATTAAGCAACTCGAAGAACGCGAGCAGTACATCGTCAAAGCACGATTCGGAATTAATCGACGAGGTATCGGCGTTGCATTTCACGTGATCGCAAAGGAAATCAAACTCAGCACGACTCGAACGGTGCAGCTTTTCAATCGCAGTATCGCCAAGATGCGTTCGGTACTGCCCAAATCCTCTCACGAGTAAGGCATCCCTCCATGCCCGCAGCTGGTCCCCTACATTCCTGCTTAGGATCGGGCGGGAAATAAGTGTCATTTTTGGATTGAGCACGTCCGAGCCCCGCAATAAGATTTGTTCTTTCTTCCCGTGTCCCCTGCAAAGGCCTAGCTCCAATGGCTAACCAATCGGCTCCAGCGCTCGCAACGCACTCAATGTCATTGCCGGTGCTATGCTTGTTTTTGCTCGGTCCGCTCCATGCCACCGTGTCGGCCCAACATGGCGAGGGTCCCTGGGAGGAAGTATTGCCGATCGGGCGCGTCGACAAGACATCTCGAGCCTACGTTCACTTTGAAGACAAGGACAAGAACTTTTGGGAGTCGCCCTGGAAGGCAGCTGGTAGGGTCGAACATTTCGTCGAAAGCTACACTTATGACGCACACACGTTGACAGAGACGTTCGTCACTTTCGAAACCCCGGATAACCACCGCCGAGTGGAATTCCGAGGTCCTGACTATGAATCCGGTACCTATCAATTCGAAGGCGAGTTATTGGTCGAGGATAACGTCACCGACGATGTCTGGGTCTTCCAGCTTTGGCACGCTGCGTTAGTCAAATATCATCGCGATCAGGGTGCGGGCAGATTGACGTACCACTCTGCCAGCGACGCCACCGGAGACGCCCGGGTGGGTGTTAAAGAACTTGCCAAAGACGTTCGTGGCAAGCGGGTCAAGATCAATATGATCCAGTGGTTCGAAGGCGAACCACAAAATAATGGCCGAGCGTTCAAGTACAAAACGTTCGACGCCGCCGGCAACTTCTATATCAAGTACGGCGCTTATTGCGGGCCCGGCAAGAAGCAAACCGTTAAGTGGATCAACACGCGCGTGTGGAAAAAAGTTGAAATGCACAACGACGATACGACGAAGTTCCCTGCGCCCTTAAAGTAACTTGCAATCCACGCCTCCCGCTCACCCGGGCCGCATCCCGCTCAGCTGGGCCAGCCATATTTGTGAAGTCTCAAACCGTTCGATTTCGGTTTTCAGATAAGCGTCGCCATTGGGTTCGCGGCCTCGACGCAGGCTCAGAGTGCTTCACCCAACCGGTTTCCGAAACGTCAGTGCAGCACGCAATTCAGGACACCGAAATGTAGTTTGGTTAGTCGGGTCAAAGTATCGTAGCCGGCGTCTTGAGTGAATTTGTACTGCACTTGTTGCAGTGGTCGCTTTGAGCATGCGGGCACGCTTGATCGAGAAAGCCAAGCCAAGTTCATTCATGCTAGCCGAGTGAATAGCGAGCGTTAAGCTTCATTTGGACTTGTGGAATGTCGAAACCACGCTAGGCTGCAGGGTTGTACACTTGGCTGGCTTGGACGCTGAAGCGACAAGCAGGCATCAGAGAATGCTTGCTTGTGAGGACATCTGAGATGCAAAGCTGTGCAGTATTCAACCTACCCGATTCGTTGAGTTTCATTTGAGTCGAGGTAGTGTTCGGATTCTCGCCAAGGAGGCGATGTTGTCTTCACGATCGCTACCACTTCCGCTGCGTTCGCTGCATTGCATCGACGTGAGCGAATGACTTGTAGAACGCGGTCCACGCTACTTTGTCAACCGTCCGACATTTCGCCATCGCAAGTGGATTGGGAAGTCGTCGGCGTATTCAATCCGGCAGTTGTTGCTGTCGGTGATGAATTGGTGATGTTGGCACGTGTTGCTGAACGTCCAACCGAACGACACGATGGACAAATGCCTTTGCCACGATGGCTGAATGGTCGGCTCGTTTCTGATTGGGTCGTCGACGCCGAAGTGATGCACGTCGATGCTCGCGTTGTGATGATGAAGGACACTAAAGCACTGAGGCTAACCTCTGTATCGCATTTTCAAGTTTTCAGACAATCATCGACATCCGATACGCCGTGGGCGGCGAGCGCAACGGTAGTGCCTGAAGAAGTTTACGAAGAGTTTGGTATCGAAGATCCTCGTATATCCAAGATTGATGGCATCTACTGGATCACCTACGTCGCTGTCTCAAGACAGGGTGCATTGACTGCGTTGATGTCGTCACCAGATATGATCCAATTCAAACGCCACGGCATTATTTTTCCTTGTGAAAATAAAGATGTCGTCTTGTTCCCTCAACGGATCAATGGCGAGTATGTCGCGCTGCATCGTCCGAATCCGAGGTCCCATTTCAGTCCACCACAGATCTGGATTGCACGCTCGCCAGATTTGATTCACTGGGGACAACACGAAGCAATCTTGCAAGGGTGCCAGCGATGGGAAAGTGACCGTGTGGGAAGCGGAACGCCGCCAATTCTCACAGACCAGGGTTGGCTCGTGCTCTACCATGCAAGTGAATCATCATCGGTGGTTGGCGCCGTTGGTCAGTACGCCGCAGGCGCAATGCTGCTCGATCGCTTCGAGCCCAGTCGCGTCATCGCGAGGTCAACTCAGCCAATCATGACTCCCTCGACGGACTATGAGACCGATGGATTTGTGCCGAACGTGGTGTTCCCGACGGCGGTTGTCGAAGCCGGTGAGTTGATGCATGTGTATTACGGTGCCGCCGATAGCTATGTTGCGGTCGCGGAATTCTCGAAACAAACAGTGATGAATTCGATGACAAAACAAGACGGTGGAACACGATGAAAGCCAATGACTTAAAGAGAATCGCTTTCGTAGGAGACTACCTGCCACGAAAATGCGGGATCGCGACATTTACCCACGACTTGCGTACGGCGGTTGCGAAAGCCTCGAGTGCCGAGTGCATCGTCGTTCCCATAGACGATATCGTTGGTGGGTACGCTTACGAGAGCGAAGTGCGTTTCCAAGTCGTGGAACAAGAGCTTGACGAATATCGGGCTGCGGCGGATTTCTTGAACTTCAGCAATGTCGATGTGGTCTCGCTTCAACATGAGTTCGGCATCTTTGGCGGGCCAAGCGGCAGCCACATTCTGGCCTTGCTGCAAGATTTGCGAATGCCGGTGGTGACGACGCTACACACCGTTTTGTCAAATCCGAATGAAACCCAGCTATCAGTAATGATGCAACTGGTCCAGCTCTCAAATCGATTGGTCGTGATGACGGAGCGTTGTCGCCAAACGCTCATGACAACGTACGCCGTTTCCAGCGATCAAATCGACCTAATTGCGCACGGAATTCCTGATGCACCAGATGTTGATCAAGCGGACTTGAAAGAGCAGTTCGGTGTCGACGGCAAGCGGGTTGCTCTCACGTTCGGTTTGCTCTCGCCTGGGAAGGGAATTGAACATGTGCTGCAGGCAATACCGCAAATTATCGCTCGATTTCCTGATTTCATTTACCTGGTGCTCGGCGCGACGCACCCCAGTTTGATTCGCGAGCAAGGAGAGCGATATCGAATAAGCTTGGAACGCTTGGCCAAAGAGCTTCGCGTGACCAAACATGTGAGCTTCTATAACCGTTTCGTTGAGTTGGAGGAATTGACTGAATTCATTGGCGCAGCTGATCTCTACATTACGCCATACTTGAATGTCCAGCAGGCTGTTTCAGGCACGTTGGCGTACGCGTTCGGGTGCGGGCAAGCAGTCATCTCGACTCCGTACTGGCACGCGGAAGAGCTTCTTGCCGATGGTCGCGGCGTCCTCGTGCCGTTTGCCAATTCCGATGCAATCGCGCATGAGGTCATTGGGTTATTCGAAGACGATTCGCGGCGTTTGGCGATGCGCGCACGGGCGTATGAGTTGGGACGCAGTATGACGTGGGATCACGTGTCTCGCCTCTACTTGCGTTCATTCAAACGGGCGCTCAAGGAACGCAATACCCAGCGAAAGCCGTTAGCCGTTCGCACGCTCGATGAACGTCCCTTGGCTCTGCCCCAGATGGATTTAGAACATTTGCATCACCTAAGTGACTCCACAGGAATCATTCAGCACGCCATTTATTCCATTCCGGATCACAGTCATGGTTACTGCACGGACGACAACGCACGAGCATTGATCCTTACCGTTTTAATCGAAGAGCTCGGTAAAGACACGTCCGAAGTCCACTTGCTCGGATCCAGGTACGCGGCATTTTTGAATTTAGCCTTCAATCGAGATACGGGGCGCTTCCGAAACTTCATGAGCTTCGATCGAAAGTGGCTCGAAGAGGACGGCTCGGACGATTCTCAGGGCCGCGCGCTCTGGGCTTTGGGAACCTGTATCGCAAGGTCACGTCGCGTTGGCCTTGTGGCTTGGGCTCGTGAGCTGTTCCATCTAGCCCTACCGTCGTGCGAGAACACGACGTCGCCGCGCACTTGGGCGTTGGCAATCATCGGAATCCATGAGTACTTGCGCTGTTACGGCGGCGATCGTGTCGCCGGCATCATGAGTGAGCGGCTTTCGGGAAAGCTCATCGAGATGTATGAATCAACAGCGACGAGCGATTGGCCCTGGTTCGAAAACGTTGCGACCTACAACAACGCGAGACTCTCACAGGCACTCATTGCAAGAGGCAGGTGGTCGGGCGACGAGCGTGCGACGGAGATTGGCTTGAAGTCCCTGCGATGGCTTCGCGATAAACAGATTTCCCCAGAGGGACGTTTCCGCCCTATCGGATCGAACGGATTCAGTCGTGATCAGGGCACAACCGCCGTATTCGATCAGCAAGCGATCGAAGCTTATTCCATGATCTCAGCCAGTATCGAAGCATACGCGGTCACTCGAGACATTGCGTGGTGCGAGCAGGCACATCTGGCGTTCGATTGGTTTCTCGGAAGAAATGATCTTGGCAAACCGCTTTACGATGCCTCCACGGGCGGATGCTACGACGGACTGATGGCAAATCAAGTCAACGAGAACCAGGGCGCTGAGTCGACGTTGGCCTTCCTATTGTCGCTTGCTGAGATGCAGCAACTCGCATCGCTTGCCTAATGAGCTACGTTTCCATTCTGTCCTGACTCCAACGGACATGCTGGAAGCCTATCCCAATTTAATTTACTCTCACCAATCGCAGCACATGCAAATTAAGCGAACCGGTATTGTTCTGTCTCCGAACAAGCAACGCGTCGTTCTGCGACCGTTCCAGCCACCCACGGACGACCGGATCCTGCGCGTCATCGCACGCGTATCGACCTTAGCCGAAAGTGAAGTCGATACTCTCTTGCACCAAGTTTACGAAGAGTTTCATGGACGTCACCAGAAGGCAAAAGAGTTCTTTGAGCGACGATTTTTGAGGATCCGACAGTATTTGCTGACGGATGCACCACTGAGTGAAAATCGACGACTGCTACTCGGAGCATACTTCACACAGGAATACGCGCTCGAGTCCGCAGCACTTTTTAACCCTTCGCTTGTATGGCATCCCGACCAGTCGGGGCTGGCAAAAGGCACGCGTCGGTTTGCCATGAGTCTGCGCGCAGTCGGTGAAGGCCATATCTCATCCATTGTTTTTCGATCAGGAACGATCACCAAGGACCTGAGAATCAATGTGGACGAGCCTGTGCGATTCGTGACGACGCCGCGTTTTGTTCCGGACTCACGCTACGAAAATGATCTGTTGCGACGCAAACTGATTGAACTTGGATTGGGAACACCGTTTATCTACGATGTCCTCTCAACACTCGAGCACGATTTTACACTCGAACAACTCGAACGTCGCTTGAAAATTGCACTTCGCGAAAATCGCTCGCGGCACAACGAGCTAGCTCCCCTTGTCGATCAAGTCGTGACGTTGGCGAAGTCGAACTACGAAATTCAATACAGTCCCGATCACGAGTTGTCCGAACGTGTCATCTTTCCGTTCAGCCCTACTGAGACGAACGGAATCGAAGACGCTCGGTTTGTGAACTTTCGCGAAGACGATGGACGACAAACGTATTACGCAACGTACAGCGCCTATGACGGCAGGATGGTATTGCCGCAATTGCTGGAGACGCGTGACTTTCTCCAGTTCAAAATGCACACGCTCAATGGACCAGCCGTTTCCAACAAAGGTATGGCACTCTTTCCAAGGAAGATTAATGGACAGTACGTCATGCTTGGCCGACAAGACGGCGAGCATTTGTTTCTGATGTATTCCGAAATGCTCTACTTTTGGCATACCAAAGAGATAATTGTTAAACCAACCAGTCCTTGGGAGTTTGTTCAAATGGGCAACTGCGGTTCACCGCTGGAAACACCTGCGGGTTGGTTGGTCCTCACGCACGGAGTCGGTGCGATGCGCAAGTACTGCATTGGCGCGATGCTGTTAGATCTGGAGGACCCCTCGAAAATACTCGCACGACTTCAAGAACCTCTCATTACGCCCAATGAAGTTGAGAGAGAAGGCTACGTGCCGAATGTCGTCTACACTTGCGGTGCGATCATTCACGAGGGTCATTTGGTCATCCCGTATGCCATGTCCGACTACGCAACGACTTTTGCAACAGTCGAAGTCAATGAGCTCCTGGCCGCTATGACATAATACGTATCAACCCAGTTGAATCCCCGCAAACTTTCTGAATTGAGAAACCATCGCGTGAACCACTGCGATTACTTCTGGCGGCACCACTGACTCGAATTCATAGTTTCAATCCACGCGTCCCGTGAAGGACGCGACGCTTGCACCGGAAGTAACGAACCTGGGCAAGTGGGTTTCAATTCCTACCCTAGGTTTACCCACATTTTTGATGCCGAAGGCATCGCAGACAGTAGCCTTGGGTCGCGCAGCGCACCCACGCAATCGTTCGTTTTCAATCGTTTTCGACCCCGCAGGCAAACGCAGACGTTCGACCACCTGCGGGGTCGCGATGTGTCGGTGGACGGCTAACCGTGGGTGCGCTGCGCGACCCACGGCTACTGTCTTGTGACCGCTTCGCGGTAAAAGGCGAATCTTTCGATGGGCCAACAACTTAAAAGATGTGGGTAAACGTAAGCCCCTGCCCCCTCTCCCCGAACTTGGGCGATGGGAGCCTGACTTTTGTAAGCTGCTAAACAATGGTGTCCTCAATCGGTAAAACGCCGTCGGCGCGATTCAATGTGAGTCCCAAACGGATGTCGTATAAGTGCGGTTGACTAAGCACCCAAATGTCATGGAGTCGGGTGATGGCACCGGCAGACTGCAAAATACGTCGCTCTTGATCTCGAATGCTCACTGTGTATCGTTGCAATCCACGCCCGCGTATGAGCGGGCGACCGCATCCGCGTTGATGGAAAAGTTTGAATAGTGGTTTCAATCCACGCGTCCCGTGAAGGACGCGACCTCGCACCAGTCGTCGAAGTTTGGTAGACGATTTTGGTTTCAATCCACGCGTCCCGTGAAGGACGCGACACACTAACCGACAGGTGACCGAGACCCGGAGCCAGTTTCAATCCACGCGTCCCGTGAAGGACGCGACCCTACTGTGTCCTATAGTAGGACCACACAATTGGGTTTCAATCCACGCGTCCCGTGAAGGACGCGACCCAATAACCTGGTCATCGGTTTTTCACGGAACGGTTTCAATCCACGCGTCCCGTGAAGGACGCGACTACAACCAAATCAACACAAAGCTTCGACCTGAATTGTTTCAATCCACGCGTCCCGTGAAGGACGCGACATCTCTCTGGTAGCGCTGTCGTACTTCCATAATCTG
>JBGSNA010000237.1:0-7744 GCA_041739875.1 Pirellulaceae bacterium
CACGAGCAATGGACCATTGATCTGCCGGAGCAACAACGTGGAGCCGACCCTCCTCGATGGCTTCGCACTTACGCAGGCCACGGGATCATTGCGCGTATCGAAACGGACGCGATCGCGAAGGCAGTGCAAGCGGCTAAGTTACCACCGTCGACGTGAGCGCTGCGCGACCGTTGCCGGCCATCCCCTGGATCGAAACCGACGATGCTGCGATTGCGAAACTGGCCGTCGAATATTTTCTGGACAAGGGCTTTCGTCATCTCGCATTCTGTGGTGATGTTGTATTCAATTGGGCCAAGTGGCGTCGCGACGCATTCGTGGCGGAGGCAGGCAAAGTCGGAATCGATGCAACGGTTTTCGATGTTGTTGATGAGACAACGGGGACTACTTGGCCTCGCGAACGCCGACGACTGATTCGCTGGCTTGAGAACGTTCCCGAGCCCTGTGGCTTGATGGCGGCTTATGAGTCGCTGGCTCGTCGCGTGATCGACCTCTGTCGTCAAGCGTCGCGCCCCGTTCCCGATTCGATTTCCGTTCTCGGAGTCGATGACGATCCGTTGCTGTGCCAGCTCGCAACTCCTCCGCTCTCCAGCGTAATCCCTGACGCAGAAGAGGCTGGCTACACAGCAGCCGAGCAACTCGATGCCATCATGTCCGTCCGAAAGATCAAGCCCCTAGGTACTTTCCTGCCGCCTCTGGGCATCGCAAACACCTTCGACTTCGCAATCCACGACGCCCAACCAACGAACGGTCGATCGGATTCATCCTCGTCGAACCGCCGCGCAAGTGTTTGAGCGACTTGCTGAATCACATCCTCGGCGTCGTGGAATCCCGAAATGGAAGCGAAAACGTACGCCGAGACAGCAGGCTCGGCGTTCAGCCAAACCCTTGCAAAAGTCTCTCGTTATTGATTCTCATCCATACGCCAGTCAGCACTAAAACGCCGCGATTTGACTGTATGCCGCCGCCTGTGTCGACTCGTTAACAAGAATCTTGAGCGCTTTTCGAATCGCTTTAACCGCGTAAGTTTCCTTGTTTAGCTAAGTGTCGGTCGCACGACTGCGTGAATACAATCGGGACTCTTCATTTTAGCCTTCAAAAGAGGAGTAGCTTTGGTACCAATATGACTTAGAAAACAACCTACTCCGGTTGGAACAACCTGGCGCGATCGCATGCCATGTTTGGCGCCGCCAGTTCGGTCCAATTTGCACCACTTGTGTTAAGGTCGTTCGGCATCGGTATCGAACAGATGCTAACAAGAACTGGGAAAATTTGGCCCGAAGATCAAGGAGCCAAGCATCTCTCGTTCTCTACCCGAGATTACCCCTTGGTCGCCGCTGATGTCAATCGTTTGTTGGCAGGCTGGCAGATGAGCGCGAGTGATCCATCAATTTCCAAAAGCACAAAGGCAACTGTTGCTATTGAATCTTCTTTTCCATTGGCCAGTTTTCGGTAAGGCACTGCTTGGGTGTCATCCAACCAAGAATGGAAATCATCCCAAGAATTAATCGCGAGGAAACGGGAGCCTTGCCATTTTCCACTAGCCCTCTTAAGGTCTTCGTAATGAAGTGACCACCTTGCTGCATCTGCTTTTCTGTCTTGGTACCGACAGGTACATTTTCCGAGATGAGCGTGTACTCAACGCCGCCTTCGACTTCCTTCAGTTGATGAGTCACTTTGCAAGGTGGATCGTCGAAGTTGGTGAATTTGAAAGTGGTCACATAGCGATGTGGAGGCTCCAACTCGAGCACTTCACCGACGACTCCAGTGTATTTACCATCCTTGGAACGCATGCGCATTGGCGCTCCGGGCGCCAGCGTGGTCGTGTGCAGCACCGAGTTGAAGAAGAAAGGCAGCACTTCGCCTTCTTTAGTCAAAGCATCCCAGACGTCTTGAATAGACGCGTTGATGATTATGCGATGAATTTGCTTAGTCGTCTCGGGCATGCTTGCGCTTCCTATTTTCGGCTTTGAACTTGATATCGGTTACATGGCTTGCCCAGAACTTGCTGTATTCTGTCGTCCAGCGATCATAGATCAATTGGATTGTGGCAGCATTGAAGTACAATTCCCGTGAACGCCCTGACTTCTCGGAGATGACCAAATTGGCCTCCTCCAAGACCTTCAAGTGCTTCATCACGGCAATGCGACTCATATCAAAGTACTTGCACACATCATTCACATTGCAGCCCGGCATGGCTTTCAGCACATCTAGCACTTTGCGGCGATGTGAGCTGGCCAAGGCGTGAAAAATGGCATCCATGTCTTCTGGTTTCATATGTAACCAATAGGTTACATAAGTTTTGACGTGAGTCAAATCAATTGCAGGATTTGTTTCAAAATTCTACCTCCAATGTACGCTTCGAACGAAGCTAACTGCCGCATTGCCTGCAATGGCGGACTGCACACTTGTGATCCGCAGTATGATTGCACCTAGTAACCTTCGTTCCTTAGCTATCAGTCCCTCCATGATTACAGATAGTTGCCATAACCAACCTTCGGAGTTGAGTCCCGATCGCCCTGCGTCGCAGAACTCACCAATGATCTCGACGCCATGTTGTTTAGCCCAAGCTCGGACCCTCCCGTGAATTGCCGATTTCCCCAGATTTCTGCAACGCGCGGGAGGGATAAATTTTCAGATGTACTGGCGATCAGCGAGAAGTGTCGCAAAATTTCCTCTCTGGCTCTGAAACATTTGGATGCCCTTGACGCTTCAAGGAGTGTTGACAATTGACCGCGGCTCCGCGGTTGTCGGTAAACTAGTACACTCACATAGGAATCCAAGAATGATCGGCCGTAAATTTGTTCGTTTGGCTCGCATGATTGCGCTGGGCACTGCCGTCGTCTCCGCAGACCGATTGGTTGCACAGACTGCGGTTACGTTCGAGAAAGTCTTTGAATACGTGGAGTTGGGAGTTGATGAAGCCAAGATAAGTCGACTGCTTCAATCCTCGCCGACAAAGTTTGTGTTGGGCGCTGAACAAGTCGCCAGGCTTCGGAACGCAGGTGCCACGGAAACACTCATCGAAACGATTCAGAAACCAGGCTCGCCGGTCGAAGCGAGCAGTGACGTGTCGGACTTTGTTGTGATTTTGGATTGCTCGGGTAGTATGAATGATCGATTAGCCGACGGATCCTCTAAATGGGAAGCCGCCCGGCGAGCTGCGATCGAATTGGTGAAGGAGGTACCCGAGGGGCGTCGTCTTTCGCTGATTGCGTACGGCCTCGATGTACAGCGTCAATGCGCGTCAGTCGATATGGTCCGCCCGTTAATTCCACTCAACTTTGCCGACAAGTTACAATTGGAGAAGACTATAGAAGGCTTGCACGCGGTTGGGCACACACCAATTGCCCGTTCTTTGCAACTGGCTGGCGATCAATTGGCAAATGCAAGTGGCATGGCGAGTGTCGTTCTAATTACAGACGGTATGGAGACGTGCCACGCAGATCCAGTCGCTGAATCGGCACGATTGGTTGGTAGATTCGCCGCGCTTCGAGTCACTGTAAGTGTCGTCGGATTCTGCATGGGTGATCGCGAAGCCGCCCAGGTATCGCAAATCGCAGCAGCAGGTCGTGGCACATACTATGATGCGCAAAACGCGGATGAACTAATGTCGAGCGTTCGCAAGGTGCAAAGCAGGATGGTTACGCCGCCAGTGATCGAAGAGGTCAACTTCGAAGCCCTCTCGCCGCTCGAACGGTTGCTGATCGCACAACTCAGTGACAGCTCGATGAGTATTCGTGAAGCGGCGGCGAAGACAATCAAAGAACGTAAGATCGTGGCTGCGATTCCCGCGCTGACTAAGATGCTTTCAAATGCTCCGTGGGGTGGCGGACTATCCGGCGATTCGGATCGCAACGCTGGCATCGAAGCCGTTTTGGAGTTGGCTCCTGAGAAAGCAGGTACAGCGATCCGCGGTGCTCTGTGCTCAGCGGAATGGAAAGTTCGCCATTGGGCCGCGACCGCGATTGTTCGCAATCGCATCATCGACGCTCTGCCTGCAGCAGAGGAACGACTCCTGGCTATGAAAGAAAATGATATTTCCACGGGACTAATCAATGGTACCGACGAAGCAAATATGCTATTCGATGGCTTCCAAAGCCTCGCACCTGAACGCCTTGAATCACTGATTGTTAGACTGATGCAGAGTCCAGTCATTAGTGTTAGAGCTTGGGCAACAGCGAAGCTGAGTCAAGTGAAGTAAGTGATTAGGTAACCTTACCTCCTCAACAAATGTTGGATTGCAGCTCGCTGCAGCCGTGGGTTTCAATATTTCGATGCTGCCATACTCGATCTGGTTTAGCATCGGCAGGTTGATTGCGGTTGCTGCTGCACTCGCTGCAAGCTGCTGGGATCGTACTTGTACGCAAAGACTACAACATGAATCTTAATCAAGTTACGGTCCCATCAGCCGACCTCTCTCAAGCGGTTCCGTTTTACCAGCGGCTGGGGCTCCGGTTGATTGTCGAATCGTCGCCGCACTATGCTCGCTCCGAATGTCCAAACGGCAATTCTACGTTTTCAATTCATCGTGTTGAGCAGCTCCCAAGCGGAGGTGGGATTAGTATCGCAAATCTGCAGCCGCTGAAGTTGGTCCAGCTTCAGTAGATTCCGCTTGCAACCACGTTTCTACCTTTATCGACATCGATGCAAGTTGCCGTCGTTTAGTCTCTGCTTGAACTGGCGTCTTTGTTGATCTCCGTTTTCGATCGACGGCGATGAAGATCGATAATTGCGACTACAGACGCAAGTCCTATGAAGACGGACAATCCAGCGAACATGCGGCGTATCATGACGTCCCTGTATGTCATTAGGCAATCCGTATCTACCACCCTCACATTGTGATCGTCACTCGATAAGACAATTGCATCTAGCGGTGGAAGCGGCACGGTTTTCGAAAACAATGGCTTAAGACGTCCAATGGAAAGCTCGCCGGAATTCACGATATTCGCGGCCGTATTCATAGACAGCTTTGCATAAACGTGACTACTTGTTATGGAATCAGCTATGGGCGGTTCCGGTATAATTTCAGCACTCGTTGAAAGACTCAAGTTTCCGTCTGCGGAATTGCTGACGCTAACACTTGTCGAGTAGTTCACAATCGAAAGGTGTGTTCCGACTGCTCGGCGATGGATCGCCAATTCTTCGGCAGTGATCGTCTCAGCCTCACGATCCTTAGCGACGCATAATCCCATGTCCGCGTTTTCAAGAATGAAGAAAGGCGCGAGCATCGACCAAGGTAAGACAATGAAATACAAGACGAGCAAAAAGACGGATGAAAGCCTTGGCAGCTGTGCGTTCTGATCGGCTTTGTCATTTGTGAATTGTTCCGACATCAACTAATGCTCCAATGCAAGTTTCAGAATCGTGTGAGTCATTGATAGCGCTAGACTTCTATCATACCGGTGGCAAACCGAGCTTGGCAGCAATTATATGAAGTTGTTCAACTTCATATTCTGACTGAGCGTCGGCAAGGGTTAGACCAATACATTTCGCAAGTTGACCAACATAGACTTTTACAACTTCGCTCCAGTTTGCCTTGATCAAGCAAAATAACTCAAGCGAAGACATGCGATGAACTCGATCGTCACTTCGCAGTGCTCGCGCGAGCCGATTGATGGCCTCCGCTGTCTTCACAAATTTGGATAGCAACTGCTCGTTGTAACTTAAGACATGAAGCAAAAATCTCAGCGCTGTCAACTGCCTTTCAGCAATTCCATGCAAGTGTTCCGTCATTAACACATCATAGAAGTCAGGCCTGTCAAGGACCGATTCCAAGCCATCCAGAATCCAGAAACAATCCTCAGCTTTGGCGGATTTGAGTTCAGCTTCCAATACTGGCCTGGCTGATTCTGCGATTAAATACAATGCGCCGCACGAGGCATCAAAGTCTTTTCGATCACCGCGCCCGTAGCTCGCCTTGGCTTTGGCTAGCTCAATGATAGCCTCCCTGGTTCCGATCGAAGCCAGTACGAACGGAGGGTGCTCGATTCGTTGTCCAATTAAGGCTGCCACATCCAACATCGCGGGCTCGGCTGCGGGTCCCATCGATTCCATGGCGAGCAGGACTGGGGTCTTTAGGTTGTTGTTGTTCAGCAATTCTCGCAGTCCTGGCAAGGCTAATTTGGATGCTGGGCCAATTCTCTGTAAGGCGTAGAGAGCTTCCACGCGGTAGCTAAGAACCGACGTATCCAGAAAGGGAATTAATGCGTTGACGACTTCTTCACAACCCTCGCCGATTTCTCCGAGTGCGTGAATGGCAGCGATAACGACATCGGAACGAGGTTCTTGCAAGCATGCGATCACTGTGGGGATCAAGGATTTTCCGAACGCATCCGCATGAGTCAAGGCGTAAAAATATCGACATCGGTTGGGATCGCTGTCATCCAGGATCGCTTTTGCGAAAGCCACTCGGGTCCTTTCGCAGCGAAGATAAGACTTCCGATATTGGCGGTTTTCGACGGCTAAGGCGATTGCCTCTCGAGCAACTTGTTGGTCGTCGTCATCGCAAAGACTTCTAAACGCCATCTCATCAAGATTAAAACTTTGGTTTGCACTCGTACGGCAAACTTTGAGAGCCGCGAAACGGACTTCCGATTGTTGATTTCTGGACTCCTCACGTAGTGCGTATTCCGAAGTGTGTATTGCCGATCGCATCAAGCCGCTTGCTGCGTGAATGCGCACAAGTGGGTCGCTGTCGGTGAGCGATGTGACAAAGAATGGAAGATCTACAAAGCTCCAGCTCTCCGACAATACTTGCATGCAGGCAACTCGTGTAGCGGTTTCTCCTTTCTCAAATGCATCCAGAATCTCCTGAGCTGACGAACTGGCTCGCAACGTCTTGATCGCAGCGTTTCGTACGCTTTCATCGGCATCGGAAAGACACTCGATCAGCGCCTTGGTTGGGTCGTACATTTTACTGGAACCAATTGACGCAAGAATCTTGCAACAACGAGCTCTCACGAGTGGGTCATGGTCTTTAAGTCGCTTAATCAATCCAGGATTGACATCGTTGGCATTGAAGTCTTGGAGCGCCCGACGAACACGTGGAAACTCAACTTCGCTGGCTCGTCCAATTCGTTCCAGTAGCGGACCAAGCGCTGGTCTGCCGATCGCAACTAGTAGCTCGATGGCTCGCCACGCTGTATCCTCATCGCGTTCGCTACCGAGAATTTCAATCGCTAGCGACACTGCAGTTCGCGCCTTGGTACCGAATTGGCAAAGCAATTCCAACGCCGGTCTTCGCAGCTCAGGATCCTGCAATGCATCCATCAACGGCGGAATCGCGGCTAGACCCGACGCGAGAATTGCATCGAGATCTTCCTGATAAAACATCCTTTCGTAAGACTTCAGTTTCGATAAGACTAATGCTTGAACGTTTTGTTTTGATGACATTGTGATTAACTCAATGAAAGCTGAATGGCACTCGCAAGGAGACAACTAAACTGTTTAAGTAGAAGTCGTTCGCATTTCGCAATTGTCGTTGTAACGGCTCATGATTAGGCGACACGTAGTAAGTAAGCGGCTGATTTGCCTGAGACAGGACAATGATTTCTATAAATGGTCACCCGTCTGCCTGCTTGACCGTTCAGTGCCGACATTGATGAGCCGGCCTGTCAATTCGTTGGCGCGGAGTGTCGTCATCTGGTCGCTTTGCCCCTGGATGGCGGCTTTGGCGAGTCGTCGTCCTATCGACTTCCCGCTCAATGCAGACATCAACTGGCTCTCAGTCGTTCGGCCTGCCGCC